>JBKDDA010000135.1:0-4277 GCA_046313055.1 Synechococcaceae cyanobacterium | reverse complement strand
CTGCTGCCGCCCCTGAGCCTGCGCCTGCCGCCTGCTCTGGTGGCTGACCTTGACGGTCAGGCCGCCCGGCTGGGGTGCTCGCGGGCTGCCCTCTCCCGGGCCCTGCTGGCCCAGGCATCGGCCCAACTGGCTGAGGCCCTGACCGGCTGATCGCCCACCGGCTGGCGCCATTGACCGGCAGCCGGTTTCATGAAACAAAGAAAGGCCCCCCGAGGGGAGCCCTTCTCACAAACAATCCCGGTGCTGCGCTCGTTTCTCAGGCCAGAGCAGCAACCGGGAACCCACCAGGGAGACCCCCAGTTCTTGAGCCGAATAGTACCAGACAATCAGTACAAACGGAAGGTGGATCGATACAACCGTTGCGCCGCAGACGGGCTGCATGGGTGCCACCAGCGGTGGCAGCGCCCCAGATCGGCAGCGGCTGGGATGCCGTGCCATCTGGTGGACCTGAGACCCCTTGGCCCCGCCACCTGGCGGAATGGATCGATGGCAGCGCCTGTCACCCGGCCCTCGCTGCAGCCAACGTCGTCAGCCTGCAGGGCCTGGAGGTTGTCGAAGCCTTGGCCGGCGACCGGCTGGATGCTTTAGGGGGTCATGCAACCCAGTACGCCACCAAAGCGGTGCGGCGGTTGCTGGCGCCGCTGGAGCCCATCGCAGAGGTTGGCGGCTGGTGGTGCTCCGGCCTCGATCCGCTGGCCAACTGGGCACCGATGGCCTGGGGATGCCTCAAGCCCGACGCGCCCCGCTGGGACGCCACCAAGGACAAGCCCCGAAAGTACGAACATCCGACCGGCACCGATGCCCGCTGTTTCTGGCTGCGGGTGCCTGCGGCGGTGGCCCTGCTGGTGGCCGATCGCTTCCGGCTGACCCTGCCGCCCGAGGTGGCGGCCGATCACACCGGCAACGCTGGCGCTTTCTGGCGCTGGTGGGCCCAGACCGGGGCACTGCCGCTGGTGGTGACTGAGGGGGCGAAGAAAGCCGGCGCCCTGCTGTCTGTTGGGGTGCCTGCGGTCGCGCTGTCTGGCATCTGGAATGGTGCCCCCCGGTCCGGCGCACGAAGCACCGATGGCCGCCGCAGCGGGCCTGCTGCCCTGCTGCCCGAGCTGGGCGCCGTGCCCCTCCGGGGCCGCCCGGTCTGGGTTCTGTTCGATGGCAGCGACCGCCCCGACCCTGCCGAACCACGGGCCGCCCGCCGCCTGGGTCGCCTGCTGGAGCGCTCCGGTGCTGTGGTGCTGGTGGGCTGCTGCCCTGGCCCACATAAGGGAGCAGACGATGCCCTGGCTGCTGGGGTGAGCTGGGAGACCCTGGCCGCGTCCCTGCGGCCCCTGGCTGCAGAG
The DNA here is from genome assembly GCA_046313055.1 of Synechococcaceae cyanobacterium. Classification (GTDB taxonomy): domain Bacteria; phylum Cyanobacteriota; class Cyanobacteriia; order PCC-6307; family Cyanobiaceae; genus Cyanobium. Next base: position 2,940 of record JBKDDA010000135.1, on the reverse strand, counting down.
CCGGTGCTGCCCCGCCTGCGGCGGGCTGATCTGATCGCCCCTGCTGGCCAGCACCTGACCGATGCGGTGGATCTGCAGGCCCTCGCCGACGCACCCCTGCTGTTGGTGACTGCACCGATGGGCAGCGGTAAAACGCGCCTGGCCGCCGCCCTGATGGCTCCACACCTGGCCGATGGGGTGCCGGGGATCTCGCCGACGCACCGGACCGCCCTGGGTGAATCGCAATCGGAAGCAGTCGGTCTGCCCTGGGCCGCACCACCCGGAAGCGATGGCCGCCTGCAGGGCCTGGGCCTGTGCTGGGACAGTTTGCGGCCATCCAGTGGCCTGGCCATCCGACCCGATGAATGGACCGGCGCCGATGGACGCGGCCCCGTGCTGCTGCTCGATGAGATCGCCCAGGGGGTGGAACACCTGCTGTTTGGGACTGGGACAGCGGTGGCTTTGCACCGGCCCGAGACCCTGGCCACAGCGGCGGCCCTGCTGCGCTCCGCCCGCGCCGTGGTCGGGATGGATGCGCAGCTGTGTACCCCGGTGCTCCGGCTGCTGGAGGCCCTCACTGGCCGCCGCGCCACCCTGCTGGCCAGCGAAGCCCAACCGATGAACGGCCGCCGCGTGCTGGTGCCCCAGGGCCTGACTGCCCGCAGCGCGGCAGATCAGGGCCGGGCCCGCGTGCTGGAGCTGGCCAAGGACCGCCGCCGCGCCTTTGTGTTCACCACCGCCCAGCAATCCCACGCCAAGGGGGCCGCAGCGAACCTGGCCGCCCTGGTGCGCCGTCACTGGCCGGAAGCTCGAATCCTGGTAGTCGATTCGGAGAACCCGGAGGCCGCCGAAGCCCTGGGCCGTGATCCAAACGGCACCAGCGAGGCCCATGACGTTGTGATCTGTTCGCCCTCGATCACGTCCGGCCTGTCGATCGACAAACCGGGCCTGTTCGCCGAGGTGGTGGTGATCGGTGCCGGGGGCCGGCTGCCCCCTGAACACTTGGCCCAGGCCGCCGGCCGCGTCAGGGATCCGGCCTGTCCTGTGCGGATCTACTGCCCCTCGATCGCCCCCCAGCTGCGGGAGGGATCCGGGGACACCAACCCCGAGGCCCTACTCCGACACCTGGCCACCAATGAGGCCCACCTGCTGGCCGCCCTGGTGGGGGCTGGGGGCTGGGAGACTGCCGCCGCCAACGAATCACCCTGGCTGCGCTGCTGGCTGGAGCTGGCCGCTACCCGCAACGCTCAGAGCCACGCCTACGCCTGCACCGTGGCCGGGTTGCTGCGGTCGGAAGGCTGGGCGGTGGCCGATCCCACCGGACTGGCCTCAAGCCCCCTCACCCGGGAGGCCAGGGCCGAGCTGGAGGTGATCGCCAGGGCCGCAACCGACGCCGCTGATGGAGCCGTGATCGCGGCGCCGATGCCGACCGATGCGGAAGCAGCCGAGCTGGCAAAACGCCGCCGGCTCAGCCCAGCAGAACGGGCTCAGCTGCAGCGCCACCGGATCGCCCGACGCTGGGGGCTGGGGACCGCACCACCCACACCTGAGCTACTCGAAGCCGACCGACAGCGCCTGGGCCATCGGTTGCGCTTCCGCTGGCTGCTGGAGCAGACCGACCGACGGGAGCTGGCCGCAGCCCACGATCGCCGCCGCGCTGCCCAGCTGGCCCCCACCGGCACGGCCTGGGCGCCGGATCTGGTGCGGGAGCTGGTGGGTCATCAGCTGGCCGCCGCCGAAACCCTGGGCCTGGCCGCCTGGCTGGAGGGTGCCGGGGAATGGATCACCGGCACTGATGCCCGCCTGCTCCAGCTGCAGACCCTCGCCACCGCCCACGCCAGCAGCCTGCGGGCCACGTTGAGAGTGAGCCCAGGCAAACGAGCCAGCGGCACCCTACGGGCCCTGGCCGGGCTCATTGGCTGCCGACTGGAGGCCCGCCGCCATCGCTGCGGGGGGGGGGACCGGGGGTGGTCCTATCGGCTGGTGCCTGAACCCCTGCCTGCGGGGGTCGATTGCGCCCAGCTGGCGCACGCATACCGGGAGCAACTGACGCACCCTGCACCCTGATCTGGGGTGGCCACTTTTCCCCCATCACGACCTATGGAGAACCACCGCCACCCCATGAACTGCGCCGCTGTCCTGGCTGCGGGTCCCTGTTGACCGATCCGGGGAGGGTGATCCTGCGGCCCGTTCTTTCACTAGCGGCAGCCTGAAAAGTCTCTTGACAAACAGTGCCAGCGGACAGACTTCCCCCTACCCCGTCAGCCTTTTAAGCGCCACGTCAGAAGAGCTTAATTCAGCTGTCAGAAGCCGCTGATCGGTGGCTGGCACTGCTTGGGCCTGCAGCCTTTTGGGCCGTTGCGGCGGTTCCCTCATGGATGACCTGACAAAATTGAGAAAATTCGCCGGGCCACCCTGCAATTTGCTGCAGATTTAGGGGGGATGGTCTGGCTCCTGAGTCGGGCCATTTCGTTTCTGCAGAAAGGTGGCGGCACGAATTTCTGTCCGGCGCCCTGGGTGCGATCAACGCCGCTGCCCGGATCGCTCGGCTCTGATTACCTGTGCTGCCACTTTCCGGCGCCCATTCTGCTGGCCCTGTCTGGGTCTCGCCATACTAGTTGTACCTTAGATTGCACCGTTTTGCATACTCTTTTAGCTCGGCTCGCTGCTCCTTACTTGTGGGGCCATAAATAGCAGGAGAGTTGGCTGCCATGATGGCAATGGCAACGTTATTGCATCCATCATTCCCGCTCTGAAATAATTGGTCGGCGGCGTTTAGATTGTCACTAACATGGCTATTCAGGTTGGAGCCTACGTTTACTGGTGCTCGCGTTTGAGCCTCTCCATCCCGTCTTGGAGCTTCAGCCGCCTGTCGCTGGTGTTCCCGTTGCCGCCAGTCCAAACTTCCACCTAGGCAAGCTGTTTGGCCTTTAGTCCGGATGAACCCGACCGACTTGGGCC
>JBKDDA010000134.1:0-44298 GCA_046313055.1 Synechococcaceae cyanobacterium | reverse complement strand
TACACGCCGGGGGAGCGCACGATCTGATTCACGATCACGCGCTCGGCACCGTTGATGATGAAGGTGCCGCGCTCGGTCATCAGCGGCAGTTCGCCGATGAAGACTTCCTGCTCCTTGATCTCCCCCGTTTCCTTGTTGACCAGGCGGCAGGTGACATACATCTGCGACGCGAAGGTGGCATCACGACGTTTCGCCTCCTCCACGTCGTGGCGGGGGCGCTTCAGGCGATACTCATTGCCGACGAAGTGCAGCTCGAGCTTGCCGGTGTAGTCGGTGATCGGCGAGAAGCTGTCGAGCTCCTCAATCAGGCCCTTCTCCAGGAACCATTTGAAGCTCGCCCGCTGCACCTCCACCAGATCGGGCAGGTACGTGGCGGTCTTGGCGACCTGGATCGCGCTGCTCATGCGGTGAACCTGCAGGAACGGAGAAGGGGAGGGGTGGTGGCCTGGATGCCGATGGCAACAGCCGCTCCCGGCGGCGGCCGGGAACGGCTGGTGGGCGGGAGCTCCTAACGGGCTCGCGGCGGGCGTGTCAAGGGATTCAACAGGGCGCGGCTGCGACCAGGCCAATGAAGAATCATACAGTGTGAAGAGTCAGGCCGAACAGGCGCGCCGCATTGGCGCTGCTGGTATGTGCCACCTGCTCGTAGGTGATGCCCCGCAGGTCGGCCAGGCGCTGGGCCACGGCGCTCACATAGGCCGGCTCATTGCGCTTGCCGCGCCGCGGCACCGGGGCCAGGAATGGGCAGTCGGTCTCCACCAGAAAGCGGTCGGCCGGCACCTGGCGGGCACAGGCATGGGTGGCCTCGGCCCTGGGGAAGGTGACCGTGCCGCTGAAGCTGATGAACAGCCCCAGCTCCAGAAAGCCCTCCATCTCCTCGGGGGTCCCCCCCCAGCAGTGCATCACGCCCCGGGGGCAGAAGCCCTGCCGCCGCCGCGCCTCCAGCAGCTCCAGCATCGGCCCGGCCGCATCGCGGCAATGAATGATCACCGGCAGATCCAGCTCTCCGGCCAGGTCCAGCTGGGGCACGAGCACCTCCAGCTGCTGGTCGAGGTTGGTGTCCCGGTACAGGTCCAGCCCCAGCTCACCGATGGCCACCACACGGGGATCGGCGAGCGCAGCGGCCCTCAGCACCGCCACGGTCTCCCCGGTCCAGTGGCCCGTATCCAGGGGGTGAACACCGACGGAGTAGCGCAGCTCAGGGAAGCGATCGGCCAGGGCCCGGATCGCCGGAATCTCACCGGGCTCCACGCAGGCATGCACCAGGGCGCGCACGCCTGCGGCACGCCAGCGGGCAGCCACTTCGTCGAGGTCGTCGTCGAAGTTGCGGAACACGATGTGGCAGTGGCTGTCCACCAGGGCCACATCGGCCCCGCCACCAGGCCATTCAGAGACCAGGGGCGCAGCAGCCGGTGGGGTGGTGCTGACCTGCAACGGCACGGGCAGAGGCTGCGTCGGCACCCATTGTGCCGCCCCAATCCCAACGGCGGCAGGGATCAGTCGGCCACGCCGGCGGGTTCCAGCACCTTCTTGACGGCCATGCTCAGCCGTGACTTCTGGTTCGCACCGGTGTTGCGATGCAGAACCCCCACCTTGACGGCCTTGTCGATCTTGCTGAAGGCAACGCTCATGGTGGCGTTGACCGCAGCCTTACCTTCGGCGCCGGGGGCCTGGGCGTAGGCCGTGCAGGCGGCGAAACAGCGCTTCATGAGGGTGCGCAGCGCCGATTTGTAGCTGCGGTTGCGCAGGCGGTTGCGCTCAGCGATCAGGATCCGTTTCTTGGACGACTTGTTATTGGCCACGGGCAGTCTGGCGCTCAGCAGGCAAACAACCATCCTAGACCCAGGGCGGAACGCTCCCCGCCGTAGCCTCGCAGGGCCCCACAGCCCCGCCTGATGGCCCCAGCCTCCCCAGCGGCCACCGGTCTCTCCATCCGCTGCCTGGATGACGTCGGCGCGGCCGCCGATGCCCTCGGGCGGATCGCCGGCCGCACGGGCGGCGACCAGCAGCGCCGCGAAGAGGAGCGGGTGGCGGCGATTCTCGCCCAGGTGCGCAGCGGCGGCGATGCCGCCCTGCTCGACCTCAGTGAGCGCTTCGATGGCGTGCGCCCGGATCCGCTCGCCATCGCCGCCGCAGAGCTGCAGGCGGCCTGGGAGCAGACCCCCCCGGAGCTGCGCCAGGCCCTGGAACTGGCCCATGGCCGGATTCTGGCCTTCCACGAGCGGCAGCGGCCGGCCGATCTGGATGTGAGCGGACCCCATGGCGAACGCCTGGGCCGCCGCTGGCGGCCGGTGGAACGGGCCGGCCTGTACGTGCCCGGTGGTCGCGCCGCCTATCCCAGCACCGTGCTGATGAATGCCGTGCCGGCGATGGTGGCCGGCGTGGCCGACGTGGTGATGGTGACCCCGCCGGGTCCGGCCGGCGAACCCAACCGCACCGTGCTGGCGGCCGCCCACCTGGCGGGCGTGCGCCAGGTGATCCGGGTGGGCGGCGCCCAGGCGATCGCGGCCCTGGCCTATGGCACCGAAACCGTGCCGAAGGTCGATGTCATCAGCGGACCGGGCAACCTGTACGTGACCCTGGCCAAGAAGGCGGTCTACGGCCAGGTGGGCATTGATTCGCTGGCCGGGCCCAGTGAGGTGCTGGTGATCGCCGACCACAGCGCCCGGCCCGACCAGGTGGCGGCCGACCTGATGGCCCAGGCGGAGCACGACCCCCTGGCGGCGGCGATTCTGCTGACCACCAGCGCCGAACTGGCCCGGGCCGTGCCCGGAGCGATCGAGGCCCAGCTCCGCGACCACCCCAGGGCCGCCATCACCCGCAGCGCCCTCAACGACTGGGGCCTGATCGTGTTGGTTCCGGATCTGGCCAGTGCGGCCTGCCTCAGCGACCACTTCGCGCCGGAACATCTGGAACTGCTGGTGGAGGATCCCGAGGCCCTGGCCGAACGGATCCAGCAGGCGGGGGCCATCTTTCTCGGACCCTGGAGCCCCGAAGCGGTGGGTGACTACCTGGCGGGCCCGAACCACACCCTGCCCACCTCCGGCACCGCCCGCTTCTCGGGAGCGCTCAGCGTGGAGACCTTTCTGCGCCACACCAGCCTGATCCGCTTCAACCGCCAGGCCCTTGAGGCCACCGCCGGGGCGGTGATCACCCTGGCGGAATGCGAAGGGCTGCACAGCCATGCCGAATCCGTGCGGCGCCGGATGCGGGCGGGGGATTAGCCGCCGGTCCGGGCAGCCCCGGGTCAGCGGCGCACCAGATCACGGACACCAGGCCGCCCCTCGACGATCTCGCCCACCAGCACCTGGTCGGTGATGTCCACGAACAGGCCGTTCTCCAGCACGCCCGGCAGGTTGTTGATCTCCTTCTCAAGGGCACGCGGGTCGGCGATGCCGCCGTCAAAGCGCACATCGAGCACCAGGTTGCCCTGGTCGGTGACCACGGGACCGGCCTTGCGCACGGCCATGCGCAACGCAGCAGCGCCGCCCATGTCGGCCAGCTGGCCCTGCACCTGGCGCCAGGCACCGGGCAGCACCTCCACCGGCAGCAGGAAGCCCAGGTTGAGCCGGTCCACCAGCTTGGTGCTGTCGACCACGACCACGAAGCGATCGGCCCTGCGGGCCACCAGCTTCTCCTGCACATGGCAGGCGCCGCCGCCCTTGATCAACTGGAAGGCGGGGTCCACCTCATCGGCACCATCGATGGCCAGATCGATGCGATCGATGGCATTGAGGCTGCGCAGGGGAATGCCCAGTTCGGCCGCCAGCACCTCACCCTGAAAGGACGTCGTGACCCCCACGATGTCGCGCAGGGCGCCGCTGCGCAGCCGCTCGCCCAGACCCTGGATCATCAGGGCAGCGGTGGAGCCGGAGCCAAGGCCAAGCACCATGCCATCGCGGATCTGCTCCACCGCCGCCAGGGCCACGGCCTGCTTCATGCGGTCCTGCAGGGAGGGTTCCGGCAGCGCAGGATCCTGGGCAGGAGCGGGCTCGACCCGGGGCGTGCTGGCCATTGCGGAACTGGCAGGTTGGACGAAATTAGCAACGGCCCTCCGGCATGATCCCGCCGAACACGGGCGGCGGCAGCCATGGGGCGCAGGGCGATCCTGGCCATCAATCTGGTGGTGCTGGCGGGCCTGCTGGCCGCCCTCGAGCTGGTGGCCGGCTACCTCACCAGCCTCGATGGCAGCGGCTGGCCGCGCCTCACGGTGCTGGCGCGGCGGCTGGCGAGGGGGCCGGGGGAGGAAAGCGGCAGCCTGCTGGCGGAGATCCGGCGCCTGCGGGCCGCCGGGGTGGCGGCCTATCCCGCCTACCGGCACGACCCCCAGATGCATGCACCGGACTCACCCTGGTTCCACACCCATCTGCCCGGCAGCACGGTGGTGCTGTGCGAGGCGGACTCCGGTGTGGTCCGCTTCCGGGCCGATGACCTGGGCTTCCGCCCCACCCCCGGGGCCCGCCCGGACCGGCCCTGGCGCCAGATTCTGGTGGGCGACAGCTTCAGTGAGGGGTGGTGCGTGCCCGACCGCGACACCCTGGCGGCCTCACTGCAGCGCTCCCATGGCAACACCATCAACGCGGGGCGCTCGGGCAGCGGTCCCCTGGCCCAGCTGGCGCTGCTGCAGGAACTGGCCGCCAGCCGCAGCAGCCGGCAGCGGATCGGTGCCGGCACCGTGGTGATCTGGCAGCTGTTCAGCGGCAACGATGCCCACAACCTGCGGGAGGAGAAGACCACGCGCCTGGCAACGGCCCTCAGCGGCTCCGGCAGCGGCCAGTTCGATGCCCCCCAGCGCTGGCAGCCTGCCCTGCGGACCTTTCTGGACGATCTTGTGGCTGATGCCCCGGTGCAGGGGCCCGGCGCCCGCCGCCACCAACCCGGCGAACACGGGGGCGGTGAAACCCTCACACCGGCCCGCTTGCGTGGGGATCTGGCCCTCCAGGGCCAGGTGTTCGGGCGCTTCATCGCCACGGTGCGCTCCCTGGGGGCGCAACCGCTGGTGCTGCTGCTGGCCAACCATCCCGACCAGCGCCCCGAGCTGATGGAACCCTGGGAACGGGAGATCCGCAGGCTGTGCCGCAGCAGCGGCGTGCCGCTGGTGGAGATTGATCTGGCCAGCGCCGGCCTGGGCCTGGCCCAGGATGGCCATCTCAACGGAGCGGGTTACGGGCTGGTGGGCCAGCGGCTGGGGGCCGCGATCACGGCCCTGGGCCGCTGAGGATTCAACCGGCCGGGGCCGGCAGGGCCGCAGGCCGGATCGCCAGCTGCAGTTCGCGCCCACCACGCACAACGGTGATCGCCAGCGGCTGACCCACCTCGGAGCGCTCCACCTGCTGCAGCAGCACCGAGGGCGACCGCACCGACTGGTCAGCCACGGCCACCACCAGGTCGCCCCGGCGCAGGCCGGCCGCCTCGGCAGGACTGCCCTGCACCACCCGCTGCACGAGGGCGCCATCACGCTCCGGCAGCTGCAGCAGGGCATCGGGGTCGCGGTTGTTCTCGCGGGCCACCCGGGCCGTGAGCGGCACCAGCTGGAGGCCCAGGTAGGGATGGACGATCTTGCCGCCCTCCGCCAGCTGGCCGGCGATGCGCCGGGCCAGGTTGATGGGAATGGCGAAACCGAGGCCGGCGCCGGGGCCCTGGCGCACCAGGGTGTTGATGCCGATCACCTCGCCGGCGGCATTGATCAGGGGGCCACCGGAGTTGCCGGGGTTGATGGCGGCATCCGTCTGGATCAGGTCGAGCCGCTTGTCGGCGAAGCCAAGCGAATTGATGTCCCGGTGCAGGCTGCTGACGATGCCCAGGGTCACGGTGCGCTCCAGTCCGTAGGGGCTGCCGAGGGCAATGGCCCAGTCGCCCACCTCCAGCTGTTCCGAATCACCCAGCGGCGCCGCACTGAGCCGTTGGGGGGGGATGCGCACCACCGCCAGGTCGGTGACCGGGTCGTCGCCCACCACCGTGCCATCGAGCTGGCGGCCATCGGCCAGGGTCACGGCCACGCTGTCCACCTGGTCGACCACATGGGCATTGGTGAGCACCAGGCCGCGGCCGGCGTCGATCACCACTCCGGATCCCTGGCCCCGCTCCCGCAGGCCACCGCCAGGATCGCCGAACAGATCCCGCAGCAGCGGATCGAGCATGGTGGGATCGAAGGAGGCACCGGCCACGTTGCGTTCGGTGTCGATCCGCACGACGGCCGGCCCGGCCCGGCGCGCCGCACTGGCCACGAAACTGTGGGCACCCGCCGTTTCGACGATGGGGCCCGTGGGGCTCTCCGCCAGGGCCAGGGCCGGGGGAGCCACCAGCAGCAGCGGGGTGAGCAGAGCCAGCAAGAGGGCCGCGAGGCGGCGCAGCGGAATGTCAGCCATCAACCGCAAACCATCAACCGGAAGCCATCAGCCGACGCTAGGCGGATCCCAGCGCAGCAGCCGCTGACGGATCTCCCCACCCGCCGTGATCACCAGCCAGCGCCCGCCTGGATCGGCCGGGCGCCGCAGGGGGCAGGGCTGCACGGGGCCGAAGCTGCAGAGGGTGGATGGGCAGGCCCAGACGGGCAGCTCGGGGCGACCCGGCACGGTGCCCCACCAGTGCTGATGGAGATGGCCGGTGAGCACGGCCCGCACCTGCGGGTGCCGGGCCAGGCAGGCCATCAGCTCGGGGCCATCGACCAGGCCGATGGCATCCATGGCCGGATCACCGATCGGCAGGGGCGGATGGTGCACCGCCACGATCACCGGTCTCTGCAGCCCGGCCAGCTGCCGGTCCAGCCAGGTCAGCTGCCCCCTGCCGAGCCGACCTCCGCAGCGGCCGGCCCAGTGGCTGTCGAGCAGCAGCAGGGCTGCGTGACCCAACGGCAGGATCGCCGGGCCCACCACGGCCCGCCGCCCAAGCGCCGCCCGCAGCAGCTGGGGATGGTCGTGGTTGCCGGCGATCAACGCCACCGCCAGTGGCAGCTCCCCGAGCATCTGCCGCAGTCGCCCGTACCCAGCCCAGGTCTCGTCCTGGCAGATGTCGCCGCTGATCAGCAGCAGATCGGGGCGCTCCCCGGTCTCGGACAGCTGGCTCAGGGCCTGCCGCAGCCCATACCGGAGACGCACTTCCGGCAGCAGGCCCCGGTATTCGGCAGCGGGATCGGCCAGCAGATGGGGATCACTGAGCTGGAGCAGGCGCATGGAACGGGATGTCACCGTCACAGAGTGGCGCCAAGGTGCCGCGGGCGGCCTAAGTTGCAGCCATCCGCTGGGTGCCCATGGCGATGATCCCCGCTGGCAGCCGTGTGCGCTGCAACCTCTGCCTTGTGGAGATCGAAGGCCAGGTGGGTGGCGACCGGGTCCATTTCTCGATGGGAGCACCGGGCAGCCGGGCCAAGCTCTGGGCCCGGGTGTGCCAGTACCTGCGCACACCGGAGCAGTGCGGTCAGTGCATCAACCAGGACCCCGGCCTGCGGGGCGAGGTGGTGGCCAGTGATTACTTCGCCGAGGCACCGGTGATCGATCTGGGCAGCCTGGGCGGCAACCGCTGACGGGCCCAGCAGGCGATCCTTTAGGGTGAATCAGTGCCCGCCGGGGCTGGAACCATCGGATCGAACGGAGAGGCCGAAGCGCCACCACCGTTCTCCTGGTGCACCCGGAAGCAGTCACAAGCTGCAGACCCCGGCGGCTGCCCCGCCCCGGCCTGCCCTTGCCCCATCCCCTTGCCACCGACCTCGACACCCTGGCCCGCCAGCTGGCAGCGACTGCCGGTCTTGACGTGCACGGTGTGCAGGTGCTCACCCATCGCATTCCCATGACGGTGCAGGTGCTCGTGCAACGCAGCGACGGCACTGATGTGACCCTCGATGAGTGCGCCCGGTTCAGTGGTCCCCTGGGGGAGGCCATCGAGGCCGCCGGTCTGCTGGATCCCCACGACTGGGTGCTGGAGGTGAGCAGCCCGGGCATCGGCGAGGTGCTCCGCCACGACCGCGACTTCAGCAGTTTCCGGGGCTTTCCGGTCGAGGTGCTGTGCGAGCGCGCAGAAGGGGGCCACGACCGGCGCGAAGGCCTGCTGCTCAGCCGCGACGCGGAGACCGTGCAGCTCAACGTGCGTGGGCGGACGCTGCGTCTGCCCCGTGAACGGGTGGTTCAGGTGCGCCTGATCAGCTCCAGCGGCGACGGCTGATCCAGTCGCATCCCATCACTCCTTTCACCGACACCGCCCATGGCCCTGGTTCTGCTCCCCGGTCTCACCAACCTGATTGAGGACATCAGCGACGAGAAGAAGCTGCCACCGGCGGTGGTGGAGGCCGCCCTGCGCGAAGCCCTGCTGAAAGGCTATGAGCGGTACCGGCGCACCCTGTATCTCGGCATCAGCGAAGACCCATTCGAGGAGGATTATTTTTCCAACTTCGATGTGGCTCTCGACCTGGAAGAGGAGGGCTATCGGGTGCTCGCCAGCAAGATCATCGTGGAGGAGGTGGAGAGCGACGACCACCAGATCGGCATCGAGGAGGTGCGCCAGGTGGCTGAAGACGCCCAGATCGGCGACACGGTCGTGCTCGATGTGACCCCGGAGAAGGAGGACTTCGGCAGGATGGCCGCCGCCACCACCAAACAGGTGCTGGCCCAGAAGCTGCGCGACCAGCAGCGGCGCATGATCCAGGAGGAGTTTGCCGACCTTGAGGATCCCGTGCTCACCGCCCGGGTGATCCGCTTTGAACGCCAGAGCGTGATCATGGCTGTAAGCAGTGGCCTGGGGCGCCCTGAAGTGGAGGCCGAGCTGCCACGCCGTGACCAGTTGCCCAACGACAACTACCGGGCCAACGCCACCTTCAAGGTGTTTCTCAAGGAGGTGAGCGAGGTGCCGCGGCGGGGACCCCAGCTGTTTGTCAGTCGGGCCAATGCGGGCCTGGTTGTGTATCTGTTCGAGAACGAAGTGCCCGAGATCCAGGAGGGTTCGGTGCGCATCGTGGCGGTGGCCCGGGAGGCCAACCCGCCGAGCCGCTCGGTGGGGCCACGCACCAAGGTGGCTGTCGACAGCGTGGAGCGGGAGGTGGATCCGGTGGGGGCCTGCATCGGCGCCCGCGGCTCCCGGATTCAGCAGGTGGTGAACGAACTGCGTGGCGAAAAGATCGATGTGATCCGCTGGTCGCCGGACCCGGGCCAGTACATCGCCAATTCCCTCAGCCCGGCCAGGGTGGAGATGGTGAGGCTGGTGGATCCGGAAGGCCACCACGCCCATGTGCTGGTGCCCCAGGATCAGCTGAGCCTCGCCATTGGCCGCGAAGGCCAGAACGTGCGCCTGGCGGCCCGTCTCACCGGCTGGAAGATCGACATCAAGAACGCCGCCGAATACAACCAGTCTTCCGAGGATGAGGTGGTGGCGAAGCTGATCGCCCAGCGCCAGGAGGAAGAGGCCCTGCAGGCCGAGGCCGAGGCCCGCCTGGCGGCGGAACAGGCGACCCGTGCTGCCGAGGATGCCCGCCTGCGGGAGCTCTACCCACTGCCCGAAGACAGCGAAGAGGACAGCCAGGAGGGCAGCGAGGAGGAGCCGCAGCACGAGCTGGATGAACCGGCCGGCGAGGCCGGGGCTGCAGCTCCGGAGGAGATCACCCCCGGAGAGGAGGGGTGAGCGCCGCAGCGCAGCCCGCGCCACGACCGGTGCTGCGGCGCTGTGTCGCCTGCCGCAGCCTGCGGGACCGCCGCGAACTGTGGCGGGTGATCCGGCTGGCGGCAGGGGGGCTGGCGCTGGATGAGGGAATGGGCCGCTCGGCCTACCTCTGCCCAGACCAGGACTGCCTGGCCGAAGCCAGGCGCCGACGCCGGCTGCAGCGTTCACTCCGCTGCCCAGTGGAGGATCGGCTGCTGCTCGCGCTTGAACAACGCCTCACGACACTCCCTGCACCGGTCTCTGAGGCAGACTGATTGTTGGCCGTGGTGCGTCTGCGGCCCGGAGTCCGGCGAGGTCCGGCGGCCCATGGCCGCGCCTGCTGTCCCTGTCGAACCCGACCACCCGGAGACCTGAATGACCAACAGCGGCAAAGTGAGAATTTATGAGTTGTCCAGGGACCTGGGTCTCGACAACCGGGACGTGCTCGACGCCGCCGAGAAACTGTCCATCGCCGCCCGCAGCCACAGCAGCTCGATCAGCGACGATGAGGCCTCACGGATCCGTGCCCTGATCCGGGCAAACGGCAGCAGCAGCGGACCAGCACCCCAGAGCCCTCCGGCCAAGGCGATTCTTTCCGTGAAGAAAGCAAGCGCGACTTCTCCAGCACCGACACCGCCGGCGGCACCGAGCCGGCCCGCCGCCGCAGCGCCCCCGGCAGCCGCGCGACCGGTGCCGGCACCGGCACCACCGGCTGCCGCCCCCCCGGCACGGCCGGCACCGGCAGCTGCCCGGCCGACCCCAGCGGCCCCCGCACCCCCATCTGCGGCGGCACCGGCCAGGCCGCCGGCACCGGCTGCAGCCGCCGCCGCACCACCGGTGGGCCGGCCGGCCGCCGCCACGCCCCCTGTTGGTGGGCCACCCCGACCCGCCACAGCCGCGGCGGGCACACCCACGGCCAGCACGCCCCCCGCCCGGCCGGCCGCGCCGGCAGTTGTCGCCAAACCCGCGGCGGCCAGACCCGCTGCCGCCAAGCCCGCTGCCGCCAAGCCCGCTGCCGCCGCCGCACCGGGTCGGCCGGCAGCCACACCGGCCCGCCCCGCCATTGTGGGCAAGCCCTCCAGGCCCCAGCCCCCGGCTGCGGCCGTACCGGCAAGGCCGCCGGTGCCCAGCCGCCCCAGCGCCGCCGCTCCCCAGAAACCGGCCGTTCCCGGCAGGCCCACGCCCGCGGCCGGCCGCCCCGGCGCCAGCCGGCCCCAACTGGTGGGCCGGCCCCAGCCCGGTGGCGGCAATCGCCCGGCGGCTCCGGCGGCCCGCAGCCAGCGGCCCGGCCCGCCCCTGCCCACCCGACCCGGTGCGCCGGCGGGCCGCCCGGGTGCGCCCTCCCGCACCGGCACCGGCACCGGTCGACCGGCTCCGACCCCCCTCGAGCTGGTGGGCAAGCCCATCCGCCGGGAAACCGCCGGACCCGGCACCCCCGGCACGGGCCGGCCGGCGGCACCGGGCCGTCCCGGCATGCCAGCGGGCATGCGCAAACCGATGGCCCCCGGCGAGCTCATGCAGCTCCAGAAGCCGGGTCGCCCCGCCACACCACCGCCCAGGCGGCCCGATGCCGCTGCCGCCGGCGAAGCCGGCACCGATGCGCCCCGGCCCGTGGCCACCCCGCCGGCGGCACCCCGCCGGCCCGGATTCCGGGCCGCCACCCCGGGCAGCCCCACCCGGGCACGGCGGCCCGACTGGGACGACAGCGCCAAGCTGGAGGCCCTGCGCAGCCGCACCCCCCAGAAGCAGCGCCAGAAGGTGCACATCATCGGCGAAAACGATGATGCCCTCACCGCTGAAACCGGCGGCTACGCCGGCGAACAGGAGGCCGTGCTGCTGCAGGCCAGCCTGGCCAGGCCCGCCAAACCGCGGAGCGCCCCCGGCGGTGCCAAGCCCACGGTGGCAGTGCGCAAGCGCAAGAAGGAGACGACCCGGCAGCGGCAACGGCGCCGGGCCATGGAGCTGCGGGCGGCGCGCGACGCCAAGGCCCAGCGCCCGGAGCTGCTGATCGTGCCGGAGGGCAACCTCACCGTGCAGGAACTGGCCGACCGCCTCGGCGTGGAAAGCTCCGAGATCATCAAGAGCCTGTTCTTCAAGGGCATCATCGCCACGGTCACCCAGACCCTCGATCTGCCCACCATCGAGACGGTGTCCGATGAATTCGGCGTGCCGGTGCTGGAAGACGACGTGCAGGCGGCCGCCGCCAAGACCGTGGAGATGATCGAGGCCAGCGACCTGGCCCACCTGATCCGCCGCCCTCCGGTGGTGACCGTGATGGGCCACGTGGACCACGGCAAGACGAGCCTTCTCGACGCGATCCGCAAGACCCGCGTGGCCGCCGGCGAAGCCGGTGGCATCACCCAGCACATCGGTGCCTATCAGGTGGAGGTGCCCCACGGGGAGACACGGGCCCGGATCACGTTCCTCGATACCCCGGGCCACGAGGCCTTCACCGCCATGCGGGCCCGGGGCACCAAGGTCACCGACGTGGCGGTGCTGGTTGTCGCCGCCGACGACGGTGTGCGCCCCCAGACCCTGGAAGCCATCAGCCACGCCAGGGCCGCCGAGGTGCCGATCGTGGTGGCGATCAACAAGATCGACAAGGAAGGGGCGTCCCCGGATCGGGTGAAGCAGGAGCTCTCCGGTCACGACCTGGTGTCCGAAGACTGGGGCGGCAGCACCGTGATGGTGCCGGTGAGCGCCATCAAGGGGGAGAACATCGACCAGCTGCTGGAGATGATCCTGCTGGTCTCCGATGTGGAGGACCTGCAGGCCAACCCCGACCGGATGGCCCGCGGCACCGTGATCGAGGCCCACCTCGACAAGGCCAAGGGACCGGTGGCCACCCTGCTGATTCAGAACGGCACCCTGCGGGCCGGCGATGTGCTGGCGGCGGGCCCGATCCTGGGCAAGGTGCGCGCGATGGTCGACGACACCGGCAAACGGGTCAAGGAGGCCGGCCCCTCCAGCGCCGTGGAGGCCCTCGGCTTCAGCGAGGTGCCCACCGCCGGTGATGAATTCGAGGTGTACGCCGACGAGAAAAGTGCCCGGGCCGTGGTGGGGGATCGGGCCAGCGAGGCCCGGGCCACCCGCCTGGCCCAGCAGATGGCCTCCAGGCGGGTGTCGCTGGCCTCGATGTCGGGACAGGCCAGCGAGGGCGAACTCAAGGAGCTCAACCTCATCCTCAAGGCCGATGTGCAGGGCAGTGTGGAGGCGATCCTCGGAGCCCTCGAGCAGCTGCCCCAGGAGGAGGTGCAGGTGCGGGTGCTGCTCTCAGCCCCCGGCGAGATCACCGAAACCGATGTGGACCTGGCCGCCGCCTCCGGCGCCGTGATCGTGGGCTTCAACACCTCCATGGCTCCGGGTGCCAAGCGCGCCGCCGACGCCACCGGCGTTGATGTGCGCGACTACGACGTGATCTACAAGCTGCTGGAGGACATCCAGCTGGCCATGGAAGGCCTGCTGGAGCCTGAACTGGTGGAGGAAGCCCTGGGCGAAGCCGAGGTGCGGGCCGTGTTCACGATCGGCAAGGCGGCGGTGGCGGGCTGTTACGTGACCAGCGGCAAACTCCAGCGCAACTGCAGGGTGCGGGTGCGGCGCGGCAAGGAGCAGGTGTACGAGGGCGACCTCGACTCCCTCCGCCGCAACAAGGACGACACCAAGGAGGTGGCCACGGGCTTCGAATGCGGCGTGGGCTGCGACCGCTTCAGCGGCTGGCAGGAAGGCGACCGCATCGAGGCCTTCAGACTGGTCACCCAGCGCCGATCCCTCAGCTCCTGACCCCCTCCCCGACCCCCACCACGGCGATGACGGCAGCCCCTCAGGCCGGCACCAGCAGCGAGCCCCTTCTGTGGCTCCACCTGCTGGTGCCGGCCGTGCTGCCCCTGGAGGCGCTGCTGTTGCTGCTGCTCCTGGCCGGTGCCGACCCGGGGCCCCTCGTGGGCCTGGAGCGGCTGCTGTGCTGGGCCCTCGGCGCCCTGGCCCCGGCCGTGGTGCTCTGGCGGCGTCCTGCAGATGTGTGGTCGCTGCTGCTGGTGCAGACGCCGGTCCGCGGCCGGCGGGATCTGCAGCGCAGGCTCAGCAGCCTGCAGGAGGCCTGGCCTCCCCGAATCGGCCTGGCCCTGGGCTGCGCCGGCGCCCTGCCCCTGCTCTGGTGGCTGGATGGCCATGCGGGCCTGGCCATGGGGTTCTCACCGGTGCAGGAAGCCCCGCGGCTGCTCGTGCTGCTGCTGGCTGCCCTGCTGCTGGCGCTGATGGTGTGGCAGTGGCAGCAACTGCTGCAGGCCATCTGGCTGCTGGGCCGCCCAGGCACCGCCGTTGACGCGGCAGACGCCATGGACAACGCCAGCCTCGAGGCACGGCGCCTCAGCCTGGGCCTGCCCCTGCTGCTCCCCGCACCACTGCTGCTGCCCGCACCGCTGCAGCCGGCCGAGAACACCGCCCCATCAGCCGGCAGTGCGCTGGCGGTCGAACCAGAGCAGCCCGCCACAGACGGCCAGGGCCGTGACCTGGATGAGCAGGTCGGTGGGGGCGACATCCCCGCCGGCTGATGCCCGCAAAGCCATGGTGGCCAGTCCCACCGCCGCCGAGGCCGACAGGGCGAACCAGAGGGCCCGGCGCAGCCCGCGCCAGGGTGTCCGGGCCTCCTGCAGCAGGCGCTCCCGCAGCTCAGGATCCAGGCGGGAGGGGGGAGGAGCGGCCACGGTCCAGGGCAGGAAGCCGAATGCTAGTTTCGGGCGGTTGCCGGTGTAGCTCAGGGGTAGAGCAACTGATTCGTAATCAGTAGGTCGCAGGTTCAAATCCAGTCACCGGCTTTCGGCCAGAGCGCCATTCCCCCACCCAGGTCAGCGGTGATGGCGCCGCTGCCATCTGCGGAACAGGGCATCGGCCTCCCGGTCCAGCTCCGGGTCGATCGCCAACCCGGGCTCACCGCCGGCCCCAGCCGCGGCCGGCCAGTGGTCCCCCCAGTCCGCAGCCCACACCCGCCGGGCAAAACGCTGGTTCGCCTGCCCGTAGGTGGTGTGCACGAGCTGGAGCAGCTCGGCGGTCCAGCCGTCAAAGCGCTCGTGGATCCAGCCCCGGCGCCGGGCGATCGTGCCGATGCGGGCCGCCAGATGGTTCAGCCGGTGGTGCTGGATCAGCACATTGCGACGTTCCGCCAGGCCATCCAGCAGGCGGTTGACCGCCAGGGCCAGGGCCAGGCCGCGGCGTCCCGGGGGGGCGTTGCGATCCCGCCAGCGGGGCTGACACCAGCCGGCACGATCGATCTCCAGCAGGTCGAGCAGGGGCTGGCCGGGATCGATGCCGGCGGCTGGAAACGGCAGAAAACTGGCCCGCAGCTCCCCCCGCTCGGCCGCCGCCAGCACCGCCGCGAACCGCTCGCCGGGATCGAGGCTGAGGGGCTGGAGGCGGATCCACTGCCGCCGCGCCGCCGGGCGGGGTTGGGGCCAGCGGCCCTCGCACTGGAGCCGCACATAGTCGGCAAACGACAGGGAGGCGTAGAGGCGCGCCAGGGTATGGGCGTAATAGGAGTTGATCAGGGCCGGCTGGGGCCGGATGAAACTGATCACATGCAGCTGCCAGCCCTCAGCCGCAGCGGTGCAGCGCAGCAGCTCCAGACCCTCAGAACCGTGGATCAGGCGGGAGAGATGCTCAGCGCTCAGCAGCAGGTCCCCATCCCAGCGACGACGGTCCCGCAGCCAGCGCGCCAGGGGATCCGCCGCACCGCCGAGCAGCTGGCGGGCCAGATGGCGATGGGACTGCTCGCGCCAGGGGGTGTCGTAGCGGAGGCCCTGACGGAGCAGCAGGGCCCGGTTGCGCTCCAGCCCCGCCTGGATCCAGGTGGAGGCCGTCTTGTGGGGGCCGGCATGGACATGCAGGGTGCGGTTGCGGGTTGGCATGGCCGCGGTGACGACAGCGCTCACTGGCAGTGGGCACCCTGGCACGGCGCTGCGGCACGGCGACTCGCGGTTGCCGGTGGCGCGTGACAGATTCGGGACCTGTTGATGCCATCCATGAGCCTGCCGCTGCTGGCTCCGGCCCTGCCGGTATCGAGCCTGTTCACCAAAGCGTCCCTGTTCGGAATCGGCATTGCCTTCAGCCCCCTGCACATCGGCGTGGTGACCCTGCTGCTGCTGGGCCGCTCACCCCTGCGCCGCTCCTTCGCCTATGTGCTGGGCTGGACTCTGGCCAACGTGCTGGCTGTGCTGGCCCTGATGCTGGTGGGCAGCCACTTCGCCATCAACCTGGAACACGGCGAGCGCGAGCAGGTGCTGATCGACCTGCTGGGTGCGGGCGGCCTGCTGGCCCTCGGGCTGCACCAGCTGACCCCCCAGGCGACCGTGGGGGAGGAGGGCATGGCCCTGCGGCTGATGAACCGGCTGCCGGATCTGGCGGATGGGGTGCTGGTGGCGATCGGGGCCGCCGGCGCCCTGCTCACACCTGAAAACCTGGTCTTCTACCTCAAGGAAGCGGGTCTGCTGCTGATCAACCATCCCGGCCTGCCGGCCGATGTGGAGGTCACCGGGCTGTTTGCCCTGGCGGCCAGCTCCCTGCTGCTGCTGCCGCCCCTGGCCTGGATCGGCACCGCCGGCGGGATCCGCGAGCCGATCGAACGCCTGGAGAACTGGCTGCAGCACAGGGCCGAACCGCTGGTCGGCATCCTGGCGATCGTGTTCGCCGCCTACCTCTTCTACGAAGGTCTGCACGGGCTGGGAGTGCTGAGCGGCACCTGAATCCAGCTGCGGAGGCCCGAAGGCGGCCCCTCAGAGAATCTGATCAAGGAAGCGGCGGGTGCGCTCCTGGGCCGGGTTGCTGAAAAACCGGGCCGGTTCCGCCTCCTCCACCTTCTCTCCACCATCCATCAACACCACCCGGTCGGCCACCTGCTCGGCGAACTTCACCTCATGGGTCACCACCACCATGGTGATGTCCTGGTGGGCCAGGCCCCGCATGACATCGAGCACCTCGCGCACCATCTCGGGATCGAGGGCACTGGTGGGTTCATCGAACAACAGGATCCGCGGCTCCATGCAGAGGGCCCGGGCGATCGCCACCCGCTGCTGCTGGCCACCGGAGAGCTGACCTGGAAATTTGTCTGACTGCTCGGCGATGCCCACCCGCTGCAGCAGGGCCCTGGCCTGCTGCTCCACCTCGGCACGGGGCCGCCGTCGCACCAGAACCGGTGCGAGGGTGAGATTGTCGAGCACCGTGAGATGGGGGAAGAGATTGAACTGCTGAAACACCATGCCCACCTCGCGGCGAATGGCATCGATATTGCGCAGATCATTGGAAAGGGCCATGCCATCCACGGTGATCGAACCCTTCTGAAAATCCTCGAGGGCGTTGAAGGTGCGGATAAAGGTGCTCTTGCCCGAGCCGGAGGGTCCCATGATCACCACCACTTCGCCGCGGTGGACGGTGAGGTCCACACCGCGCAGGGCGTGGTAGCCGTTGGGATACCACTTCTCCACACCGCGGGCTTCGATCATCACGTCGGCGACGGGCAGCGTGCTGGCGGCGGAGGAGGTCACGGCGGTGGGCGAAATGGGGAACAGGACAAACCCGCCGTCAGCGGCGGGCAGGGATGGACTGGGGATCAAGACGCCGCTCAAGGGCGCGGCTGCCGAGGCCCAGGGCCGCGCAGCAGCACCAGAACAGGATCGCCAGGGTGAGGTACACCTCGGCATTGCGCCCCAGGAAAGCAGGGTTGGCCATCACGGTGCGGGCCACACCGAGCAGATCGAGCAGGCCGATCAGCGACAGCAGGGTGGTGTCCTGCAGCAGGGAGATGAACTGGCCCACCATCGCCGGCAGGGCGACCCGCAGGGCCTGGGGCATCACCACCGTGGCCAGGGCCAGGGGTTGACCCATGCCCAGGGAGCGGGCCGCCTCCAGCTGGCCCGGCGGCACCGCCGCCAGACCGGAACGCACCGCCTCGGCCAGATAGGCGGCAGCGAACAGGGTGAGCACCCAGGCGGCCCGCCAGACCCGATCGGGGGCCAGGCCACCGGGCAGGAGAAAACCGAGAATGTTCTGGCCGAGAAACAGCAGGGTGATCAGGGGCGCCCCGCGGATGAACTCGATGTAGACCACGGAACCCCAGCGCAGCAAGGGCAGCTGGCTGCGGCGGCCGAGGGCCAGCAGCACCCCGAGGGGAAAGCAGAGGGCAATGGCCAGACTGGCCTGCAGCAGGGTGAGCAGCAAGCCGCCCCACTCAGCGGGCGGAACGGCCACCAGGCCGAGGCCACCGTTGATCAGCACCAGCCCGAGCAGGTAAACCAGGGGCCACAACAGGGGAACCAGGCGCAGCCAACGCTGGGGCAGGTGCCGGCCGAAACGGCCCGAGAGCCAGCGGGCCAGCAGCAGCACCAGGGCCAGGCCGAGCCAGCGGCCCTGCAGGGCCGGCGCCAGCGCCAGGGCCCGGGGCAGCAGCAGGGCCACCAGCAGGATCAGCCCCGCAGCCAGACGGTCGTTGAGGGGCCAGAGGAGGCCGGTGCGGTCGCGGCGCGGGTGGGCCCGCAGCAGGCCCCAGCTGACCCCGGCCAGCAGCAGCAGCAGGCTGAGCAGCAACCAGAGGCGCCACTGCTGGTCGGAGGGGTAGCGGCCCACGGCGAACAGGGTGCTGTTCACCTGGATCACAGCCCACTGGGCGCGGCCCACGGCCCAGCGCAGCAGGGCCGTGACCGCAATCACGATCAGGGCAATGAGCCCCAGGCTGAGGGCTCCATCGGCCGGGGTGGGGAACAGCTCCTGACGCAGGCGTCGCACGATGGGGTTCATCGTCTCAGCGCTCCCGGATCTGCACAACGTGATTGAGGCTGTTCATCAGGGCCGAGATCAGCAGATCGATGATCAGGTAGGAGCCCAGCAGCAGCAGCACCACCTCCACGGCTCGGCCGGTCTGGTTGAGGGTGGTTTCGGCAACGGAATAGAGATCGGTGTAACCCACGGCCACCGCCAGGGAGGAGTTCTTGGCCAGGGAGATGTACTGGGTGTTGAGACCCGGCAGGATCACCCGCAACGCCTGGGGCAGCACCACCCGCTGGAGGGTGGTGAACCAGCGCAGCCCGAGGGATGAGGCCGCCTCCCACTGGCCGCGGGGCACCGAAGCGATGCCCCCCCGCACCACCTCGGCGATGAAGGCGGCCGAGTAGATCACCAGGCCGGTGATCAGGGCACAGAATTCGACCGTGAGCCGCAGGGGCGCCTGCCAGACCCCATTGACGAGCTGGGGGCCGGTCCAGCGCAGGCCATCGGCCAGGCCGGCCAGGTAGAACCCCGACTTGGCCATGACCAGCCCGGGCAGCTGCACGGCCGCCGTGCCATTGGGGAGGGCCAGGAAGACCACGAAATACCAGAACACCAGCTGGATCAGCAGGGGGATGTTGCGCACGATCTCCACATAGCCGCGGGCGAGAAAGCGCAACAGACCATTGCGGCTGAAGGAGGCCATGCCCAGCAGCGTGCCCAGCAGGGTGGAGCCCACGAGGGCGGTGAGCACGGCCCGCAGGGTGTTCACCAGGCCGGCGGCCAGGGCGCGCCAGTAGGGAAGCTCCGCGTTGAACGGCAGCAGCGTTTCGGCGATGTCGAAGCCGGCGGGCTGGCCGAGCCAGCGCCAGCTGAGCAGCAGGCCGGCGGCGGTGAGGTTGCGCACCAGATTGCCCAGGAGAAAGGCCACCAGCACGAGCACGACCAGGGCCACGATCGCCTGCACGATCCAGGGCACGACCCGACGGTCGCGCCACCAGGGCACCCTTGCCATCAGCGGAAGGGCGGCGAGTAGAGCAGGCCGCCCTCTTTCCAGGAGCGGTTCAGACCCCGATCCAGCTTGAGGGCAGACGCTGGACCGACATTGCGGTTGAAGATCTCGCCGTAGTTGCCCACCGCCTTGACGACCTTGACAACGAAATCAGCCGGGAGTCCGAGCTGTCGACCGAAGTCACCTTCCACACCCAGGAACCGGCGCAGATCCGCCAGGTTGGTCTTGGCCCTGGCTTCCGCCAGCCGGGCGTCCACATTGGCCTGGGTGATGCCACTCTCCTCAGCCTGGTAGAGGGCATGAACGATCCAGCGCACGGCATCGGACCAGGCGGGGTCGGCGTTCACCGTGGCGGGGGCCAGTGGCTCCTTGCTGAGCACGTCGGGCAGGAGGGTGTGGGCTGCGGGGTTGGGGAAACTGGTGCGCTTGCCGGCCAGCTGGGAGCGGTCACTGGTCACGGCCGCACAACGGGCTCCCAGGTAGGCCGCGAAGGTCTGGTCGCTGTTCTGGAACTTGAGGGGGGTGTAGGAGATGTTGAGCTCCCGCATCCGGTCGGCCAGGTTGAGCTCGGTGGTGGTACCGCTCTCCACGCAGATCGGCTTGCCGGCCAGGTCGTTGAGGGTGCGGATGCCACTGGCATTGGGCACCAGCACACCCTGACCGTCATAGAAGGTGACCGGAGCAAAGCTGAGCCCATTGCCACCGGCGGCATCGCGACTGAGGGTCACGGTGGTGTTGCGGGCCAGCATGTCCACCTCGCCGCTGGCGAGGGCAGCAAAACGCTCGGCGGAGTTGAGGTCGCGGTATTCCACCTTGCCGGGGTCGCCGAGCACGGCGGCGGCCACCGCCTTGCAGGTGTCCACATCCAGGCCGCTGTAGGAGCCATCGGGCTTCACAAAGCTGAAGCCGGGCAGCTTGCCCTCCACGCCGCAGATGAGCTTGCCGCGGCTCTTGATGGCGGCCATCTTCACGCTCTGCACCCCCGAACCGCCGTCGGAGGCGCATCCGGCCAGCAGGCCAGCGGAGAGCACACCGGCCGACAGCAGGAGCGAAGACCAGACGCGAGGGCCGGACAGGCGCATGGTGCTCGATTCCAATCACGAAAGTGGCCGCATTGTCGCAGGCGCCGGCCCTGGTCAGGCCACGGCACGGGCAGCGCGGCGGCTGGCCCCGCCGTGGCCGGAATCAGCCGGGCAGAATCACCCGGTCGATGATGTGAACAACACCGTTGTCGCAGACCACATCGGTCTGAACCACGGTGGCGTTCTTGACCTCAAAGGGCTCGGCGCGGCGGATCGGCACGGGCGCCCCCTCCAGGCTCGGCCATTCGGCCTGGGCCACGAGCTCCGCCCTGGTGTGGGCACCACCGAGCACGTGGTACCGCAGGATGCGGGCCAGCTGGGGGGGATTGTCGACCAGGGTCTGCACGCATCCGGGGGGCAGGGCCTCGAAGGCTCCGTCGACCGGAGCGAACACCGTGAAAGGTCCCGGCCCCTCCAGGGCGGTCGTCAGACCGGCCACCTCAACGGCGGTGAGCAGGGTGGCGAAGCAACCGGCGCTGCGGGCGGTTTCAAGGATGGAGGCCATGGGCGGCGGGGCGGGGGTTCTGCGAGCAGGGATTCAGCGGTAGTCCTGGTGCTGGATCTGGGGCAGGCGGGCTTCCGGACGCAGAAAACGGTCCATCTGGGCCTCAAAGAAGCGGCGATTGGCCAGCCGATGCTCCGGATCGGGATCGTCGAGGGGATAGAGCAGGGCACAGCGCAGGGCCTGAATCACCGCCGAGGTCACGTTGTACATCGATCGCTGAAAAGTGATCCCAAGCTGGATCAACTGATCCTCCTGACCACGCCTGTGATGGGCGTAGAGCTCCTTGAGGTAGGGAGGCAGAAAATGGAGCATGTCCTGCATCAGCAGGGTCGGAGGGATTCCGGCGGAACCCACAGGAAACACATCGGCATAGAGAATGCCGTAGTGGAAGTCGGCCTGATCCCGGGGCACCTGTCCGGCCTGAGCGTTGTAACTCTTGGTGCCACGGAAGGGCGATGTGCGATAAAAAACGGCCTCCACATAGGGCAGTGCGGCTTCATAGAGCCAGGTGAACCCCTCGCTCTTGGGCACCACCTCAATGCATTCATCACCCACATAAACGTGGTGGTAAATGGGTCGCCCAGCCACGGCAAAGATCCCATTCACCAGGAAGTCCATGGCATCGGGCACCCCCTGGAAACCGCCGGCATCATAGATGTCGCTCATCTCGAAGAACACCGGCGCCATCACCTCCCAGAAGAGGCCGAGATTGGCGTAATAACTCATCTGCTTGACCTGTTCCACGAACATCTCAGGGAACAGGCGATAGAGACCGAGCATCACGGGGTTACCCCGGAAGTAGGCACGAATGGCCCGGTCGGCATTGGCCCGATAGGCGTCGCCGGCCAGATAGTCGTTGAAGCGGCCGCCCATGCCCTGATGCCAGAGCATGGCCTGCATGCAGGCCTCGGCAAACTCCATGTTGATGCGATCGTGCCAGAGGTGATGGAGCAGCCTGGGCATCTGCCGCGTTTCACCCCTGGCCATGAACGCCAGCAATTCGGGGTGAGCCTTCTCGCCACCCCGCCAGATTCTCAGCGACGACTGATCACCGGCATAGGCATTGGGCCGGTCAAGATACTCCTGGCTGATGAAATACTTAAAGGCGGGCAGTGGATTGAGGAAAACACGCTCAGCGATGTATAGAAGATCGCGCCAGTAGAAATCCATCGGTACGGCGTAGGCCTTATAGATGCCGATGATCTGCATCAGATTCTCCGGCGTGTCCGGCAGCATCGAGCCGCCGGCCTCCAGGCGGTGGATGACCTCGGCGTAGGGATGGCTGGAGGGCGGCAGGGTCTGGGCGGGCACCGACTCAGGCGTGATCACGGTTGGTGGTGTCATCAGGACAGGATCTCCGGCGAGGCGGCAATGGTGACGGCCGAGGACGAGAGAGCATTGGGCCGGAGTGCCAGGGCCGTGGTGGCTGAATCGCTCCAGGTGGTGAGCGACGGGGGGCAGATGCCAGCTCCGATCACCAGCAGGGTGAGCACCAGGGCCGGCAGCCGTTCCAGCCAGCTGGTGGATTGCCAGTCGGCCCGGCCGTTGTCGAGACGGCCGAAGCCGACCCGGTTGAAGAGGCGCACGGCATAGACCGCCGTGAAACCGGAGGCGATCAGACTCACGAGCGTGGCCCGGGGGAACGTGGTCCAACTGCCCTCGAACACCATCAGCTCCGCCGGGAAACCGGCCAGACCGGGAATACCGGCTGCGGCCATCAGCGCCAGCAGCAACATGCCCAGGGTGAAGGGCAGACCCCGCAGTGGATTGAGCAGCCCCGACAGCTCGGGAATGGCGGTGGTGCCGGTCTTTCGCTCGATCAGCCCCACGCAGGCGAACAGCAGGGCCACGATCAGGCCATGGGCCAGGATCTGGGCCACCGCCCCCTGCAGGCTGAGGGGAGTGGCCGCCGCCAGGGCCAGCACCAACAGGCCCATGTGCCCCAGGGAGCTGTAGGCCATCAACCGGCGGATGTCGCTCTGGGCAATGGCGTTGAGGGCACCGTAAACGGCGCTGATGGCACCGGCGGCAGCAATCCAGGGCGACCAGGACGCCCAGGCATCGGGCAGAAAGCCCACCCCGAAGCGGAGCAGCCCATAGGCGCCGAGCTTGGACACCGCACCGGCCAGCAGCATGACCACCGGTGTGGGGGCTTCGCCATAGGTGAGCGGCTGCCAGCCATGCAGGGGCACGATCGGCAGCTTGATGCCGAAGGCCAGCAGCAGCAATGCCAGGATCACCGCCTGGGCCCTGGGGCTGAGGTCGGCCTGGGCCAGCTGGTCGAAGCCGTAGGCGGGCCCGCCGGCATTCAGCCAGCCGAAGGCCAGCACGGCAGCCAGCAGGCTGAGACCCGAGACGGCGCCGAAGATCAGAAACCGCACCGCGGCAGCGGCCCGCTGCTGGCGCCCCCAGATCGCCACCAGCAGGGTGGTGGGAATCAGCACCAGTTCAAAGGCCAGCACGAACAGCAGGGCGTTGCGGGCCAGAAAGGCGGTGATCACACCCACATTGGTGAGCAGCATCAGGGCCAGAAACAGGCGCGGTCGCGGCAGATCCGCCGGAGCCGAGAGGATCGCCAGGCTGGTGATCAGGCCGGTGAGCAACACCAGCGGCAGCGACAGGCCATCAAGGCCCAGCTGCAGGGTGAGCCCCAGCTGCGGCAGCCAGGGCAACCGCAGCTCGGCCGGGGGCAGGCGCCAGCACAGCAGGGTGAGCAGCACCTGGCCGCCAGGGGCCAGCCACACCAGCCGGTTCAGGCGGCGGGCAGCCGCGGGATCAGCGGCGGGCAGCAGGGGCAGCAGCAGGGCTGTCAGCAGGGTGATGGCCGGCAGCAGCAGCAGGATCGGGGGGGCCATCAGCGCAGACGGGGCAGGGAGAGCAGGGAGGGTTCAGCCAGGAGCCAGGCCGCCATGAGCAGCACCCCCAGCACCACGGTGAGGGCGTAGGCCTGAGAGCGACCGCTGGTGGTGAGGCTGAGCCGGCGGGCACCGGCCATGGCGGCGGCGCCGGTGGCCCCGCTGGCGCCGTCGATCAGGCGGCTATCGGTCCAGGCGCTGACGCGGGCCAGGGCCACCACCAGGGCCACCACCGTGCGGTGATAGAAGCGCTCGGTCTGCATGTCGTGGGCGAGCCAGTCCTGCAGGCCACCCAGCCCGGACGGCAGCTGGGCCAGGCCATGGGGCCGCAGGTAGAACAGGGCCGAGAGACCACCGCCCACCAGCGTGGAGGCCAGCAGCAGGGGCGCCTGGGGGCCCCAGCCGGGCAGGGGGGTGAGGGCGTACACACCATTGCGCACCAGCAGCTGGGGCAGATGCAGCACCAGGCCCATCAGGGCCAGGGTGGGCAGCGCCATCAACCAGAGCACCTCCGGCGACCGCAGGCTGAAGGCGGTGGCACGGCCACACCAGATCTGGCCGAACACCCGGATCAGCCCCGCACTGATCAGGGCATTGGTGATCAGCACCAGGCCCCCGAGCAGCCAGGGGTGGCCACTGGCAACCGTGAGAGCCAGCAGTTCCCGCAGGGCGGCAAAACCGGCAAAGGGGGGCAGACCCATCAGGCCGGCGGCACCGCTGAGAAAGGCCAGGCCCATGAGCGGGCGTTTGCTCCAGAGACCACCGAGCTGGGTCAGATCCTGGGTGACATTGGTGATCACGATGGCCCCCACGGCCATCAGCATCAGGGCCATCGGCAGCGGATAGACCAGCATCAGGTGGTCAGCCACGGGGATCCCCCCCAGGCCCACCGCCACGAACAGCAACCCGAGCCAGCTGCTGACCAGAAAGGACAGCGCCCGCTTGACATCCACCTGGGCAAGGGCAATGAGGGCACCCACCAGGGCGGTGGTGCCTCCCACCACCACCAGCACCGACTGCACCAGGGGGCTCAGCTCGATCAGGGGCTCCAGCCGCAGCAGCACCCAGGCACCACCCACCACCACCACGGAATTGCGCAGCACCGTGGAGGGCAGGGGGCTTTCCATGGCCTCATCGAGCCAGAGGTGCAGGGGGATCTGGGCACACTTGCCCATGGGCCCGGCCACCAGGGCCAGCAGGATCAGGGTGAAACCGGCCGGCAGCTGGGCGTGGTTGTTGGCCTGATCGGCCGCCCAGGCCTGCAGGCCATGGAAATTCCAGGTGCCGGTGATGGGCAGCAGGGCCACCAGACCCACCAGCAGCACCAGGTCACCGATGCGCTTGGTGAGAAAGGCGTCGCGGGCCCCCTTGATCACCAGGGGCTGGTTGTACCAGGTGCCCACGATCAGGTAGGTGCCCAGGGTGAGCAGCTCCAGGATCACGTAGCTGAAGAACAGGGAGTCGGTGAGCACCAGGGCGCAGAGCCCGGCTTCAAAGAAGCTCAGCGCCCCAAAGAAACGGGGCCAGCCCCAGTCCATCTCCAGATACCCGATCGAATAGATCTGCACCAGCACATGCAGACCGGTGATCACCGTCATGGCGATCAGGGCCGGTTCGGTGATCAGGCCGTCAAAGCCGATGCGCAGGCCGGCGGTGTCGAGCCAGGTCCAGCCGAAGGTGAGGGGCCGGTAGATGGCAGCCGATCCGGCGGTGGAATTGGAATGGAGGGCGATCAGGGCAGCCACGCTGTGGCCGAAGGCCACGCTCACCATCAGCAGATTCAGATAGCCGCAGGGCCGCGGTCCGGTGCGGGAGAGCAGCCCGGGGGACCAGAGCAGCGACAACAGCGCAGCCAGCAGGGGATAGAGCGGAACCAGCCAGGCCGTCTGGGCAGGGAGAAGGGTCATGGCGGCAGGGGGTCGGACCGTGAACGATCCTGTGGCCGCGAAGACTAAGTGTCCCGACCAGGGATTGGGTCGGTCGGGGCCCCAGCTGTTGCAGAGCCCGCCGGAATCACCGCGGATCGATGGCTCAGCCGCGCCGCAGCTGGCTGACGATGCGCAGGACGAGCCAGAGGAGCGCCAGCGCCAGGCTGATGGCCAGCAGCACCTTGACCAGATCGGCCAGGGGTTCGATCCAGGCCGCAACGGCCCCGTAGCCGGCCCCCAGCCCCCGGCCGGCGAGGGTGAGCGCCAGGGTCCACAGCAGGCTGCCGGCGGTGGTCCAGAGCAGGAACGATGGCTGGGGCATCAACTCAATGCCCGCCGGCACCGACACAAACGTGCGGATGCCGGGGATCAGGCGACCCCAGAACACCACCGCGGCCCCATGGCGCTGGAACCAGCGGCGGCTGCGGGCGAGGCTGCTCACCTCGATCCCCAGCCAGCGGCCGTGGCGGCTGATCCAGTGCTCGAGCCGCTCCTCGTTGATCAGGCGGCCCACCCCGTACCAGAACCAGGCCCCGAGAACGGTGCCGAGCAGCCCGGCCAGCACCACCGGCACCAGGGCAAGCCTGCCCTCATGCACGTAGAAGCCCGCCAGGGGCATGATGAGTTCCGAGGGGATGGGCGGGAACACGTTCTCCAGCAGCATCACCAGGGCGATGGCGCCATACCCCAGGAGGGGGTTGGCGGCCACCGCCGAGCCGATCAGCTCAGGCAGGGCCGTGACGAATCCGGACAGGCTCATGGGAAGGGAATCAGGCGTCAGCGCTGGCCTGGCGGCGCCAGAGGCGCACCACCTTCTCCAGCTCGAGGTAAACGAAGAACAGCAGGCTGAAGCCGACGCATATCGCCAGATGCTGGCCTGAGAGGGGAACCGTACCGAAGAACCGCGCCAGGGAGGGGACGTAGAGCAGCATCAGCTGCAGGGCGGTGGTCAGCAGCACGGCCCAGAGCAGCCAGGGGTTGGAGAGGGGATTGACCCGCAGCAGGGGCTGGTCGCTGCGGGCGGCCAGGGCATGGCCCATCTGGGCCAGGCAGAGGGTGGTGAAGACCATCGTTTTCCAGGGGGCACCGGTGCGGGCCGCCAGCACCATCAGGGCGATGGTGATCAGGGCGAAGACAATGCCGACGCGCAGGATGTAGCGGCCCACGCCACGGGCAAAGATCGATTCTCCGGGGGCGGCAGGCGAGCGCTGCATCAGCCCCTCTTCTCCCGGCTCGAGGGCCAGGGCCAGGGCCGGCACGCCATCGGTGACCAGGTTCATCCAGAGGATCTGCAGGGGGGTCATCGGCACCCCCACCAGTCCCACCAGCGGCGCGGCGGCGATGGTGATCAGCTCACCGACATTGCTGCCGAGGATGTACTTCACGAAGCGGCGGATGTTGGCGTAGACGAGCCGCCCCTCCTCCACGGCATTGACGATCGTGGCGAAGTTGTCGTCGAGCAGCACCATGTCGGCGGCCTCCTTGCTCACCTCGGTGCCGGTGATGCCCATCGCCACCCCGATGTGGGCCTGCTTGAGGGCGGGGGCGTCGTTGACGCCATCGCCGGTCATGGCCACCACCTGGCGCTGACCCTGCAGGGCCTTGACGATGCGCAGCTTCTGCTCGGGCGCCACCCGGGCATAGACGCTGCAGCGGTTCACGACCGCCCCCAATGTGGCCTCATCCATGGCCTCCAGCTCGCGGCCGAGCACCACCTCGGTGGCGCCGGCGCCGCCGGTTGTGCCACCGGCATCCACCAGGCCGATGCCGGTGGCGATCGCCCGGGCCGTGAGCGGATGGTCGCCGGTGATCATCACCGGCCGGATCCCGGCTTCGCGGCAGCGGGCCACGGCGGCGGGCACCTCGGGCCGGGCCGGATCCAGCTGGGCCATCAGCCCGAGCAGGATCTGGTGGGAGAGCTCCTGCTCGGGGCTGGTGTGGTGGGGGGCGCAGGCGAAGGCCAGCACCCGCAGGCCGGAGGCCGCCAGCTCCCGGGCCTGATCAAGCCACCACTGGCGCTGGCCATCAGCCATCGGGGCCACGCCGGCGCCATCGAGCCAGCGGTCGCAGGAGCCGATGATCACCTCCGGGGCCCCCTTGCTGATCAACAGCACACGGGAGCCATGGGCCGGTTCGCCGAGGGGTGCCTGGAGCCGCCCCTCCGGATCGTTGACCCACACCGCCATCAGCTGGCGCTCGGAGCTGAACGGGATCTCCGCATCGCGGGAGAAGCGGCTGCGCAGCTCAAAGCCATCGATCCCGGCCTTGGCACCGACCACCACCAGCGCCCCCTCGGTGGGATCCCCCAGCACATCCCAGCTGCCATCGGCCTCGCGCCGCAGCTCGGCGTCGCTGCAGAGCACGCCGGCCTGTAACAGCAGGGTGCGCCCCCCCTCCACCAGGCCGGCGCGGGCGCCGGCCGGCGCCGGCAGCGACCGGGCATCGAGAGCACCCACCGGTTGGTAGCCATGGCCGCCCACGGCAACGGCCTCGGTGCCGGCACGCAGCTCCTGCACCACCTGGCGATTCTGGGTGAGGGTGCCGGTCTTGTCGGTGCAGATCACGGTGACCGAGCCGAGGGCCTCCACCGCCGGCAGGCGGCGGATCAGGGCAGCCCGCTGCACCATGCGCTGGGTGCCGATCGCCAGGGTCACGGTGATCACGGCGGGCAGGCCCTCGGGCACGATCGCCACCGCCATCGAGAGGGCCACTTCCAGCAGGTTGAGCGGATCCTGGCCCAGCAGCCACCCCCCCAGCACCACCAGGGCCACCAGGGCCAGGGCCGACCCCACCAGCACGTTGGCGAGGCCGTCGAGGCGCTCCTGCAGGGGGGTGGACTCGCCACCGGCGGTGTTGATCAGTTCGGCGATCTGACCCAGCTCGGTGGCCATGCCGGTGGCCGTGACCACGGCGGTGCCACGGCCGCGGGCGACTTCGGTGCCCTGAAACAGGCAGTTCTGGCGCTCGAGCACCGGGGTGGACTCCTCCAGCACCAGCCCTGGCTGCTTGACCACCACCTCCGCCTCACCGGTGAGGGCGGCCTCCCGCAGGCCCAGTTCGGCGGCTTCGAGCAGCCGGGCATCGGCGGGCACCCGGTCACCGGACTCCAGCCGGATCAGGTCGCCGGGCACCAGCTCCTCACTGGCGAGCCGCTGCCATTCACCGTCGCGGCGCACGGGCACCATGGGCTGGGCCATTTCACGCAGGGCCAGCAGGGCCTTCTGGGCCCGGCTTTCCTGCAGGTATCCCAGCACGGCATTGAGGACCACGATCAGCACAATGGCGATCGCATCTTTGGGAAACTGCTGGGAAATGCGGTCGAGAATGCCCGAAACAAGGGCCACCGCCAGCAGCATGATCAGCATGATGTTGCTGAACTGATCCCAGAGGATCTGCAGACTGCTGCGGCCGGCGGCCAGCTCCAGTCGGTTGGGGCCGCCATCGGCCAGGCGCCTGGCCGCATCGGCGGTGCTCAGCCCCTCACGACCCGCCTGCAGCCTCGAGAGGCAGTCGTCTGGTGCCAGGCTGTGCCAGGCGACCTTGGGGCGGACCGGAGCAGGGGCTGCAGGGCGGGCCAAGGGCCTGGAGCGCAATGGAGTGACTTTAGGCAGGCTCCGAACCCCGGTGGATCCGTTTCCAGCCGGCCAGCACCCCCAGGATCGCCTCGGCACTCACCAGGCCCACCAAGGCTCCGAATTCATCCACCACCACCCGCACGGAGGCCTGATCCCCACGCCGGAAGCTGGTGAGCAGCCGATCGGCCCGGATCATCTCGGGCACGAACTGGGGCGGTTCGCAGAGGTCGCGCACGGCGGCGCGGCCACGACCCTCCAGCAGGGCCGTGAGGGCCCCCTCACGGCTCAGGACCCCGAGCACCTCATCGACTTCCTCCCCCAGCACCACCCACCAGGCGTCGGCACTGTCGAGAATCCGCCGCCGCTGGCCATCGAGGGGTTCGGCACCGGACAGGGCAGGCACCGCCACCCGCGACACCATCAGATCACGGGCGGTGAGGTCATTGAGGGCGAACACCTTGCCGATCATGGCCGCCTCATCGGCCTCGATCTGACCCTGCTGGGAACCGAGGCGGGCCATCAGGCTGATCTCCCGTTCGTTGGTGGTGAGGTCGGCCTCGGAACTGATCGCCGGCATCAGCCGTTCCAGCACCTTGAGCAGGGGCAGGGTGAGCCGTTCGAGGGGCAGGAGCAGCCGGGCCGCCACCAGCGAGAGCGGCACCGCCAGGCTGCTGCCGAGCGACTTGGGCAGGATCTCACCCAGCAGAATCACCAGCAGGGTGAAGCCGCCGTTGAAGGCGATCAGGCCCAGGCCGGCCGCGCCATCGCCGAACACGTTTTCGGCCTGGGCGCCGAGCACCATGCTGCCGGAGATGTTGAAGAGGTTGTTGATCACCACCAGCAGGGCCAGGGCCCGGCCCGGGCGGCTCTTGATCCGCTCCAGGGAGAGGGCGCCGCTGACCTGGCGGCGGGCCAGGGCATGCACCTGAATGGGGCTGACCGTGAGGATCGCCGCCTCACTGGCACTGGCCACGGCCGACCCCAGCAGAATCACCACCGCCAGAGCGAGAAGCACAAGGAGCGGATTCATCGACGGGGTGGAGAGCCTGGGGAAACCTAAGATTGATCGTCCGACCGTCGACCTGGGCGAGCAGAACCAGCCCAGACCAGACCAAAGCAGACCAGTGGCAGCGGATTGCAGACCGGCGAGAGGGTTCGGCCCGGTTCCGGAATCACAACCGGCCGCAGGGGGGAGCCAGGACGGCGATTTAATTTTACGGTTTACAGATCGGGAACCCGCCCTCCCGAGCGTTATCCCGCCCGCCTCGCCCCCGCGTTGACCTTCTTCGCCGCCATCAGCAGCACCGCTGCCGCAACTGCCGCGACCGCGACCGACGTAACCAGCGCAGCCACAGCGGCGACCGGGTTCCTGCAGGCCGCTGCAACCCCCCAGGGCCTGATCACCCTGCTGGTCTTCGCCGGGGCGATCGTGCTCTTCATCAGCGGCTGGCTGGCGCCGGAGGTCACCGCTCTGCTGGCGGCGGCCCTGCTGGTGGCCTTCGGGGTGCTCAAGCCCGATCAGGCGGTGAGCGGTTTCGGCGCACCGGCGCTGATCACCCTCATGGGCCTGTTCGCCGTGGCGGCCGGCCTGTTCCGCAGCGGCGGCCTGGATCGGCTGCGGGCCCTGATCGGCTCCGACGCCATCCGCAGCCCGCGCCGCATGATCGCCCTGATGGTGGGCGTGGTGGCGCCGATCTCCGGCTTCATTCCCAACACGCCGATCGTGGCCACCCTGCTGCCGGTGCTCGAGGCCTGGTGCCACCGGCGTGGTGTATCGCCCTCCAAGGTGTTGCTGCCCCTCTCCTTCGCCACCGTGCTGGGGGGCACGATCAGCCTGCTGGGCACCTCCACCAACCTGCTGGCCAGCGACGTGAGCCGCAGGCTGGGCTACGGCTCGATCGAACTGTTTGACTTCACCGCCATCGGCATCCCGATCTGGCTGCTGGGCAGCCTCTACATGCTGCTGGCCTCCGACCGGTTCCTGCCCGACCGGGGCAGGGGCGACGACGACCTCCTGGGCGCCCTGGCCCGGGAGGGCTACCTGACTGACG
This sequence comes from Synechococcaceae cyanobacterium, assembly GCA_046313055.1. Classification (GTDB taxonomy): domain Bacteria; phylum Cyanobacteriota; class Cyanobacteriia; order PCC-6307; family Cyanobiaceae; genus Cyanobium. The sequence continues at coordinate 12,918 of JBKDDA010000134.1, read as the reverse complement.
TGCTGATCCCCAAGGGGTCAGAACTGATCGGCCAGTCACTGCACAACAGCCGGCTGCAGCGCCGCTTCGATGTCGACGTGCTGGAACTGCATCGGGGTGGGGAGAGCTTCAGCGCACCCCTGGCGGATCTCACCCTGCAGGCCGGCGACCGCCTGCTGCTGCGCTGCAACCGCGACAACCTGCTGCGCCTCCAGCAGGAACACACGGTGGCCCTGGCGCCGGCGGGCCAGAGCGAAGAGGACCTGCTGGAACTGCAGGGCACCGTGCCATCCGGCCAGCGGGTGGTGGAGGTGCTGCTGCCCAATGGCTCCACCATCGCCGGCGCCAGCGTGCGCGATCTGCGGTTCCGCCAGCGCTACAACGCCACCCTGCTGGCGGTTCGGCGCGGCAACCAGGTGCTGCGTGAGTTGCTGGGGCAGGTGAAACTCCAGCCCGGCGATGTGCTGCTGCTGCAGGCACCCCTGGATGCCATCCGGGGCATGCAGGCCAACAACGATCTGGTGCTGCTTGACGAACTGGAGAAGGATCTGCCGACCACCGACCGCAAACGCCTGGCGATCGTGATCTCGGCCCTGGTGATCCTGCTGCCGTTGTTCCGGGTGATTCCCCTGATGGCAGCGGTGCTGCTGGCGGTGGCCGCCATGGTGGCCACCGGCTGCCTGCGGCCCGGCGAGCTGCAGCGCTCGATCCGCTGGGACGTGATTCTGCTGCTGGGATTCCTCTCCTGCTTCAGCGAGGCGATGCAGGCCACGGGCCTGGCAGCGGGCCTCGCCACCGACCTGCTCCACTCCCTGCAGGGCTGGCCCGCCTACGGGGTGCTGCTGGTGGTCTTCGTGCTGGCCCAGCTGTTCACCGAAGCCCTCAGCAACGGCACCACCGTGGTGCTGCTGATGCCGATCGCCACCGAACTGGCCAAGGGACTGGGGCTGCCCCCCCTGGCCTTCATCTACGCCATTGTCTTCGCCGCCAGCCAGAGCTTCCTGACGCCCATCGGCTACCAGACGAACCTGATGGTGTTCGGTCCGGGACGCTACCGCTTCCTCGACATGACCCGCTACGGGGCACCGCTCACCCTGGGCCTGGCCCTGGTGGTGCCGTGGCTGATCTGCCGCCACTTCAACCTCTGAGGCTCAGGGCGGTGACCACTCCGACACGTGCTGCCAACACGTGCTGGTGCAGCGGAAGACTGAGGAAAAAGACCAAAAGGGCGCCCAGGCCCAGATCCTGGGTGGTGGCAAGGCCCCCGATCGTGCGATCGAGGCTGCAGGAAGCATGGAGCAGCTCCAGATCGATCAGGCCCGCCACTCACCCGCGGCCATGGGCACGGCTGTTCGCCCCTGGTGGCGCACTGGATCAGGGTGGGCTGCGGCAGGGGCGAATGGCGGCTGGTTGCTCCAACCAATGAACAAGTGGCGTTGTTGACAGCCGTTCAGGAACGTCAGCTGCCTCCAGAATCCTGAGAGGTTGGTCAGTGGCCAGGCGCCGGCTGGGAAAGCTCCTCCGGAGCGTGGCTCAGCTGGTAGCCCTTGCCGCGCACGGCAACGATCAATTCGTCACCATTGTTGAGCTTGCGCAGCAGCCCCCGCAGCCGCGACAGGCGCACATCGATCGTGCGGGATTCTGGAGTATCCACCAGGCTGCCGCTGGCCTTGAGCAGGTCGGCGCGACTGGTCGGGCCCACGGCCGTGCACAGGGCCAGCAGCAGGGCGGCATCGCCACGGGAGAGCGGCTCGATCAAGTGGCCGCAGACCAGCCGCCGCTCACCCAGCTCGAACACCAGCGGGCCCCAGCGGAAGCCGGCCGGTCGAGGTCCGGCTCCTGCGGTCTGGGCAGGTTCGGGAAGCCGGGTGCTGAGCATCTGCACGATCCGCAGATGCAGTTCGCGGCAGAGGAATGGCTTCGGCAGATAATCATTGGCACCAGCCTCCAGCCCGGCCACCCGGTCGGAGGGGGACCCCATGGCCGAGAGCATCACCACGGGAAAGCGAAAACCTGCCGCCCGCACACCCGCCAGCAACTGGAGCCCGGTCTTACCCGGCAGCATCAGATCCAGGATGGCCACATCCGGGCTGCTCTCCAGCAGGGCGTGCTCAAAATCACGGGTGGCGTAAAAGGCGCGGAACGGCCAGCCGAGGCGGCCGAAGAACAGCGACAGCATGCGGCAGAGCTCGACATCGTCATCGAGCATCCAGATGGTGTGGGTTTCGCCCGGGGCACCACCATCCAAATGCAGCTCCGAACTCTGGTCTTCGGCCATGAATGAACGAGGGGGGGGGGGCACGGGCGGAGGGGGAGCGGAGAAGCGAGAGATAGGTGACTCCGCGAAATCACGGTGGGAGGAGTAGGAAATCGCCCCGCCCCGCCCTGGAATATGTCATCTTTAACACGGCTCGATAACCGACTCCAGTTGCTGTTAAAATTTTTGCGACGCTCGTTCAGCCGGCTGGCCGGTTCCCGCAGGGAGCGGCCCCTGGCACGGGTTGACCGGGGAGGTGGCCAGCCGTTGTCGGTGAAGGATGGGCTGGAACTGTTGTTGTGGTGGCTGGCCTTCGCGGGCCTGAGCGGCGTGATCCTGTTCCAGCCTCTGGCGGAATTGCTCGAGCCCCAGATCCTGGAGGAGTCGGCCGACCGCATCGACAGCAAGATCCGTCTAGCGGAGATCGCCCTGGAAACCCGGGAGCCGGCCGAGCTGCCCTCACCGCCGCTGGTGGTTGCCAGCTCTCGCCCGGCCGACGCCCACGGGCGTCTCAACAAGGATGACCTGGAGCTTGTGGAGGCACTGGCCAGCGGCCATGGCCTGAGGCGCACGGTGCTGGTGGACCCGCCGGACGGGAGTCAGTTCTTGCCGGGCTACTGGATCCGTCTGGAGGTGCCCGGAAAACCCAGAAGCTACTGGCTGAACTCCCGCAGCGCCCTTGGCCTGAGCAGCTGGTTTCTGCCGGCCTGGCGCACCCTGCTGCTGCTGCTGGGGGTGCTGCTGGGCACGCTCGTCTATCTCCGCCTGCGGATGAACGACCCCCTCGAGCGGCTGCTGCGGGCGATGGAAGGCTCAAGAGGCCACCGGCTGGATCTGCTGCCTCCCCAGGGAATCCGGCCCGTTGAACGGCTGATCCGGCGAATCAACGAGCTCTACGAGCAGATCAACGCCCATGAAGAATCCCGCCGCCAGCTGCTGCGCCGACTCAGCCACGATCTTCGCAGTCCCCTCACGCGCCTGCAGGTGCGGGTGGAACTGGGGGATGTGATCGATGGGTCCAGCCTGGAGGGTGACCTGGGGCTGCTGAAGGCACTGGCCGAACAGATTTCGATCCTCGCCGATACGGCGGAAACCTCCCAGGCCGCGCAGGACTTCCTGCTCGACCAGTTTTGCAGGCGCCTGGCCGCCAGCTACGGCCCAGGCACAGTGAGCGTGGACGTGCCGTCATGGATCGTGCACCTTCACCAGGCAGGGCTACAACGCAGCCTCAACAACCTGATCGACAACGCCCTGGAGTACGGCAAGCCACCGGTGAGGATCAGTGCTGAGCAGCGCCGCAGCGAGCTGGTGCTGATGGTGGACGACCAGGGCGAGGGCCTGCCGACCGCCTCGCTGCTGACGATGCCCCTGCAGCCCCGCTCTGATGACCGGGGGCAACAGCGCCACTCGGGCCTGGGGCTCCAGATCGTAGAGAGCTTTTGCCGCAATGCTGGCGGCAAGCTCAGCCTCGGCAGGGGCCCTGGCGGTGGCCTGCGCGCCAGCCTGCGTCTACCCCTGAGCTGCCTGCGGGGCTGAGGGGCCGACCACCTGACGGACCGCAGGGAAAGAGGCTCGAATTCAGATGTTAATTAACTTACAAATAAATGTTAATTGCTCAACAGTGTTTCAGTCCGCCGTTTGCATTTGGCCACGGGAGGGAATAAGAAGATTCTCATAAACTCCCTGCCCCGCAGGGGTTCTGCCCGCCCAGCCAAGTTCGACCCTTGGAGCCGATCAGCATTTCTTAAGCATCCTCACATCGGCGCGCGGCGACCAACAGTCAATATTCTGCGGGAGCCATCGCCCATAGCTTTGACCACTTCAGTTGGCTGCCTGATCAACTGTCTGGTATCTGCAGCGGAACCCTCCGTTGCCCCACCAGCGATCCACTCCCAGCACCGCTTGCTCTATTGACCTGCCATGGCCGCTTCATCGTTCTCGATCGGCAACACCACCGGCCTCAAGCCCTTTGAGGTGAAGGCCGACCAACCATGGGGCCAGACCTTCCGAGTCGGCTCAGCCGGTGGCACCGCCACGGTGAACACGATCGCCATCGGCCTCTATCGGGAGCCAGACGCCGCCAGCCAGGCGATCACGGTGAGCGTGCGGTCCTCCTGGAACGGCAGCGTGCTCTGGCAGCGCACGATCGCGTCCTCCCAGCTCAGCCAGGCCGCCAATGGCACATACACCATCAGCGGTATCACCGGCCTGGTGCTCCAGCAGGGCCAGACCTACGTGCTGCGCCTGACCAGCTCCACCACCGACGGCAAGGTGTTCATCACCGCCTCCGATGGCGTCGGTCCCTACACCCAGGGAGCCCTGCTGGAAAAGGAAGGCATCGCCCAGGAGGGCGACCTGCGTTTCAGCATCAGCGGCACCCTCGGTTCCACAACCTCCACCACGCCCACCCCGCCACCGCCTGCGCCTGCGCCTGCTCCCGAGCCCGAGCCCGTTCCAGAGCCCGAGCCGCCGATCGCGGAGGTGCTTCCCAACGGCGAGCTGGCCAGCAACGTGGTGACCAGCGCCACCCGCGAGGCGTTGCAGCAGGCCAGCGCCCTCAACGACAGCTTCATCGCCGTCAACCTCGACTTCTCCGGCCAGGACCTGTCGGCCCTGGATCTTGCCGACGGCTACATCCGCAGCGTCAGCTTCCGCGGCGCCGATCTCAGCAACAGCAAGTGGAATGACGTCAACAATTTCATTCCCCAGAACCTGCCGGCGCCGGAACAGCAGCAGCCCGACTTTGAGCTGAACACCTACCTGGCCAACACCGACTGGAACCTGGATTTCCGCGGGGCCAACCTATTCGCTGCCGATTTCACCGACGCCTACCTCTCCGGCAGTGACTTCAGCTCCCTGCCCGGCCAGATCACTCGGCTGGAGAAGGTGAAGTTCGATGACAGCAGCCTGGCCAACGCCAGTTTCCGCGGGGTCAACGCTGCGGAGATCAGCTTCCAGCGCGCCGACCTGCGCAATGCTGACTTCACCGGCGCCGACCTGCGCAACGCGCTGTTCCAGGGGGCCGACCTCACCCAGGCGGTGCTGGCCAACGCCCTGCTGGGCGGCTCCAACGTGACCGAAGCGATCCTGATCGGCACCAACCTCACCAATGCGGTGATCGGCGCTACCGACTTCGGCAAGGCCGACTTCACCGGCGTGAACCTCCAGGGGGCCAACCTCCAGGGCGCCAGCCTGCTGGAGGTGAGCTTCAAAGCCGCCAACCTCGCCGGCACCAATCTCAACGGCGCCGACCTGAGCAAGGCCGACTTCACCGGCGCCAACCTGCGGGGGGCAATCCTGCGCGGCGCCAGCCTGATTGAGGGCATCTTCAAGGGTGCCGACCTCACCGGCGCCGACCTCACCGGCGCCGACCTGAGCAAGGCCGACTTCACCGATGCCATCCTCGGCACCGGCAGCGAGCGGGCGATCCTCAGCGGCACCCAGCAGGTGGACACCATCGGCCTGGTCGCCAGTCCCGGCGCCCCGCCGGCCGATGCCACCACGGCCGCTGGCCAGGCCAGCTTCGCCATCGGCGGCGACCCGACCGTGGGTGAGCTGCTCGAGGCCGACCAGCTCAGCCCCGACCCCGACGGCGACGGCTCCTTCGCCTTTCTGTGGCAGCGCTCCGCCGATGGCCTGACCTGGATCACCGTGGGCACCGAGGAGACGTATGAGGTGGCTGACGCCGACGCCGGCCAGGGCCTGCGCCTGGTGGTGACCTATGTGGATGGCGCCAACAACAGCGAAACGGTGATCACCGCTCCGGTGGCAGTGCCCGGCGGCGAGGCCGCCATCGGGACCCTGGCCGGCCCGGTGGATCCGCCGACCATCCCTCAGGTGGTGCTGCCCACCCAGGCCCAGTTCGCCATCGAGGGCCTCAACCAGGTGGGTGAGGAGCTGGAGGCGGTGCAGCTCACCAGCGATCCCCAGGGTGATGGCTCGCCCACCTATCTCTGGCAGATCTCCGCCAACAACGGCGCCAGCTGGACGGCCGTGGGCGAGGGCGAGATCTACAGCCCCCTGCCGGAAGATGCCGGCAAGTTGCTGCGGCTGCAGATCAGCTACGTGGATGGGGCCGGCAATGCCGAAACCCTGGCCCTCAGCCCCGGCGTGGTGAGCGACGGCACAGAGCCACCGATCGAGCCGCCCCTGCCGCCAGTGGAGCCGCCCCTGCCGCCCGATCCGGCGGTCGAGACGTCAGCGGTGTTCACCTACGACGGCCTCAAGGCCGTGGGTGCCGAGATCAAGGTTGCCCAGCTTGAGTCTGATCCCCAGGGCGATGGCAGCTTCGACATCGACTGGCAGATCTCCACTAACGGCACCAGCTGGGCCAGTGTGGGCAGCGGTGAGGTCTATGCCGCCCAGGCGGCCGATGTGGGCCAGCAGCTGCGGGCGGTGATCACCTACGTGGATGGAGCCGGCAATCCGGAATCCATCACCCTGCCCTCCTCGCAGGTGTACGCCGATCCCTCTCAGCTGGTGGAAACCCAGTTGGAGCCACCGGTGGACCCCCCGGTGGAGCCGCCCGTGGAGCCCGAGCCGCCCGCGGGGCCCGTCACCTTCGATCCCGGCCTGGTGGGCACGGGCGATGTGGCCGGCTTCACCGCCGGCGCCGACCTGCGCTTCCAGCTGATCGAGAAAGTGGAGGTGATCGGCGCCGATGCCAGCGGCATCCGCCTCACCGGCGCCACCATCAAGGACAGCTTCTTCTACGACGTTGATTTCTCCAAGGCCATCCTGCGGGGCGCCAACCTGGATGGCTTCAACAAGAGCGCCCCGCTCGGGGCCCCGGAAGTCTCGCTGTTCAGCACCTTCCGCCTGAACTTCCGCGGCGCTGATCTCAGCTTCCTTCAGGCCAAGGGCACCAATTTCAGCGGTGCCGATTTCCGCAACCATGCCGACGGCACGGCCACCAACCTGCGGGCCGCCCAGCTGCCGGAGAGCAACCTCAGCAACGCCAACTTCACCGGCGTCACCGCCGGCGGCATCAACCTGGCCAAGGCCATCCTGTCGGGCGCCCTTCTGCAAGGTGCGATCTTCGCCGGCGGCGACCTCTCGGAAACCGATCTGACCGGGGTGAACCTGAGCGGCGCCAACCTGCAAGGCATCAACCTCAGCAAGGCCAACCTCACCGACGCCATCCTCACTGGCGCCAACCTCACAGGTGCCTTCCTTGATGGGGCGATTCTCAACGGCGCCATCCTCAACGGCGCCATCCTCAACGGTGCCACCCTCACCAATGCCCAGGTGCTCGGCTCCGACCTGCGCAACAGCAGCCTGGTGGATGCCAACCTCAGCGCCAGCAACTTCACCGGTTCCAACTTCGGCAGCGGCGCCAGCCGGACCAACATCGCCGGTGCCATCACCCTGGATGCGGTGGGCATCGAGGTGTCGCTGTTTGACGTGGGCGCCAGCCTGCCCAACCAGTTCCTGACCGAGATCGCCGTGGCCAACGTGGATGCCACAGGCATGGATCTGAGCGGCAGTGTCATCACTGCAGGCTTCCTTTACAACATCAACTTCAGCAACGCCAACCTCAGCAATGTGGTGCTGGCGGAACTGAACGGCTCCGCCCCCTCCGGCTTCTTCACCACACCGCCCACCAGCTTTGAGCTGAGCTTCCGCAACGCCAACCTCAGCGGCCTCACGGTGCTCGCCGGCAACCTCTCCGGCAGCGACTTCAACGGCGCCATCCTCAGTGGTGCCGTCTTCCTGGGCACCAACCTCACCGACGCCAACCTCTCCGGGGTGGTGGGCAGCAGCCTGGTGCTGCAGGAGGTGATCCTGCTGGGGGTGAACTTCAGCGGCGCCGATTTCCGCGGGGCCGATTTCTTCGAACTCGACCTCACCGGCGCCAACTTTGAAAACGCCGACCTGCGCGGCGCCAACCTGGCCGGCGCCAAGCTCATCGGTGCCCGGTTCAACGGCGCCAACCTGGAGGGTGCCGACCTCTCGGGTGCCGACCTCTCCAACGCCCAACTGGTGGGCGCCAACCTCAACAACATCAGCTTCTTCGAGGGCAAGGCCCTGGCGACCGATCTCACCGGCGCCACCCTGATCAATGCCGATGTCACCGGCTCCGACTTCACCGGCTCCAATTTCGGCAGCGGCGCGAGCCGCACGGTGACAACCGGGGCGATCACCACAGAAGCAGTCGGCATCGAGGCGTCCTCCCTGGATGCGGGTGCCGATCTCAGCAACCAGTTCTTTGAGGGACTGGTGGCGATCGACACCGACCTGAGCGGCATCGATCTCTCCGGCAGCACCATCAGCGCAGCCTTCTTCTACAACGTCAACTTCAGCAAGGCCAACTTCAGCAACACCCTGTTCAGCGGCATCAACGCTTCGCTGCCCTCCGGCAGCACCTTCACGGTGCTGCCCACCAGCTTCGATCTCAATCTGCGGGGCGCCGACTTCAGTCGTGCCGTGTTCGAGGGCTTCAACTTTGCCGGCTCCGACCTGCGGCCGGCCGCCGATGGTACCCCCACCAACTTCAGCGGTGCCCGCTTCATTGAGGTGACCTTCGCCGATGCCAACCTCTCCGGGGTGAACCTGCAGGGCGCCAACCTCTCCGAACTTGACCTCAGCGGCATCAACCTCAGCGGCGCCGACCTGCGCGGCGCCAACCTCAGCAACACCAAGCTGATCGGTGCCGATCTCACCGGTGCCCAGCTGGATGGTGCCATCCTCGACGGCGCCGAGCTCACCAACGCCACCGCCATCGGCGCCGACTTCAGCGGCGTGAGCTTCGTGCTCGGCAGTGCCCTGCTGGCGGATTTCGAGGGGGCCAACTTCAGCAATGCCACCCTCAACTTCAGCGAATTCACCGGCTCCTATTTCGGATTCGGTGCCGGTGCCGCCAACTTCAATGGTGCCAGCCTGGAGGGTGCCGAAGGCCTGCCCGGCCAACCCCTGGATCCACTCTTCGAAGTGGTGCCCCCCGAACCCGTCGAGGTGAGCGCCACCGAGCCCGATCCCCGCTTCGTGGCCGGTGCTGACCTCAGCAACCGCAGCTTCGCTGAGCTGTTCGTGGTCGACCGCAACCTCAGCGGCATCAATCTCAGCAACAGCACCTTCCAGGCGGTGTATTTCGCCGGGGTGAACTTCAGCGGCGGCAACCTCTCCGGTGCCTACTTCAGCGAGCTGAGCGCCGAACCGCCCGTGGTGCTGCCCACCACCGGCACCGAGCCGGTGGCCAATATCTTCACCAACGCCAACCTCACCGACACCATCTTCTCCGGCGGCAACCTGAGCGGCAGCAGCTTCAGCGGCGCCACCCTCACCCGGGTGCGCTTCCTGGCCACCGACCTCAGCAGCGCCAGCTTCACCGGCGCCAACGCGGCAGGCACCTTTTTCCGGGAGGCGATTCTGACGGGGGCGTCTTTCCAGAACGCCAACCTGGCCGGTGCTGACCTCAGCGGCGCTGACCTCAGCGGCGCCAATTTCAGCGGCGCCAACCTCAGCGGCGCCAACCTGGCTTCAGCCATCCTCGATGGCGCCAATCTCAGCGGTGCCAACTTCACCGGCGCCACCCTGTTCGGCGCCACCCTGCTGGGGGGAGTCATCAACGGTGCCCTGTTCACCGATGCCAATCTGGTGAATGCCGACTTCACCGATGCCACCGGCAGCGCCAGCTTCGGCGGCGCCAACCTGTTCGGTGCCCTCGGCGTGCCCGGTGCCCCCGGCGCCGAGCCCGAGGTGGGCAGCCTGGCCAGCGATGGCCGCTTCAGTGCCGGCGCCCAGCTGGCCAATGAGGTGTTCAACGGCATCGCCGTGTTCGGCGCCAGCGCAGCCGGCATCAACCTCAGCGGCAGCCGGCTGCTCAACGCCTACCTCGAGGCGGTTGACTTCAGTGGCTCCAACCTGAGGGGCGCCATGTTCGCGCAGGTGAACGCTGAGCTGCCCCTTGGTTCGGCCCTGGCAGACCTGCCCACCAGCTTCAATCTCAACTTCGCCAACGCTGACCTGCGTGACGCCCGCCTGCTGGCCAGCAACCTGGCCGGCAGCAACTTCAACAACGCCAACCTGGCCGGGGTGCGCCTGTTCGACACGCTGCTCACGGAGTCGAGCTTCGTGGGAGCCATCCTGGCCGGGGGTGTGCTGGTGGGCGCCGACCTCAGCGGCGTTGACTTCAGCGGCGCCGACCTGAGCGGTGTCAACCTCAGCGGCGCAATCCTCGAGGGCGCCAACCTCAGTGGCGCCAACCTTCGCAACGCCCTGCTGTTCGAGGCCGTGCTCACGGGGGCCAACCTCAACCAGACCGATTTCCGCGGCGCCAATCTCAACGCCGCCGACCTCAGCGGCGCCATTAACGCCGGAAGCGCCAACTTCGCCGGCGCCGACCTCACCGACACCATCGGTGTCGATGGGGCCCCCCTGGCAGAAGCCGGCATCGGCAACCTGGGCGCCGCCAGCTTCGCGATCAGCGGCACTCCGCTGCCGGGCGAGATCGTCAGCGTGGATCGCACCGTCAGCGACCCCGACGGCAACGGCGACGGCACCTTCGAGGTGATCTGGGAAGCCACCGCCGATGGCCTGGTCTGGGAAGAAGTGGGCGAGGGCGTGTCGTTCCCCGTGCCGCCGGAGCTGGCCGGCCTCAGCCTTCGGGCCCAGGTCACCTACATCGATGGCTTCGGCAACGAGGAGTTCGTCACCGTCAGCTCCTCCGGCAGCCAGGTGACCACCCCGCCGGTGGTCCCCCTCATCCCCCCCAATCCGCCGGTCGACCCGGCGGTCGACCCGGCGGTCGACCCGCCCGTGGATCCCATTCAGACCAGCGATTCCACCGGCAGTGCCAGCGTCCGCATCGATGGCCCCCCCACGATCGCCGTGGCCAGCCTGCTGAGCGTGGAGATCACCGCCGCCGATCCCGATGGAAACGGTGAGTTCAGCTACACCTGGGAGACCAGCGATCCCGGCGCCAACACCTGGAGCTCGGCCGGTGGCGACGCCAGTTTCGAGGTGCGGCCGGAGGACGAAGGCAAGGAGATCCGCGTGGTGGTGCGTTATGTGGATGGCCAGGGCATTCAGGAAGAGGTCATCAGCGACATCGCTGTGGTGCCCCTCGTGAACGATGGTGCAGCGACCTATGTCATCGAGGGCACCCCACTGCCCGGCAACGAACTGCAGATCAAACGCACAACCGACGATCCGGATGGTGATGGCTCGGCGGATCCCACGGTCACCTGGCAGACGCTTGACACGTCCGGTTCCTGGGTCACCCTCTCCAGCGAGGAGAAGCTGCTGCTCACCACCGCCGAGCGCCAGGCCCAGGTGCGTGCCCAGGTCTCTTACACCGATGGCCAGGGCTACGCCACCACGGTGCTCTCCGATCCTGTGGCCATCGGCCCCAGCAACCAGGGGGTGGCCAGCTATGAAGTCGTCGGCTCCCTCGAACCCGGGCAGCAGCTCACCGTGGTGCAGACCAGCCCGGATCCCGATGGCAGCGGTTCCCCCGCCATCACCTGGGAGATTTTCGACAGCGGCAGCAGCACCTGGATCGAACGCGCCAGCGGCGATGCCCTGCTCCTGACGGCCTCCGACAACAACAGCCAGATCCGTGCCCGAGTGGCCTACACCGACGGGGCGGACTTCAGCGAGGAGGTGTTCACCGAGTCAGTGCTGATCCAGGCGATCGACAGCGGCGCGGCCACCTTCGCCATCACCGGTGGCACAACTCCCGGCCAGACCCTGACGATCGCCCGCACCACCGACGATCCCGATGGCAACGGCGAAACCGACCCCGTGGTCAGCTGGGAAATCTCCACCGATGGCTCCACCTGGACTCCGGTGAACGGGGATGGCGCGAACCTGCCGACCGATGGCAGCTTCCAGCGCCAGCAGGTGCGCGCGACCGTCGCTTACACCGATGCCGATGGCTTCGCCACCTCGGTCACCACCGAGGCCATCGAGATGGTCTCCCTCAACGACGGTGTCGCCAGCTTTGTGCTGGACGGCACCGTGGCGGTGGGCGAACCGCTGAGTGCCGTTCTGGCCAACAGCGACCCCGATGGCGATGGCTCCTTCACCTACGCCTGGGAGCGCTCGCTCGATGGCGAGACCTGGACACCCGTGGATGGGGCAAACGGCGCCAGCTACGTGCCCGCCAACGCCGACCAGGGCCTCCAGCTCCGCTCACGCATCACCTACACCGACACCGAAGGCTTCAGCGAGGAAGTCACCACACCCGTCGCGCTCGTACCCCTGGCCAACGATGGTGCCGCCACCATCGGCGTGGGCGGACTCAACAACGGGGTCGCTGCCATCGGCACCGCCCTCTCCCCACTGCTGGTCTCGGTCGATCCCGATGGAACTCCTGATCTGGCCAGCTTCGCGCTGGCCTGGCAGGCCCAGAACACCGATGGCACCTGGTCCTCGCTGTCGTCGGACGCCAACTTCGCCCCCTCCATGGCCGAGGAAGGTCGCACCCTCCGCCTGCAGGCCTCCTACACCGATGCTGAGGGCTTCAGCGAAACGGCCGTCAGTGACACCTTCACCGTGCCGCTGGTCGACAGCGGCGCAGCCACCTTCGCCATCACCGGTGGCACGACTCCCGGCCAGACCCTGACGATCGCCCGCACCACCGACGATCCCGATGGCAACGGCGAAACCGACCCCGTGGTCAGCTGGGAAATCTCCACCGATGGCTCCACCTGGACTCCGGTGAACGGGTCACTGACCGC
>JBKDDA010000133.1:0-26763 GCA_046313055.1 Synechococcaceae cyanobacterium | reverse complement strand
CAACGGCAGCTTGCTTTCCAGATCATTTCTGCAGTGTTGATTCTAATAGGATCAGCAAAGCAGGAGAGAAGCCTATGCAGTTCTCAGGGCTCACCTGAGGAAAGATTTCCTGGTGTCCATGGCGCTGTGGCCCCACTCCGATCCATCTCGAACTCGGATGTGAAACGCAGCAGCGGCGACGATAGTTGGGGGGTAGCCCCCTGCGAAAATAGCTCGATGCCAGGATAAAACTTTCCGATCACCCGATCTGCTTCTCGCCTCCTGAAGCATTTTGCAAGAGGTGGGACAGCGGATCAGCAGGCCACCCTTGGGGTGGCTTTTTTTGTGGGTTTATGTGTGAGTGAATTCGCTCTCAAACCGCACGTCCTGCAAGCTGCTGATCGCTAGGTGCTGACCAGGGTCATGGCCTGGATTTCCCGGGCGATGGCTGAAGAGGGTGGCCATCGAAGTGGCCGATGCGGCATCCAGTTCTGCGAGCGAATCGCTGATGAACAGGATCTGTTGGGTGGGATGATTCAGTTCGGTGGCAATGGCCCGGTAGCTGTCAGCGGACAGCTTGGATCCCATCCGGGTGTCGAACCAGCTGCAGAACAGCGCAGTCAGGTCACCTGCGGTGCTGTACTGGTAAAGGAGCTGTTGTGCACTCACGGACCCGGATGAATAGACAGCGAGGGCCAGCCCCTTTCCATGCCAGCTCCTGAGGGTCGGGGCCACATCGTCAAACAGTGGTCCTGAGAGGACCCCGGTGCGGTATCCCTCCTGCCAGATCAGGCCCTGCAGTTCCTTGAGGGAAGGGAGTTTGCGGTCCTGCTGGATCAACCACTGCAGGTAGGCCCCCACATCCTGGGGTGTCTGCTCCCGTAATGTGCGGGCCGTTGGATCCATGTCCTGCTGCCAGGCCGCCTGGGTTTCGGCCAGCAGGGTCTGGATGGCAGCATCATCGCCGTGGCGCTGCAGAAAAGCCGGCAACTGTTGGCTGGCATAGGGAAATAGAACGTCACTGACAAAGTGCACCGGGCAGGTGGTGCCTTCGATGTCCAAAAGGATCAGCCTGGGACGTGGCAGTAGCAGATGGGCCATGACAGCAGTTGGTGCGAGCGTTCAGCGGATCAAGGGTGAGGAAATCGTTGCTGCTCCGGTGAGGCGCTCCAGCAGCAGCTCCCGCCAGCGCTGCTCCAGCAGGAACTCCAGCACCTCCAGATGGCGCAGGGCCGTGCCGACATCCCCTCCCCATGCATAAAGACCGTGGCCTGCAATCAGGAGTCCATGGGGTGCACCTCGCAACCATGGCACCGCGGCCTGGCTGAGGGCCCTGAGGTCCTGGTCATTGGCCAGCACGGGCAGGACAACGCTGGTGGCATGGGTGGTGATGCCCTCCAGTCCTTTGAGCATTTCCCGATCACCCAGTGGCAACTGTCCGTGGGCTCCGGGTGAAGGGCTGGGGATCGTGAGATGGGAGAGCAGGGTTGCTGCCTGGGAGTGGGTGTGGAGAACAGCCCCGGCGCCGGCCTGCTGGATCAGGCACAGATGCAGCAGGGTTTCGGCGCTGGCCCGCCCCTCACCACGGATGACCGCTCCCGCGTGATCCACCACGATCAGGTCGGACGGGCGCACGTTGCCTTTGTCCACACCGCTGGGGGCCATGAGCACCTGCAGGGGCTCCCTGGTCAGCACGCAGCTGAAGTTGCCGCCGGTGCCATCGCACCAACCCCGGCCATGGATCCGCCGGATGGCACGGCACAGCTGGCGATGCAGGTCCATTTGGGCAGATTGGGGGGGGCGTGGGCTCATGGTCGGTCTGTCATCCACCCGTGAAGAGAACTGGTTCATCAGCTTTGGCAGCGGGGGCACCAGTGGCTGCTGCGACCCCCCAGCTTCTCGCGTTGGATGGTGCCGCCGCAGTGGCGACAGGGTTGACCACCCCGGCGATACACCAGCGCCACGCCGCCGTACTGGCCGTTGGTGCCCGTGAGATCGCGAAAATCCCGGAAGGTGGTGCCGCCCACCCCGATGCTCTCGTGCAGCACGCTGACGAGGGCGCGGTGCAGCCTCTCCAGCCTGTTGATCCCCAGTTGGCGGCAGGGTGTGTGGGGACTGATGCCGGCCTGGAACAGCGATTCGTCGGCATAAATGTTGCCCACGCCGGCCACCAGCCGCTGATCCAGGAGGGCACTCTTGATCGGTCGCAGCGAAGCCTGCAGTTTCTGGCGCAGATAGGTGGGGGAGAACTGGGCACTGAACGGTTCCGGCCCCAGCCTTGCCAGGCCCGTGATCACCGATTCCAGCGGGGTGCCAGTCGGCACCCACCACATCTGGCCGAAGCTGCGGGTGTCCACGAAGCGCAGTTCCTCGCCGCCGTCACACCAGATCCGCACCCGGGTATGCCCGCAGGGAGGCTGGGGGTGTGCAAGCCACAGGAACTGGCCCGTCATCCGCAGATGCACGCCCCAGATGCCGTCGGCGGCGCCATCCCGGCTCACCTCCGCCAGCAGATACTTGCCGCGCCGCTGCCAGCCTTCGATCCGGCCGCCGGCGAGCGCGCGCGCAAAACCAATGCCATCGGCACCACCCGCGATCGCCCGCTCCCGCAGCACTTCAACGCGGGACATGGTGCGGCCGATGGTGGATTGCTCCAGCCCCCGCCGCACCGTTTCCACCTCAGGCAACTCAGGCACGGCGGCGCATGCTGAAAGGGCAGGGGGGCCAAGCAACAACCCCGGCCGCAGGGCCGGGGTTGCAGGGGGGCATCGGCCGGTTCACCCAATGGTGATCAGGCTTTTTCCAGTTCGCTTTCGGCGAAATTGTTGGTGTTGATGCCGCCTTCTGAGCCACTGAAGCCGTTGTAGTTCACCTTGTCGAAACGCACGACCACCGGATAACGGATACCGGAGGTGTCGATGGAGGCGACGGTGCCGACCTCGTTGAACCAGTACGACTCGGGGCGCTTGATGCGCACTTTGTCACCGCGGGAGATGGCCATCGCTGGGCAGAAGCTGCAGGGTCCTGACGGAGTGACCTTACCCCCGCCCCATGGGCGCGGCTTCGGGGGTGTCACGATTCGTCGCCGGGTCGTGGCGGTGCCCCATGCCAGCATCGGCCGACCAGCTCCGCTCCGCCCATGGTTTTGCCCGAGGCCCCCGTTCTCAGCCTCGAGCTGCCCGATCCCGACAGCGATTCCATCAGCACGGTGGAGTTCATGGTGAAGCTGGAGGAGGCCTGGGCGGTCTGCGATCGCTTTGACCTGCAGACGGAAATCTGGCGCGGCCGCATTCTCAGGAGCGTGCGTGACCGCGAGAAGCGGGGCGGCGACGGTCGGGGTGCCGGCTTTCTGCAGTGGCTTCGGGAACAGGAGATCAGCAAGACCCGTGCCTACGCCCTGATCCAGCTGGCGGATTCGGCCGACAACCTGGTGGGGGAGGGGATGCTGGCTGAGGCGAGCGTGAACAACTTTTCGCGCCGCGCCTTTCTGGAAACCGCCCAGGCGGAGCCGGAGGTGCAGATGATGATCAGCGAAGCGGCCAATGAGGGCCAGCAGATCACGCGCAAGCAGGTGCGGCGACTGCACGATGAATTCACCGCTGCCACCAGCCCGCTGTTGCCCGAGGAGATCCGGCGCCGCACCGCCGAGAACATGCTGCCGCCCCGGGCGGTGGCTCCCCTGGTCAAGGAACTGGCCCGGCTGCCGGAGCCCCAGCAGGATGACCTGCGGCGTGTTCTGGCGGATGAGCCGGAGCTGGACCGGGTGCGGGATGTGACCCTCACGGCCCGCTGGTTGCATCGGATCAGCGATTCGGGCCTGGCTGTGCGGGCTTTTCAGCAGGGGGATCTGGACCTGGAGAAGGCCCTGCAGGAGGCCCAGAGGCTGGATGTGCTGGGGCTGCTGGCCGATGCGGTGGGCCAGGCCCGCCAGCTGGAGGCCGCCGTGCTCAAGCTGCACACCAGCTGGCGGCGGCTCGGGGGTGTGCAGGAGCGCCTGTGGCTGGAGAGTGGCAGCAGCACCCCCCAGTTGCGCCGCCTGCTCGACGCCCTGCAGACCCTCTGCGGCAGCACCATGCGGGTGTCGCTGGGGGAACTGGCCGGCGGCAAACGGGTGAGGCTGCAGCTGGTGGAGGAAAGCCCTGACCAGCTGGAGGCCCCACCCCTGCCGGGGGCCGCTGAATCCATATCTGGTGCCCGCTAGTCTCGGCAGGCCCCAGTCGTGGTGTGAGCTTGGCGTCAGGCCCGCTTGAGTCAGACCCGCTTGTCTCCACCCTGCTGCGGCACTTCGGCTGGAGTGCCTTCCGACCCGGGCAGCGGCCGGTGGTGGAAGCCCTGCTCGAGGGCCGCGACTGCCTGGCGGTGCTGCCCACCGGTGGCGGCAAATCCCTCTGTTACCAGCTGCCGGCCCTTGTGCAGAACGGGCTGGTGCTGGTGATTTCCCCCCTGGTGGCGCTCATGCAGGACCAGGTGCAGGCACTGCAGGCCCGGGGGATTCCGGCGGCCTGTCTGCACAGCGGCCTGGATCTGGAGCGTCAGCGGCGCCTGCAGAACTGGCTCGCCGATGGCCGGCTGCGGCTTCTCTACCTCGCTCCGGAACGGTTGCAGGCCGAGGCCACCCGGCGCTTGCTCGATGACCTTCAGGATGCCGGTCGCCTGGTGGCCCTGGCTGTGGACGAAGCCCATTGCATCAGTGCCTGGGGCCACGACTTCCGCCCCCACTACCGCCTGCTCGGCCAGCTGCGCAGCCTCTGTCCGGGGGTGCCGCTGGTGGCGCTCAGTGCCACGGCTGCGCCCCAGGTGAGGGCCGACATCATCCGGTTGCTGCGCCTGCGGCGGCCCCTGATCCACGTGCGCTCAGCCCGGCGGCCCAACCTGGCCTATGCCATGGTGCGGCGCCCCGCCGAAGCCCTGCCGCCGGTGCTGGAGGCCGTGGAGGCCGCCCGGGGTGCCGTGCTGATCTATGCGCGCACCCGCCGGTCCGTGGAGCAGTGGGCCGAGCGCCTGCGCCAGGCCGGCGTGGCGGCGATCGCATATCACGCCGGCATGGATGCGGGTAGCCGTCAGCTTGCTCTTGAGCACTTCCAGCAGCAGCATCGGCCGGTGCTGGTGGCCACCGTGGCCTTCGGCATGGGGGTCGACCGGGCCGATGTGGGCCTGGTGCTGCACCTGGATCTGCCCGCCAGCGCTGAGGGCTATCTGCAGGAGTCGGGCCGGGCCGGGCGCGATGGGGAGCCGGCCCGCTGCCTGGTGCTGTTCGATCCGGCTGATCGGGCGAGCCTGGGCTGGGCGATCCGTTCCGGCGGACACGCCGATGGCGATGGCCAACGCCTGGTGCTGGCCCAGCAGCAGCTGCGGCGCATGGAAGCGGTGGCGGAGGGCGACGGCTGCCGCGAGCAGGCCCTGCTGCTGGCGGTTGGTGAACTGGTGCCCCCCTGCGGTCGCTGCGACAACTGCCTCCGCCCGGATCGCCGGATCACTGACTGGTCGCTGCAGGCCGCCCAGGTGCTGGAGGCCCTGGAGGCTCGCAGTGGGCGGGAGCTGCGCCACCTGGCCGTGGACCTGGTCGATGCCCATGGCCGGGATGGCGAACGCTGGGGCTGGCTGGCCCGCCGCCTGGTTCAGGAGGGGCTGATCAGCGAGAGCGACGACGGCATGCAGCGGTTGTGGTTGCAGCCCAGCGGCCACAGCTACCTGCGGGATCCCTGGCCCCTGCCGTGGGCGGCATGAGCGCTGCCGTGGAGGCCGGCCCCAGGGGGCGACTCAATTGCTGCGGGTCGTGCAGAGGTCGCGGATCAGCTGCTGCTCGTCGTCGGACTGGGGTTCATCCCAGCTCTTCCACTGACCGCTCGGTGTGGTGGCGTTGAGCTTGCGGGCGCCGCAATTGATCGCCATGTAGAGCGGTGCGCCATCCCGATTGAGGGTGGGCGCCACGTAGCTGCCGCCCATGGGCTGCCAGTTGGCCCAGTCCACCTGCAGGGGGCCGTAGCTGCGCCAGTCGGAGCGGCTGCCGCTGGTGGCTGCTGCTGCCACGCCCGTTGCCACGCCTGTTGCCGCTCCCGTGGCTGCCGGCACGGTGCTGCGGGCGGGCATGGTGGTGCTGCGGGCGGTCGTGGTCGCCATGGCCGTCTGCGGCCGAACCGTGGTCGCCACCGGTCGCACCGTGGCGGCGGGCCTCGATGGGGCGACGGTCACCGGAGTCTGGGGCCTCGGCTTCGGCGTGGGTGCGGCGGCCGGCGAGCCGCTGAGCCGCAGCCGGGTGCCGCTCATCAGTTGGTCTGGATCCTCGATGCCGTTGATCGCCACCAGCCGACTCACGGACACTCCGTAGCCATCGGCGATTTCGGAGAGGCTTTCGCCGGGCCGCACGGTGTGGCTGCTGGCCCCCCTGGGGTAGGTCGGAGCGGCCGCTGTCGCCGTGGTGGTCGAACCGCCGCGGAGCCGCAGCGACTGGCCCGCCTGGACCAGGTCGGGATCCTGAATGCCATTGATCTGCATCAGCCGGCCCAGGCCGATGCCTTCGCGGTCGGCGATCTCCGAGAGGGTCTCTCCCGGCTGCACCACCACCGTGCCACCGGCCCGGCTGCTGCCACCTCCCCGGCTGCCGCCACTGGCCTGGCTGCTGCCACCGGGCAGGCGCAGCCGCTGGCCGGCCTCGATGTGGTCAGGATTCTGGATGCCGTTCAGCTGCTTCAGCCGGCTGAGGCTGATGCCATGGCGGTCGGCGATCTCTGAGAGGGTTTCACCGGGGCCGACAACCACGTCGGCCGCCATGCCGGGCAAGGGCAACAGCAGGGCGAGGGTGAGGGCAACAAGGGAGGGGCGCATGGCGCTCACGCACGCGGAGAAGCTGGCGGCACGTTAAGGAACCCGCAAGCCCCCGCCCAGCCCCCCCCGCTGGATTTTCTGCCCCGGATCCGGACCTTTCAGCTCAGCCGCTCCAGCTCAGCCGCTTCAGCCCAGCTGCTTCAGCTCAGCTGCTTCAGCACAGCTGCTTCAGCCCAGCAGCCGCTTCACCAGGGGCAACTTGCCCCGGTAGGGGGGGTAGCGCACCGGCCAGTCCAGCAGGAACGGCCGCCGCAGCACGCTGCGCTGGTGGGAGAAGGTCGTGAAGCCGGCCTGCCCGTGGTGGCTGCCGAAGCCGCTGGCCCCGACCCCGCCGAAGGGCAGGTCGGGGACCATGACCTGCAGCACCACATCATTGAAGGCGACCGTGCCGGAGCTGGTCTGGCGCAGAATCTGCCGCCGGGCGCTGTCGCGGCGGCAGAACAGGTAGAGCGCCAGGGGGCGGGGTCGCCTGTTGATCAGGCCGATGGCCGCATCCAGGTCATCCACGGCCAGCACCGGCAACAGGGGGCCGAAGATCTCCTCCTGCATCAGTGGGTCGGCCGGATCCTGCACCCGGATCAGGGTGGGGGCGATCCGGCGCCGGGCCGGATCGATGCCGCCGCCGCCCAGGATCCGGCCGTCCCGGCGGGCGCCCTCCAGCAGCTGGGCCAGCCGCTGGAACTGGGCGTCGTTCACGATCGTGGCCAGGTCGGGGGATTGCAGTGGCTCCGGGCCGAAGCAGGCGTCGATGCGGGCCAGCATGCGGGCCACCAGGTCGTCGACCACGCCGGTTTCCACCAGCAGATGGTCGGGGGCGATGCAGGTCTGGCCGGCATTCAGGCTCTTGCCCCACACCAGCCGCCGGGCTGTCACCTCCAGGTCGGCATCCGCCAGCACCACGGCCGGACTCTTGCCCCCCAGTTCCAGGGTCACCGGGGTGAGGTGCCGGGCGGCGGCGGCCATCACCAGTCGCCCCACCCGTTCGCCGCCGGTGAAGAAGATGTGGTCGAACGGCTGCTCCAGCAGCTCCTGGGCCACGCGGCCGTCGCCGGTCGCCACCAGCACCGTGTCGCTCCCGAAGCCTTCGCTGATCAGGGTGGCGATCAGGGCGGCGGTGGCCGGCGCGTGTTCCGATGGTTTGAGGATCGCGGTGTTGCCCGCCGCCAGGGCACTCACCAGGGGCTGGAGGCTGAGGGAGAGGGGGTAGTTCCATGGGCCGATGATCAGCACGCAACCCAGCGGTTCGGCGATCACCTCCGCCTGACCCGGCCGCAGGCTGAGGGGCATGGGCACCGGCCGGGGGGCCATCCAGCGCCGCAGCTGCCGCCTGGCGAGTGCGATCTCCTGGCGCACGGTCGCCACCTCGAACCAGGCCTCCACCGGCGGCTTGTCGAGATCGCTGGCGAGGGCCTCCAGGGCTGCCGTTGCGTGGCGCATCAGGGCCCGTTCCAGCCGGTCCAGCTGGGCCAGCCGCCAGGCCATGGGGCGGGTGAGACCCTGGCGCACCGGCTCCCGCAGCCTCCCGGCCGCCGCCATGAGCGGTGATGGGTCGCCGGCCGGGCCTGCCATCGGATCACATGCAAGGGCCTCAGGCTGACAGAGCCGCCGGCCGCATCCGCGTGGTGAGCCCGGGTGTGTCCTGGCAGCCCCGGCGGAACAGCTCCAGCCGCAGGGCGTCGAGTTCCGGTTCCTGGGGCCCTTCAAAGGCAAAGATCAGCAGCCAGGCCAGCGCCAGGTCGTTGCTCTCCAGCAGCCGCTCGATCGCCACCCGCCAGGCAACGGGATCGCTCCCGAGGCCGGCCAGGAGCCGTTCCGCTGCGGCCATGCGGGCCGCCGGAGCAGCGGTGAGCTGCAGGCTGGCCACATGGGCGTCATCGGCCCCTTCCGGTCGCAGCCGCACCACCACGCTCTCGCCTGGCCTGAGGGGCGGCAGCGGCCAGCGCAGCGGGCCCTGGAGCCGCGCCTCCGGACGGCTCACCTCCTGCCACAGCACCGTGCCGTTCCGTTCGATCCGCACCTCCGCCAGCGGTTCAGCCACGAACACGGTGGGGCGCGAGAGGGGCACCACGGCCATGGCCAGGCCGCTGCGGTTCTCCTGCACCAGTGGGCAGATCACGCAGATGTGGTGCTCGGCCGCCGCGGCGCCCGGCTGGACCGGCATCGGCGCCAGCCCCAGCAGCAGGATCACGGCCGCGGTCAGCCCCCTGGTTCGGACCATCGGCTCAGCAAGGATCAGCTGTCTCCACTGTGGAGCCGGGCGTGCCCCTCGACAGCCTCCCGGTAGATCCGCAGCAGCCCTTCGCTGACCACCGCCGGACTCCAGAGCGCTTCGGCCCGCTGCCGGGCCGCTTCGCCCATCGCCTGGCGCCGCCCGGGGTCGGCCAGCAGGCTGCCGATGCCATGGGCCAGGTCGACGGTGTCGTAGGGCGCGGCCAGATAGCCCGTGCGGTCGTGCAGCACCGCATCGGGCAGGCCGGTGCAGCGGAAGCCCACCACCGGCACGCCGCAGGCCTGGGCTTCGGTGGCCGCCTGGGGCAGGTTCTCCTGGCGGGATGGCACCACCACCAGATCACAGGCGTTGTAGAGCAGGGCCAGGCTCACATCGTCGGCCAGCATGCCCATCCAGTGGATCGGCAGGCCCAGGCGGGGCGGCTGGGCCGGTTCCGACTGGCCCATCACCACCGCCTCCACCCCCGGCATGGTCGCCGCCAGCCGTTGCAGGGCTTCGGCCAGCAGCGGCCAGCCCTTGCGTGGATCGCGGCCGCCGCCGATGGCGCCGAACAGCACCAGCGGTGCGGTGGCCGGCAGGCCGAACAGGCGCCGGGCCAGATCCCGTGGCCAGGGCCGGTACAGGTCGGTGGGCAGGGGGTTGGGCAGGGCATGCACCGGCCAGCCGGCCATCAGGGCGGAGCGGCGGGCGCAGTCGGCCAGCCAGCGGCTGGGGCACACGATCGTGATCGGTCGCCGCCAGTGCCGCCGTTTGCGGTTCCAGGTGAGGCGGTCCAGGTCGAGGCCCCGGTCGCTGCCGGGGCGGTTGCGGCGGTGGTAACCCGCCACGTAGCGCCGGTCGTCGAGGTCGGCGGGGTAGTGCTCGGCGCCGCTGAAGGCCCAGCTGTCGTGCAGGGTCCAGACCACGGGTCGGCGCAGGCGACCGATCGCCTCGATCGAGATCACCTCCTTCTGCACCCAGTGCAGATGCAGCACATCCACCGGTGCCCGGTTGAGCTCCTGGTCGAATCGCGATGGCAGCCAGCTGGCGCTGCGCAGCACCGGGTTGGCGCTGCGCAGCAGCCGATTGGGCCAGTCGCCCACCAGGGGGCGAAGCCGGGCCGCCACCTTGGCGGCCGCGCCATGGGGGCCGATCACATCAGTGGCATCGCTGGTGCGCTGGCTCACCCGCAGCACACTGCGCACGCCCTGCTGGCGCAGGGCCCGGTGGGTGCGCCAGGCCGCCCGGGCGGCCCCCACGCCCCCATCGGCCCGGGAGACCAGCATCACCCGCAGGTCGCCGGCCTGACCGGCGGGGCCTGCGGGGGTCAGATGGGGGTCGCTCATCGGGGCTGCGCAGTGGGCCGAGCCTGACAGGGGAAGGCCGCCGTGTCGTGCTGCGTGGCGGGCGGCGTGCCCGTGGCCAGGATCCGGCCGATCTCCTGGGGAACGACGGGTGGATGCCTTGCCGGTGTGTCGTGACGGCTATCGCGATCGATCGCTGGAGCTGGGCCGCCAGCTGGAGGAGCTGGCCGACCGTCTGCGCTCGGGTCGGCGCAGCCCGGATGGCCAGGACCTGCTCCGTGCCCGCATGGCCCACCTGCAGCGGGCGCTGGACGCCATGGCCCAGGAGGTGGCCGAGGCGGCGGGGGAGGAAGCCCTTGACGAGACTTGAACTCGTGACCTCTCCCTTACCAAGGGAGTGCTCTACCGCTGAGCTACAAGGGCATGTGGAAGGTGGGCCGGGTTGGATTTGAACCAACGTAGGCAGAGCCAGCGGATTTACAGTCCGCCCCCATTAACCACTCGGGCACCGACCCGAACCACACCCCAAGAACTTACCAGCCGACCCCCCCCGCCACCGCTGCCCGGGGTCCGATCGGTGAGTGGCTGCCTACGATCGCGCCAGTGGAGGGCGGACCACCGCCGCTGCCGATGCGCGTGCTGCTGCTGAACGGCCCGAATCTGAACCTGCTGGGCCAGCGGGAGCCGGGCCTGTACGGCGCCCAGACCCTGGCCGGCATCGAGCAGGCCCTGCAGCGGCAGGCCGAGGCCATGGGGGTGGCCCTGGACACCTTCCAGAGCAACCATGAGGGCGCCCTGGTGGATCGGATTCACCAGGCCCGCGGCGCCAGCGACGGCATCCTGATCAACGCCGGGGCCTACACCCACACCTCGATCGCCCTGCGGGATGCCCTCCTGGCAGTGGCGATCCCTTACGTGGAACTGCACCTCAGCAATGTGCACGCCCGTGAGCCCTTTCGCCACCACTCCTGTCTGGCCGATCGGGCGGTGGGGGTGATCACGGGTTTCGGGGCCGCCAGTTACCGGCTGGCACTCGATGGCCTGGTGGGCCATCTGCAGACCGCGGCGCCAGGGGACGCCGCATGAGTGCGACCATCGCCCGGGTGAAGTGGCTGGTGGCGCCCACCAGCGAGGCCTGGCTGGCGGCGGCCGTCGCCAGCCCCGATCTGGTGCTGATCGACCATGCCCACTGTGAGCGCAAGGCGGCCGGCGCGGCCCTGCAGATGATGTTCCGCTACCCGTCCGACGGGGATCTGGCGTTGGCCCTCAGTGCCCTGGCCCGGGAGGAGCTGGAGCATTTCGAGCGGGTGCTGGCGCTGCTGCAGCGGCGGGGCATCGGGCTGCGGCCCCTGCCGGCGCCAGCCTACGGCGCCCGTCTCGCTGCCGCGGTGCGCCGCGACGAACCCCAGCGCATGCTCGATGGCTTTCTGGTGGCCGGCCTGATCGAGGCCCGCAGCCATGAGCGCATGGCCCTGCTGGCCCGCCACAGCCCTGACCCCGACCTGCGCCACCTCTACGGCGACCTGCTGGCCAGTGAGGCGCGCCATTTCGGCCTCTACTGGGTGCTGGCGGAGCAGCGCTTCGGCCGGGCCGCCACCCTGGAGCGGCTGGACCGGCTGGCGGCGGTGGAGGGCGAGGCGCTTGCGGGTGACGCTGCCGGCTCGGGGGCGGTGCGCATGCACTCCTGCGGCATCACTGCCGCAGAATGTCCCTAGCATCGGCCCAGTCCTCCTCCCCACAGTCCTGCCGGCCGTGGCTGCTCCGATGCCGGTCCGCACCGGTTTGCCTGCCCGGCGCCACCGCCGCCTCGCCGGGGTTGCGCTGGCCCTGGCCGGGGTGGTGGCGGCCCTGGCCGGCGGCCAGGCGGCGGCGGCGCCCCTGGGTCACCGCGGCAGCGTGGTGGTCAGCGGTGAGTTCGATCCCCACTGGTCGGCCGTCACCATCACCCCAGCCCTGACCCGCAGCACCGGCCTGGGCCCCAACGTCAACTGGATGGAGCCCGAAGACGGGGCCCGTGGCTCCGCCCACCGGCAGGAGATCTGGAGTCTGCTGATGGTCACCCAGCGGCTGCACCGCTGGAACGGTGACCACCACCAGGCCAATCTCTGGGCCGGCACGGGCGTGGGGGTGCTCACGGTTCTGCCGGGCAATGGTGGCCGCACCGGCCATGGAGTGCACCATGGCCACGGAGCCGCCGCCCGCGACGGCTCCGGGCAGGTGGACAACCGGGCGGCCTGGTCTCCCTGGGCCCAGGCCGACTGGGAAACCCAGCGGCTCTACCTGGCGGCCTCCGCCCGCTGGTTCCAGGCGGCGGATGTGGGGCGGTGGATGACCGCGGCCCGGGCGGGTGTGGCCCTCACCCCCGCCCATTACGACCGCTGGCAACCCTGGCTCATGCTCGAGGCCCGCACCATGGAGGATCTGCAGCCCGGCGTGGAAGTCACCCCCATGCTGCGGCTGCTGCACCGCCGCCTGTTCGCCGAGGCCGGGCTGAGCACCCGGGGCTCCGTGCGGGTCAATCTGTCCTACACCTTCTGAACCATGGTCCGTTTCTGGTCCCGTGCTGCCGCCACGCTGGTGCTGGCGGCTGCCGCATGCATCCCGGCCCCGTTGCTGGCCGGATCCTCGCCATATCGGATCACCGTGGCCGGCATGGTCTGCTCCTTCTGCGCCCAGGGCATCGAGAAGCGGCTGCGGGCATTGCCGGGCACCGAGTCGGTGCACATCGACCTGTCCCGCCGGTTGGTGGAGGTCACCCCCCGCCCGGGTGCGGTGCTCGATCCCGCCGCGCTGCGGCGGGCGATCCGCGATGCCGGCTACGACGTGCGCAGCATCCAGGCCCCCGCCGCCGCCTCCCGTTGATGGCAAGCCCGGCCGATGGGCGCCGGCCCCTGCGGCAGAGCCGCCGGGTGCGCTCCCTGCAGGCCGTGAGCCTGCTGCTCACCTCCGGCACGTTGGTGTGCTGCGTGCTGCCGGCTGTTCTGGTGCTGGTGGGGGCCGGGTCGGTCATGGCCGGCCTGGTGAGCCATGTGCCCGGGCTGGTGGTGTTGTCGGAGCACAAGGGGGTGGTGTTCAGCCTGGCGGGCGGGGCCCTGCTGCTGGCGGGGCTGGGCCTGGGGCGCCAGGCCCGCTTCGGCAGCTGCCCCACCGACCCGGATCGGCGCCAGGCCTGTCTGCGGCTGCGGCGCCAGGCCCGGCTGCTGTTCGCGTTGTCGCTGCTGGGCTACGGGCTGGCGGTGCTGGTCACCTTTGTGCTGCCGGCCCTGATGGGCGCCAGCTGATGGGCCGGTTTCGCCGGGCCGGTTCCGGGGGGCCGTCAACCCAGCAGGGGAAACCGCTCCGCGATCGGGTCACCGGTGAACTGGGCCACCCAGCCGTCGGGGTTGTCGAAGAAGCGCAGGGCGGTGAAGCGTGGTGCCGATCCCATGTCAAACCAGTGGCGGGTGCCGGCGGGCACGCTGATCCAGTCGTCGGCTTCGCAGAGCACCTGCAGCACCTCGTCGCCGATGTGCAGGCAGAACAGGCCGCGGCCCTCCACGAAGAAACGCACCTCGTCTTCGCTGTGGGTGTGTTCGGCCAGAAAGCGGCGGCGCAGGCTGGTGCGGTCTGGGTGGTCGGGCGTGAGCCGGATCGCATCCACGGTGGGGTAACGGCCCCGGGCCTGCACGGCGCTGATCTCGGCGGCGTAGGCCGCCAGGATGGCCGCCGGTTCGGCCTGCTCCGGCAGGGTCACCCGGGCCGGCCACCGCTCAAAGCCGATGCCGCGGGCCGCCAGTTCGGCGCTGATCAGGCTGGCGTCGTTGCTGGCCAGGCACGGCACGGGCTGGTCGGCTGGATGGGCTTCAAAGATCTGCAGATGACTCATCGGCCCGCCGCTGGGGTGGCACCAGCCTAGAAAGAGGGCCGTTCCCGTTCTGCCGGTGCGTTCCGACCCCGATCCCAGCGCCCGGCCCGGTGTCACCCTGGTGGGTGTGGGTCCGGGTGATCCCCAGCTGCTCACGCTGGCGGCGGTGGCGGCGATCGGTGCGGCGGCGGTCGTGGCCTATCCGGTGGCGCGCCCCGGTGCTGAGGGCATGGCCGCCCGCATCGCCGCCCCCTGGATGCACCCGCACCAGCGGCGGCTGCCCCTGGTGCTGCCGATGGTGGCCGAGGCCGAGCCCCGGGTGGCCGCCTGGCATGCCGCCGCCGATGCCCTGGCGGCGGCGGTGGCCGCCGGCGCGGCGGTGGCCCTGCTCTGCGAGGGGGACGCCTCCCTGTTCGCCAGCGGCTCCTACCTGCTGCTGGCCCTGGCGGCCCGCCATCCCCACTGTTCCGTGGCGGTGATTCCGGGCATCACCGCGGTGGCGGCTGCGGCGGCAGCAGCGCCGGCCATGGGCGGTGCGGGCCTGGTGTGGCCCCTGGCTCTCCAGCGTGAGGCGCTGCTGATCCGCCCCACCCCCGACACCCCCGAAGAGCTCGATGCCCTGCTGCGACAGGCGGCCGCCAGCGACACGGTGCTGGCCCTGCTCAAGCTGGGTGGGCGCTGGGCCTGGGTGCGGCCGCTGCTGGCGGGCCGGAACCTGCTGGAGCACAGCCTGGTGGCCGAGCGGGTGGGCTGGCCGGATCAGCTGCTGCGGCCGGCTGCGGCCGTGGCGGCCGAGGCGTCTGGTCTCTCCTATTTCTCCCTGCTGCTGATCCGCCAGGGTTGGCCCGCGGTGTTGCCCTGAGCCAGGGCCGCAGCGGCGGCCGCCAGCAGCTCCAGGGCCGCCGCCGGCGTGGCCGCCGCCATCAGCGCCTGGCGCAGCTGGGGGGCGCCGGCAAAACCGGTGCAGGTCCAGGCCAGGTGTTTGCGGGCGATCAGCAGGCCATGGTCCCCCCAGGCGGCCACCAGGTCCTGCAGCTGCCCGGCCGCCAGTGCCAGCCGCTCATGGGGGCCGGGGGTGGGTGGCACGGGCCGGCCGCCGAGGGCCGCGGCGATCTGTCCCACCAGCCAGGGGGCGCCCATGGTGCCCCGGCCCACCATCACCCCGTCGGCGCCGGTGAGTGCCAGGCAGCGCAGGGCATCGTCGGGTGTGGCGATGTCACCGTTGGCGATCAGCGGAATCGTGAGTGCCCGTTGCACGGCGGCGATGGCGGACCAGTCGGCCCGGCCCCGGAAGCCCTGCTCGCGGGTGCGGCCGTGCAGGGTGAGCAGCTGGGCGCCGGCGTTCTCCAGCCGGCGGCACCAGGCCACCGCCCGGGCCGCCAGCTCGTGGCCGCCGGCGGGGCCGGGATCGGCGCCGCACCAGCCCAGCCGGGTCTTGACCGTCACGGGCAGCTGCACCGCCGCGGCCACGGCCTCCACCAGGCGGGCGGCCAGGTCGGGGTCGCGGATCAGGCCGCTGCCGCCGCCCTTGCGGGCGATCTTCGTCACGGGGCAGCCCATGTTGATGTCGATCAGAAAGGCGCCGGCGGCCTCGGCGCGGCGGGCCGCCTCGGCCATGGCGGCGGGCCGGTGGTCAAACAGCTGCACGCCGATCGGGCCGCACTCGCCACCCAGCTCCTCCACCTTGTGGCGGCCGTGGCCCAGTTCCAGGCCGGTGGCGTTCACCATCTCGGTGAACAGCAGGGCATCGGGGGCCCAGCGCCGCACCAGGCTGCGGAAGATGCGGTCGCTCACGCCCGCCAGGGGCGACTGCAGCACCCGGCAGGCCAGCAGCCGTGGCGTGCCGTTGCCCGGCAGCAGCAGGGGTTGGGGGTGGGGCGCCCGCGTGGCGATGATCATGGTGGCCCCATTGTGAGGCTCCAGGCCCATGGCCCCCGCCGAAGCCGCCGCCGTGCCCGATCCCTTCCCCCTCAGCCGGGCGCTGCTGGAGGCGGTGCTGGCTGACCGCACCAGCGATCGCTTCGTGTGTGAACTGATCTGGCCGCGCCTGGGATACGCCCCCGATGGCTCCGGCACCTGGAGCGCGGGCCCGGCCACGGCCGATGCCTGGCGGGAGCCGTTTCCGATCGCCCCGGAGCTGATTGCCGCCCGACCGGCTGCGGTGGCCCTCACCCGCTCGATTCCGAAAGTCCACAAGCAGCTGCTCAAGGAACAGCTGGGCTTCAGCGGGTATCGCATCGGCGAGCTCTACCCCCGGCGCACCCGCCGCGCCACGGCGGTGAACTGGCTGCTGGCCTGGCTGGCGCAGCGGGGCGAGCCCCTGCCGGAGCGCGGGCCGTTGCCGCCGCTGCTGGAGCCGCCCGCCGATCCGGTGGCGGGCCATCCCGGCGACCTGCCGGTGGGCTGAGGCGCGCCCCAGGGGCCGAGGGCCGGGTCTGTAGGGTCGAGAGACGACTCCCGTAGTTAGGAATAAGCCAGCGTGGCCCTCCCTGTTGTTGCCATCATCGGCCGCCCCAATGTGGGCAAATCCACCCTGGTGAACCGCCTGTGCCGCAGCCGCGAGGCGATTGTGCACGACCAGCCCGGGGTCACCCGCGACCGCACCTACCAGGAGGGCTTCTGGGGTGATCGCAGTTTTCGGGTGGTCGACACGGGCGGGCTGGTGTTCGACGACGACAGTGAATTTCTGCCTGAGATCCGCGAACAGGCCAACCTGGCCCTGGCGGAGGCCTCGGTGGCGCTGGTGATCGTGGATGGTCAGCAGGGCTGCACCGCCGCCGACCAGGCGATCGCCGAATGGTTGCGGGGCCAGAGCGTGCCGGTGCTGCTGGCGGTGAACAAGTGCGAGTCGCCCGATGCGGGCCTGGCGATGGCGGCCGAGTTCTGGGGCCTGGGCCTGGGTGAACCGCACCCGATCTCGGCGATCCATGGGGCCGGCACCGGCGACCTGCTGGACCGGGTGATCGGTTTTCTGCCCCCC
This sequence comes from Synechococcaceae cyanobacterium, assembly GCA_046313055.1. GTDB lineage: Bacteria > Cyanobacteriota > Cyanobacteriia > PCC-6307 > Cyanobiaceae > Cyanobium. The sequence goes on along the minus strand of JBKDDA010000133.1, from coordinate 9,622 downwards.
TCCGGCGAGGAGGGCGGTGAGGAGCCGATCCAGCTGGCGATCGTGGGTCGGCCCAATGTGGGCAAATCGAGCCTGCTCAATGCCATCTGCGGGGAGAAGCGGGCGATTGTGAGCCCGATCCGCGGCACCACCCGCGACACGATCGACACCACGATCGAGCGCGAAGGCCACACCTGGAAGATCCTCGACACCGCCGGCATCCGCCGCAAGCGTTCGGTGAGCTACGGGCCGGAGTTCTTCGGCATCAACCGCAGCTTCAAGGCGATCGAGCGCAGCGATGTGTGCGTGCTCGTGATCGACGCCCTCGATGGTGTGACCGAGCAGGACCAGCGCCTGGCCGGCCGCATCGAGGAGGACGGCCGCGCCTGCGTGGTGGTGGTCAACAAATGGGACGCGATCGAGAAGGATTCCCACACCATGCCGGCCATGGAGAAGGAGCTGCGGGCCAAGCTCTATTTCCTCGACTGGGCACCGATGCTGTTCACCTCCGCCCTCACCGGCCAGCGGGTGCAGAGCCTGTTCGCGATCGCGGCGGTGGCGGTGGAACAGCACCGCCGGCGGGTGGCCACCGCCGTGGTCAATGAGGTGCTGCAGGAGGCGGTGGGTTGGCGGTCGCCACCGGCCACCCGCGGCGGTCGCCAGGGCCGCATCTACTACGGCACCCAGGTGGCGGTGCGGCCCCCCAGCTTCACCCTGTTCGTGAACGATCCCAAGCTGTTCGGAGACACCTACCGCCGCTATGTGGAGCGCCAGATCCGCGAGGGCCTGGGCTTCGAGGGGTCGCCGGTGCGGCTGTTCTGGCGGGGCAAGCAGCAGCGCGATGCGGAGCGCGACCTGGCCCGCCAGCAGGCCCGCGGTCGCTGACGGAACGCCGGCATGGACTGGTTGCGCCAACTGCCCATCGGTCAGTCCGCGGGCGATGCCGGCGGCTGGTTGTCGCGCCTGGACCCGCGCCTGAAGCTGGCCTGGACGCTGGCCTTTCTGCTGACGCCGATCCTGGCGGGCCCCGGGTGGCGCCTGGCCCTGGTGGGCCTGCTGCTGCTGCTCACTGCCGTGGGGCTGCCCTGGCGCCTGTGGCGCCGCAGCGTGCCGCTGCTGCTGGCCCTGGCGCTGCTGGTGGGCCTGCTCTCGGCCCTGCTGCCCGTGAGTTCGGCGCCTGAGCTGCCCCGCAGCCGGCCAGCCGACGAGCTGCGCCTGGGGGCCGGCCCGGGGCAGCCGCCCGACAGCCTGGGGCTGCCCTGGCAGCTGCTGCGCTGGGGCCCCGCCTCCCTCGGGCCGCTGCAGCTGGGGCCGCTGGTGGTGACCCGGCGATCGGCCGAGCTGGGCATCAGCGGGGGCACGCTGCTGTTCACAGTGATTCACAGTGCCAACCTGCTGCTGCTCACCACGGCCCCGGAGGAGCTGGTGTGGGCCCTGGGCTGGTGGATCCGGCCCCTGGGTCTGGCGGGCGTGCCGGTGCAGCGGCTGGGCTTTCTGCTGCTGCTGGCCCTGCGCTTTCTGCCCCTGGTGCAGGAGGAGCTCCAGAACCTGCTGCGTTCGCTGGCCACCCGGGCCATCGACGTGAAGCGCCTGGGCTGGAAGGCGGCCCTGGGGCTGGCGCTGGCGGTGGGCGAGCGGCTGCTGGCCAATGTGCTGCTGCGCTCGGAGCAGGGGGCTGAAGCCCTGCTGGCCCGGGGTGGCCGCTGGTTGCCCCCCGATCGCCTGCATGAGCCCCGCGGCCGCCTGGGGGCCGGCAGTGTGGTCGCGGGTCTGGCCCTGGCGCTGCTGCTGGCCCTGCGCTGGCGATTTGGCGGTGCTCTTTAATGGCCCCAGACCGCCAGGCCACGTGAGCGCAGAGCGTTATCTCAACCATCCCACCTTCGGGCTGCTCTACCGGGTAGCCCCGGTTGCTGATGACAAGGATCTCTACGCCACGCTCTATGCCCAGCGCATCTTCTTTCTGGTCACCGCCCTGCCCCGCGGAGCGGCCTTTGAGGTGATCCCCCTGATGGACGCCCGCAACTTCGCCGAGAAGAACCTGACCCGCGCCCGCCGTGAGGGCCCCTCGGTGCATGCCCACTGGCGGCAACTGTTTGACCAGACCTTCATCGGATGAGTTCAGACCTGGCGGATCGGCTGGCGGCGGTGCGTGAACGCCTGCCCCGGGGGGTGCAGCTGCTGGCGGTGAGCAAGGGGCAGCCGGCTGCGGCGGTGCGGCAGGCGGTGGCCCACGGCCAGCGCAGCTTCGGCGAAAGCCGGCTGCAGGAGGCCATGGCCAAGCAGGCGGAGCTGGCGGATCTGGAGCCGCTTGACTGGCATTTCATCGGTCGGTTGCAGGCCAACAAGGCCCGGGGCGTGGTGCGCTGCTTCGGCACGATCCATTCGCTCGACAGCCTGGCCCTGGCGGAGCGGCTGCAGCGCATCGCCGCCGAGGAGGGGCGCAGCCCGGCGCTGTTCGCCCAGGTGAAGCTGCGCAGCGATCCCACCAAGACCGGTTTCTCCGCCGACGAGCTGCGGGCCCTGCGGGATCGGCTGGGGGCGATGGCGCCGTTGCGTCTTGTGGGAATGATGACGATCCCGCCCCTGGGCCTGGCGGCGGAGGATCGCTGCCGGCTCTACCGGGAGGCGGCGGCCCTGGCGGCCAGCCTGGAGCTGCCCCAGCTGTCGATGGGTATGAGCGATGACTGGCCCGAGGCGGTGGCGGCCGGTGCCACCTGGGTGCGGCTGGGCACGGGCCTGTTCGGGCCCCGGCTGGCCTTGCCGCCGGCTCCGTGAGACGCTATCAGGGATCCTGTAACCCTCAGTCGCTCCCGTGTCGTTGTTCTCCCGCCTTCGCGCCGTGGTGTCCGGTGATGAATTCCTGGATGGCGCGTACGAAGACGACCTGGACTACGACCCCGGCGAGACCCCCACAACCGGCGCCGAAACCGCCAGCAACCGCTTGGAGAGTTCCGTTCCCCTGGCCTTGAGCACCGACTTCCGCAGTGACGACCCCTTTGCCGGCACCAATGTGATCGGCATGCCCGGTCTCAGCAACGCCGCCCAGGAGGTGCTGCTGATGGAGCCCCGCAGCTTCGATGAGACCCCCCGCGCCATCCAGGCGCTGCGGGAGCGCAAAACGGTGATCCTCAATCTCACGATGATGGAGCCGGACCAGGCCCAGCGGGCCGTGGATTTCGTGGCCGGTGGCACCTTCGCCATCGATGGCCACCAGGAGCGGGTCGGCGAGAGCATCTTTCTGTTCGCCCCCAGCTGTGTCACGGTGACCACCGCGGGCAGCGAGGAGTCGGCCTCGCCCACGGTGGTGTCGGGCCGGACCGACACCACCTCGGCTGACCTGGACATGGCCCCGAGCCCGGCCTGGGGCCGGCATGACGCCGCCATCTGATGGCGGAGGCCTTCGGGGTGGTGGGCCTGGGCCGCATGGCCCAGGCCTTGCTGCTGCCCTGGCTGGAGGCCGGCCTGGTCGAGCGGTCGGCCGTGCGGGCTGTTGTGGCTTCGGCCGCTTCGGCCGACCGCTTGAGCGAACAGCTGCAGCTGGCTGTGGCCACCGAAGCCGGTGCCGCCTGGGCGGCACCGGTGCAGCTGCTGGCGGTCAAGCCCCAGCAGCTGGAGGCGGTGGCCGCGGCGGCCCCGGCGCCTCCCGCCGGTCCGGTCCCCCTGTTGATCTCCGTGCTGGCGGGCGTGCCGCTGGCGCGGCTGCAGCGGCTGTTCCCTGGCCATCACTGCGTGCGGGCTGTGCCCAACACCCCCTGCCTGGTGCGTGCCGGGCTCACGGCCCTGGCCTGGGGCGAGGGCATCAGCCCGGAGCGGCGTGAGTGGCTGGGCTGCCTGTTCGCCCAGGTGGGTGAGGTGCTGGAGCTGCCCGAGACCCAGCTCGATGCCTTTCTGGCCCTCACCTCCTCCGGCCCCGCCTTTGTGGCGCTGGTGGCCGAAGCGATGGCCGATGGGGCGGTGGCCGCCGGCCTGCCCCGCCAGCTGGCCGGCCACCTGGCCCATCGCACCCTGGCCGGTACCGCGGCCCTGCTGCACCAGCAGGAGCTGCATCCGGCCCAGCTCAAGGACATGGTGAGCAGCCCGGCGGGCACCACCATTGCGGGTCTGCGCCAGCTGGAGCGGGCGGGTCTGCGGTCGGCCCTGATCGAGGCGGTGCTGGCCGCCGCCGAGCGCAGCCGCAGCCTGGCCTGAACGCTCAGGTGCCGCGCTGGCCCAGCCGTGGTTCGTGGCCGGCGGCCAGCCGCTGCAGGTTGCTGCGGTGGCGCCAGATCACCAGCACGGCGGTGATCAGGGCCAGCACCAGGTAGGCCGGCCGGGCCCCCAGGCCCTGGCCCGTGGACCAGGCCAGCATGAGCAGCGGCAGTGCCAGGGCCGCCACCACGCTGGAGAGCGACACGATGCGGCTGAAGGTGAGCACGGCGAGAAAGATTCCGAAGCAGGCCAGCCCCACCGGCCAGGCCAGCCCCAGCAGCATGCCCAGGCCGGTGGCCACCGCCTTGCCCCCCTTCCAGCCCAGCCACACCGGCCAGATGTGGCCGGCCAGGGCCGCCAGGCCGGCCGCCACCACTGCCCCATCGAGCAGCAGGCCCGGCTCCAGCCCACCGGCCAGCAGCTGGCGGGCCAGCAGCACGGCTGCCGTGCCCTTGAGCACATCCACGGCGAAGACCACCAGGGCAGGCCCCTTGCCCACCACCCGCAGCACGTTGGTGGCGCCGGTGGAGCCCGAACCCTCCTGGCGGATGTCGATGCCGCGCAGCAGCCGGCCCGCCAGCCAGCCGCTGGGGATTGACCCCAGCAGGTAGCCGCCCAGCAGCGGAACAAGCAGGAGAATCGGCATGGCCATCGGCAGCGGTGGTGGTGGTGGCAGGTCAGTCAAGGTCGTCGTCGAGCCGTTCGCCGGGGCCGGCGGCGAAGGCCAGCCAGAGGGGGAACTGGAGGATCGGGATCTCCACGGCCCGTTCGGCGGCATCGACCACGATGAAGGGCAGCTCGCCCCGTTCCTCCAGCCGGTCGGCCCGGTCGATCAGGGCATCGGGCCGCTCGAACAGCACGATGCCGCTGGCGGGTCCGAAATCATCGCGGCTGAGGCCCAGGCAATCCTGCAGGCCCCGGCGCCATTCCCCCAGCCGCTCCGGTTCTCCCGCCAGCACCAGGGTCTGGAAGCGGTCGCCGTAGAGCTCGCCGAGGATGGCGATGGCGGCAGCGGCGATCAGGGCGTTGCGGTTGCGGCTGCCGCTGCTGGCCTGGGCGCCCCGGCCCGCCTGCAGCAGAAACCAGTCGTCGAGCGCGGCGGCACCATCGCGATCGAGGCTGCGGCGCAGTTTCCAGGGATCGGCGTGGAAGTCGGGCTGCTCCTGGAACTGGCGCAGCCGCTCCCGGATCAGGGCCTCATCCGCCATGAACAGCCCCGCGGCGGCCGGCGGCGCCGCCGCGGCGGGGCTGGCCGGGGGGCCGGCCGGTTCGCGGTCGAGGGGCGAGGGCTGCACCAGCACCGGCTGGGGCACCAGATCGAGTTGTTCGGCACTGGCGGCCAGATCCTGGAGGGCGCCCACCAGATAGTCCTGGAATCCCTTGAGGCGGCGGGCGATGTCTTCGCTGCGCCCGCCGAAGCCGGCGGTGACCTCGCGCTGCAGACGGTCGCGCTGGCTTTCCAGGCCGTTGATCTCCTGCCGCAGGGCATCCCGCTGCTGCCGCAGCTCCTGCAGCGCCAGATCGAGCCAGGCCTGCTGGCTGGCCGCCGGCGGCGCAGGGGCGGCGGGGCTGCCGTCGCTGGCGGGTGGAGGGGTCTCGGTCATGGCGTGGGCAGCTGGGCCAGGTGGGGCAGGTGGGTCTGCAGCTGGCGGCGCAGGGCGACTGCGTCGAACAGCACCGGCAGGAGATGGATGCTCCGCTCTTCCCTGAAATAAAACAGCACCGGCACCCCTGGCCAGAACAGCCGCCAGGCCAGCCACTGGGCATAGGGGAAGCGGCGGATCTCATGGCCGCTGCGCAGCACCACCAGGGCGCTGTCGGTGAACTGGAGACGCAGCAGCCAGGTCTGCAGCAGCAGGAAGCCCCCGAAGAGCAGCGGCAGGCCGGCTGCCGCCAGCAGCCAGGGACCGGCGCCGAGGCCGATGGCGGTGGCTTCGGCGGCGATCCCCAGCAGGATCACGCCGCTGGCCACGCTGGGGCTGGGGGCGATGGTGGTGGTGTCTGTCATGTCAGGTGCCGAAGAGGATCTGGGTGAGGACCACGTCCACAAGAGCGACCGTGACCAGGATCATGACCACGGCGCCGGTGGTGGTGCTGCCCACCTCCTTGGGGCCACCGCTGGTGGTGAGGCCCCAGCCGCAGGCGATCACGGCGATCTGCAGGCCGAACACCATCGCCTTGAGCAGCATGGAGGGCAGGTCGCTGGGTTCCAGCCAGATGCGCACCGAGTTCCAGAACACGGCGGGGGGAATGCTGTAGAGCAAGGTGCTGCTGAGCTGGCCCGACCAGAGCGCCACCGCGAAGAACAGCAGGCATTGCACCGGGGCCATCACCACCATCGCCAGCAGGCGCGGCACCACCAGGTATTCCACCGGGTCGGTGCGCAGCATGGTGATCGCGTCGATCTGTTCGGTCACGCGCATGGTGCCCAGCTGGGCGGCGTAGGCCGTGGCCACCTTGCCGGTGAGCAGGGTGGCGGTGAGCAGGGGTGCGATCTCGCGCGCCAGGCCCAGGCCCAGCAGTCCGCCCACGGCGCTGCTGGCCCCCTGGTCGGAGAGTTCGGCCGCCACCTGGATGTTGAACACGGTGCCGGCGGCCAGGCCGGTGATCAGCACGATCAGGAAGCTGCCCGGCCCGGCCTCCATCAGTTCGGCCATCAGGTCGGTGAGTCCGATGCGGCCCCGGGCGATGGCGCTCACCGCCTGGCCGCCGATCATGGCGCTGCTGGCCAGGCGCCGCAGCCAGCGGGGTGCGTGGGGGGTCATGGGCGGGAGGCGTGGGGCCAGCGGCGCACCGTGAGCAGCCCCAGCACCACCAGCACGGCCGGAATCAGGCCCATGCACAGGCGGATGGCGACCAGGGCACTGGCGGGTTGCTGGGCGGCCCCGAGGGCCTCGTTGTAGCCGCAGAGGCTCAGCAGGGAGCCCAGCAGGGCGATCACCACGCTGATGCAGACCTTCTGGGCCAGTACCATCCAGGCGCTGTACTGGCCGGCGGGGCGATCGGGATCGGCATCGATCGCGTCGGGCAGCAGCGACCAGGGGATCAGGTAGGCGGTGGAGGCCCCCAGGCCCGCCAGCACGATGGCGGTCACCAGGGCGGCCAGGCGCAGGCCATTGGTGGGGCTGAGCGGGCCTGCGGCCGGGTCGAGGGGCTGCAGCAGCATCACCATCAGGCAGCCGGCGATCCAGAAGCCGCTGCCCCAGGCCAGGGCGGTGAGGCGGCTGCGGTGCTGGGCAATGGCGTTCCAGATCCAGAGGCCCCCCAGGGAACTCACCATGAAGGGCAGCAGGATCAGCTTGCTGAGGGTTTCCGGCACCTGCATCACCACCGGCAGAAAGAACAGCGATACCGCCTGCATCAGCTGCAGCGAACACCACAGCAGCAGATAGAGCCCCAGCACCATCACGAAGCGGCTGTTGCGCAGCACCCGCTTCAGCAGGCGGCGGGTGCCGCCGCGACTCACCTCCGGCCGCTGGGCATGGCGGGCGATCGGCAGCAGGCCCCAGCCGCAGAGCAGGGAGGAGGCCGTGATGATCAGGCCCGACACCAGCCCGGCCGGCAGGTAGGTGCGGGCATCGCCCAGGTCGCGCACCAGCACGCCGGCCAGCAGGGCAGCCGTGATGGTGGCCAGGATCGAGCCGGTGAAGCGGGCGGTGTTGAGCCGGGTGCGCAGCCCCACCTGCTGGGTGAGCTCGGCTGCCAGGGCGGTGTAGGGCAGGTTCACGCAGGTGTAGAGGCTGTTGGCCACCACCGAAACCAGCAGAAAGATGGCAAAGCGCACCCAGGTGACCGGCCAGGGGGGCAGCCACCACATGGCGGCCATGGTGAGGCCGAGGGGCAGGGCGCTCCAGAGGATCCAGGGCACGCGGGGGCCGAGGGGATGGTGGCGGGTGCGGTCGCTCAGCCAGCCCACCACCGGGTCGTTGATGGCGTCCCAGAAGCGGCCGAGGCCATAGGCCAGGCCCGCCAGCCAGGGGGGCAGGCCGGCGGCCACGTAGAAGCGCAGCAGGTAGAAGCCGATCAGGGCGGCGCCCATGCCGGTGCCCACATCGCCCATGCCGTAGGACCAGAGCAGCCGCTGGCGGGCGGCGCCCTTCAACTCGGCGGCGTCGCGGAACTCGGTTGCCAAGGCGGGAGCCAGACGCACGCAGGCCATAATGCAGCCTTCCCGGCCCCCATGCCGGGCCCTTGGTACTTCTGTACCTGTGCGGGCGTAGTTTAGTGGTAAAACCTCAGCCTTCCAAGCTGATGATGCGGGTTCGATTCCCGCCGCCCGCTTCCTGTTCTCAAGAAGGGTCTTCGGCTCAAAAATCCTGCAGCAACTGGCGTTCGGGCTGCCAGCATCTGCACGTCTCCCATGCCGGCGGCCTGGGACGCGGAGGACACGATCAGGGCGGTGGTGTCTCATGCCCTGTCTCAGAAGGGCTGCCGTCGAGGCTGGACGGTGCTCAACCACCGCGGTCATGCGCGGTTGAACATTGCTGCTGGGGCAGGACGGGGCAGGCGCCGGCAGGTGCTCCTGCCCATGCCGTGGGAGTGCGATCAGATCGATCAGATCCGCGATGCGGTGGTTCAGGTCTACGAGCAGTTCCAGCAGGGCATCGAGCCCGATGCCTGCGTGGCACGCATGCCCCGTCCGGATGGATCGAGGGGAGCAGAGGCTGAGGCGGGTGCAGGCCGCCGTCCCCAGACAGCCCACCCCGGCAGGCCCAGGCCCAGGGGAATGGCGGCGGTGCTTGCCCCGGGGGACTGGGATGAGCTGATCGCTGCATTCCGGGAGCACAAGCTGATCAGTGGCGAGATCAAGCCGTCGACCTGGCATCGGGTCTACCGGCACCACATGAACCACGTGCTCGGTGCCGTGGCTGTTGCGGCCCCACCGCAGAACGCCAAGCAGCTGCTGGAGACCCTGGCCCGGATCTGGGCAGACAAGCCTGGCGGGCGCACCCGCCAGATCCAGATTCAGTCGACTGCCGCCCTGCTTCGTTGGGCCGTGGCGGAGCGGCGGCTGGGCGAAGACTGGGAGCCGCCTCAGGATCTGGCGGTGTTCGTGGGGCGATCGCGTGCGGCGAAAGCGATCACGACGCCCCTGGAGGTGGAGCACATTCTTGCGTTGGTGCGGGCCATCCCGGATGCCCGCTGGCGCTTTGCCTTTCAGCTGATGGCTGCCTACGGACTGCGCCCGGAGGAGCTGCAACATCTGCAGATCCGCCAGGGTCGGCTCTGGTGCATGGTTGAGAAGGTCGCCTCCCGCGGCAAGACCCGGCCAAGGGTGTTGCGGCCACTGCCCTGCGACGACTGGGCAGACGGCTGGCGCCTGGAGGAACGCTTCCCAACCCAGGAGCTGCCGCCGATGCAGCCGGGTCTTGGTGGGGGCTACGTGGGTCACTACCTGATGAATCGGCCGCTCTGGAAGGAGCTACGGCGTGAGTACGAGGCCAAGGGCGAGAAG
>JBKDDA010000132.1:0-2016 GCA_046313055.1 Synechococcaceae cyanobacterium | reverse complement strand
TCTTTGGGCTGCCGGGCAACCCGGTGGCAGCGGCGATCACGGCCCTGCAGCTGCTCTGGCCGGCGCTGCAGCGGCTGGAGGGGGGTGCCATCCAGGTGCTACCCCGTCTGCGGGTGCGGCTGGAGCAGGAGCTGCGGCGCGGTTCCGGCCGGCCGGAGCTGGCCCGGGCCCGGCTGGTGGTGCCCCCTGATGGCACCCTGCTGGCGCGGGTGGAGGGTTCCCAGGCCTCCTCCCGTATCGGCTCGCTGCAGGGGGCTGATCTGCTGCTGGAGATCCCGGCGGAGCTGGGAACCCTCGCCGCGGGCACCGAGCTCTGGGCCCAGCTGCTGCGGCTGCCTATCTTCGGAGCCGGGCCCCAGCCGTTAAAGCGGTGTGTTGCCTTGCACCCAGCTGCCGCGGCCATCGGCCAGCCACTCCCGTTTCCAAACGGGGGCCTCGTGTTTGAGCGCCTCCAGCAGCTGCTCGCCGCAGCGTTGGGCCGGGCCTCGGCGATCGGCGGCTACGGCCACCAGCACGATCGCCTCCCCCGCTAGCACCCGACCCACGCGGTGCCGCACCAGCACCGCCCTGGCGCCGTGGCGGTCGGAGGCGGCCTTGGCCAGGGCCTGGAGCTGGGCCTCGGTCATGCCCGGATAGTGCTCCAGCTCCAGGGCCGCCAGGGGCGCGTCGCTCGCGCTGGTAGGCCGCACTCGACCGATGAAATGGCTCTCAGCTGCCGGCAGGGCGCCGAGAGCTGCCGCCAACGCTTGATGCCAGCCTGCCAGGGCCTGCAGGGGTTCGAAGGGCTCGGCCTCCAGCTGGACGCTCAGCAACGGGCCGGCCATGGGTGGGGACGATTCAGTCACTGCTGTCTCAGCCACCACTGATCGGCGGCAGGAAGGCCAGCTCGTCGCCGGGCTGCTGCGGCTCATCCCAGGCGGCGAACTGTTGGTTGATCGCCACCCGCATCCCGGCGGGCGGCTCGGCCGGCTCCAGAGCCAGCTGGCGCCAGAGGGTCAGGGGGGTGGTGGCGTCCGATGCCGTCACCCTCTGCTCGCTCCAACCCATCGCCTCGCGCAGGGCGGCAAACAGCCGCACCCGCACCGGCAACACTGGGTCCGCAGCGGAGGGCATGACGCGCATTAGGGAGACATCCAGTTTGGTGTCCAAGCCATAGGGAGCGGGTGGGCAGAGAGCACCTCGCGCAAAATGCAGGGATCCCTGCTGCACCTCCAGGTGAGCCTTGCCATCGCCCTGCTCACGGTGTCGGACACGCGCACGCAAGCTGACGACCGCAGCGGCGCTGCCCTGCAGCAGCGCCTGGAGGCGGCGGGGCATCGGCTAGTGGAGCGGGTGTTGGTCTCCGACAACCGTTATCTCATCCGCGCCGAACTCAGCCGCTGGATCGCCGACGAGGCGGTGCAGGTGGTGATAAGCAGCGGTGGCACCGGCCTTACCGGCCGCGACGGCACGCCGGAGGCTGTGGCACCCCTGCTGGATAAAACCATCGAGGGCTTCGGCGAGCTGTTCCGGGTGCTCTCCTTCGAGACGATCGGCACTAGCACCCTGCAGAGCCGTTGCCTAGCGGGAGTGGCCAACGGCACCGTGATCTTCGTGTTGCCGGGCTCGCTGGATGCGGTGGAAACCGCCTGGGATCGGCTGATCCGCGCCCAACTCGACACCAGCACCAAGCCTTGCAACTTGGTTCAGTTGTTGCCGCGGCTTAGGGAGCCGGTGCAGCAGCCAGCCCCTTGAGCGGTTGCTGGTGCTACAGCGGCTGGGCCCGCTGGGGCAGACGCTGCAGTCTTGGATGCAGTGCGCTCTGGTGTGCTTGATGGTGGACCGATCTGGCGTTCAACCCCAGCTGCGCCAGCTGCAGAGCTGGCAGGCGGAGCAGCGCCGCCGCGGTCGGGCCTACCAGCCCCGCTTTCGAAGGGGCCACCGGTCGGTGACGTGGTTGGGGGCGCTGCTGGCAGTGGCCCGGCTGGGCTTGCTTGGGGCCTGGAGCGGCAGGGGGTGGCTGGCCGCGCCACGGGG
>JBKDDA010000131.1:0-16084 GCA_046313055.1 Synechococcaceae cyanobacterium | reverse complement strand
CCCGCCCGCCCCCCGCCCGCCCCCCGCCTGCTCCGTCGGCCGCCCGGGGGCCGCCCTGTCCGGGCCCCCGCAAGCCGCCCTGCCCCGAGCGACGTCGCTTGTAGAGGAGGCAGGGCTGGCGGGCGGCCAGATCCAGCAGCGAGCCCAGGGTGTCCGGATCGAGGCAGACATCCTGGTTGAGCAGCGGTTGCGGCTGTTGCGCAGCACCCTCACATCGGGGAAACGCTGGCCCAGGGCATCGATCGACCCGTCGTCGGAGGCGTTGTCGACCACGATCACCGCCTCGGGCTGCCTGCTGCAGGGTGGGTTGGAACAGCGCGGCAGAGCCGTAGGTGAACCGCCGCCGCAGCCGCAGCCGCTGGCGTTGCAACAGCCGCACCACCTGATTCGGGGCTGGAATCGAGAGATGGCGGGGAGCCTCCAGTCCCTGCCAGAACGGCCCCCATACCCGCAGCGAGAGACTGTCCACCGAGGGGGCGTCGATCAGCAGCAACCCTCCGGGATTGAGGTGTGCGATGGCCCGCTCCAGGACCGGGATCGGATTGACGATGTGCTCGAGAGAATGGCTGAAATTGATGATGTCCCAGCGGTGCGCGCAGGTCAGAAACTGCTCCGGGGCCAGCAGCTCCACCGGCTGCTCCAGCCAGGCGCCGGATCCCGGGCCGGAGTCGAGGATGTGGAGAGGCCGCTCAGGAGTGGAGCGGGCGGCGAGGGCAGCCCCGGTCCGGCAGCCTCAGCCGGGGCCAGGCTGGCGGCCTGGGGCGTCTCGTAGGGCTCGTAGTCGTTGCGGTAGTGCCGCCCCATCGCCTCAGCGGGTGGTGGGTTGACCAGCACCAGGGAGCGGCAATGGCCACAGGGCACGTAGGCGTAGAGGGTTTCGGCGAGGGTGTCGGTGGCGCCCCAGTCGCAGGTGAGGATCGGCCGCCCGGCCGGAGGCAGCCGCAGCGGCTGTCTGCACCAAAGGCAGGAACTCCGGCCGGGTTCGCGGTCAATCATCAGGTGGAGGGACGGATCAGAGACCCATGGCCGAACTCAGGCTCCAGGGGGATAGGGAGATTGAGGACTGGGTCAGGAGAGAGGGAACCTACCCGCCCTGGGACTGTCCTTTCGGCTGGCGTTGGTTCCGCTCCGGCATGGGGATGCCGTTGCGCTCATAGAGCCTGCGCATCTCATTCTGCTGTTGCTCACGCCACTGGCCGTAGGCCTGGCGCTCCTGCTTACGGCAGCTGCGGTAGGCCTCGAAGCTGCGCGATCCGTTCACGCAGCGGCGCGCCTCCTCCAGCAGCGAGGCCCGCTTGCTGTAGTCAGCCAGCGCCAGCCGCTTGAGGTCAGGAAACAGCTTCTGCTGCTGTTCGGGGGTGAGCTTGCCGGCCCGCGGCATCAGGTCACCCGACTGGGCCAGGGCACTGCTGCCGCCGAGCAGCAGCAGGCCGATGCCGCCGGCGAGGGCGGTTCGCAGGGATGCGGTGGTGAATGACATGGGGAACCGTGAAGGGAAGAACGGGTGAATCGGGAGATGGCCGGGGCTCAGCGCCAGGCGCCGCGGGGCCAGCCCTGCCAGCCGCCACCGTTGCCGTAGGCGGGCAGGCCGTGGGCGGGCGGACCGTAGGCCGGCGGGGGGGCGTAGGCATCGGCCGCCGCCACGGCCCAGACGCCCGCCCCTGCCGGCCCCCGGGCGAGCAGCCCGAAGCGCCGGTCGAGCTGGCGCCGCTCTTCGAGCATGGCGCTGGCCAGTTCGGCGGCGGCCCGCTCATCGCTGGCCCAGCAGCGTCGGATCGCTCCCAGCGACATGCCGGCGCTGCGGTGGCACCATTCGCTGCGGGCCTGCAGGTCCAGTTGGCGTTCGTGGCGCTGGTCTTCCAGGCGACGCAGGCTGAGGAAGTAATTGCGCTGTTGCACCGGGCCGAGCCGCTGCAGATCCAGGGGGGCGAGCTCGCCGCCGACGGGCAGGGCCCGGGCCTGGGGCTGGCCCAGCAGCAGCAGGGATGCCGTGAGCAGCAGGCCCCGCTGCAGGGCCTTGCCCTGCGGGATGGTTGTGGTGGTGGTGGCAGTTGTCATGGGGTGTGAGGAGTCCCGACGGATTGATCGTGCCCGCCGGATCTGACCGAATCGCAACCGGCGGCCCCCATGGATGTGACCGGATGTGACCGGCCGTGCAGGCACACGGCGAAACCGGCGCCATCGGCCCCGTGGCGGCAACTGAGACGGCCCCGGTGGGCGGCTGCCACCCGCGCCACGATCGCCAGCCCCAGGCCGCAGTGCCCCAGGCCGCCACGGGCCGGATCCAGCCGCTGAAAGGGTTGCAAGGCTTTGGTCCAACGCTCCGGTGAGAGCCCCGGCCCGCAGTCCCACACCTCGATCCGAAAGCCCTCCTCCCCCTCGGCCCGCAGCACCAGTCGCACGGGGGGGATGCCGTGGCTGCAGGCATTGTCGATCAGGTTGGCCACGGCCCGCTGCAGTGCGGTGACCCGCACCCGCCGCTCCAGGGGCTCCAGATCCAGAGCCAGCGGCGCCTCCCCCCCAGGCTCCAGGGTGCCGGTCAATTCGGCCAGCACCTGATCCAGCGGCACCACCACCGGTGGTTCCTCCACGGCGGTGGCGAACTGGAGGAACTGGCGCAGCATCCGGGCGATCGCCGCCAGTTCGGCCTCCGCCGCCGCCCGATCGGCGGCGCTGAAGACCGCCCCCGCAGGCCTGTTGTCGCCCAGGGCCAGCCGCAGCCGCAGGCGGGTGAGGGGCTGGTTGAGGTCGTGGGCCAGGCCCGCCAGCATCGTGGCCCGCTCCTGCTCGTTGTGCTCGAGCCGCTCCAGCATGGTGTTGAAGCGAGCTGCCAGGCGCCGCACCGCCCCCCGCCCCCGTCTGCGGATCGCTCCGGGTCGCTCCGCACCGCCCACCTGGCCCAGCCCCCGTTCGAGCCGGGCCAGGGGCCGCTGCACCTCCAGGGTCAGGGCGGTGAGGGTGGTGGCCAGCCCGGCGGCCACGATCGCCAGTGCCAGCAGCAGTGGATCGGGGGGCCAGGAGCGGGGCTCGGGCAGGGGCACGAACAGCCAGGCGGCCTCCAGGGGGGCCTCCAGTTCCACCCACAGGCCACGGGGCTGTCCGTGGCCGCTGGCCCGCACCCGGGGGCAGGGGTCGAGGCGGGCGCAGAGTTGCCGCTCCAGGGCCGCCGCCTGGGGAGAGGTGGCCGGGGGCGGTGGTGTCGGCCGCAATGGCAGGCCGCTCAGCTCGGCCACCGCCGCCGCCGGCAGCCGTTCCAGGGCCAGTTCGGCCAGCCGGGAGGTCTGGGCCACGGGCCCAGCCAGCTGGCGCAGGCGCTGCCGCTCCACCACCCGACCCAGCAACAGCTGCAGCAGCGCCAGGGCCAGCAGCCACCAGAGCAGGCCCACGGCGCCGTAGCGGAGCACCAGGGCCAGCCGGCCGCGCAGCTCAGTTGTGGCGGGGGCGGCCATCGGGAACAAACACATAGCCGTAGCCCCAAACCGTCTGGATGTAGCGGGGTCGGGAGGGTTCCGGTTCCACCAGCCGCCGCACCCGCGACACCTGCACATCCATGCTGCGGCTGTCGGTGTCGCTGTCGGGACCACGGGCCAGTTCGATCAGCCGCTCCCGCGACAGGGGCCGGTGGGGGTGCTGGACAAAGGCGCTGAGCAGGCTGAACTCGCCGCTGGTGATCGTCACCGGCTGGCCGTTGCGCTGCAGGCTCCGCTGGGCCAGATCCAGCTCCAGGTCGCCGAAGGTCACTGTCTGGCCTGCGGCCAGGGGTGCGCCGGCCGGCAGGGTGCCGCGACGGCGCAGCACGGCCTCGATGCGGGCGGTCAGTTCGCGGGGAAGAAAGGGTTTGGCCAGGTAGTCATCGGCACCCTGCTCCAGGCCGATGATCCGGTCCACCCCATCGCCGCGGGCGGTGAGCATCACCACCGGCAGATCATCGGCACCGTCGCGCAGGCGCCGCAGCACCGTGAGGCCGTCGTCGCCGGGCATCATCAGGTCGAGCACCACCAGATCGGGCCGCTGGAACTCAAGCCGTGCCAGCAGCTGGCCGCCATCGGCCAGGCAGCGCACGTCGAAACCCTGGTCCCCGAGGTAGGTGGCCAGCATCTGGCGGATCTCGGGATCGTCATCGACCACCCAGATCCGGTGGGGGCGCCCCATGGGCGAGTGGGTCAGCTGCCGCAGATCATGCCGTGTCCGGCAACCGCCCCTACCCTGGTATCACCCTTCCTGTAGTCATGGCCACCCCTCCCAGCCTCACCCTGCCGGACCTGATCCTGCCGGGGGTCACGGCACCGGTCGCTGGCGGCCCTGAGATCACCGAGCCGGAAACGCCGCTGCCGGAGTTGCCCCTGCCGGAGTTGCCCCTGCCCGTCAGCCCGGTTCCGGAGCCGGAACCCATCGACGCAATCACCGGTGCAACCAGCGGCGAGCCGGTGCTGGTGGAGTCCTCGCTCGGGCGGAAGTCGGTCTTCAGCTTCAGCGACTCGCTGTTCTCCAGTGCGGCCTACGGGGCCAACCGGGAGCGGATCCTGGCCCTGATGGACAGGGAGCGGCGCTCCACCACCGTCGGCAAGGCCGGCGATGATCGGATCATCGGCAGCACCTTCGACGACGACAACCGGGGCGGCAAGGGTGACGACCTGTTCGTGGGCGGCACCAGCACCAGCGTGCGGGCCGGGCGGGACAGCTTCCAGAGCGGTAAAGGTGAAGACGTGATCCAGCTCGGTGACCAGCTGGGCAGCTTCTATTCCCTTGAGGGCGAGAACGATTACCTGCTGCTGCGCGATTTCGATGTCACCCAGGACAGCCTGCTGCTGCGGGGCAGCCCGGCCGACTACAGCTTCGATCCCAGCTTCAAGGTGCATGGTCGGCGTGGCATCGGCCTGACCCGTTCCAATGGGGAGCTGGTGGCCCTGATCCAGACCGAGCAGCCCATCGCCGATGGCGACCTCAGCCGTCTGTCGGTGCTGTTCTTCTGACCGGGGGGTGCTCGCCGGGTCAGGGGCGGGGGGTCTGGCGTTCGGACACCACCCGCACCCGCTTGCTGGCGCTGACGATGCCGTCCGGATGGACCAGCAGCACCGCCCACATCTGGCTGCCCGGGGTGAGCGGGGCCTGCACCGTCTTGAACAGGCCGCCACCGCCGAGGGCCCCCAGCTCGATGGCCGGGCTGTCCATCGCCGCCAGCTGGTCGCCGCTGACCGCCGTGATGCCCCCGGCCACCAGGGCGCCGTCGAGCGGTTCATCGAAGATCACGTCCACGTCGTAGCGCTGGCCCGTGAGCACCGTGTCGGGGATCAGCAGGCTCACCGGCAGGTCCCGTTCGCCGCTGCGCAGCAGCGACTGCTCCCGCAGAACGGTCTGGCCGTTGATGCGCTGGCCGTTGCTCTCCAGCCACAGGTGCTGTTCGGTCTCCAGCCGGTAGGTGCGGCTCCCCTGGCGGCGGCTGCCCACCACCCGCACCACCACCGTGGGCTGGCCATTGGCCTGGGGCGTGCCCGGCCGCACCTGCCAGCGGGCATCGGGGAACTGCTCCCTCAGCCGCCGCCGCCGCCGCTCCAGCAGGACGGGATCGAGGCCGGGCCCCGCCTCCAGCAGGGTGCCGAGGGGCTGGCCGCCGTTGAGCGCCGCCTCCAGGCTCTGCAGCAGCAGCGGACTGGGGGGTGCCGCCAGGACCGGCGCAACGGCCACCAGGCTGATGGCACCCAGAACCAGGCCCAGGGGTCCCGCGATGCGCTGGCGGAAGGGGAGCATCGGCGGGGCAGGGAGGCGGGAATGTGGCTCCACCGTAGGCGTGGAACCGGCCCCTGACCCGCCTAGGTTGGCGCCGCCATTCCGTTTCCCCGGCAGCGTCCATGCCCAGGCTTCTGATCGCCGCCAGTGGCACGGGCGGCCATCTGTTCCCGGCCCTGGCGGTGGCCGAGGCCCTGCCCGACGACTGGGAGGTGAGCTGGCTGGGGGTGCCGGATCGGCTGGAGCGCCAGCTGGTGCCCCAGCGCTATGCCCTGCACACGGTGCGGGGAGGCGGCCTGCAGGGCCGGGGTCTGCGCCGGCTGCTGAATCTGCTGCAGCTGCTGGCCGCCTGCGGTGTGGTGCGGCGCCTGATCCGGCGGGAGCGGATCGATGTGGTGTTCAGCAGCGGCGGCTACATCGCCGCCCCGGCGATCCTGGCGGCCCGCTGGTGCGGCGTGCCCGTGGTGCTGCATGAAAGCAACGTGATCCCCGGCCGCGTGACCCGCCTGCTGGGGCGTTTCTGCACCCGGGTGGCGGTGGGCTTGCCCCAGGCGGTGCAGCGGTTGCCGGCGGCCCGGCCCCTGGTCACCGGCACCCCGGTGCGGCATGCCTTTCTGGCACCCGCGCCCCTGCCGGCCTGGGTGCCGGCGGGCGAGGGCCCCCTGCTGCTGGTGATGGGCGGCAGCCAGGGGGCCCTCGGTCTCAACCGCATGGTGCGGCCCCTGCTGCCCCGGCTCGTGGCCGCCGGTTGCCGGGTGGTGCACCTCACCGGCAGCAATGATCCCGATGCCGGCCGGCTGCAGCTGGAGGGGGTGGTGGAGCGCCCCTTCTGCGATGAGATGGCCGGTCTGCTCCAGCACGTGGACCTGGCCGTGAGCCGCTCCGGAGCCGGCAGCCTCAGTGAGCTGGCGGTCTGCGGCACACCGGCCGTGCTGGTGCCCTTTCCGCAGGCGGCCGATCGCCATCAGGATGCCAATGCCGCCGCCGCCGCCGAAACCGGCGCTGCGGTGATCGTGGCCCAGTGCGACGACGGCACGGCCCTGGAGGAGACGCTCTGGCGGCTGCTGGGACCGCGGCTGCGGCAGGTGCAGGGCAGCCTCGATCCCCTGGTGGGCCTGCGCCAGGGCATGGAGCGGCTGGCGGTGCGCGATGCCGACCGGCGCCTGGCCGACCTGCTTCAGGGGCTGGTGGGTGTGAAGCGGGTGTAGCTGAACACGTTGCCGGTGCTGCTGCGGATCGTGACCTGCACGCCGCGGCAGCCCCGCACGCCGCAGCCCAGGGCCTGCACCTGTTCCACCTGCCCCCGGGTGCTGCCGTTGATCAGCACCGCCATGCCGTTGGGCCCCTGCCGGCGGCCGGCGTCGAGAAAGCGCACGCTGGTGCGATCCCCATCGGGCCAGACGATGTCGACGTGGTTGCCGCTGCTCACGCCCACGCGGTGGGCCTCCCGCACACTGCAGAGGCGTGGCTCGCCGTTGTAGCGGCACCGGGACTGGGTGGTGGCTTCGGCCGGCAGGCTGCTGCCCAGGACCAGCAGCAGCCCCAGCCGGGTTGCCAGGTGGGTTGCCGCAGGGGCCATCGGCGAGGGCTCAGGGGCACGCTGCCGACGCTAGGAGGTTTCCAGCCGCAGGGCCCGCAGCAGGCGGCGGTTGCCGGGGCGGTCGAGCACCGCCAGCCGCAGCCAGTGGTCATCGAGCCCCTCGAACGACCGGCAGTCCCGCACCAGGATCCGGTGGCGCCGTTCCAGGGCCTGCCGCAGCGGTTCGAGGCTGGTGGCGCCCCGCAGCAGCAGAAAATTGGCGGCGGATGGCAGCGGTGTGAGGCCGGGCAGGGTGGCCAGCCGCTGCTGCAGCCAGGGCCCCTCCCGCGCCAGCCAGTGCTGCACCCGCCTGCACCAGCGCCGGTCGGCGATCAGCTGCTCGCCGGCGGCGGCGGCGAGGCCGTTGAGCGGCCATGGATCCCGCCAGGCCGCCCAGCGCCGCAGCCGTTCCGGCCGGGCGAGGGCATAGCCCAGCCGCAGGCCGGCGATGGCGTGCAGCTTGGTGAGGCTGCGGATCACCACCAGGTTCGGGTGCTGGTCCAGCAGGGGGATCAGCGATTGCTGCTCGCCGGCGGGCACCAGCGGCAGAAAGGCTTCGTCGGCGATCACCAGGGCGAACCGCTCCAGCAGCGGCAGCAGGGACCGGCGGCTCCAGAGCTGGCCGGTGGGGTTGTGGGGATTGGTGATCCAGACCACGGCCCCATCGCCGGCGCCGGGCTCGGGAAAGGGCTGGGGGCAGGCCGCCGGCCAGTGCAGCGCCAGGGGCAGGGGTCGCCAGCTGGCGCCCCAGCAGGCCAGGGCGCGCCGGTAGTCGGCGAAGCCCGGGCTCGGCAGCAGGCTGGGGCCCACACCGGCTGCATCGCGGGCCACCCAGGTGAACAGTTCGGCGGCGCCGTTGCCCGGCAGCACCTGCTCCGGCTCCAGCCCGTGGTGGCGCGCGATCGCCTGGCGCAGGGCCAGGTGCTGCCGGTCCGGGTAGTCGCGCAGGCCCGGGCCGAAGGCCAGTCGCAGGCGCAGCCCAGGCGGGGGCCCGAAGGGCACCAGCGAGGCGCTGGCATCGAGCAGCTGGGCCGGCCGGCAGCCCAGCCGCCGGGCGATGGCGATGCGGTTGCCGCCGTGGCGCTCGCCCGGCTCCGGATCGGCTGGCCGCGTCATCGGCTGGGGGGCACGGGGGCTGTTCCCACCATCGCCTGCCGCACGCACCATGGGGGCACCCGCCCGCTGCCGTGTCTGCCCCCCTGCCCGCCGTGATCGCCGGCCTGGAGCAGCTGCTGCTGGGCAAGCCCCGGCAGCTGCGGCTGGCCCTCGCCTGCCTGCTGGCCCGTGGCCACCTGCTGATCGAGGACCTGCCGGGCCTGGGCAAGAGCACCCTGGCGGAGGGTCTGGCCCGCAGCTTCTCCCTCGCCTTCCAGCGGGTCAGCTTCACCAGCGACCTGCTGCCCGCCGACCTCACCGGTGTGAATGTGCTGGATCCGGCCGGGGGTGGGGGCGGGAGTTTCCGTTTCCATCCGGGTCCCCTGTTCACCCAGGTGCTGCTGGCCGATGAGATCAACCGCGCCAGCCCCCGCACCCAGAGCGCCCTGCTGGAGGCGATGGCGGCGGGCCGGGTGAGCGTGGATGGCCTGAGCCACGAGCTGCCCCGGCCGTTTCTGGTGATCGCCACCCAGAACGGCCTCGATCAGGGGGGCACGGCGCCGTTGCCGGAATCCCAGCTGGATCGCTTCCTGATGCGGCTGCGGCTGGGGTTCCCCGACCGGGATGCCGAGCGGGCGCTGCTGCGCGGTGAGGCCGCCGGCCTCGACACGCTGGTGGCCGCCGCCGATGGCGCCGCCCTGCTGGCCCTGCAGGAACGGGCGGCGGCGGTGGTGGTGGCGGCTCCGGTGCTGGAGATGGTGCTGGATCTGCTGGAGCGCAGCCGGGCCGCCGACCGGCCGGGCATGCCCCTGTCGCCGCGGGCGGGCCTGGCGCTGCTGGCGGCGGCGCGGGCCTGGGCCCTGCTGGCGGGCCGTGGGCACGTGCGGCCCGGCGATGTGCAGGCCGTGGCGGCGGCGGTGCTGGACCATCGCATTGATGGTGGTGCGCCGGCCCAGGCTGGTCCTGGGCCCAGCCTGCGGTTGCTGGAGGCGGTGGATGCCATTCGCTGACGACCCGGAACGGTGGTTGCCCCAGCGGTTGCGGCCGGCCGTGCCCGCGGGCGAGGTGCTGCGGCTCAGCCTGGCCAATCTGTACATCCTGCCGAGTGGCTTCGGCTGGCTGTGGCTGGGGGGTGCGCTGCTGCTGCTGCTGGTGGCGGTGCAGACCCAGGCCAACGGGCCCCTGCTGCTCGGTCTGCTGCTGCTGGCCCTGATGCTGCTGGCGCTGCCGCTCACCCACCGCAACCTGGAGGGGGTGGAGCTCCGCTGCGGCAGCCCGCCGGCCGGTGGGGCCGATGGTCCGCTGTCCTATCCGCTGCGGCTGCGGCTGCCGCGTGCCTGCCGGGGGCTGCAGCTGGTGCTGGCGGGGGGTGGGGCCCTGGGCCCCCTGGCCCTGGCGCCAGGTGAGCACCGACTGCTGCTCACCTGGCGGGCGCCCCGCCGGGGTCTGCACCGCCCCGGCCGCCTGCGCATCGAGGTGCGGGCGCCGCTGGGGCTGTTTGTGTGCTGGAGCCGCTGGAACCCGCCGGTGCCCCAGCTGGTGTGGCCGCGGCGGCGGCCGGGGCCGGTGGCGCGGGTGCCGCTGGACCAGGGGGCCGAGGGTCCGGCCCCGGCAGCGCCGGATGGCAGCGCCGACTGGCACGACCTGCGGCCCCACCGGGCCGAGGAGGGCCCCTCGCGGCTGGCCTGGGCGCTGCTGGCCCGGGGCCGCGGTCGCCACAGCAAGGTGTTCCGCGATCCGGGTGGGCCGGCGGAGCTGCTGGC
Organism: Synechococcaceae cyanobacterium; assembly: GCA_046313055.1. Classification (GTDB taxonomy): domain Bacteria; phylum Cyanobacteriota; class Cyanobacteriia; order PCC-6307; family Cyanobiaceae; genus Cyanobium. Next base: position 5,920 of record JBKDDA010000131.1, on the reverse strand, counting down.
GCCGGCGCCGGGGCTGGCGCTGGAGGTGGCCCTCGAGCACCTGAGCGATCACATTCAGCGGCTGGAGGTGCGCGGCGAACCCTATGGGCTGGCCCTCTGGGGCGGCCGCCGCCTGCTGCCGGGCCGGGGCCCCCGCCAGCTGCAGGCGGCCCTGGCGGCCCTGGCCCAGTGGCCGTGACGCAATGGCCGTGACGCAATGGCCCTGACCCTGCCGACGAAGGCCCTGGCCTGGCTGGCCCAGGCCCTGCTGGTGGCGGGCCTGCCCGGCCTGGACCCCAGCCAGCCCCTGGCCTGGCCCCTGCTGGCCCTGGTGCTGGTGGCGGCCCTCAAGCTGCTGGAGGCCCGCCGGCCTGGCGAACGGCGGCTGGTGGCCCTGCTGCAGCTGCTGGCCATCGGGCTGCTGGCGGCCCTGCGCCAGGATCTGGCGGGCAGTCTGCTGCAGCTGGCGGCGTTGCTGGCGGCCGTGGCGGCCCTGCTGGCCCTCGATGGCGGGCCGCGGGCCGATCCGCCCCGGCTGCTGCGCCAGGGCCTGGCCCTGCTGCTGGCGGCCCTGCCGCTGGCGCTGCTGCCGTTTCTGCTGCTGCCGCGGCTGGAGCCCCTGGGCCCGCGGCGCGGCCCCCTGGTGGCCCGCACGGCCCGCAGCGGCCTGAGCGAGAGCCTGGAGCCGGGCGCGATCGACCGCCTGGCCAGCGACGACGCTCCGGCGGCCCGGGTGGTGTTCGCGGTGGCGCCGCCCCCGCCGGGCCGGCGCTACTGGCGGGTGTTGGTGCACGAGCGCTTCGATGGCCGCCGCTGGCTGCCGGCCGCCGGCCCGGCCCGGCCGGCGCCCCTGGCGGGCCAGGGCCGGGCCGACCAGCTCTGGCTGGTGGAACCCGCACCGCTGGACGGGGTGCCCTGGGATGGGCTCGCCGCGACGGCGGCGGGCGAGTCGGATCTGCAGATCACGGCGCAGGGAGAACTGAGGCTGCGGCGGTCGCCGGCGGAACGGCGCCATTACCGGCTGGCGGCAGCGGCGGGCGCTGCGACCTGGCGCCGGCTGCCGCCATCGCCCCTGGCCCTGCAGCTGCCCCGAGGCCGCGAGCCCCGCCTGGAGGCCCTGGCCGCCTCCTGGGCGCGGCTGCCGGCGCCTGAGCAGCGGCTGGCGGCGGCCCACGACTGGTTCCGCCGCCAGCCCTTCCGCTACAGCCTCAGTCCCGGCGCCCTGCCCCGGCGCGGCGGGCTCGACCGGTTTCTGTTCGAGCGGCGGGTGGGCTTCTGCGGCCACTACGCCAGTGCCTTCACGGCGCTGATGCGGGCTGCGGGGGTGCCGGCCCGGGTGGTGAGCGGTTACCGGGGTGGCAGCTGGGTGCGGCCCCTGGGGGGCAGTGCCTATCTGGATCTGCGCCAGAGCGATGCCCATGCCTGGAGTGAGGTGTGGCTGCCGCAGCGGGGCTGGGTGACCGTGGATCCCACCACCTGGGTCGGGTCCCCGGCCGGGCCGCCGCCGGGCGGGATGCCATGGAGCTGGTGGCAGCGCCAGTGGTGGGGCCTCGATGTGGCCTGGAGCCGCTGGTGGCTCGGCTTCGACCGGCAGGAGCAGGAGGCCCTGCTGCAGCGCCTGCTGGGCGGCCGGCGCGATGCGGTGGGCTGGTTGCTGCTGGCCCTGATGGCGGCCCTGCTGCCGCTGCTGCTGACCCTGCTGCGGATCGGGGGCGGCTGGGGGGGTGCCGGCGGTGCTGACCCGTTGCGGCCGGTGCTGGAGCGGGCCCTGGCCCCCCTGGGCCGGCTGGGTCTGCAGCTGGAGCCGGGGGAGACCCTGGCGGCCTTCGGGCGGCGGGCGGCTGCGGCTTGCCCCCACCTGGGCCGGCCGCTGGCGGGCCTGATCGGCAGCTATGACCGGTTGCGGTTCGCCCCGCTCACCGCCCGTCGCCGGCGGGTGCGGCTGCGGCGGCTGCGGCGGGCGGCCCGGGAGCTCAGGCGAGCAGCGGCAGCCAGCGATGGGTCAGCATCTGGCCGGCGTTGACGCCCCAGAGGACCAGTTCGACCAGCAGCAGGGCCGGCAGCCAGCCTCCACCCCGGGCGAGGGGCCAGAGCCAGGCCAGCTGGACCAGCCGCACCAGGGTGAACACCATGCCCACCAGAACGCCCAGTCCTTTGCCGCCCACCAGCACCAGCACCACCTCTGCGCTGATCTGGCCGGCGAGCAGCAGCAGGTAGGGGGTGAGCACCCGGCGCACCTCGGCGCGGCGCCGGCCCAGCAGCCGCAGCAGCAGAGGCAGCAGGGCACCCACCCCGATGAACAGGGGGAACCAGTACGGGGGCAGGGGCCGGGCGGCCATCTGCTGCCGCAGGGCGGCTTCGAGGGGCTGCAGGCTGCCGGTGGCCGCGGGCAGCAGCAGGGCCAGCAGCAGCAGCAGGTTCAGCCCCAGCACACCGCGGGGCTGCTGCAGCGAGAGGGGGCCCATGGCGGCACGGCGGCAGCCCCCATGATCGCCAGCCGCCACAATGGCCGGGTGCGTGCTGCTGCCCGCCTGGATGGGTTTTGATCCCCGCCGCTGGCGTCCGCCGCCCCCGGGCACCGGTCCGGCGGTCACCACCAATGTGGAGACCCTGCTGGCGGAGAACGACGCCCTGCGCCGCGAGGTGCGCAGCCTGCGGCGGCAGCTGGAGCAGCTGGAGCAGCGCAGTCGCGACGGGCGGCGGCAGCGGGTGTCGCGCGGGGGCTCCCATGGGCTGACGGCGGAGCGGGTGGAGCGCTGGAGCGAGGCCCTGGCCCGCCATCCCCGCTGGAGCACGCTGCGGATCGGGCCACCGGGGGGGCTGCGGGCCCTGGTGGAGGAGCAGCGCCGCCGCTGGTGGAACCCGCAGCTGGAGCTGGAGGAGGAGCTGGAGCGGCGCTGCCCCGGCCTGGGGCAGGAGCTGGCGGAGGCGTTGCGGGGGCCCCACAGCCGGGGCCGCTGGGCGGTGCGGGCGGCCTTCGCCCTCTATGGCCCGCGGGCGATGGAGTGGCTGAACGAAGCGCCCCAGCGGGTGGTGGAGGAGCTGCTGGGGCGGGTGGAGCGGCTCGAGGGTCGCGGCGGCGGCCAGCGGCGCCGGGGCACCCGCACAGAAAACCACCGCACCGAGGACCAGCGCACAGAAAACCACCGCACCGAGAACCAGCGCACCGCAGCGGCCGGCGTGGCAGCGGCGCTGGCGCTGCTGGGGCTGGAGCCTGGGGCGAGCCAGGCGGCGATCAAGGCCGCCTACCGGCGCCTGGCCAAGAGCCACCATCCCGACATGGGGGGCGACGGAGAGGCCTTCCGGCGGCTCGAGGCCGCCTACCGGCTGCTCATGGCCTGAGCGGTGGGCGCGGTGCCGGGCCCCGCCTAAGGTCTGCCCTCAGCCCAGACGTGTCGCTGCCGCCCCGATGAGCCTGTCCCTCAAGGAATGGTGGGGCCTGCCCCACCGTGATGTGCTGTCGGGCCTGGTGGTGGCCTTCGCCATGATTCCGGAGGCCATCGCCTTTGCGGGCATCGCCGGGGTGGATCCGCGGGTGGGGATTTTCGGCGCGTTCGTGCTGTCGGTGACCCTGGCGATCGTGGGTGGCCGCACGGCGATGATCACCTCGGCCACCGGCTCCACCGCCCTGCTGATGACGGGTCTGGTGCAGCAGGGCAATGGCCTGGGCCCGGGCATGGGGCTGCAGCTGCTGCTGGCGGCCGGGGTTGTGACCGGGGTGCTGCAGATCGCCTGGGGCTATCTGCGGCTGGCCCAGCAGATGCGGTTCGTGCCCCAGCCGGTGATGGCGGGGTTCGTGAATGCGCTGGCGATCCTGATCTTCACGGCCCAGCTGCCCCAGCTGGGGCTGAATCTGTTCGCTGGCGACAAGGCGGTGGTCACGGCGGGGCAGCTGCCGGCGGTGTGGGGGCTCACGGCCCTCACCCTGGCGGTGATCTATCTGCTGCCCCGGCTCACCACGGTGGTGCCCTCGGCCCTGGTGGCGATCCTGATCAGCACGGGGCTGGCGATCCGGCTGGGGCTGGATGTGCCCACGGTGTCGAGCCTGGGTCAGCTGCCGGAGGGTCTGCCGGTGTTCGGGCTGCCCCAGGTGCCGTTCAGCTTCGCCACCCTGGGTCTGGTGCTGCCCACGGCGCTGGCGATCTCGCTGGTGGGCCTGATGGAGACCTTCCTCACCCAGGACATTCTCGATGACCTCACCGACCAGGCCAGCGACAAGAATGCGGAGGCCCGGGGCCAGGGCATCGGCAACATCGTGAGCTCCCTGTTCGGCGGCATGGCCGGCTGCGCCCTGGTGGGCCAGTCGGTGATGAATGTGGGCTACGGGGGCCGCACCCGGCTCTCCACCCTCAGCTCGGGTGTGTGCCTGATGGTGATGATCCTGCTGGCGCGCGACTGGGTGGACCGGATCCCGATGGCCACCCTGGTGGGGGTGATGATCATGATTGCCATCAACACGGCCAACCTGCCTTCGCTCACCGGCATCGGCCGCATTCCGAAGAGCGACACGGCGGTGATGCTGCTCACGGTGGTGATCACCGTGCTGACCCACAACCTGGCGGTGGGCCTGCTGGCGGGGGTGGCCCTGGCGGCGATCCTGTTCAGCCGCAAGGTGGCCAGGGTGATCCAGGTGGAGAGCAGCCTGGAGGAGGGCGGAGCCCACCGGCTGTATCGGGTGCGGGGCCAGCTGTTCTTTGTGAGCAGCATTTATTTCCGCCAGGGGTTTGAAGTGCATGAGCATCCGCAGCGGGTCACGATCGACATGGGGGAGGCCCACATCTGGGATCAGAGCGGGGTGGCGGCCCTGGATCAGGTGATCCGCCGGCTCAAGCAGGGCGGCAGCCGGGTGGAGGTGGTGAATCTCAACAGCGAGAGCCGCGATCTGTTCGCCCGCATCGGCGTGGCTGCGGAGGCGGGCGGCCGCGGGGCGCTGCTGCCGGGCGGGGCCTGAGCGATGGTGCGCCCGCTGCTGCTGTTCAGCCTGGCCCTGGCAGGCCTCCCCCTCCTGGTGGCGGCGGGCCGGGCCGCCGAGCCGGCGGCGCTGGTGCGGCTGCTGGAGTCGCGCTCGTGTGCGGGCTGCGGCCTGGCGGATGCCGATCTGGTGCATGCCGATCTGCGCGATGCCGATCTGCGGGGTGCCCGGCTGGCCCGCGCCAATCTCGGCGGCGCCCGGCTGGATGGTGCCCGCCTGGGGGGGGCTGACCTGAGTTTCACCAGCCTGCGGGGTGCATCGCTGCGGGGTGCGGATCTGCGGGGTGCCCGGCTGGAGGGCACGGATCTGCGCCAGGCCGATCTGAGCGGCGCCCTGCTGGATGCCGGCGCCCTGGGGCGCAGCCACTGGCAGCAGGCCCGCGGCCTGGCGCCGGGTCTGCTCAGCTACACCGATCTGCACAATGCCGGAGTGGATGCCGCCAATGCCGGCCGGGTCGACGAGGCGGAGCAGCTGTTTGGTGAGGCGATCCGGCTGCAGCCGGAGGCACCGGTGAGCTGGCTGGCGCGGGGCCTGTGCCGCAGCGAACTGGGGCGCCCGGCCGATGCGGTGGCCGATCTGGGCTATGCGGCCACGCTGCTGGAACAGGGCGGCGATGGCGAGCAGGCCCGGCAGCTGCGCCAGGCGGCGGCGAAGCTGCAGGAGACCCCCGACCGGCCGAAGGGCGGCAACGGCCTGGCCAGCCAGCTGGTCACCGGCGCCATGGGTCTGGCCCAGTTCCTGCTGCCGCTGGCCAGCAAGGCCTTCGTGCCGCTGCCGTTCTGATCCCGTGGTGGCTGCGGCCTAGGGCTGGCCACCCATGAATTCACGGCTCTGGCGGGTGCCGGGCTGCCAGCCGTAGCCGTACACGCCGCCCTGGTCATCGTTGATGATCCGGGGGGTCACGAGGATCACCAGCTCGTTCTTGGAGCGGTTGCTGGAGCTGCGGCGGAAGAACTGGCCGATCAGAGG
>JBKDDA010000130.1:0-3812 GCA_046313055.1 Synechococcaceae cyanobacterium | reverse complement strand
TGTCACTCCTTACCGCGTCACCCCGGCCCGGATCGGTAACTCCTCCGGCCTGCGGCTGCCGGCAGCCTTCTACCGGGACCATCCGCAGTTCGCAGGAGCCGCCGGCCAAGTGGAGGTGCTGGACGACAGCACGCTGTTGCTGCGCCTGGAGCCAGAAGAGCAGCAGCAGGGCGAGGCAGAAGAAGACAGCCTGATGCTCGGGCTGTTCCTCGATTTCCTCAGCCGACAGGCGCTGACGGCCGATCAGGCCCCTGTGCTCTACACGGAAGCCATGGCGGCAGATGACGACGAGCTGCTGGCCGGCGTGACGGTTGACGCCGCAGGCGAGCAGCTCGGGGCATGAGTGCGCCGTTGAGCGTGTTGAGGCGGAGGCTGGGTTAGAGGGTCATCAGAGAAGCGGACGAAACCAGGGAGGCACGAACGGCACTACAATGTGGTGCATGAACAACCGTTCGCTCACCATTCGGCTCGACGAGGAGCTGGAGCAGGGTCTGGAAGCTGCCTGCGCCGAAACCGGTCGCTCCCGTGGCGAGATCGTGCGTGATGCCCTCAGGCGCCAGCTGCAGCTGATGCGCTTTGAGCGCCTGCGCCGCCAGGCCCTGCCCTTTGGGGAAGCAGCCGGCTGGCTCACTGATGACGACGTGTTCGCGGCTGTTTCCTGAGCAGCGTGCGCGTTTTCTTCGACACCAACGTGCTGGTGAGTGCTTTTCTGGCGCGCGGACTCTGCGCGGATCTGCTGCGCCTGGTGCTGACGGAGCACACCCTGGTCACCAGCGAGGTGGTGCTGGCTGAGTTGCGCGACGTGCTCAGCCGCAAGGGTCGACTGCCCGCCCAGCAAGTCGACGCCATCGAAACGTTCCTGCGCGAGCAGCCCGTGGCCCCCAGACCAACCCAGACCCTTGAGCTGGGGCTGGTGGATGCCGACGACGAGTGGGTGCTGGCCAGTGCCGTGCTCGCCCAATCCGACCTGTTCGTGACCGGCGACCAAGGGGTGCTTGCCTGCAGCAACGCACCCTTGCCGTTGTTCAACCCCCGGGGCTGCTGGGAACAGCTGCGCGGCGCTGGCTGATCGGCGCTCCATCTCAGGCCTCCCGGTGCAGCACGGCCACCACCTTCAGGTAGGGGACAGGATCGATCGTCATCACTTCGTTCACAAAGCGTTCGTGATCGTCGAAGCGCACATCGATCGCCTTCTGCTCCGCCAGCGCCAGCACCTGCATGATGAAGGCCGCCGCCGGCAGGCCTCTTTCGCCTCGGCTGAGCCGATCCCAATGGAGGCGGCTGCCCAGGCCGAACTGGACCGTCTGGTGCTGCTCACCGCCGATCCCCAGCTGCCCACCTTCCCTTGCCAAACCCTCTGGTGAGGCGCAGGGCACTCACCAAGGCGATGGCCTCGAAGTCGGCGTTGAAGCTCACCGGTTCGGCGTTGTGATGCAGGGCCACGGCGGCAATCAGCAGATCAAGGACCAGGTGACCGACACGCCCAGGCAGCTGGAGCTGCTCGGGGCCCGCCACCCAGCCCCCTTGCGTTGGAGCAACTATGCGCATATAGTCATAAAAAGCATTCGAGGGGTTCCCCCTTGGCCGTCGCCACCGCCTCCACGCTGCTCGCGGCCGCCGCCGGTGGCGGGTCGCTGCTGTTCCGCCAGCTGTTCGACGCCGCGACCGGCACCTTCACCTATCTGCTCGCTGATGTCGCCTCCGGCGAGGGCGCACTGATCGATCCGGTGTTCGAGCAGCACAGCCGCGATCTTTCCCTGATCCAGGAGCTGGGCATCCGGCTGGTGGCCTGCCTCGACACCCATGCCCATGCCGACCACGTCACCGGCAGCTGGCTCATGCACAAGGCCACAGGCTCAGCCATTGGCCTGGCCGCCGCCGCTCGTGCCGAAAACGTGACCCTCCCCTTGCAGCATGGCGATCGCGTCGCTTTCGGCAGCAGGCATCTGCAGGTGCGCAGCACGCCCGGCCACACCGACGGCTGCGTCAGCTATGTGCTCGACGACCACTCCATGGCGTTCACGGGCGATGCGCTGCTGGTGCGCGGTTGCGGCCGCTGCGACTTTCAGCAGGGCGATGCCCACACGCTCTGGCGCTCGATCACCGAACAACTGTTCTCCCTTCCCGAGTTCTGCCTGCTCTATCCCGGCCACGACTACACCGGCCGCATGGTGACCTCCGTGGCGGAGGAGAAGGCTTTCAATGCCCGCCTCGGTGGCAGCGCGACCGAGCGCGATTTCGTCGGCCACATGCAGGCCATGAAGCTGCCCCACCCGGGCCGCATCGCCGAGGCTTTACCGGGCAACCTGCGCAGCGGCAAGCCCCGACAGGAGACGCCCAGCGAAACCTGGGCTCCACTGAGGCGCAGCTTCGCCGGGCTGCCCGAACTGCCGTGCAGCTGGGTGGCCGAGCATCGCGGCGAGCTGACGCTCCTCGATGTGCGCTCCGCCGAAGAGTTCCATGGTCCCGACGGCCATGTCGCCGGCAGTCTGCTGATCCCGCTGCCGGAGCTGGAGCAACGCAGCGGCGAGATTCCCACTGGCAAGCCCGTGGTGGTGGTCTGCCATTCCGGCAGCCGCTCAGCCCTCGCCACCCAGCAGCTGCTCAAGGCCGGCCACAGCCAGGTGGCCAACCTGCACGGCGGCCTCAGCCGCTGGGGCGATGAGGGCTATCCGCTCGAGGGCGTCGTCGCCTGATCCCCCTTCTTCTCTGAACCATGGCCAACAGCACCCTGAATCTCCCCAACCTGCAGAGCCCTGGACCTGAGCGCATCAGCGCCCATGACCTGGCCGATCAGCTCGCCAGCCGGCGCGTCACCGTGATCGATGTGCGCGAGCCGATGGAGTTCGCCGGCGGCCACATCGCCGGCAGTCTCAACGTGCCCCTCGCGCGCCTGCACCAGGCCGACCTTCCCCAGGGCCCGCTGGTGCTCGTCTGCCAGAGCGGCAACCGCAGCGCCAAGGGGGTGCAGACCCTGCTGCGGCAGAACCATCCCCACCCGGTAACCGATCTGCAGGGCGGGATTCCCAGTTGGCAGCAGGCCGGCCTGCCGCTGCGCCGCCTGGCCAACGCCCCGCTGCCCCTGATGCGCCAGGTGCAGATCGCCGCCGGTTCGCTGCTGCTGCTGGGCTTGATCCTCAGCAACCTGGTGGCACCGGCCTGGATCCTGCTCACCTGGTTCGTCGCAGCCGGTCTGGTGTTCGCGGGTGTGAGCGGCTTCTGCGGCATGGCCCGGCTGCTGGCGCTGATGCCCTGGAACCGGGTGAACCGCTGATGGAACCCGCAACCCTTGTCCTGCTCAGCGCCGGCGGTGGACTGATCGGTTTCCTGCTGTCGGTGCTCGGCTCGGGTGGCTCGATCCTGTTGCTGCCCCTACTGGTGACGGGTGCCGGCCTGAGTACAAGGGAAGCCGTGCCCCTTTCGCTGCTCGTGGTGATGCTGCTGGCCCTGGGCAACCTGGGCCCCTATCTGCGGCGGAGCCAGTTCGCGGTGATTCCCGCGATCATCCTGGGGATGCCAGCTCTGGTGGGTAGCTGGATCGGTGGCAGCTGGGTGAAGGCCGGCTACCTGAGTGAAACCGTGGAGCTGGGCGTGTTCGCAGCGGCGGCCCTGGTTGCCTCCTGGTTGCTCACCCGTCGCAGCGCCAGCCATGCCGCACCGAGGGTTGTTCAGATTGGTGCTCGCCCCGGCACGATCTTGCCGCTGGCGATCCAGGGGGTGCTGGTGGGATTGCTAACCGGCATCGCTGGCGTGTGTGGTGGCTTTGCGTTAGTGCCGGCCCTGGTGCGTCTGGCCGGCCTGCCGTTGAAACG
>JBKDDA010000129.1:0-3396 GCA_046313055.1 Synechococcaceae cyanobacterium | reverse complement strand
GGGCAGTGGCTTCGGTGGCTTCATGATCGCCGCCTTCGAGGTGGCGGGCATGGCTGGCAGCTTCCTGGCGGTGAACAACGGCAAGGGTCGCTTTGACCGTTACGACATGCTGGTCCACCTCGACGGTTTCTCACCCTCGCCTGCCACGCCGATCACCCTGGTGTGACTGCCTGGCGAGACCCATGGTGGCGGCGGCCTTCCTACAGTCTGCTGGCGCCGCCGCTCCGCCCCCATGGCCGTGTCTCCAGCCCCCCGGGCCGCCGCCGAGCCCCGCCTGAGCCTGCAGTGCCAGCCGCTGGCGGCCGACACCACCGTGATCCGGTCGCTCGACTGGGATCGGAGCCGCTTTGACATCGAATTCGGACTGCGCAACGGCACCACTTACAACAGTTTTCTGGTGCGGGGCGAGCGCACGGCGCTGATCGACACCAGCCATCTCAAGTTCGCGGACAGCTGGTTGCCGTTGCTGGCGGAGCAGATTGACCCGCGGGCGATCGATCATCTGATCGTGAGCCACACCGAGCCCGACCACTCCGGCCTGATCGGCCACCTGATCGACCTCAACCCCGAGATCGAGATCGTGGCTTCCAAGGTGGCGATCCAGTTCCTGGAGAACCAGGTGCACCGCCCCTTTCGCAGCCGGGCGGTGAAATCCGGTGAGAGCCTGGATCTGGGCACCAACCCCAGCAGCGGCACGGCCCACCGGTTCGAATTTCTGAGTGCGCCGAACCTGCACTGGCCCGACACCATCTTTTCCTTTGACCACGGCACGGGCCTTCTTTACACCTGCGATGCCTTTGGGCTGCACTACTGCTCCGATGAGCTCTTTGATGCTGATCCTGGCGCCATCGCGCCCGACTTTCGCTTCTATTACGAGTGCCTGATGGGACCCAATGCCCGCAGCGTGCTGCAGGCACTGAAGCGCATGGACGGGCTGCCGGAGATCACCACGGTGGCCGTGGGCCATGGGCCGTTGCTGCGCCATCACCTCAACCTGTGGTTGGACGATTACCGCAGCTGGAGCAGCGAGCGCAGTGGCGGCGAGGCCTATGCCGCTGTTTGCTATGTAAGCCAGTACGGCTTCTGTGACCGGCTCAGCCAGGCGATCGCCCGGGGCATTGCCAAGGCGGGTGCCCAGGTGCAGCTGGTGGATCTGCGGGCCACCGATGCCCAGGAACTCAGCGCCCTGGTCGGTGAGGCCGCCGCCGTGGTGGTGCCCACCTGGCCGGCCAGCCCCGACGCCGATCTGCAGGCCGGCATCGGCACCCTGCTGGCGGCCCTGCAGCCCCGGCAGTGGGTGGCCTGCTACGACGCCTTCGGCGGCAACGACGAGCCGATCGACACCGTGGCCGCCCAGTTGCGGGCCCTCGGCCAGAAGAGCGCCTTCGACCCGCTGCGGGTTCGCCAGGTGCCCCAGACCGGCGATTACCAGCGCTGCGAGGAGGCCGGCACCGACCTGGGCCAGCTGCTGACCAAGGAGAGGACCATCGCCGCCATCAAATCCCTCGATGCCGACCTGGACAAGGCCCTGGGGCGCCTCTCCGGCGGGCTGTATGTGGTCACGGCCCGCCAGAACGATGGCGACGGCGGCAGCCGCAGCGGTGCCATGGTGGCCAGCTGGGTGAGCCAGGCCAGCTTCGAGCCGCCGGGCATCACCGTGGCGGTGGCACGGGACCGGGCCATTGAGGCCCTGATGCAGGTGGGCGACCGCTTTGTGCTGAACATTCTGCGCGACGACAACCATCAGCAGCTGCTGCGCCACTTTCTGCGCCGCTTTCCCCCGGGTGCAGACCGCTTCGCCGGGGTGAACATTCTCGAGGGCGCGGCGGCCGGTGGCCCGGTGCTGGGTGATGCCCTGGCCTACCTCGGCTGCCGGGTGGTGCAGCGCATGGAGACCGCCGACCACTGGATCATCTATGCGGAAGTGGAGCAGGGCAACGTGGCCGATACCCAGGCCGCCACGGCCGTGCACCATCGCAAGGTGGGCAATCACTACTGAGCAGCACTCAGGACTGCCGAATCCGTGCCGCACAATGGATTGCGACAGCAGCAAAATAGTAATCCTTTTTACTTTGGGAGATCTATTGAATCTCCATGCTTTAATCGCAAGTCATTGAGCCAATACTCCAAGGCAAGGGTGATCGGTTCTGCGGTCACGCTTGCCGGTGCTCATCGCTGATGGGTCAGCCTTGCTCTTGATGCGTTGATGCCGATCTGTTGATGCGATGGTGCGAATCCGATGCTGATCAGCGAAGCCCCTGCCGAGTGGTTCCCCAACCCCGACGTGCGCTTCCGGTATGCGCCTGACAGCCAGATCGTGTTCGCCGATCCGGCGGATCTGCAGCATGCCCGGTTCTCCCTGCGGCTTCGCCCCAACAATCTGCACCGGGGCCGGCCCGTGCACCTGTGTCTGCGCATCGGCCGGATCGGTGCGGGCCAGGTGCTGAGGCTCGAGCTGGTCAGTGCCGGCCTCGACTGCCAGGTTGAGCTGGCTGACCATGTGCAGGGAGACTGGGCCGTGTGGCTCTGGAAGGGGGCCAGGCTGCAGCTCGGCTCCGGCTGCACGTCCCTCGGCACCCGCATGATGATCTGTGAGGGTGGATCGGTGCAGGTCGGCGCCGATGGCATGTTCTCCGAAAATGTGTTTCTGCAGTGTGGCGACGGTAACCATGCCCTGGTCTGTCTCGACACGGGCCGCCAGTTGAACGGGGCCCCTCCCTCCATCGAACTGGCTGATCACTGCTGGCTGGGTCGCAACGTCACCCTTGTGGCTTCGGGTCGCTGTCTCAAGGTCGGTGCGGGGTCGGTGGTGGGCCTCGGTTCGGTGCTGGCCCGGTCGTTGCCCGCCGGTGTGGTCGCGGCCGGCGCACCGGCCCGGGTGGTGCGCACCGGTGCCAGCTGGAGCCGCTCCAGCCATGCCGACCCCGACGAGATCGTGCGCCTGCAGGAGCTGGTCGCCGGTGCTGCCGACCCTGTCGCTGTCGCCCCTGCCGATCGGCGGGCCTCGCCGCAGCGCTGGCTGGCGGGCCGCCTGCGGCGGGTCCTCGGGCGTCGCGACCCAGCCGCCGTGGCCCGACCGTAGCCTGATTGCCAGTGGGGCGAACCAGTCGCCGTTGCCGCCGATGCTCGATGCCGCCGCCGTTCCGTCCAGCCTGCCGACGGACCGGCGGGTGATCCGCCTGCCCCTGGAGCCCGGGCTGGTGGTGCTGCGGGGGCTGAGCCCCCGGCGCCTGCGCTTCGAGGTGGAATACGGGCTCGAACGGGGCACCACCGCCAACCGTTTTCTGTTTCTCGCCGGCACCGGTCCCGGGGGGCGGCCCGTGCCGCCGGGGCTGGTGCACCCGCCCGGGGCGTCTTTTGCCGACCGGTGTCTGGCCTGCGTGGCGGAGCTGGGGG
>JBKDDA010000128.1:0-25474 GCA_046313055.1 Synechococcaceae cyanobacterium | reverse complement strand
CCAGGAAGGCATTGCGCCCCTCCTGGCCCTCGGCAGTTCGATAGAAGAGGTGGGTGGCCTGACCCGCCAGTTCCTGCAGCCCGGCCATGCCATCGGTTTCCGCATTGAACGCCGCCTTGAGGCAGCGGATCGCCGTGGGGCTGTGGCGCAGCACCTCCCGCGCCCAGGCCACCCCTTCGGCCTCCAGCTGCTCCAGGGGCACCACCTGGTTCACCAGCCCCATCGCCAGGGCCTGCCGGGCGTCGTAACGGCGGCAGAGGAACCAGATCTCCCGCGCCTTGCGCTGGCCCACCACCCGGGCCAGATAACTCGCCCCGAAGCCGCCATCGAAGCTGCCCACCCGCGGCCCCGTCTGGCCGAACACCGCGTTCTCCGCCGCCAGGCTCAGGTCGCAGAGCAGGTGCAGCACCTGGCCGCCGCCGATGGCGTAGCCGGCCACCAGGGCGATCACCACCTTGGGCAAGCTGCGGATCTGGCGCTGCAGATCCAGCACGTTCAGCCGGGGCAAACCGGCCTCATCCACGTAGCCGCCATCGCCCCGCACGCTCTGATCGCCACCGGCGCAGAAGGCCCAGCCGCCATCGGCCGCCGGGCCAGCACCGCTGAACAACACCACCCCGAGCCGGGGGTCATCGCGCACTCGGCTGAAGGCATCGCAAAGTTCCATCACGGTGCGGGGTCGGAACGCGTTGCGCTTCTCCGGCCGGTTGATCGTGATCCGGGCGATGCCCTCGTCGCTGGTCTCGTAGAGCACGTCCACATAGGAGCCGGCTGACTGCCAGCGGACGTCGGGAGGCGTGGAGGACTCGCTCATGGACGCGGGGGGCGCTGGACCGGCGGCTCGCTGGTCATTGTGGAGAAGGGAATGGCTGGATCCTCTGGGCCCTGATTCAGGTCCGCCGACTGGCGGCGCAGCCGCTGACGCAGCTTGGCGTCAGCCCTGGAGTCGGTGGTCACCGCCAGCAGGCCCAGGCGCTGCTGGTTGGGGCGCTGCAGCAGCTGCAGCAACTGCTGAGGCAGGGACTGGGGGTTGCGCAGCCGGGCGCAGGGCACGCCGTGCAGTTCGGCCAGGCGCAGCGGATCGAGGGGCTGGGGCATGGAGAAGAGCCGCTCGAAATCGAAAGCGGAGCCCGCACGGATCGGCAACTGCTCAAAGATGCCACCACCGCCGTTGTCGATCAGCACCACGCTCAGCCGCCCGCTGAGCTGCTGGCCCCAGAGCCAACCGGCGCTGTCGTGCAGCAGCGCCAGATCGCCGCAGATCAGCACCAACTCGCCGAGGGCTTCGGCCAGCCCGCAGGCGATTGAAAGGGTGCCATCGATCCCGGAGGCGCCGCGATAGGAGAACAGGGGCCGCGGCGGAGCGTCGCCTGGGCTGAAACTCTCCCAGTCGCGCACGGGGCTGCTGTTGGCCAGCATCAGGGGAAGCCGGGGGGGCAGCAACCGCGCCAACTGCCGCGCCAACCAAGGTTCGCTCAGCGGCGTGGCCCCCTCGCACTCGGTCGGCTGGGCCGGCAGCTGCTCGTTCAGCACTCTCTGCACCCCGGCGTCGGCGCGGCGCCAGGCCTGGGCCAGGACCAAGCTCCGCGGCGCGGGACCGAGGCCATCGGCCTCGGGCTGATCCGCCAGCCAGGCGCTGAAGCCGCCGCTCCACTGCCAGGCGCAGCGGCGCAAGGGATCCAGGGGTCGGGGGTCGCCCTCGCTGATCAGCACTTGGGTCGCGTCGAGCTGCTGCAACCAGTCCTGCAGGCTGCGGCTGGCGGGCAGGGGCCCGAGTCGCAGCACCTGGTCCGGCGCCAGGGCCGCGGGTGGATCCCGCAAGATCAGGTCATAGCCAGCGATCACCTCCAGCTCCGGGCAGCCCCGCAGCCCGGAGAGCGCATCGGCCAGCAGCGGCCAGCCGCTGCGGCGTTGCCAGGCGGCGAGCGCGGCGATCTGGCCAGCCCGCTCCGTCAGGGAACCGCGCCAGGGTCCGGCCAGAATCAGACCGGGGCGATCGGGATTGAGGGCAGGGGCTGGGGCGGCGCCGGCATCGCTCCCGCACTGGGAGGATCCCGCATCCGTCTGGGCGTCGCTGAATGTCCCATCGGCTGTACGGATCAGTCCCGGACCCAGCCCCTCAGCCAGTTCGCTGATCTCGGCGCTGCTGGCATGCAACGGTTCGTCGAGCGGCAGGTTCAGGTGCACGGCCCCGGGAGGCTGGCCCCGCTGCCCCCGCGCCTCGGCCATGGCCCGTCGGGCCAACCGTTCGATCGCCGACTCCTCCATGCTGCCCAGGCCGGAGTCTTTGGCCTGGCCAACCCAGCGGCAGCTGGCCAGCAGGAAGCGCTCCTGGTTCACGCATTGGTTGGCGCCGCAGTCCTTGAGCCGTTGGGGGCGATCAGCGCAGAGCAGCAACAGCGGGATCGTGCCGTAATCGGCCTCCACCGCCGCCGGCAACAGGTGGGCCACGGCACTGCCGGATGTGGTGATCACCGCGGCCGGCCCGCCGGCGCCGCGACCGTGGCCAAGGGCGAAGAAGGCCGCGGAACGCTCATCCAGGGCGGTGGTGAGCCGCAGGCCCCACGGCTCCAGCAAGGCCGCCGCCACCGCCAACGGCCCGGAGCGGCTCCCCGGACAGACCACCACCAGGGTCAGGCCGGCTTGGCGCAGGCTTTGCAGCAGGATCAAGGCGGCCCGAACATTGGCCCCGGCACTGGGGGGTTGTGCCAAGGCCGGAGCCTCAGTGGGCGGTCCTGCCGCTGGGCTGCCAGGGGCTCCACCGCCCGTGGTTTGACAGTCAGGAACTGGAGCGCCGCTGCCGAAAGGGGCGGCAGAGCCGGGATCCGGCGCCAAAGGTGCTGCCTCACTGGTCAGGATGGAGAGATCCTCCCTCAGCCCACCATGGTTTCCAGTCCTTCCGCCGCTGCGGCCACGGCCAGGGGGGCCTGGCGGCGTCAGCTGTTGGGTCTGCTGGCCTGGGCGCTGCTGGCTCTGTTGCTGCGCTGGCTCGTGATCGAGCCCCGCTGGATTCCCTCCGGCTCGATGCTCCCCACCCTGCAACTCCAGGACCGCATCCTCGTGGAGAAGCTTCGGCCCCAGCTGGGGCTGCCCATGCAGCCCGGCGACATCGTGGTGTTCCACCCCCCCGCGGCGCTGGTCGACAGCGGATATGACCCCGATGCCGCCCTGATCAAGCGGGTGGTGGGGCTTCCCGGCGATCGCATCGAGGTGCGCGATGGAAGGTTGTGGCGCAATGGCTCCGCCGTCCAGCCGGATTGGAACCCGGAGCGAATCGACTATGAGCTGCCTGCCCTCACGGTCCCCGCCGACCATCTCCTTGTGCTGGGCGACAACCGCAATGCCAGCCTCGACTCCCATGTCTGGGGAACGCTGCCCCGCAGCGCCTTGATCGGCACGGCCGTGTGGCGCTACTGGCCCCTCAAACGTTTCGGGCCGATTCGGTTCTCACCCGTCCCGTCAGCTCGGACAGCTTGAACTGTTGCGTTAAGGTTGCGCAGATGACCCAGGGCTTCGGTCACCGGGCCCCATCGCCCCCAGCTCGCAAGGGAGTCCAATGTTCAATCCGGAGTTCCTTACGACCGACAGCGATGCGGTCAACGGCAATCCCCTGATCCAGTATCTGCAGGAGCAATCTCCCGATGTGCTCCAACGGGTCGCCCGATCCGCCAGTCCCGAAATTCAGGACATCATTCGCCACAACGTTCAGGGGTTGTTGGGAATGCTTCCGGGTGAACAGTTTGAGGTGCGCATTCAGACCAGCCGCGACAACCTGGCGGGCCTGTTGGCCTCCGCGATGATGACGGGATATTTCCTGCGCCAGATGGAGCAGCGCATGGAGCTGGAGACAGCCCTGATCGGCAGCGGAGACCTCAACCCCGATGCCGATCCTGGTCCGCTGGCCCTTTGAGCAATCCCCTTTGAGATCGGCAACGTTGTTCCACGGCCGCGTTCCACTGCCGCCCGGTCTGCCTCACCACAATCTGGAAGCAAGCGATTTCTCCTCGCCCAAGGATCCTTGACTCGTTCGTCAAGGCAAGGGTTCGCCTGGGTGGCTCAAACACGCTGACTCAAGCCCACGGACAACCTCAGGCCTTGTTCCACTTGCTGTGAACTTGCCGGATCAGCTTGAGATCGGGTCCCCGGGCACCAGAGCGAACCTCAACAAGGTCCGGTCGATCCCCGCCAGGGAGGCCCAGTTGCCTTCGCTGGGAGCCCACGGACGCTCCTCAAGCGCCTCGACCAAGGCAGCCAACGCTTCCCCGCTACAGCTCACTGGAGCGTCGTAATGGGCGGGAACCACCCAGCGCAGCCCTGGCAAGGCGGCCAGTTGGCGCAGCCACTCCACCAAGACGGCTCGGTTGCGCGGAAACACCAACCGCTCCAACACCGCCGCCACCTGCAGACGACAGGGCTCTGGTCCCACCAGCTGCTCGAACGCCTCCTGCCACTCCGGCTGCCAGGCAAACGGGTAGAGCCCGAAGTGGCTGCGCGGCCCCCGGCATCCGGGTGCAAAGGCTTGGGCCAGCACGGTGGTCAGCGGTGGCACCTGAAGCGCTGCCGGCCTGAGGAAGTTGGCAAACAGCGTCAGGCGTTGCCAGCCCTTCTGGCGGATGGCCGGATCATCCCGCAGGGGCTCGTCGCCGCGCTCCCGTCCGTGGAACAGCAGCGGGGTCGGATCCAGATCGAACAGGGCTGGCGGTTGCCGCGGGATCGCCACCAGGGCATCGGTCAGCAGCAGGGAGCCACTGGCGCGATCGAAGCAGGCCACCTCGGTGAAGGATCCCAGCCCGAGGTCCAGCGGACCCAGGGCGCGCCACTCCAGCTGCTGCGGGAACGGCACGCCCTGCTCGAACAGCACGCGGGTTCGGGCGCTGGGGAACCCGAGCCATGGGGACGGCAGCCGCAACGGGAAGCTCCACTGTCCGGGTGCGACCCAGAGCGTGGCGGTGGGGAAGGCACGGGCCATCGCCGGCACCGGCAGCTTGTGCTCCAGCCCCGAAGCCGTCGGCAGCACGATTGTGTGGACGGGCCCCCAGCGCTGCTCCAGATCGCGCAGGTGCTGGATCACCTCAGCGGTGGCGGCGACCGGGGCGTACAGCAGCAACCCCTGCTCCACCCGCAGCACCGACATCCGGATCGGCACCGCCACATACCAGACCCCCTGCAACTGCTCGAAGCTCCAGAGCTGATCGGGGATCAGCGACCGCACCAGGGTGCGGCGCCGTCCGTAGGGGTACAGGGGCAGCAGCGGCCACCAGGGCCAGAACTGCTGGCGAGAGGAAGGGACGGAGGCCGGGGGCGGCAAGGATCCTGGTGGGAGGCGCGGTGGAGGCGACCGGCATGGCCGATCAGGGCCAGCGTAAGGAGAGAGCGGCAGCACCACGGCTGGAGAGATCTTTCAGCTGGGAAGGGGAGTCCACAGCGATCACCAGAGGTGGTTCTTCCCCGATGACTGTCCCAGAGGGCTTGTCGCCCTGCGGAGCGCTCCTCCAGATCGCTCCACGGGAGGCGCCGCAGGGACCGCAAAAAAAAGCCCCCGGCAGGGAACTGCCGGGGGAAGGGAGCGAAGGCGAAACGCGCCTGCGTGAGGGCGCATCTGCCTGATTCAGCCGACCGCTGGGGCGCTGAGCGCCACGGGAATGGCGGCCTCACTGGCCAGATCGAGCGGGAAGTTGTGGGCGTTGCGCTCGTGCATCACTTCCATGCCCAGGCCGGCACGGTTGATCACGTCCGCCCAGGTGGGCAGCACGCGACCCTGGGAATCCAGGATCGATTGGTTGAAGTTGAAGCCGTTCAGGTTGAAGGCCATCGTGCTGACGCCGAGGCTGGTGAACCAGATGCCCACCACGGGCCAAGCGGCCAGGAAGAAGTGCAGGCTGCGGCTGTTGTTGAACGACGCGTATTGGAAGATCAGTCGTCCGAAGTAACCGTGGGCAGCCACGATGTTGTAGGTCTCTTCCTCTTGGCCGAACTTGTAGCCGTAGTTCTGCGACTCAGACTCGGTGGTTTCACGCACCAGGCTGGAGGTCACCAGCGAACCATGCATGGCGGAGAACAGGCTGCCGCCGAACACACCAGCCACACCCAGCATGTGGAAGGGGTGCATCAGAATGTTGTGCTCAGCCTGGAACACCAACATATAGTTGAAGGTGCCACTGATGCCGAGGGGCATACCGTCGGAGAAGGAACCTTGGCCGAAGGGATAAATCAGGAACACGGCGCTGGCGGCGGCCACGGGGGCGCTGTAGGCGACGCAGATCCAGGGGCGCATGCCGAGGCGGTAGGAGAGTTCCCACTCGCGGCCCATGTAGCAGAACACACCGATCAGGAAGTGGAACACCACCAGCTGATAAGGGCCACCGTTGTAAAGCCACTCGTCGAGGCTGGCGGCTTCCCAGATGGGATAGAAGTGCAGGCCGATGGCGTTGCTGGAGGGAACAACGGCGCCGGAGATGATGTTGTTGCCATACAGCAGGCTGCCAGCAACGGGCTCACGGATGCCGTCGATGTCGACGGGGGGAGCGGCGATGAAGGCAACGATGAAGCAGATGGTGGCGGCCAGCAGGCAGGGGATCATCAGCACACCGAACCAGCCCACGTACAGGCGGTTGTTGGTGGAGGTGACCCACTCGCAGAACTGGTTCCACGCAGAAGCGCCCTGGCGCTGCTGGAGAGTGGCAGTCATGAGTACGGAAAACGGAGAAGGAGGGAGGGGCGGATGCCCGACCCCATGCAATGTAACGGATCGTTGCGGGGTTTGTGAAGGCATCTCATGAAGACAATCGGAAACGTCCGTCCTGACGGCCGCGGCCGTGGCTGCTATGAGACCAGCAGCCACGGGTCGTACCGATCGCCATGCGCCTCCCCCCCCACCCCGGTGTTCTGGGAACCCTCGCCCTGCTGGGCGGCCTGGTGCTCACCGGTGGCTGCGCACCCACACCCAGCCCGGAGAGCCAGCGCATCGATCAGCTGGAATTCAAGATCCAGCAGCTGGAGCAACGGCTCCAGAAGACGGAGCTGCAGCGCAACGGCGCCACGGACCGGTCGGGCAAACCGCCCGCCGGCCCCATCAAATCCCTCACCCTGCGCAGCGGCACCAACGACGACCGCCTGCGGATCTACTGGGCCGACGGCACCAGCTCCGACCTCCCCTGCACCAAGGAGCAGGCCACACTGGTGTGCGGCTGAGACAGCCAGCCCCGTGCTGCCCCCGCGATGAGCCCGCGATGACCCCGAGATCAGCCTGGCCCGCCCTGGTGCTGGCCCTCGCCGTGCTGGCCCCCCTGCCCCTGCCGCACCCGCCGGCAGCCGCCCTGCCCGATTTCGACGCCCTGGAACAGCAGGGCGCCAGCCGCACCCGCGCCGCCAACCTGGCCCGCATGCGGGCCGAACGGCTCAACGGTGGCCTGGAGCTCTACCGGGCGGATGGCTGCATGCACGAGCGCGGTGGCGGCTCCTGCTTCGTGGGCGCCGACGACCGCGGCCTGCTGTTCCGCTTCCTGGGCGGTCCCCCGGGCTGGCAGCAGCTGGGCCTGGCCGCCAGCCGCGAAACCGAGATCCTGGTGGCCCCCGATGGCCGCAGCGTGCTGGAGGTGATCTACAACGGTGCGCCCCGCTGATCCTCCAGGAGACAGCGGGCCAGACCGGTCAGCGCGTCGGTCCAGGCGGCGGCGACCGGCAGGGCCTCACGGCTGGTGAGCGCCAGGGCAATGCCCTTTTCCTCGTAGGCCGCCTCATTGATGAACACCGGCCACAGCTCGGCATCGGCCCCTGGATCGCCTGAGTCGATCGCGTGGCCCAGGGCCGTGCCGTCCGCCAGCTGAAACAGCGGATCCCCATGGCGGATGGGCCACCAGTCGCGGCCCCGCCGGCGGGGATGGATCACCGCCGCGGGCTGGCCGTCGCCATGGCGAGGCACATCCAGGGTGCGCCGATGGCGGTGCACCACCAGCTCGGTCGGCAACCGCAACGCCCCCCGGGCAGCGGCGGCCAGCACCGCCAGGGACTCCTCCAGCGCCAGGCGGGTCTGGGACACGATCGTGAGGTCCAGCAGACCCTGACCCACCGGGCCCACCTCGATCACCAGCCCGCAGGGCCAGCGCTCGCACAGATACCCCGTCTGGTCCGGATCCCCCTCATGCAGATACACGGGCAGGCCGAGGCGGTGCTGCAGGGCCGCCGCCAGGGCCAGGTCGGCCGGCCGACGCCCGTAGATCACCAGGGAATTGCCCATGGCGGCCGTGGTGCTGTGCAGGTCGATCACCACCAGGGCCGGCTCCAGCCCCGCGGGTCCGTAGCGCTCCAGCAGCTCCCGGGCCCGCCGGGTCTCCCGGTCGGCGTCGACCGCCGCCAGCACGGCGGGGCTGAAACTGCGGTTGAGGTCGCGATCGAGGTAGCGGCGGTTGGCGGCCAGGGCAGCCGGATTGCCGATCACGGGCCGCACCGCCAGGCCATGGCAGGCCAGCTCGCAGGCACCCCGGCCCCAGGATTCCAGAAACCAGGGGCCGTTGCGTTCGTTGCCGTGGGTGCCACCCACCACCAGCACGCTGCCCCGCTGGCGGATTTCAGCCGGTGGAGTCATCGCCGGGCCCGTTGCAGTTCTCGGCCCAGCCTGACGCAGGATGAACCAGGTGCGCAGGTTCGCCATGGTTCCCCCCGAGGTGGTGCGGCTGGCCCGGCACCTGTGGTGGTGCCAGTGGCGCCAGCTGATGGGCGGCCTTGGGCCGGCCGATGCCGACGGCAATTACCGCAGGCCGGCGGCAGCATTCGGATCGCTGCCCCCCCTGCCGCACGATGCGGCAGCGGCCGGCGGCCACGTGCTGATCGTGGGCCGCAGCTGCCCCTGGGCCCACCGGGCCTGGCTCACCTGGAGCCTGCGGAATCTGGCTGCCCCGATCGACCTGGAGGTGGTGGAGCCGGACCCCCAGGCCGGCCGGTGGCGGTTCCGGCAGCCGTTCGAAGGGTGCCGCACCCTCGCCGACCTCTACCGGCGCAGCGGCGCCGACCGGGCCCTGCGGGCCACGGTGCCGGTGCTTTACAGCCGCAGTCAGGGGCGGCTGGTGCTGGGGGAGAGCGCCCGCCTGATCGAGCTGCTGAACGACTGGCCGGCCGCTGCCGGAGCACCGGACCTGGCACCGATCCAGTTGCGTGCTGCCCTGAGCAGCTGGCGGGAGCGGCTGCAGACGGATGTGAACGATGGCGTGTACCGGTGCGGATTCGCCCGCAGCCAGGCGGCCTTCGACCGGGCCGAAGACGCCCTGTTCAGCTGCCTGGAGGATCTGGAGCAGCAACTGGCGGACCAGGCCCTGGCCGGTGAGTCCTGGCTGTGCACCGCCACCCCCAGCCTGGCCGATGTGCAGCTGTTCCCCACCCTGATCCGGCTGGAGATCGTCTACGCGCCGCTGTTCGGCTGCCGGCGCCGGCCACTGGCAAGCTATCCGAGACTCTGGGAGTGGCGGTCCCGGTTCCATGCCCTGCCGGGCGTGGCCGCCACCTGCTGCGATCAGGACTGGCGGCAGGATTACTTCGGAGCCCTGTTCCCGCTCCATCCCTCCGGCATCGTGCCCAGCGGCCCCGACCTGGCCGGCCTGGTCACCCCCCACCCCCACCCATGACCGCCAACCCTTCTCCGGCCGCCACCGACCCCGTGTTCGAGGGCATGTTCGGACCCTTCACGATCACCGACGCCGACCGGCGGGAGGTGCTGGGCTACCGGCTGGCCCTCACGGCCGCGGCTCTGGCCCAGGCCGCCCTGCTGCTGCAGTGGCGCCAGCTGGGGCCGGCATGGCTCTGGCCCTGGCTGGTGGTGCTGGCGGCGGGCCTGGGCCTGGCCCTGCGCTGGATCCATATCTACCTGCGGCCCCTCCACCTGGCCCTGCAGCTGTTCTGGCTGGTGGGCGTGGCCGGCGCCCTGGCCCTGGCAGCCACGGCAGGCCCTGCCGCCATGCTGCCCACCCTGCTGGAGCGGCCCCTGTGGATCCTGGCGGTGGGCCCCCTGTTCGCTGCCCTGGCCGGCATCGGCTTCAAGGAATTCTTCTGCTTCCGCCGGCCCGAAGCCATCGGCGTGACCCTGCTGCTGCCGCTGGCCCTGCTGGGCCGGCTCACGGGCCTGCTGGACCCTGGAGCCACTCTCACGCTGCTGGCGATCGAGAGCGGCCTGCTGCTGGTGCTCTGCCTGCGCAAGTTTCCGATGGCCGCCGCCGCCGATGTGGGCGACAAGAGCGTGTTCGAACACCTCGCCCGCCAGCGGGCGCAGGCGGCAGGCCGATGAGCCTGATCAGCCTGCTGGGCGCCGGCAAGGATTTTGGCCTGCGCACCCTGTTCAGTGACCTCAGCCTGCATGTGGGGGCGGGCGAACGGCTGGGGCTGATCGGTCCCAATGGTGCCGGCAAGAGCACCCTGCTGAAGGTGCTGGCGGGTCGGGAACCCCTGGACCGAGGCGAGCGGCGCTGCAGTGGCCGGCCCCGGGTGGTGCTGGTGGATCAGGACCCACCGCTTGATCCGGACCTGACGGTGCTGGAGCAGGTGCGTGCCGGCGGCGGCGAGAAACAGGCCCTGCTGCATGACCATGACCAGCTCAACCTGAAGCTGGCAGCCAGCCCAGAGGATCCCCGCCTGCTGGCGCGGCTGAGCGACCTGCATGCCCGCATGGACCACTGCGGTGCCTGGGATCTGGAACGGCAATGCCGGGAGGTGCTCGAACGGCTGGGCATCGGCGGGGCCGACCGACCGGTGGGCGACCTCTCGGGCGGCAACCGGCGACGGGTGGCCCTGGCGGCGGCCCTGGTGGCGGCTCCGGAGGTGCTGCTGCTCGACGAACCCACCAACCACCTGGATGCGGCGGGGGTGGAATGGCTGCAGGGCTGGCTCGACCACTTCAACGGGGCCGTGGTGCTGGTGACCCACGACCGCTACCTGCTGGACCGGGTGACCCGCCGGATCGTGGCGGTCGAGCGGGGCGAAGCCCGCCCCTACGCCGGCAACTACGCCTACTACCTGGAACGGCGGGCGGAGGAAGATGACGCCGAAGCCGCCTCGGCGGCCCGGGCCCGCGGCGTGCTGCGGCGCGAACTCGCCTGGCTGCGCCAGGGTCCGAAGGCGCGCAGCACCAAGCAGAAGGCCCGGCTGCAACGGATCGCCGCGCTGCAGGAGGCACCGGTGGGCCAGGGCCGCGGCCGGGTGAGCCTGGCCAGCGGCGGGCGCCGCCTTGGCCGCCGGGTGATCAGCGCCGAGGGCCTGGCGGTGGCCGTGGGCGGCACGACGCTGCTGCAGGACTTCAGCCACGACTTCAGCCCGGAGGACCGGGTGGGGATCATCGGTGCCAACGGCGTGGGCAAATCCAGCCTGCTGGAGGTGATCGCCGGGCGATTGCCCCCGGCCGCCGGTCAGCTGGAGCTGGGCGCCACCGTGAAGCTCGCCTACTTCGATCAGCACAGTGAGGTGGTGCAGGCCAGCGGGATGGAGCGCAAGGTGATTGATGTGGTGCAGGAGGCCGCCAGCCGGGTCACGGTGGCGGGCCAGGAGCTGAGTGCCTCCCAGCTGCTGGAGCGGTTTCTGTTTCCGCCCGCCCAGCAACACCAGCCGGTGGCGCGCCTCTCGGGCGGTGAGCGCCGGCGGCTGCACCTGTGCCGGCTCCTGATCGAAGCCCCCAACGTGCTGCTGCTCGACGAACCCACCAACGACCTCGACGTGCAGACCCTGGGCGTGCTGGAGGATTTCCTGGAGGATTTCCAGGGCTGTGTGGTGGTGGTGTCGCACGACCGCTGGTTCCTGGACCGGGTGGTGGACCGGCTGTTCTGCTTCGAGAACGGCCGGCTGCGGCGATTCGAAGGCAACTACAGCGCCTGGCTGGAAACCGGCGGCGAGGCCGCACCCGACAGCGGCAGCAGCCCGGCAGCACCAGCAGCAACAGCGGCGGCAGCAGCGGCACCGCGGCGGCAGGAACCCACCGGACCGAAACGGCGCAGCTTCCGGGAGAAGCGCGAACTGGCGGAGCTCGAGCGCGACCTGCCCCTCTGGGAGCAGCAACGGAGCGACCTGGAGACCCTGCTGGGCACCGGTGGCCACGACCACCAGCACCTGCAGAACCTCAGCAGACAACTGGCCGAGCTGAGCGAACGGATCAGCAACGGGGAGGAGCGCTGGCTGGAACTCAGTGAGCGGCCGGACTAGAGCGACGGCGGCGGTGGGGGTGGGCCATCTCCATCCCGGAGGCCAGGCCGGCCCGGGGGGGCAGGCCGCAACAGGGACCCGCCGGCTCCGGCAGGCTCCAGGGGGGCCGGCGCGGCGGCAGGCCGCGGGCCGCATCCTCCTTCTGGATCGCCGTGGGCACGTAGTCATCGGCGCCGCGGTGCAGGGCCATCTGGTCACCCATACGGCGCAGGTAGAGATCCTGCGACCACTGGATCAGGCCATGTTCGAAGGCCTCGCAGGCCTGGGCCACAGACCCGAACCGCTGGCTCACCACCCCACTGGGGGCACACTGCTTCCAGAGCAGCACCTGGTCAAAGCTGAGACCACGGCGCCACTGCCTCTGCTCCGAGAGGTAGCAGTGCTCCTCCGGACCGTTGATCCAGAACAACCGGCCACGGTCATCGATGAAATGGCGATCGCGACATTGAACGATGCGGACCATGGCGCCTCCTGGAGTCCCTACTGATGGTGGTAGCAGCGGGGGCTCTGATCAGCAGCAGCGGACATGGAACCGGTTTTCACCGGTCGTGCCCCTTAAGGTGTCCGAGATGACCATCGGCTGAACACGGCCGGTTCTCCCATGAACACCATCGACGAGCACATCCAGAAGGACCAGCAGGACATCGAGGCGGCGCGGGCAGCCGGCGACCTGGGCAAGGTGCGCCATTTGGAGGAGGAGCTCAAGAGCCTCCAGGAGTACAAGGATCACCATCCCGAGGACAGCCATGACCCCAGCCCGCTGGAGGTCTACTGCGACCTGAATCCCGACGCCCCCGAGTGCCTCGTCTACGACGACTGATCCGTCAGGAGTGGCCGACGACGCCCAGCTGCCGCCAGACCGCCTGCAGCAGGGCGTCAAGACCGATCGAGGCCGCCGCTGATATGGCCAGGGGCCCCATCGGGCGATTCTCCCGGTCGGAATCTGCTGATTCTGACCGGGAATCCTTTTCACCCATGCTGGCTGGTGCACCCATGCCGGCTGGCTGCCCGGCCGGATCCACCATCGACTGACCCATCGCCTCCAGCAACGGTCCCAGGGCATCCGGCGGCAACAGCTCAATCTTGTTAAGCACCACCAGGCGGGGTCGACCCGCCAGGCCATGGCCATAGGCCTCCAGTTCCCGTTCGACCACGGCCAGGTCAGCCAGCACGTCGTCTGCCGCAGCATCCACCAGGTGGA
Organism: Synechococcaceae cyanobacterium; assembly: GCA_046313055.1. GTDB lineage: Bacteria > Cyanobacteriota > Cyanobacteriia > PCC-6307 > Cyanobiaceae > Cyanobium. Next base: position 12,099 of record JBKDDA010000128.1, on the reverse strand, counting down.
TCAGCAGGCGGGTGCGCTCGATGTGGCGCAGAAAATCATGGCCCAGGCCTGCCCCCTGGGCGGCCCCGGCAATCAGCCCGGGGATGTCGGCGAACACTGTGCCATCACCGCTCGGGCGACGCACCACGCCCAGGTTGGGCACCAGGGTGGTGAAGGGATAGTCGGCAATCCGGGGCCGGGCCGCCGACAGCACCGAAATGAGGGTGCTCTTGCCGGCGTTGGGCAGGCCGATGATGCCCACTTCGGCCAGCAGCTTCAGCTCCAGCTGCAGCTCCCAGTCCTCGCCATCCTTGCCCTCGGTGGCCTTTTCGGGTGCCCGGTTGCGGTTGCTCAGAAAGTGGGCATTGCCCAGACCGCCGCGGCCGCCCATGGCCACCAGCAGCTCCTGGCCGGGTTCGGTGAGGTCTCCGAGCACGATGCCGGTGCGCCGGTCGCGCACTTCGGTGCCACAGGGCACCCGGATCGTGAGGGTGGCGCCGGCGGCGCCGCTGCGGCGGTTGGGGCCGCCACGGCGGCCGTCATCGGCCACGAAGCGGCGCTGGTACTTGAAATCCAGCAGGGTCTGAAGGTTGGCATCAGCCCGCAGCAGCACATCACCGCCCCGACCACCGTCGCCCCCCGCCGGCCCGCCGGCGGGCACGTATTTCTCGCGGCGGAAGGCAACGATGCCGTCGCCACCGCGGCCGGCGCGCACCTCGATGCGGGCCTGATCGATGAACTGCATTGGCCCAACCCTAGGATCCACCCGTCGCACCGACCGATTGGCCGAGGTCTGCTTCGAGAGGATCAGCAAGAGCTACCCCCCCCGCCGCAGGGGCGGAGACCCCGTGCGGGTGCTGCAGGACCTGGATCTCACCATTGACGATGGCGAGTTTCTGGTGCTGGTGGGCCCTTCGGGCTGCGGCAAGAGCACCCTGCTGAGGCTGCTGGCGGGGCTGGAGCAACCCAGCGGCGGTGAGATCCGGGTGGGAGGCCGGGCGGTCAGCCAGCTGCGGCCCTCCCAACGCGACGTGGCGATGGTGTTCCAGAGCTACGCCCTCTATCCGCACCTGAGCGTGGCCGACAACATGGCCTTCGGGCTGCGCCGCAGCCGGCCGCGCACCCTGCTGCAGCAGCTGCAGGACAGCCTGCATCGGGCCGGTCGCGGCCTGCCGGCAGGCCTGCGGGTGGCCTCGGCGCGGGAGGAGCGGCTACAGGCCAGGGTGCGGGACGTGGCGCAGATGCTGGAGCTGGAACCGCTGCTGCAGCGGCTGCCGAAGGAACTGTCGGGCGGCCAGAAGCAACGGGTGGCGCTGGGCCGGGCGATCGCCCGCCAGCCGGCGGTGTTTCTGATGGATGAACCGCTCAGCAACCTCGACGCCAAACTGCGCACCGGCACCCGCGCCCAGATCACGGCCCTGCAGCGCCGGCTGGGCACCACCACCGTGTATGTGACCCACGACCAGGTGGAAGCGATGACGATGGGCCACCGCATCGCCGTGCTCAACGCCGGGCGACTGCAGCAGCTGGGCACCCCCCTGGAGCTGTATCAACACCCGGCCAATCTGTTCGTGGCCCAGTTCATCGGCAGCCCACCGATGAACCTGCTGCCGGTGGAGGTGGCGAGCTCCAGCCAGCTGGTGCTGGGTGGTCGCCGCCACACCCTGGCGGAAACGGTGGCCGCCCCCCTGGCCGGCCGCCAGGACCAGCGGCTCACGGCCGGCCTGCGGCCTGAACACCTGCGGCTGGCGCCCCCGGCCAACCGCAACCTGGCGGCGGAGGTGAGCCATGTGGAGGCCCTCGGCAATGAACAGCTGGTCACCTGCCGGCTGCTGGAGGGTGACCAGCTGGTGCTGCTGCGGGCCGCCCCGGACCAACGACTGGCACCCGGGGAAACGGTGCATCTGGAAGTGGATCCGGCCGGCTGGCGGCTGTTCGACAACAACGGCGACGCGCTGCCGCTGCCGGCCGGGCCCCAGGGCCGGTCGGTGACCTGAGGGGCGCCGGACAGGCCCCTTAGGATCCGGCAGTCCCGCGCTGGCCCCTTGGCAAGCCCCCTCGATCCGGCACGCACAGCGTCTCAGAAGAGTTCGCTGGCCCGCAGCCTCAGCCAGGTGGGACTGGTGCTGTTCGTGGTGTTCGGCACACTGATTGCGGCACCGATCGCAGCGATCCGGCTGCTGCAACCGGTCTGGCAGTGGCAGTTCGCCACAACCCTCCTCAACGCCGCCAGCCTGGCCCTCGCCGGCCTGGTGCTGCTCCAACTCGCCACGGTGCTCGATCCTGCCGATGAGGGGCTGCTACGGCGCCAGCGGCGGTTCGCCGCACTGGCGGTGGGCGCCTGCGTGGGCTACATGTTGCTGGTGCCCCTGCTGGTCTGGTCGGGTCTGCAGGTGCAGCATGTGGTGAGCGCCCGGCAGCTGTCGAGCCTGCGGGCCGCCGACAACCGGCTGCGGGCCATGCGCATGGCCGTGCAGCAGGCCAGCAGCAGCAGCGATCTGGCCGCACGCTTCCGGGCGCTGAGGGCACCGGCACTGGTGGCAGCCCCCACTGCCCCCTCCCTGGCAGTCCTGAAGCAGCAGGCCAACCGGGCCATCGACCAGGCCCAGGCGGATCTCCAGCGCCAGCGCAGTCGGCTGAAGGCCCCCAATCCATGGCTGATGCTGCCGGACCTGATGCGCAATGCCGTTGCCAGCCTGGCGCTGGCGATCGGATTCGGGGCCCTGGCCCGCATGCCCGGCGCCTCCAGGAGCCTGCTCGACTCCTGGCTGCCGCAATGGGGGCGCCGTCGCCGCCAGCCCACCGGCAGCAGCAACCCGAAGAGCTACCTGCGTGAGCTGTACAGACACCACAAGGAGTAGGCCGCCCGCACGGGCCGGCGAGCGGCACCGGTGATCGGTCCCGGCTCTCAGCGGGGCCAGATCACCGTGCAGCCAGGTCCGCCATCGGCCGGTTCGGCATCGGCCACCCGTTCCACCCAGGCCACGCCGGCCAACCAGTCGCGCAGGCCCCGCCTGAGCCGGCCGGTTCCGATGCCGTGGATCACCCACACCGGGCCACCGGCACTGCGCAGGGCCTCCTCCACCGCCGCCTCGGCCTCGTGCACCCGCAGGCCCCGCACATCCACGGTGTTGCGTTCGGTGCGGACCTGGGGGCCGCGGCCGCCACGGCCGCGCACCTGCACCTGCACGCGCGCCAGGGGCTCGGGCGGCTCAGGTTTCTCGCCCTGCAGGCCCTCAATCCCATCGAGCGGCACCGTGCTGCGCAGCACGCCACAGCGCACCGTGAGTTCGCGGCCGTCGTCGCTGATGGCCAGCACCTCCGCGGCCTTGCCGAGGGCCAGCAACCGCACCCGCTCACCCGGCCGAGGCATCCAGCCAGCGTGGTCCCGGCGTTCAGGCTGGGGACGATGCCGCTCCTCGAGCCGCCGCAACCGCTGGCCGGCCTGGCGAGCGGTTTCGCCTGCCCTGCGGCGACCCTCGCCGCCCACGGCCGCCCCCTCCTGGCGCAGGCGGCGGATGATGCGCCGCACCTCACCCTGGCCCTGGCGGATCGAGCGTTCCAGGTCCTGGCGGCGCTGCTCCTGGCGTTCGGCACTGTCCTGGTTCTGCTGCTGCCAGCGCTGCAGCAGTTCCTCGTGCAACAGCTCGGTGCGGGCCAGCAGGAGGGCCGCCTCTTCGGCGGCCTCCTGCTGCTGCTGCCGCTGCCGCTCCAGCCCCTCGATCACCTGGTTCACATCGCCGGTGCCCCCTGGCGCCAGGGCGGCGGCAGCGGCGGCGAGCACCGCAGGCTCCAGCCCCAGGCGATCGGCGATCGCCAGGGCATTGCTGCGACCCGGAATGCCCCACTGCAACCGGTAGGTGGGTGAGAGGGTCTCCCCATCAAAGGCCACAGAGGCATTCTCAAAGCGGGCATCGGTGTATTTGAGGGCCTTGAGTTCGCCGTAGTGGGTGGTGGCCACGGTGAGACGGGCGCGGTCGGCCAGGTGGCGCAGCAGGGCCGCCGCCAGGGCCGCCCCTTCGGTGGGATCGGTGCCGGCTCCCACTTCATCAAGCAGCACCAGGCTGGCGCCGGCCTCGCCGGTGGAGGGCAGCGCCGCGAGAATGCGGGCGATGCGACGGATGTGACCGCTGAAGGTGGAGAGGTTCTGCTGCAGTGACTGCTCATCGCCGATGTCGGCCAGCACCTGGCCGCACCAGGGCAGCCGCGGCGTGCCGCTGCAGGGCAGAAACAGGCCGGCGCGGGCCATCAGGGCCGCCAGCCCCAGGCTCTTGAGGGTCCCGGTCTTGCCGCCGGTGTTGGGCCCGGTGATCGCCACCACCCGCAGCTCAGGCCCCACCTGAATGGTGACGGGCACCACGGCGGCCCCGCCGTCGCAGCGCTGCTGCCAGAGCAGCAGCGGATGCCGCAGGTCACGCAGGTCAAAGGGGGCCTCGGCGCCATCCACCAGCTCGGGCCGCACCGCCCCCAACCAGGCGCCATAGCGGGCCCGGGCCAGGGCTGCGTCGAGCAGCACCAGCACCGCCTGCAGATGCACCAGCGCCCCGGCCTCCACGCCCACCAGGGCACTGAGCTCAGCCAGGATCGCCTCCTCCAGCTCCCGCTCCCGGCCCTCCAGGTCGCGGATATGGTTGCCGAGGGGAATGACCGACTGGGGCTCCACGAACACGGTGCTGCCGGAGGCGGAGCTGTCGTGCACCAGGCCGGCGATCTGGGCAGCGGCGCCGGCCTTCACCGCCAGCACCGGCCTGCCGTTGCGTTCGGCCACCACGGTGTCCTGCAGCAGGGTGGCCCAGCGGCGGATCTGCTCCTGCAGCCGTTCGCGCCGAGCGGCGCGAACCCCCTGGAGCTGCCGCCGCAGCGCCGCGAGCTCCGGGCTGGCCCGATCCGCCACGCGGCCCCCCTCCTCAATGGCGAAGTGGAGCCGTTGCTCGAGCTCCGGCAGGGTGCGCAGATCGGCCACGAGGGCAGAAGTCACGGGACGGAGAGCCCCATCGTCGATCTGGCGCCGCAGCCGCCGCGCCGCGGCCAGGGTGGTGGCCAGGTCCAGCAGCTCCAGGCCGCCGGCGCGCGCCCCCTTGGCACAGCGGTTCACGGTGGCGGCGATATCGGCCACGCCCCGAAAGCTGAGGCCGCCCTCGAGCACGCCGTCGAGGCCCAGCAGCTCGGTGGTTTCGGCCAGCAGCCGGCGGCTGTCGGCGGGGTGGGCCGGTAGCGGCAGGGCAGCACAATGGCGCCCTCCGGCAGCGGTGCTGGCGAAGCCGGCCAGATGGCCCGCCAGCCGCGGCCACTCCAGCAGATCGAGGGCCTCAGCGCCGGGCTCGTTCACCCCTGCTCACCGGCGGAGGCGAGCGGCGGCGTGGGGATCGCCGGGGCGCCGGTGTTGGAGGGGATCCCAGCCGGCGGTTCGTAGAGGATCTCCAGCCAGTTGCCCTCCGGATCCTGCAGGTAGAAGGAGGCCGTGCCGTCGCGGTGATCGTGCACCTCGCCCACGCTCTGGCCACTGGCCACGAGCTGGGCATGAACCACATCTACGGCGGCCCGATCCTCCAGGTGGAAGGCGAAATGGGGGCCGGCCGCCCGATAGTCGGGGCTGAGCAGGGCCACACCGTCACCGGTGAGCGGCGACTGCAGGTAGGCCCAGTCGGCGGCATCCCAGGTGAGGCGCAGGCCGAGGGCGATGTAGAACGCCTTGGCCCGCTCCATGTCGGTCACCCGGAGGGCCACATGGCCAAGGCGATGGACGGCAGGACAGGCAACCGGCGCCATGGCGGAGGGGTGGACTGGTGCCATTCTCCTGCAAAGGCTCAGGCAACGCGTGCTGCCTGAGCCGGCCTGAGATCAGCCCTGCTGCAGCCAGGTCGCCGCATCGCAGGCGTGGTAGGTGAGGATCAGATCGGCACCGGCACGGCGGAAGCTGAGCAGGGTTTCCAGCACCACGGCCCGCTCATCGATCCAGCCCCGCTCGGCCGCAGCCTTGACCATGGCGTATTCGCCACTCACGTTGTAGGCGGCGATCGGTAGCTCGCTTTCTCCCCGCAGGCGGTGAATGATGTCGAGGTAAGCGAGGCCGGGCTTGACCATCAGGATGTCGGCACCCTCCTGTTCGTCGAGCAGGGCCTCCGTGAGGGCCTCACGGGCATTGGCCGGATCCATCTGATAGGTGGACTTGTCCTTGGGGATCGGCTTGCCGGCGGTGGCGCGGGGGGCTGAATCGAGGGCCTCGCGGAAGGGCCCGTAATAGGCGGAGGCGTATTTGGCGGTGTAACTGATGATGCCCACGTGCTCGAAGCCCTCCTCGTCGAGGGCCTCGCGAATGGCGCCCACGCGGCCATCCATCATGTCGCTGGGGCCGATCAGATCGGCGCCGGCACGGGCCTGGGCCACCGCCTGGCGGCAGAGGATCGTCACCGTGTCATCGTTGAGCACCACCCCCTCAGGGCTCACGATGCCGTCGTGGCCGTCGCAGGAATAGGGGTCCAGGGCCACATCGGTCATGATCGCCATCTCCGGATGCACCTCCTTGAGGCGACGGATGGCCCGGGGGATCAGGCCGTGCTCGTTGAAGCACTCGGCGCCGTCTTCGGTCTTGAGACCATCGGCCACCTTGGGAAACAGCACCACGCAGCGGATGCCGAGCTGCCAGGCGCGACCCACCTCCTCCACCAGGCCTTCCAGGCTCCAGCGGCTGGCGCCCGGCATGGCACCGATCGGTTCGTTGCTGGCCCCCTCATGCACGAACAGGGGATAGATGAAATCGGCGGGGCTGAGCTGATGCTCGCGCACCATGGCCCTCAGGGCCGGCGTACGACGCAGCCGGCGGGGGCGGTAGGTGAGCTCCATGGAGTGGGGAGTGCTGGCTGGATCCTACGGAGCGGTCGCCAGGCCAGCGGAGGCAACCGCCGATCAGAGGCGGGCGGCGCCGGCCCAGCCGGCCCGGGGATCGCTGCTGCGGGCCTGGCGCAGCTGCTGGAGCAGCTGGCGCTCCTGCTCGCTGAGGGCATCGGGCAGGCTGAGGGTGGGGGTCAGCAGCAGATCGCCGCGCCCTCCCTTGAGGGGCCAGCCCTTGCCCTTGAGCCGCAGGCTGCGGCCAGGACCCATGCCCGGTGGCACCTGCACGGTGGCTTCCCCATCGGGAGTGGCCACGGTCACCTCACCGCCGAGGGCAAGTTCATCCAGGCTGAGGGGCAGGTCGGCCCGCAGCTGGTCCCCATCGAGGCGCCAGATGGGGTGATCATTGAGCTGGAGGGTGAGGTAGAGGTCCCCCCGGCGACCGGTGCCGGGCTGGAGGTGGCCCTTGCCCCTGAGGCGCAGACGGCTGCCGCTCTTCACCCCGGGCGGGATCCGCACCTGCACCCGCTCCTCGTTCACCGCCAGGGTGCGCTCGCAGCCGTGGAAGGCATCACTGAGGCTGAGACGGATCGTGGCCTCGGCATCGAGATCCACGGAAGCCTGGCGGGTGCCTGGTGCACCGGCAAAGCCGCTGCCTGGAAACCCGGAGCCGAAGCCGAAGCCGCCGGGCATGCCGCCGAAGCCGGCGGCGGCGGCCCCCCCCCCGAAGCGACCGAGCAGATCGTTGATGAAATCGTCGAAATTGCCGTAGCGGCCGAAATCCACATCGAAGCCGGCGCCGCTGCCGCCGCCGGCGCCACCCATCTGGTTCCAGTACTGGCCGAACTGCTCGTAGCGCCGGCGCTTGTCGGGATCGGAGAGCACCTCGTAGGCCTCGCTCACCTCCTTGAACCGGGCTTCGGCGCTGTTGTCGCCGGGATTCACATCGGGGTGGTACTGGCGCGCCAGGCGGCGGTAGGCCTTCTTGATGCTGTCGGCATCAGCACCGCGCTCGACACCGAGCACCTTGAAGTAGTCGCGATAGCCGTTGACGCTCATGGGGGGCAGGGAAGGCCTTCGCCGGATCCAGTCTCCCAGTCGGTCCGCGAATCGGGAGGCCGGCCAGGGGCGGAAGCCCGAACGTGGGGCTATGGTCCGGCCATCCTGGGATGACCATGATCAACGCCAAACTTCGCCTGCTGCGACTCGCCTCCATGGCTCTGCTGGCCCTGGGCGTCGACAGCGGCGTCACCCGGGCCCAGCCGCCGGATCCGGCCGGCGGCAGCGGCCGGCTGGGCGAAGCGCCGACGCCCTCGGATCCCCAGCAGCGGGCCCTGGCCGAGCACCTGAAGCGCAGCGGCATCCTGTTCTACGGCGCCTGGTGGTGCCCGGCCTGTTTCCGCCAGAAGTCGCTGTTCGGCCGGGAGGCCGGCAACCAGCTGCCCTATGTGGAATGCGACCGGGGTGGGGCGGTCAATGACCGCTGCCAGGCCGCCGACATCCGCGTGTACCCCACCTGGGTGAAGGGCAAGGAGCGGCTGGAGGGCGTGCAGAGCCTCGACAGCCTGAAGACCTGGAGCGGTTTCGGCGGCTGATCAGGGTTGGTGGTCAGAACAGATCCGGCAGCAGCAGCCGGGCGCTGGCGCCGTAGATCACATCCTGCAGCCGGCTGGGGTGCAGGGCATCACTCCAACCCTGGCACTGCCCTGGTGAGCGTTGGTGATCCAGCCGCTGCAACAGACCCCGCAGGCTGCTCCAGGCAGCCATCACCCTCGGATGGGTGAGGTCGATGGCGATGGGCTGCTGGAGGCGGTACCGCACCCGTTCCACGCCAAGGCCAGGCTGGTGGGCCAGAAAGCAGACATGGCGGGCCAGCAGCTCAGGATCGAGGTTGTAGACCACGCCAGCACCGGGACCGGCCTCCACCTCCGCCGGCAGGCCGGGCAGATACAGCCCCCGCTCACCCGGGCAGACCCGCCAGGCACGGCCATCGCTGCGGCAGTCGAACCCCAGGCCAGCCAGGGGCAGATGGATCAGGGCTTCAGGCGAAGAATCGGTGCGGGCGATCACACCGGTGTGGACCGAATTGGTGATAGCGATATTGCCGATCACCTCCGTGCAGGATCGGTGCAGGAACGGACGCCCGGGCGAGTACGCGCCGAAATCAAGCAGGGGAATGGTGAGAGCCACCAGCTCGGCCAGCTCCTGCACATCGGTGCTGGCAGTCTCGGCACCTCGCCTCAGCAGCAGGGGAGCGGCGCTGACCCAGGCGAGACGCTGGGCGGGATCGCTGAAGATGGGCACGGCGCAATCGGCTGCTGGCCAGCATTGGTCTGGCCGCTCAGCGGTGGTCTCACCTTAACGACAAGTGCGACCGCAAGACCAGAAGACCCGATCATGCTGTGGTGATGGCCGATGGGGATGGCAAATCCTCAGGCCACCTCCTGTACCTTTGGGCCAACGATCCGTAGCCCTCAGCACTGCCGCATGACCCCAGTGTTTCGCCAGTTGCTCCCGGGCAGCCGCTCTGGCAAGAGGCGTTCCTCACGGTCATCACGCTCGCGCCGTTCCAGCTGGAAAAGCTTTCGCCGGTTCATGGCCCGGTGGCTGGCCCCGCCCAGGCGCTCTCCTGGTAAGCGCAGTTCCGGGTTGCAGCGCCGCAGCTGGCTGCGGCTCCGACGCTGGCAGACAACATGGCTCAAGCCGGATTGGTGGCGCTCCAGGCGCTGGTGGCCATTCGGCGGATCAGCACCGGCGGGCACCAGCGGCGGCACCCCGATCCGGGCCTCCAGCGTCCGCACCCTCGGCGGCATGCTGATGGTGCTGGCCCGCAGCCTGCTGGTGGTGCAGGTGGTGAGCACCCTGGCAGCGCTGTTTCCGTTCCAACCCTGGATGCCGATCTGGTATCTGCGCGTAGGCCAGGTGATGGTGGATTACAGCCCGGCACTGCTGCTGATCCTGACCCTGACGTTGCTGAGCCGGTTCCTGAACCGCCACTCACGCAGCTCCGCCAACCCCCGCACCCTGGCCCGCAGGCTGGCCCGCATCGGGCTCTGGTTGTACGGCCTGCTGGTGCCCGTGCAGATCTTCTGCTATGGCTGGCTCTGGCTGGATTCCGCGAATCAGCTCCAGGATCAGATCAACAACGCCGAAGCCAGGTTGCGGCCCGTTCAGGCCGGCATCCGTGCCGCCACCAGCCAGCAGGCCCTGCAGGCAGCCGTGACCAACGGCCAGCCGATGCCACCGGCGGCTCCCAATCTGCCGCCGCTGGCCGAGCAGAAACGCCAGCTGCTGGCCTATCTCGATGGCGACCTCAGACGACTTCGCGCCAACCTCCAACAGCAACGCAGCCAGCAGCTGACCGCCCTGCTGGTGAGCACAGCACGGAGTGTGGTCTGTGCAGCGGCGATCGCGGTCGCCATGTTCGTCGTCAGCAGGCAGCTCTGAGCCCATGCGAACCCTGCCGTTCAAGCTCCGCTGGCGCCGGCCGGACCGCCGCCAGCTCTGGCTCGCTCTGGCGGCCCTGCTGAGCATCCACAGCCTGGTGGTGAGTGGTCTCACCCAGGGCCCGGAAGACGCCGTGAACGTGCTGTTGGTGTGGGCCGGGGCCTACATGGTGCTGGACGACCTGGGGCACGACTGGCAACCCCGCCCCAGCCGTCTGGGCCTCTGGGCCGGAGTGGTTCTGATCGTGGCGGCGCTGCTGCGCAGCCAGCAGCTGACCACCCTCGACGTGACCTCCAGTGTGCTGCCGCTGATGGCGGGGCTGGGACTGGCGCTGCTGGCGAAACCGCCTCGGCGGCTGGGCAGCCTGCGAAGGGCGCTGGTGAGCCTGGCATTGCTGCTGGTGATGCGTCTGCTGATGGTGGTGATCCCCGTTGGCTGGTTGAGCACGGTCACCGCGAGGGTCACCATGGTGGTGCTCCAGTTGCTGGGCCTACAGGCTCAGGTTGAGGCCGATGTGGTTCGGCTGCCGGGCGGGGGCGTGGAAGTGATGGGACCCTGCAGCGGCATCGGCATGGTGGCCCAGCTGGTGGGGGTGGCGCTGATCTTCTGGCTGGCGTTCCCGATGCGCCATCGCTGGCAGAACGCACTGATGGTGGCAGTGGCACCCCTGCTGGCCGTGCTGGCCAATGCGATCCGCATCGGAATTCTGGCCATGATCACGGTGAGCAGCCTGTCTGGCAAGGATTGGTGGTTTGATTTCTTCCACGAAGCTGAAGGCTCACTGGTGTTCGCTGGTATGGCTGTGCTGGCCTTCGCCTGGCTCTACGGCTGGTGGATTGAGTGGCAAGTGCAGCAGATGGAGGGCCTGTGAGAGGTCCACGTCTTGATGGGGTGCTGCTTGGCCTTGCCGGACTCACCCTGGCGGCCACGTTGGCCAAGGCGCTGGGCCTGGCGGCGCCAGCGCCTCAGCGAACGGTACCGGCCACCCTGGCCGTCGCGGGGTACCAGGTGGCTCAGACCAGCGGTGGCCGCACGGCGCGCCAGGGTCGTGACCTGAGTCAAGGACAGCTCACGATGTGGCGACTCAATCCGACTGGTGGCGGCCCACCGCTGACCCTGAGCCTGCTGCCAGTGCGAAGCCGCAACGTTGGCTATCAATCAGGACTGGAGATGGCGGCGATTGCGCAGCTGGCTGGGAGCTTCACCTTGCGAGATCGGCGCCTGATTGGCGCTGATCAGCCCGAAACGTCACCCGTGCCAACGCTGCAACTGGCCCTGGGCCGCGGCCCGGGCGATGGGGCGGGCACCACCAGCCGACTGCAGACCTGCCTCACGCCCGACGGCCGGGCCGGCGTGACCGGAATCACCCTGGGCCGTCAGTTGGGCGAAGAACGCAACACCGCCCGGCAGTCCTTGCCGCTTCGAACCAGATTGCTGCAGCTCACCGGCCTGGAGGCCAACACCCGCTGGGAGTGCCTGGCGGTGCAGCTGCAGACCCGACCCGGGCCCGACGCCGAAGCCCGACTGCTGGCGGCCTGGGCGGCCCTGAAACCAGCCCTGGACCCACCCCTCAGCCCAGCAGCTGGAGATTCAGCGAAGCGTTGAGCTGGCGCTGGGCCAGGGCCTGCACCAGCCGAGACCCCCGGCGCGGTGAACCCTGCCAGATCACGACCCGGCCTTCGCGGTCAAGGCGATGCTGGAGCGCCGCCAAAGCAACGGGGCGACTGCCATTGAGTAATGACACGGTGGCCAGCGGCGTTGCGGAACCGAGCACGGGCAGCGGACGAACCATGGCGATGGATCTGGAATCCAGCCAATCTGCTGAGTCGCCCGCCGGGGAAT
>JBKDDA010000127.1:0-937 GCA_046313055.1 Synechococcaceae cyanobacterium | reverse complement strand
CACGATCGATCCCTTGTCCCAACGCTGGGCCTCGGCATTCCATTGGCAATGCCACAGGTTCCCGTTGTCGGCCAGGAAGGCGTGGGCGGTGCCGTTGGCATCGTTGACGATCTGGATGCTGCTGGAATACGGCATGGTGGGCCCCCGGGCGTGCTTGACAGAACCTGTGGGTATGGTGAACCCGTTGCCCATCTGAACGCCACCTACATTTGTCGTGGTTTCGCGGGCCGAGCCTCGACGTTGCCGGCACGGTTGCTGCTCTCGGCAGGGTGCCCGCATGGACATGGGGCTCTCCTCGCGTGACCAGACCAACCAGACCAGACCAGGGCTTCTGCTCAGGGGCCCCCTTGCCCTGCCCATCGGGCTCCGCCGCCCCCCGCTGCGTCAGTGTTCAGGAGGCCATGACCCACCTTTTGGCCCTGCTGGCCCGGGTCGCGGCCGGTGAGCGCATCGTGCTGGCTCGCCATGGCAAGCCGATCGCCCAGCTGGTGCCGCTTGATCCCCGCCCCTGAGGCGTTCTTCGAGCCCCTGCCCGATGAGGAACTGGAGCGCTGGGGCTGATGAACCTGCCGCTCGACACCCATGTGCTACCGCAGCACGCCAGCGCCGTTCTTGAGAACTACCCCATGGCCCTGCACCATCTGGCGGCGGTGGATCTGCCGATCAGCGCCGCCGTGGCACGACAGGCCGGCCTCTGGGATGTGCCGCACCGCGATCCCTTTGATCGCCTGCTGGCGGCTCAGGCCCGGGCTGACAACCTTCTGCTCGCCAGCACGGATCCTGCGTTCGGCTTGTTCGAGGGGGTGATGACGCTGGGATGAACGGTGTTGGCAGCCGTCAGCCCCGGTGCTCCACCAGGCCCAGGGCGATCGCGCGGGTCACCACCTGGGTGCGGTTGGCGGCACCCAGCCGGCGGCAGAGGCGGCTCACGTAATCG
>JBKDDA010000126.1:0-40762 GCA_046313055.1 Synechococcaceae cyanobacterium | reverse complement strand
GGTGCGCTCCAGCTGGAGCGAGGCCCCCGGCACCCGGCTCACCAGCGGCACGCCGCGGCCGATCGGCAGCGAAGGGCTTGAGCTGGGCCGGCCGGTCGATGCGGCCGAGCTGGAAGCGGACCAGGCCGTGCTGGCCCTGGCCCATGTGCCGGACCAGCCCGGGGTGGCGGCAGGGCTGTTTGAAGCCCTGGGCCGGGCCGGTGTGAATGTGGACCTGATCGTGCAGGCCACCCACGAGGGCAGCAGCAACGACATCGCCTTCACGGTGGCCGACGGCGAACGGGACCGGGCCCAGCTGGTGTGCCGCGAGGTGCTGGCGGCCATGGGGGCCGATGGGGCCCTGCTCAGGGCCGAGGGGGGCATGGCCAAGGTGAGCATCGCCGGCGCCGGGATCATGGGGCGCCCGGGCGTGGCGGCCCGCCTGTTCGACACCCTGGCCCGGGCCGGGATCAACGTGCGCCTGATCGCCACCAGCGAGGTGAAGGTGAGCTGCGTGGTGGAGGGCAGCCGCGGCGCCAAGGCCCTGCGGGCCGTGGCCCAGGCCTTCGAGCTGGCCGATCAGCAACTGCGCCACGAGCCCCGCGCCGCGGCCAGCCAGGGCCCGGCGGTGCGGGGTGTGGCCCTCGACCGCGACCAGGCCCAGGTGGCCGTGCGCCGCGTGCCCGACCGGCCCGGCACCGCCGCCGCCGTGTGCCGGGCCCTGGCCGATGCCGGCATCAGCGTGGACGCGATCATGCAGTCGGAACGGTGCCATGGCAGCGGCGACCAGCGCAGCCGCGACATGAGCTTCATGCTCAAACGGGAGGATCGCGACCGGGCCGAACGGGCCCTGGCCCCCCTGCTGGCCACCTGGCCCGGAGCCCGCTTTGAGGAAGGTGCCGCCATCGCCAGGGTGAGCGCCGTGGGAGCGGGCATGGCCAGCACCGCAGGCACGGCCGCGCGCATGTTCCGGGCCCTTGCCGATGCGGGGATCAACATCGAGCTGATCGCCACCAGCGAAATCCGCACCAGCTGCGTGGTTCCCGAAGCCGACGGGGTGCGGGCTCTGCAGGAGGTGCACCAGGCATTCGGGCTGGGCGGCACGGTGCTGCACCAGGCCCAGGGCACGGAAGCGCCGGTCTGAGCGTCAGGCTCCCGCAACGGCGAACAGGGCCGCCCGGCCGGGGGGCAGGCTGACCGTGGTGGTCACACCCTGGGGCGTGCGCCTGAGAACCGGATCACCGGCGGCATCGAGCCGGCGCAGGCGGGTGACCTCCGAGCCGAGCTGGATCGGCACATCCACCATGGTCAGGGGCCGACCACCCTTCACCCGGGGGGGGGTGTGGTACGAGACCACCATGAGGTAGCGCTGGCCGCTGGTGGGATGCACCAGCAGCGAGGCAACGCTGCCGAAGGAGAAGGCATCGGGCAGCCTGGGCTGGCGATCGGCGGGCACCATGACCAGGGGGGCAAGGGTCGGGCGCTGCCGGCGGATCCAGCCGAAGGCCTCCCCCATGGCCCGCAACTGGGCCGTGGGCCGTCCGTCGAGATGCACCAGACCCATGGGCGCCCCCGAATCGGTGACCGCACTGACCCTCGCCGGCAGGGAGGCGCCTGGATGGCGGCGCAGCCGATCGGACGGGGAGAGGCGATAGGCGAAATAGAACATGCCCTTGGCACCGCGGGCCACGGCCGTGAAGGCCTGCCAGCGCACCTGGGCCGGGTTGGGCATCACCCAGTGGGGTGCGGAACCGGGCAGGTAGACGATGTTGCCCTGGGGGCTGATGCGGAAGGGCCCCCAGGGTTCCTGGTAGGCCTGCCCCATCATCCAGGGCACCGCCACGGCCTTCTGGAGGCGGTCGGTGTTGCCGATCCAGGCGCGGCGATGGGAGCCGGCATAGGCATTGGGGTTGCCCGGGCTGAAGAAGGGATAGACATCCATGGCCAGGGCGTTGAAGCCCACGGTGGCCGCCGCATTGAGATCGCGGTGCATCACCACGGTGGTGACCGGTTCCCGTGGGGCATACCGGCGCCAGGCCGCCACATAGGCCGCCATCTCGGGCATGTAGGCCGTGCGGGGCTCATCCCCCAGGCCCCAGGCCAGGGGTCTGGGGGCATCACCCCAGGCGGCCAGGGTGTTGCGGATCAGCTGGGCGTGGTTGCCACGGCGCACATGGGGCACCTCGCCCGCCAGCTCGGCGATCGATGCCACCACGGCGATCCCCCGCCGGTGGGCGCGCCGGGCGAAGTTCGCCGTCTGGGCGGCATTGCGGTGGGTGAGCCAGATGGCGGTGACATGGCGGGAGGCCAGATCATCGAGGGCCCGCTCCACGCTGGGCCAGTCGATCCTGCGGGGATTGGCCGGCTGGGTGTGCAGATACTCGCCGGGCCAGTAGACCCCCATCGGCATGGCCTGGCGCAGGGCGGCATCACCGGCCCGGGGGACCGCCCCGGCCTGCGCCACCGGGGCGCCGAAGCCATCCAGGCGGCTCTGCACATCGGCGGCCAGCTCGCTCGACGCCAGTCGGGGCATCAGGGCGGGGGCCACCAGCAGGCCGGCCCACAGGGCGCCCACACCGGCCCCCAGGCCGATCAACAGCCGACGGTGGAGGGGTCGGAGGCTCATGAGCGACCCACCAGCTTCTGGCGCAGCTGCTTGATGCGATCCCGCAACTGGGCAGCCTCCTCGAAATCCAGGCGGGCGGCGGCAGCCTTCATCCGATCCTCCATCTGGGTGATCAGCTCCGGGAGAGACTCCAGGGGCACCTGATCATTCTGGGCCTGTTCGCTGGCCTGCTGCAGCTGGTCGTCGTTGAGGCGCCGGGAAACCTCCAGAAAGGCGAGGATCGAATTGCCGCCACGGCGGCCCGCAGGCTGGGGCGTGATCCCATGCTCCTCGTTGTAAGCCTGCTGGATGGCCCGGCGCCGCTCGGTCTCGCCGATGGCCTTCTCCATGCTGTCGGTGAGGGTGTCGGCGTAGAGAAGAGCCACACCGCTCACGTGGCGGGCCGCCCGGCCGATGGTCTGGATCAGGGACCGCTGGGCCCGCAGAAAACCTTCCTTGTCGGCATCGAGGATCGCCACCAGTGACACTTCCGGCAGATCCAGGCCCTCCCGCAGCAGGTTCACGCCCACCAGCACATCAAACTCGCCGTTGCGGAGATCCTGAATGATCTCGATTCGCTCAATCGAGTGGATCTCTGAGTGGAGATAGCGCACACGCACCCCATTTTCAGACAGGTAATCCGTCAGGTCCTCGGCCATGCGCTTGGTCAGCGTGGTGACCAGCACCCGCTCGCTGCGCTGAGCGCGTTCACGGATTTCGCCCAGGAGATCATCCACCTGACCGTCGGTGGGTCGCACTTCCACGATCGGATCGAGCACGCCGGTGGGCCGGATCACCTGCTCAGCGATCTGGCCCTCACTGCGGGCCATTTCCCAGTCACCGGGAGTGGCACTCACGAAGATGGTCTGACGGGCCTTGGACCAGAATTCCTCACCCTTGAGCGGCCGGTTATCGGCGGCACTGGGCAGGCGGAAGCCATGCTCGATGAGCACCTGCTTGCGGCTCTGATCACCGTTGTACATAGCCTGCAGCTGGGAACAGGTGACATGGCTTTCGTCCACCACCAGCAACCAGTCATCCGGAAAGTAGTCAATCAGGCATTCGGGTGGTGTGCCGGCAGCCCGACCTGCCAGATGGCGGGCGTAGTTCTCCACGCCGTTGCAGTAGCCCACCTGTTCGAGCATCTCCAGGTCGTAGGTGGTGCGCTGCTCGAGGCGCTGGGCCTCCAGCAGCCGGCCCTGGCCGGTCAACTGATCAAGACGGTCGCGCAGTTCGGCGCGGATGGCCTGGATCGCCGCCTGCAGCCGCTCGCGGGGGGTCACAAAGTGCTTGGCCGGATAGATGTTGATGGTGTCGAGGCTCTGAAGAATCTCACCGGTGGTGGGATCCACATAGCGGATCGCCTCCACCTCGTCGCCAAAGAGCTCGATTCGCACCAACCGGTCTTCGTAGGCCGGGCCGATCTCCAGCACGTCACCGCGAACCCGGAAGCGACCACGGCTGATTTCAATATCGTTGCGGGAATACTGGTTATTGACCAGATCCCTCAGGGACGAGCGCAGGTCGAGGCTATCGCCCACCTGAAAACGAACGGCCGCCTTGAGATACTCCGAAGGGATGCCAAGGCCGTAGATGCAACTGATCGAGGCAACAACGATGACGTCTCTGCGTTCGAACAGCGAACGGGTTGCCGAGTGCCGCAACATGTCGATCTCTTCATTGATCGAAGCCGTTTTGGCGATATAGGTATCAGAGACCGGCACATAGGCCTCCGGCTGATAGTAATCGTAGTAGGAGATGAAGTACTCAACCGCGTTCTGGGGGAAGAACTCCCGCAGTTCATTGCACAACTGGGCCGCGAGGGTCTTGTTGTGGGCCAGCACCAGGGTGGGTCGGCCGGTGCGCTCGATCACATTGGCGATCGTGAAAGTCTTGCCGGTGCCGGTGGCGCCGAGCAGGGTCTGAAAACGGGAACCGCCATCGACACCCCGCACGAGGGCCTCGATGGCGGAAGGCTGATCGCCCTTGGGCTGGTAGGGAGCCTGCAGCTGGAACACCATGGGCCCATTCTGGGCCCGATGGCACCGAAGCGGCGGCCCCCGCCGAACCGACCTCAGGACATGGCCGCGCCGATCAGATCAGCGGCCGCGCGGGTGTAGTCGATCTTGGGCATGCCGGGGATGAGATCGAAGATCACCTTGGCCAGCACGCTGTAGACCAGGGCGCCGAGGATGGCGCTGACCAGGCCGTTCTCAAGGCGGAAGCCCTTGATCAGCCAGGCCGCAAGGCCGAAGATGAAGATGGTGATCAGCCACTCGAACAGCAGGGAGATCGGCCAGATGAAGCCACCCACGGAGGTGATCGCCCAGAGGGGAGCGAGCACGAACCGCAGGGGCCAGATCAGCAGGGTGCCGAGCAGGCCAATGACAATGGCCGAGATCAGGGCGATCTTGAAGTTCTCCATCTTCACGCCCAGCGGCAGCTGGCCGATCAGAAGCAGGATCAGGGCCCGGATCGGCCACTGGAGCAGCCAGAGCAGGGTATTCATTGGGGCAGAGGAAACCGTGTGGTGTCAATCGGCACCATAAACACGGTGACCGAAGTCAACAACGGGCTCAGACCCGCCGCGCATCGGCCGGAAGTGCGGCCGGCAGGGCCTGGCGCAGGCCACGCACCACCGCCACCATGGCCAGCTCATCGTGCAGCCGGTTCACGGCAGAACCGATCCCCACGCCCGCAGCGCCGGCGGCGATCGCCATCGGCACGGTGACATCGGTGAGGCCGGAGGCGCACAGCACCGGCACCGCCACAGCCCGGCTCAGGGCATGGGCAGCGGCCAGGGTGGGGGCGGCCTTCTCGATCAGGCCCAGGCGGCCGGGGCTGAAGGGGCGGGCGCTGGTGCCTCCCTCGGTCTGGATCAGATCGGCGCCGGCGGCCACCAGATCAATCGCCAGCTGCTCCTGCTGATCAAGCGGCAGTGTGTGGGGCACGGTGACACTCAGCACCACCGCCGGCAGCAGCTCCCGGGTGCGACGGGTGAGGGCCAGCACCTCCTCGGCGCCGAAGACCCGGCCCTGGGGGTAGAAGCTGTCGTAGTTGCCGATCTCGACCAGGGTGGCGCCTGCCGCCACCGCGGCCGGGAACAGCTCGGGATCGACGGCCGACACACAGATCGGCAGGGCCGACGAGGCCCGGGCCGCCCGCTCCACCAGGGCGGGGTCGCAGGCGATGTCGATCAGATCAGCACCACCGGCCGCCGCAGCCCGGGCCACCCGCTCCACCGAATCAGCATCAAAATTGGCCAGGCCGGCGATCACCTTCAACAGGCGGCGACCGGTGATGGCCTGTTGCAGTGCAACGGGCAGGCTGGTGAGACGCGACATCGGCCAGTGAGTGCGGTGCATCCGGTGATTCTCCCATCCAACCCACCCCCGGCCGGCCACGGCGGGCGCTGGAGCCGCTGGCATCTGCGGCTGCACCGGCACCTGCTCCAGAGACCACAGCTGCTGCCAGCCGGGGGCCCCCTGCTGCTGGCCGTATCCGGCGGCCAGGATTCGATGGCGCTCCTCGCCCTGCTGGGCGACCTGCGCCGGCTGCACGGCTGGCGCCTGGAGCTCTGGCATGGCAACCACGGCTGGCGGCCCGAAGCCACGGAACAGGCGAGCGGGCTGGCGGCCTGGCTGGCCGCCCAGGGCCGGCAGCTGCATGTGGAGCGGGCCGAGCCACCGCCGCGGGGTGAGGCGGCGGCCCGGGACTGGCGCTACGGAACGCTGGCGACCACCGCCCGGCGCCTGGGCTGCGGCGTGGTGGTCACGGGTCATACCGCCAGCGACCGGGCCGAAACGGTGCTGCTCAACCTGGCCCGGGGCAGCCATCGTCTCGGGCTGGCCAGCCTCAGGGAGCGGCGGCCGCTGGGGGCTGGCGACCTCCAGCTGGTGCGACCACTGCTGATCTTCACCCGGGAGGAAACGGGCCGCATCGGCGATGAGCTGGGGTTGCCGGTGTGGAACGACACCAGCAACGCCGACCCCCGCTTCGGGCGCAACAGGGTGAGGGCCGAGGTGCTGCCGGTGCTCGAAAGCCTGCACCCCGGTGCCGCCAGGCGCATCAGCGCCATGGCTGAACGCCTGGCAGACGA
Organism: Synechococcaceae cyanobacterium; assembly: GCA_046313055.1. Lineage (GTDB taxonomy): Bacteria > Cyanobacteriota > Cyanobacteriia > PCC-6307 > Cyanobiaceae > Cyanobium. The sequence continues at coordinate 34,079 of JBKDDA010000126.1, read as the reverse complement.
CACGGATGGCCGGCAGGAGCTGCTGGACCTGGCGCTCGGTCCCCTGCTGGAAGGGGAGGCCCTGCGGCTGCGACCCCTGCTCGCCCTGGGGGCCGGCAGCCGGCGTGCGCTGCTGCAGCACTGGCTGGCCCAACGGCTGGGCTGCCCCCTGGCGGCGGCGCCCCTCGACAGACTGCTCGCCAGCCTCGGCGGGCCTGCGGGCTGCGGCCACTGGGATCTCGAGGGTGGCCGGCGGCTGGGCTGGGATCGGCGGCACCTGCGGCTGATGACAGCCGGACCGCCCCGGGACCAGGCTGGAGATCGATGACCGGGAGGGGCGGGGAATGATCAGCGAAACGCAGGCCCTGGAGGACTACGGGGCAATCGAGCAGGCCTACGAACAGCGGCGCTGGCAGGAGGTGCTGAGCCTGGCGCCGGCCCTGAGGGATCTGCTCGATGGGCAGGAGGACCGGCTGCGGCCACGGCTGCTGCTGCTGGAAGGCCACGCCCAGCTGCACGGCCGGGTGAACCCCGAGGCCGCCGGCAACCTCTACCGGCAGGTGCTGAGCAGCGGCGATGCCACCCTGCGGCAGCTGGCGGCGGAGGCTCTGGCCACCCTGGCCGAGCCAATGGGGGCGCCGATGGGGGCGCCGGAGGCCGATGGGAGCAACGTGGACATGGGCGCTGCCGACCCATTCCCGTTCGCTGCCGTTGCCGTGGGCGACCCGCCGGCGGGCATGGAGACCGCCGCCATGCCCTGGCTGGTCGACCAGGCCGCCGCAGCCGAGACCGGTGCAGCCGTGACCGATGCAGCCGTGACCGATGCAGCCGAGAGCGACGCAGCCGAGAGCGGTGCGCCCGAGAGTGCTTCCACGGAAGTCAGCGTGGTGAACGACCCGATGCCGTTGGCGACCGGGCCAGCGGCCGGGCTCCGGGAGAGTGTGGTGGACATGGAGCCGGCCGGGCCCCAGCCGGCAGACCCCGGGACCGACCGGAAGACCTGGCCGGAGCTGGCCCGGGGTCTGCTGCGGGTGCAGCTGGACTGAGGGTCAGCCGACGGCGGCCGCGGAGCGACGGCGGCGGGTGCGGCCAGCCGGCTCCGGTTCATCGGCCGCCACCCTGACCGGCCGGCCGGGGGCAGGCGCACTGGCGGGCTGGGCCTGGCCGGCGGGGGCGACGGCGGCAGGAGCCGGCACGGCGGTGCGCACCACTTCGCGGCTGGGCTCGCGATCCCGGCGGCCCCGGGGGGCGGGCCGGGTGTCGGCCTCGGCATCGGCGCGACCCTTGTAGGCCGGGGTCCCGCCGGGCGCGGGCTGCACCAGGCAGATGATCAGAGGCTCCACCTGAAGCTCCCGCCGCAGGCGCCGCTGGAGACCCAGCTCCACCTCGCGCTGCACCCCGACCCAGTCCACATCGGGCGCCTTGCCGCCGGTGTTGCGGCAAAGCTGCTGCCAACGGTTCTCCAGCACCCAGCCGATCTCCCGTTCGGCCCAGAGCGAGAGCTTGCGGGGATCGGCCGTGGTCACCACGCCCCGCAGATTGACCCGGGGCGGAGCTGCCATCACACCATCGGTGCTGATCACAGCCAGCAGGGTGATCACGCCATCTTCGGCAAGCTGCTGCCGTTCCTTGAGCACGCGGGCATCCACGATGCCGTTGCGGGAGGCATCAAGCAGTTCAATGCCGGCCTTGACCGGTTCGCCACGGCGGATCGACTCCGGCGTGAGCTCCACCACATCACCGTTGTCAATGATCAGGATGTTGTCGGCGGGCACGCCCATGGACTGGGCAGTTCTGGAGTGGCAGACGAGCATGCGGTGCTCGCCGTGGACCGGCACGAAGTAACGGGGCCGGGTGAGCGCCAGCATCAGCTTCTGATCCTCCTGGCTGCCATGGCCGGAGACATGGATCCCCTCACCCTTGCCGTAGACGACTTTGGCTCCGAGCATCATCAGGCGGTCAATGGTGTTGACCACCGAGATCGTGTTGCCCGGAATGGGGCTGGCCGAAAAAATGATGGTGTCGGTGCTCTTGACCTGCACCTGGGGGTGCTCACCGCGGGAAATACGGCTGAGGGCAGCCAGGGGTTCGCCCTGGCTGCCGGTCATCAGCAACAGGGTTTCGCGATCGGGAAGGTCGCGGATCTGCTTGATGGGCACGAACAGTTCGTCGGGGCAACGCATGTAGCCCAGCTCCCGGGCCTTGGCGATCACATTCAGCATTGAGCGACCCAGCAGGCCCACCTTGCGACCGTGCTTGAGAGCCAGCTCCAGGATCATTGAGACCCGGTGCACCGAGCTGGCAAAGGTTGTGATGATCACCCGGCCTTCAGCCTGGCTGATGTGGCGGTCAAGGTTGGGGAACACGGCCCGCTCCGGCGGCGTGAATCCCGGCAGTTCGGCGTTGGTGGAATCACTGAACAGGCAGAGCACACCCTCTTCGCCATACTGGGCCATGCGCTGAATATCGAAATATTCGCCATCCACAGGGGTGTGGTCAAACTTGAAATCACCGGTGAACACAACCACGCCCACGGGCGTGGTGATCGCCAGCGAGAAGCTGTCTGCGATCGAGTGGGTATTGCGGATGAACTCGACCTTGAAATGCTGGCCAACCTTGACCACATCACGAGGGGAAACGGTCTGGATCTTGGTGCGATCCGTGACCCCGGCTTCCTCCATCTTGCCCTGGAGCATCGACATCGCCAGCCGCGGGCCATAGATCACCGGAATGTTGAAATTCCGCAGGTGATGAGGAATACCTCCAATGTGGTCCTCATGACCATGGGTCACGATCATGCCGCGGATCCGCTTCTGATTTTCCCGCAGATAACTGGTATCCGGCAGAACCACATTCACGCCATGCATGCCATCGCTGGGGAAAGCGAGACCCGCATCCACCAGCATCAGATCATCGCCATACTCAAAAACACAGGTATTCTTGCCGATTTCGTGAAGGCCGCCGAGGGGGATCACCCGCAGGCAGGGTTGCCGGGAGCCGCCGGCGCCATTGCCTGCGGCTGGGTTACGTCCGTTGCTGTTTCCGTTCTGACTTGCCATGAGGTTGGGTGTTTCTGTCGTGAATGTGTGTCGATGGGCCTTGGCGTCAGGTGGGACGCAGGGCTGCCAGGGTTGTGGAGAGAAGCTGTCGCACGTCGTTTGTTGCGGAAAGAAGGGGAAGACGGGGGGAGCCGACAGGCCAGCCGCTGAGCTCAAGCGCCGCCTTGACGGGGATCGGGTTGGTGGTTGTGAAGAGTGCCCTGAAGAGCGGCATCAACCGTTCATGCAGCTGTAGCGCCGTGCCGGCGTCGCCATCGAGAAAGGCCTGAACCATGGCCCTGATTTCGGGGCCCACCAGATGGCTGGCCACGCTGACCACGCCCACGGCCCCCACGGCCAGCATCGGCAGGGTGAGGGAATCGTCGCCGCTGTAGATGGCCAGCCGATCGGCACCGTGCAGACGCAGCTGGGTGACCTCCTCGGTGGTGCCGCTGGCAGCCTTGTAGGCCACCACATTGGCCAGGGAGCCACAGAGTCGGGCCGTGGTCTCGGGAGCCAGGCTGCACCCCGTGCGGCCGGGAATGTTGTAGAGCATCAGCGGCAGCTCAGGGGCCGCCTCCGCCACGGCGCGGAAATGGGCTTCCAGGCCGTCCTGGGGGGGCTTGTTGTAATACGGCACCACCACCAGGGCACCATCGGCACCCAGGCGGGCGGCCTTGGTGGCCGCCTCCACCGCCTCGGCGGTGGAGTTGCTGCCGGCACCGGCCACCAGGGGCACCCTGCCGGCCACGGCCTCCCGCACGGCCGAGAACAGGCGATTCTCCTCGTCCCAGCTGAGGGTGGGAGATTCGCCCGTGGTGCCGCAGAGCACCAGGCCATCGGAACCATGGGCCACCAGATGGTCCGCCAGGCGGGCGGCCAGGGCCAGGTCGAGGGAACCATCGGCCGCAAACGGAGTGACCATGGCTGTGATCACCCGGCCGAAGGGGGCCCGGCTCCAGGGCTGAACGGCTGCGAGGGTCAAGCCCCACCTCCCGGCAGCGGGCCCGAGAGCAGCAGTTCTGCGATCTGTATGGCGTTGAGCGCCGCCCCCTTGCGGATCTGATCACCGCAGAGCCACAGCTCCAGGGCATTGGGATCGCTCAGATCCTGGCGGATGCGCCCCACCGCCACCGGATCCCGGCCGGTGACATCGGTGGGCATCGGAAACCGGTTGGCCTCGAAATCCTCCATCAGCTCCACGCCAGGGGCCCTGGCCAGCAGGGCCCTGGCCTCCGCCACCGGAAAGGGGCGCTCGAACTCGATGTTGACCGCCTCGGAATGGGCCCGCAGCACCGGCACCCGCACACAGGTGGCCGACAGGCGCAGATCGGGCAGATCCATGATCTTGCGGGTTTCGTTGAGCATCTTGAGCTCCTCCTCGCAGTAACCGCTGGGCTGCAGGGGCGAGTTGTGCAAAAAGAGGTTGAAGGCCAGGGAATGGGGAAGCACGCTGCTCACCGGCTCGCCACCATCGAGCACGGTGCGACTGAGGCTGCGCAGTTCGTCCATGGCCCGGGCACCGGCACCACTGGCCGACTGGTAGGTGCTCACCACCACCCGCCGCATCGGCGTGTGGGCCGCCAGGGGCGCCAGGGCCACGGTGAGCAGGATCGTGGTGCAGTTGGGATTGGCAATGATGCCGGCATGGCCGAAGGCGGCCTCCGGATTCACTTCCGGCACCACCAGCGGCACCGAGGGGTCGAGGCGGAAGGCACTGGAGTTGTCGATCACCACGGCACCGGCCGCCGCCGCCACCGGCGCCCACTGGCGGGAAACCGACCCGCCGGCGGAGGCCAGCACCAGATCCACCCCCTCAAACGCGGCAGCCTCCACGGCGGTCACCGTGTGGTCGCGGTTCTGCCAGGTCACCACCGTGCCGGCCGTGCGCGGCGACGCCAGCAGCACCAGCTCGGCCACGGGAAACGAACGCTCGGCCAGCAGCTCCAGCAGTTCCTGACCCACGGCCCCGGTCGCGCCGAGCACCGCCACCTTCAGGGGACGCTGGGGAAGTCGGGTGCTGGCCTGGGACGGAACGGCGGTGGGGGTCAACGGAGGGAGATGGGGAGGAGCGGACCCTCTGGGGTCCGGAGTGGAACTGGGGAAAGCGGGCCGGAGGGCAGTGACCGAAGGGCAGTGACCGGAGGGCAGTGACCGGAGGGCAGTGGGAGGTCGGGTGAGCTGGGCTGGCTGGCAGGGCTGGCGGGGATGTCTGTCCGGGCTGTCGCGCTGGGGATATGAACTGATCCTGTCGTCTTGCGAAGAATACGCGCGGAGGTGCGGCATCGGCCAGTCCATAGGATCGGAAATCACTCCGCGACGCCCGTGCGGCCCGGTCCATGAGTCCTGCCAGCCAAGCCCCCCGTTCCGCAGCCACCCCAGCGGCCTCCGCCGGCCTCACCGTCAGCACCGCGCCCCGGCCGGGCAGCCGGCTGGCGATCGAGGTGTCAGTGCCGGCTGGGCGGTGCAGCGCCAGCTACGACGCCGCCCTCGACAAGCTGAGCCGCAGCGTCAGGCTGCCCGGCTTCCGCAAGGGCAAGGTGCCCCGTCCGGTGCTGCTGCAGCAGATCGGCCCCCTGCGGATCCGCGCCACGGCCCTGGAGGACCTGGTGGACGGCGCCTACCGGGATGCGCTCCAGCAGGAGGAGATCGCACCCCTCGGCCAGCCCCAGCTCACCGAGGGCTTCGACGCGGTGCTCGAGCGGTTCCAGCCCGGCAGTGACCTCACCTTCACCCTGGAACTGGACGTGCGGCCCACGCCCCGGCTGAAGACCACCCGCGGCCTGAGCGCCGAAGCCGAGGAGGTGGTCTTCGACCCGGCCCGAGTGGATGAGCTGCTGGAGCAGTCGCGCCGGCAGATGGCCACCCTGGTGCCGGTGGAGGGCCGCGCGGCCGCCAACGGCGACGTGGCCCACGTGAGCTTCCGCGGCACCTTCACCGACACCGATGAAGCGATCGAAGGCGGCAGCAGCGAGGGCATGGACGTGGACCTGGAGGATGGCCGCATGATCCCCGGCTTCGTGGAAGGCATCGTGGGCATGGCGGTGGGCGACAGCCGCAGCGTGAGCTGCACCTTCCCCGAGTCCTATCCCCAGCAGGAGGCGGCCGGCCGGCCGGCCGGCTTCGAGATCCAGCTGATCGACCTCAAGACGCGGGAGCTGCCCCCGCTCGACGACGCCTTCGCCCAGCAGGCCAGCGACAAGGCGACCCTCAGTGAACTGCGCAGCGATCTGGAGCAGCGCCTGCGCGACGACAGCGAGCGCCGGGCCCGCTCCAACCGCCAGGAGGCCCTGCTCGATGCCCTGGTGGAGCAGCTGGAGGTGGAGCTGCCGGCCACCCTCATCGAGCAGGAGACCCGCCAGCTGGTGGAACAGACGGCCAGTCAGATCGCCCAGCAGGGCATGGACGTGCGCAAGCTGTTCACCCCCGATCTGGTGCGGAGCCTGATGGAGACCTCCCGGCCGGAGGCGGAACGCAGCCTGCGCCGCACCCTGGCGCTGCAGGCCCTGGCGGCCGCCGAATCGATCCAGGTGGCCGACGCGGACCTGGAAACGCGGCTGCGGGAGGTGAGCCGCGGCCTGAGCGACACCAACCGGATCGACCCCGTGCGGCTGCGGCAGGCCGTGGCCGACGACCTGCTGCGGGAAGCGCTGCTGGAATGGCTGGAGGCCAACGGCACGGTGACCACGAAAGCACCGGCGGCCGAACCGGCCAGCGACGACGAGGCGGCTGCCGGTGCCGGCAAGGGCGGCCGGGGCGCCAGAGGAGCCAGCAAAGCGAAAGCCAAGGCGACCGACGCCCCGGATTCCATAGATTGACAATCCAACCGACGCCATCCATGCGCCCCCATCCCGTTCACAACCGCTGGCGTGGTCCGCTTCCCTGGAACGCGGCAGCCTGGTGCCCCGCACCGGTCGCCGCACCGGGGGTGCTGCCGACGGTGGTGGAGCAGTCCGGTCGCGGCGACCGCGCCTTCGACATCTACTCGCGGCTGCTGCGGGAGCGGATCATCTTCCTGGGAAGCGGCATCGACGATCAGGTGGCCGATGCGGTGGTGGCCCAGCTGCTGTTCCTGGAGGCCGATGACCCTGAGAAGGACATCCAGCTGTACATCAACTCCCCTGGGGGCTCGGTGACGGCAGGCCTGGCCATCTACGACACCATCCAGCAGGTGGCTCCGGATGTGATGACCATCTGTTTCGGGCTGGCCGCCAGCATGGGGGCCTTCCTGCTGGCCGGCGGAACCCGGGGCAAGCGCCTGGCCCTGCCCAGCGCGCGGATCATGATCCACCAGCCCCTCGGCGGCGCCCAGGGCCAGGCGATCGACATCGAGATTCAGGCCCGCGAGATCCTCTACCTCAAGGACACCCTCAACGGCCTGCTGGCCGAACACACCGGCCAACCCCTGGACAAGATCACCGAGGACACCGACCGCGACTACTTCCTTTCCCCTCAGGAAGCGGTTGAATACGGACTCATCGATCGTGTCGTCACCGATGCCGGCAGCACCGCCGCCGGCATCGGTGCTCCGGTTTGATCCTTAAGGACGGCTGACGAACCCTTGGTTCGGGGCGATCCTTGAACCAGGGCCCCCCGGGGCTCGCCCGACAGCCCACTCCGGTCCTCCATAGCCGGATGCACCCAGCCACCCGTTGCCGATGGCCAAATTCGACGCCCACCTGAAGTGCTCCTTCTGCGGAAAGTCGCAGGAACAGGTGCGCAAGCTGATCGCCGGCCCGGGCGTCTACATCTGCGATGAGTGCATCGATCTCTGCAACGAGATCCTCGACGAGGAGTTGGTGGACGGCCAGGGCGCCTCCCAGCGGCAGGCTCCGGAAGCCCACCGCAAGACCCAGGCCCGCAAGCCGCCCAAGCCGGCTCCCACCCTGGCCACGATCCCCAAGCCCCAGCAGATCAAATCCTTCCTCGACGCCCAGGTGGTGGGCCAGGACGCGGCCAAGAAGACCCTGTCGGTGGCTGTCTACAACCACTACAAACGGCTGGCCTGGAAAGGCGATGGCAAGGGCGAGACCGACCAGACGGCCACCCGCCTGCACAAGTCCAACATCCTGCTGATCGGCCCCACCGGCTGCGGCAAGACCCTGCTGGCCCAGTCGCTGGCGGAAATGCTCGACGTGCCCTTCGCCGTGGCCGACGCCACCACCCTGACCGAAGCCGGTTACGTGGGTGAAGACGTGGAGAACATTCTGCTGCGGCTGCTCCAGAAGGCCGATCTCGATGTGGAGCAGGCCCAGAGGGGCATCATCTACATCGACGAGATCGACAAGATCGCCCGCAAGAGCGAAAACCCCTCGATCACCCGCGATGTGTCCGGCGAAGGGGTGCAGCAGGCCCTGCTGAAGATGCTGGAGGGCACCGTGGCCAACGTGCCCCCCCAGGGGGGCCGCAAGCACCCCTACCAGGACTGCATCCAGATCGACACCAGCCAGATTCTGTTCATCTGCGGGGGCGCCTTCGTGGGCCTCGAGGATGTGATCCAGAAACGGCTGGGGCGCAACAGCATCGGGTTCCTGCCCGAGGGGGGGCAACCCCGCTCCAGGCCCTCGAGCAAGGACCGGCAGGCCGCCGAGGTGCTGCGCCAGCTGGAACCCGACGACCTGGTGCGCTATGGCCTGATTCCGGAGTTCATCGGCCGGCTGCCGGTGGCCGCCGTGCTCGAGCCCCTCGACAGCCGGGCATTGGAAGCGATTCTCACCGAACCGCGCGATGCCCTCGTGAAGCAGTTCCAGACCCTGCTGAGCATGGATGACGTGCGGCTGGATTTCGAACCCGGTGCCGTGGAAGCGATCGCCGCCGAAGCCCACCGGCGCCGCACCGGTGCCCGTGCCCTGCGCGGGATCGTGGAGGAACTGATGCTCGATGTGATGTACGACCTGCCCTCCCGCACCGACGTGCAGACCTTCACGATCACCCGCGATCTGGTGGAGCAGCGCAGCCGGGCCAAGGTGCTGCCCATGCCCGCCGGTGGCGACCGCGACGCCCAGGCGACCGCCTGACGCGGGCGGGCAATCCGCACGCCCGGCCCCCTGGGCCGGTGCGGCTCCAGGGGCCAGGCTTGACCTCAGAGTGATCCCGCCCGCCCTTGGCCGCCGCCGACCATCTGCAGGCCCCTCGCCAGCATGGCCTGTTCATGCACCACGGCATCGACCTGGGGGATGGCACCGTGGCCCATTACCTGGAGGGCCGTGAAATTCTGCGCAGCCCCCGGCAGGAATTCAGCCGCGGCCAGGCGATCACCGAGGTGAGCTATCCGGAGGGCAGCTGCTCACCCGCCGGTGTGACCCTGCGGCGGGCCATGGGCCGCCTGGGGGAACAGCGCTACAACCTGCTGTTCAACAACTGCGAACACTTCGCCCACTGGTGCAAGACCGGCCGTCACCGCAGCGCCCAGGTGGAGGACTGGCTGCACACGGGCAGCCTCGGCGCCCTGGCCCTGGGCCAGTTTCTGCCCGCGGCCCTGCTCACCGGAGCAGGGGTGCTGCTGCGGCAGGGCCTCAACCTCGATGAGCAGCAACTGGCCCAGGGCCGGGATCTGGCTCGCCGCAGCCTTGACCAGCTCGATGGGCTGCGGCTGAAGCTGCAGCAACGCCTGGAGGAGGAGCTGGCGAAGGCCGAGTGGCGCCAGGCGGGCAACGTGGGCGGCGAAGCCTTTGAGAAACTCCGCCAGGCCGGCCAGAAACTGGCCGATCAGCTGACCGCCGTGGAGGAGATGGAGGAGAAGCTGGGCCGACTGCTGGAGCCCTCGGGCGACCGGTAGCCTCAGCCCCATGAGCCCTTCCGGCGCGGCCTACCAGCCCCTGCACCACAAGTACAGGCCCCAGCGCTTCGACCAGCTGGTGGGGCAGGAGGCGATCGCCACCACCCTGGCCAGTGCCCTGCGCTCCGGCCGGATCGCACCGGCCTACCTGTTCACCGGGCCCCGCGGCACCGGCAAGACCTCCAGCGCCCGCATCCTGGCCCGCTCGCTCAACTGCGTGGCCGCCGACGGCCCCACCCCGGAGCCCTGCGGCCGCTGCGATCTCTGCACCACGATCGCGGCCGGCACCGCCCTGGATGTGATCGAGATCGATGCCGCCTCCAACACCGGTGTCGACAACATCCGTGAGCTGATCGATCGCTCCCGGTTCGCTCCGGTGCAGGCCCGCTGGAAGGTCTACGTGATCGACGAGTGCCACATGCTCTCGACCGCGGCCTTCAACGCCCTGCTCAAGACCCTGGAGGAGCCACCGCCCCGGGTGGTGTTCGTGCTGGCGACCACCGATCCCCAGCGGGTGCTGCCCACGATCCTGAGTCGCTGCCAGCGCTTCGACTTCCGGCGCATCCCGCTGGACGCCCTGCAGCGCCATCTCGCCTGGATCGCCGGTGAGGAGGCGATCGGCATCAGCGAAGAGGCCCTGCAGGTGGTGGCCCAGCGGGCCCAGGGCGGCCTGCGCGATGCCGAGAGCCTGCTGGACCAGCTGAGCCTGCTGCCTGCGCCGGTGGGGGCCGATGCGGTCTGGGATCTGCTGGGGGTGGTGCCGGAGCAGGAACTGCTGCTGCTGGCGGCCGCCATGGCCGAAGGCGACCCACTGGCGGTGCTGCAGGCCTGCCGGGAGCTGCTGGAGCGGGGGCGGGAGCCGCCGGCGGTGCTGCAGGGCCTGGCGAGCATGCTGCGGGATCTGGTGCTGGCCGGTGTGGCCCCCGACCAGCTGGAACTCACGAGCGTGTCGCCGGCCCTGCGGGAACAGCTGCCGCCCCTGGCCCGCCGCATCGGCCGGGCCCGGCTGCTGCAGTGGCAGGCCCAGCTGCGCGGCAGCGAACAGCAGCTGCGCCAGAGCGTGCAGCCACGGCTGTGGCTGGAGGTGCTCCTCTTCGGCCTGCTGGCCGATGCGCCGGCAGCCACGCCAACCGCGGCGCCAACTGCTGCGGCACCTGCGGCGGCACCTGTGCCCGCATCTGCGGCAGCGGCCACTCCTGCCCAGGCCGCGACCACCGCAGGGGCAGGCTCGCCGGCCCCGAGCGAAGCCACCCCGACCGAAGCCACCCCAACCGAAATCGCCCGACCCAGCGAGCCAGCCCCTGCCACCGGCACGGACCTCGGCGAGCTCTGGCAACAGATTCTGGCGGGCCTGGCCCTGCCCTCCACCCGCATGCTGCTCAGCCAGCAGGCCCAGCTCGTGCGACTGGATCAGCAGAGAGCGGTGGTGCGCGTGGCAGGCACCTGGATGGCCATGGTGCAGAGCCGTCTGAGCCTGCTGGAAGGGGCCGTGGCCACCGCCCTCGGCAGCAGCCGCCAGGTGGTGCTCGAAAGCGGTGGCGAGTCGCCGGCCGCGGCGGCTCCAGCCCCATCCGCTCCACCGGCTCCACCGGCGCCACCAGCGCCACCAGCGCCCCCGGCCGCTGCCCCGCCGCCCCAGCCTGCCCGGCAACCCCAGCCACAGGCCCCATCGCAGCCGCCGCCGACATCACAGCCGCCGGCACCGCAGCCGCCGGCAGCGCAGCAACCGCAGCAGCCACCACCACCCCAGCCGCCACCCCAGCCGCCACCCCAGCGCGGACCCGCCAGCCCGCTCGACGAGAAGGCAAGCCGTCTGGCCGAATTCTTCAACGGCGATGTGATCGCTGACGTGATCGACGACGTGATCGACGAGCTGGGTCACGACCCGGGTCACGCCCTGGACTGAAGCCGGGGCCGGCGCTGATCAGCCGACCTCGGCGGCGAGCTTGCCGTCGTCTTCGCCGTCGTCTTCCCCGTCAACCTCGCCGTCGACCTCACCGAGATGGATGGTCTTGGCCCACACCAGCCGCTTGGGCAGCAGGGCCATGCGCACCACCACCCAGGGAATGACCACAAACCAGTGGATCAGGTAGGCGATGCCCAGCAACAGCATGGGCAGGCTCATGGCGGGCAGGGCGGGGCCCTCACTGGGCCGGCGACAGCCCTTGAAAATCGCCAGGCCTGAGAGGCTCAGCGCCACCACCGAGAACGGCCAGCTGCAGGGGGCGGTGCGGCTGACCAGGGCACCGATCAGGTCGGCCACCGCCAGCACGGGCAGCACGTACTGGAGCGCGAAGAAACAGAGCAGGTCGAGCCGGCGGCTCGGGCCGATCCGGGCCGCCAGCAGGCCCGGGAGGTAGTCGAAGAAGCGCTGCAGACCTCCCTCGGCCCAGCGCTGACGCTGGCGCCAGAGGGCGGCCAGGCTGAGCACCGCCTCCTCCTGCACGGGCGGATCCCAGAGCAGACCGATGGGCTGGTCGGCCAGCAGCAGGCGCAGGCTGAGGTCGAGGTCGTCGGTGACGGTGCCCTCATGGAACCCGCCACAGCCCCGCACCGCCTCAACCCGCAGCAACTGGCCATTGCCACGCAGTTCGGCCACGCCACCAGCCGCGAGGCGGCCATCTTGAATGAGGGCATCGAAGGCCATCTCCATGGCCTGGGCCCTGGTGAGCAGGTTGACCTCGGCATTGACCACGGCCTTGCGCAGCTGCACCGCCGCCCAGCCCCCGGCCTCGGCGAAGGGAATCAGCCGCTCCAGCACATCGGGCTGCAGATCGGCATCGGCGTCGAGCACGAGCATCCAGGGGCCCTGCAGCTGGGAGAGCACCAGGTTGAGGGCCCCCGACTTGCCGCCACCGGCATCGCGGGGGCGGTGCAGAACCTGCAGCATCGGCAGCCGCAGGGCGAAGCCATCGAGCAGGGTGGCCGTGCGGTCGACGCTGCCATCGTCGACCACCCACAGCTGCAGGCGGTCGTGGGGGTAGTGAATGGCGGCGACCCGCTCCACCAGGCGACCGATCACGGCCTCCTCATCGCGGGCCGCGACCACCACCTCCACCATGGGCAGCCCGGCGGCCGCGATCGGCGGCGGCTGTGCGGGGGCTGACACGGCCCCGGCGGCCCCATCGCCGGAGGCGAGCAGCACCGTGCGCACGCTGTAGCCCCCCAGCAGCAGGGCCAGGATCAGGGAGGGCAGCAGGCTGACGCCGGAAGGCAGGGCATGGGGCGCCATGCCAGCCAGCAGGCAGAGGGCCAGAAAGGCCGCAGACATGGACCGGCGACCGTCGCCGGCCGGTGGACCCTGGGGGGAGCCGATCGGCACGCCCTCGCTGGAGTGGCCGCCGCCAGTCATGGCACCCCCGGAAGTGAATGAACTTTAAGGGGCCTGCCCGTTCAGCCCCAGAACCTGCAGAGCGGCGCCCGGGTAATAGTGCTCCAGAATCCGGCGGCTGGTCCAGCCCCGGCTGGCCAGGGTGATGGCACCGGCCTGGGACAGGCCGGCACCGTGCCCGAAGCCACCGCCATCGAGGCGCCAGCGGCCGCTGGCCAGGGCCTCCACGGTGAACAGGGTGCTGGGCAGCTCCCGCAGGCTGCGGCGGATGGCATCGCGGCGGAGCACCACAACCCCGCTCGGACCCTGGATCTCGAGGGCGAGCACCCGGCCGCTGGGTCCCCGCTCGAGCACCCTGAGGCCGGTGGGGCGACCGGTGCGGCCGGCATCGGCACCGATGGCCTGCTGCAGCCGGTCGGCCGTCAGCAGGCGCTGCCAGCGGAAGCGGCCATGGTCGGACCCGTAGGCCTGGCGACCGTCGGCAAGCAGCGACACCAGGGCCGGTGGGGTGAGCGGCAGGGGGAAGCGGGCCACCAGGGAGTCGGGGCCGTCGATGGCCGGCCGCAGGTAGGGCAGGGGCGACCCGCTCCACACCTCCTCGAAACCGGCCGAGACCCCCCCATTGCTGGCGTGGTACACGGCATGGATGGGCCGGCCGTCCCAGGTGAGCACCTGCAGGCGGGTGTCGGCGATCGCCCGGCGCACACTGGCGCCGGCCTGGCGCGGATCGCTGTACACCTGGCACTGGGTGTCGGCGCAGAGGTGATAGCCATCCACGGCGAAGCGATGGCTGTTGCGCAGGGCCCAGGTGCGGGCCAGCACCGCCTGGGCCGCCAGGGCGGCCTGGGGCGAACCGGCGCCGATCTCATGGGGCACCACCCCCTCGAGATAGCGCTCCAGGGGCACCTGCTCCACCAGGGTCCAGCGGCCGTGGGCATCGCTCTGGAGGCGGAAGGGGCCGCCATGCACCCCCTGGGCCCAGCGCAGGCCGGAGGCGGCCTCCAGGGTCACCGGCCCCTGCAGGGTCAGGGGACCCTTCGCGGAACGCCACACGGGCACCGGCCGGCCCGTGGCCACCACCTCCACCACGCGACCGGTCCAGCCGGCGGGATCGGCACTGGCCACCGGCGCCCACACCTCCCAGTCGCGCGGCCGGGCAACCACCGCTGCCACACCGGCGGCCCGCCAGCGCTCCGCAGCCTGCTCGGCACTCTCAAAACTGGCGAACGGGCCCAGCACCCGACGGCGCAGGCGCAGGGGTTGCTCCAGGGGCTGCCAGCGCCAGTCGATCAGCAGTTCCGGCACGTCGGCGGTGCGGCCGGCGGCATCGCGCAGGCGCAAGGTTCCCGACGCGGCCTGGAGCCGCAGGGGTGGGGCCTGGGCGCCTGGGGCGTCGGGACCGACATGGGCGGCCAGGGCCACCCAGAGCACGGGGCGACCGGGGTCGATGGCGGGTGGGGCCGCAACGGGCCAGTGGAGGGGGCCGGGCGGGGGCGGGGCGGCACCCGTGTCATCGGCGGCACGACAACCGGCCGGGAGCAGCACGGCCAGCAGGGCGACCAGGGCGGGAAGCATGGGCAAGGGGCAGGTCCACGTCGTACTCTGATTGTTTGTGAATGCGTCGCCGTCGATGCCGAAGCTGAAGACCCGCAAAGCGGCCGCCAAGCGGTTCAAAACCACCGGCAGCGGCAAGTTCCTGCGCCGGCGCGCCTTCCGCAATCACCTGCTGGACCACAAGAGCCCGAAGCGCAAGCGCTATCTGGGCACCATGGCCGTGGTCGACGAGCGCGACCACGACAACGTGGCCCTGATGCTGCCCTACGGCTCCTGAGCCCGCCGCAACCCACCACCGAGATTCACCGAGAACCCATCCATGGCCCGCGTCAAGAGGGGCAACGTCGCCCGGAAACGCCGCAACAAGATTCTTCGCCTCGCCCGGGGTTTCCGGGGCGGCAACGGCAGCCTGTTCCGCACCGCCAACCAGCGGGTGATGAAGGCCCTGTGCAATGCCTACCGGGACCGCCGCCGTCGCAAGCGGGATTTCCGCCGCCTGTGGATTGCCCGGATCAATGCCGCGGCCCGCATCAACGGCCTGAGCTACAGCCGGTTGATCGGTGGCCTCAAGACCGCCGATGTGCGCCTGAACCGCAAGATGCTTGCCCAGCTGGCGGTGGCCGACCCGGGCTCGTTCTCCAGTGTGGTTGCAGCGGCCAAAGGTTGATTGCGTTCCATGGACGCCTTGCTGCCCCAGGCCTACCTGATCGGCCTGATTGTTCTGCTGGGCGGCGCCGCCGTGCTGGTGGGTCGCCAGATTCTGCGCGTCCGACGTGATGAGCTGACCCTGGCCCGCCTTGAGGGGGCCACCAAAGCCGCCAGGGGCAAGGCCGACACCTCGGCGGCGGCCGATTCGGCGGCGCTCTACGAGCTGGCCTCGGTTCAGCTGCGCAAGCGCCTCTACGACCAGGCCGACGACAACCTGCGCCAGTCGCTGCGTCTGGCCGAGAAGGAGGGGGCTCCGCCTGAGGCCCGCGCCGTGATCGAGAACGCCCTGGGGTTCTGCCTGGCGGCCAGGGGCAATTACAAGCGGGCGATCCGCCACTACCGGGCAGCCCTCGATGCCCGGGCCGATTACCCGGTGGCCCTCAACAATCTGGCCTACGCCCTGGAAAAGCAGCTCAAGCCCGATGAGGCCCGCACGGCCTACGAGCAGGCCCTCAGCATCGACGCTGCCAACCGCACAGCCCGCAAACGGCTCAAGCTGCTGGAACGCAGAAGCGGCTGAGCGGGTCGATGGCCCGAGCCCGGCGGACCTGAGCCCCCATCACCAGAGCCCCCATCACCAGAGCCCACGCACCGTGGGCAAGGCGGCGGGAGCAGCGGGCGAGGCCATGGTCGCCAGGGAGGGGGTGGGACCGGGCTTGAGCAGCAGCCGGCCACCCATGCTCGTGAGGCGCGGCGCCTCCCAGCCACTGAGGGAAAACTGCTGCAGGCCCTGAAATTCGCCGCCGTTCTCCAGGCCGGCGGGCAGGCCTTCGGCCAGGGTGAGCAGATCCAGCTGATCGGAGCGGGCATTGAGGTTGCCCTGCACCGGGGTCTCAACGCCGGCGATCCGCATGCGACCCCGCAGGTCCACCATCTGGCCCATGGCCTTCACCTGATCGAGCTGGAGCTCCACGGGCGCAACGCTGCCGTCATCAAAGGAGCGGTAGACGCCGGTCCAGCTGCGGGGCAGCTCGCTGGCCAGCAGCGCCGCCCGGGCGATCGCATCGAACCCCTCGGCCGAAACGATTGGCGCAACCTGCGGCGACGCATCAGCGCCATCGGGGAGGGCCGTCGGCGCTGGCGCCCTGAAGGGAACGAATCCGGTGCCAGGCATGGGCGTGGCCGCCAGCAGCAGGGGCGCCGACAGGGAGAGGGCCACGGGCAGGGCGAAGGGCAGCGGCATCGCAGGGCACAGCACGGCTGGCCAACCCTAAGGGCCTCCGGGCCTGCAGCGATACGCTCCGGAGGGGGAGGCGCCCAGGGTTGCCGCCCCGCAGCCGCCCCGCAGCCGATCCCCCGCAGCCGATGCCGCAGCCCACAGACCCCCAGCCACCGGCCAGCGAGGCAGCGACGGCCAGCGATGGCCTGGTGATCGCCGGCCGCCACTTCCGCAGCCGGCTGATGACCGGAACCGGCAAATACCCCTCCCTCGACGTGATGCAGGCGAGCGTGGCGGCCAGCGGCTGCGAGATCGTGACCGTGGCCGTGCGGCGGGTGCAGTCCGGCGCCGAAGGCCATCGGGGGCTGATGGAGGCGATCGACTGGCGGCAGATCTGGATGCTGCCCAACACGGCCGGCTGCGCCACCGCCGAGGAGGCGATCCGGGTGGCCCGCCTCGGCCGTGAGCTGGCCAGGCTGGCGGGCCAGGAAGACAACAACTTCGTGAAACTGGAGGTGATCCCCGACAGCCGCCACCTGCTGCCGGATCCCTTCGGCACCCTGGAGGCCGCCGAGCAACTGGTGAAGGAGGGGTTCGCCGTGTTGCCGTACATCAATGCGGACCCGCTGCTGGCCAGGCGTCTGGAGGAGGTGGGCTGCGCCACGGTGATGCCCCTCGGTTCGCCGATCGGGTCGGGCCAGGGCATCCGCAACGCCGCCAACATCGCCCTGATCATCGAGAACGCGGGGGTGCCGGTGGTGGTGGATGCCGGCATCGGCGTGCCCAGCGAGGCCGCCCAGGCCATGGAGATGGGTGCCGATGCCCTGCTGATCAACAGCGCCATTGCCCTGGCGGGCGATCCAGCGGTGATGGCACGGGCCATGGGCCAGGCCACCGAAGCGGGTCGGGCCGCCTATCGCGCGGGCCGGCTGCCGCTGCGGGCCCAGGCCAGCGCCAGCTCACCCCAGACCGGGCGGATCGGCAGCTGAACCCAGCGGCCGCAGGCAAGTGTGACAATCCATGCCGCTTGCTGGTGGCGCCGGAGGGGGCTCCATAAGGTTCGACCACTGTTGTTCTCAGCGGCCCCCATGCAGGTCACCCAGGAAGACGGCGGCCGGCTCAACGCCTTCGCCAAGGAACCCCGCATGGTGGTGATGGACGAGGGGGAGCAGCGCTCGCCGTCGATGGCCCTGCTGATCGGCGGTGCCGTGCTGGTGCTGGCGATGGTGGCCGTGGCCGCAGGGATCAGCTGAACCGCCGGGCCGCGCATCAGGGCAGCGTCGAACAGCTGTAGTAGCTTGCCTGCCGGAGCGACAGCTCGATTCAGCAGGAGTCTGGGGTGAAGGTTTTCGTTCTCGGTGGCGACGGCTTCTGCGGCTGGCCCTGTGCGGTGAACCTGGCCGATGCCGGCCATGACGTGGTCATCGTTGACAACCTGAGCCGCCGCAAGATCGACATCGACCTTGAGGTGGAGTCGCTGACGCCGATCAGCACCATCTCGGAGCGGCTGCGGGCCTGGGAGCAGGTGGGGGGCCGCAGCATGCGGTTCGTGCACCTCGACATCGCCCGCGAGTACGACCAGCTCCTCGCCCTGATCCGCAGCGAGCGTCCCGACAGCATCGTGCACTTTGCCGAGCAACGGGCTGCCCCCTACTCGATGAAGAGCAGCGCCACCAAGCGCTACACCGTCGACAACAATGTCAACGGCACCCACAACCTGCTGGCCGCGATCGTGGAGAGCGGCCACGACATCCACATCCTGCATCTCGGCACGATGGGGGTGTACGGCTATGGCTCGCACCGGGGCGCCACGATCCCCGAGGGATACCTCACCGTGGAGGTGCCCCAGCCTGACGGCAGCCGGTTCACCGAAAAGATCCTGCACCCCACGGATCCGGGCAGCGTCTATCACATGACCAAGACACTCGATCAATTGCTCTTCTATTACTACAACAAAAACGACAGCATCCGGGTCACCGACCTGCACCAGGGCATCGTGTGGGGCACCAACACTGCCCTCACCGAGAAAGACCCCCGCCTGACCAATCGCTTTGACTACGACGGCGATTACGGCACCGTGCTGAACCGGTTCCTGATGCAGGCCGCCATCGGTTATCCGCTCACGGTGCACGGCACCGGCGGCCAGACCCGGGCCTTCATTCACATCCGCGATTCGGTGCGCTGCGTGCAGCTGGCCCTGGAGAACCCCCCCACCAGCGGCGAGAAGGTCAAGATCTTCAACCAGATGACCGAAAGCCATCAGGTGGGTGAACTGGCCCGCAAGGTGGCCGCCCTCACGGGGGCCGAGGTGAATCACCTGCCCAATCCCCGCAAGGAGGCGATCGAGAACGACCTGATCGTTGACAACCGCTGCTTCATCGAACTGGGCCTCCAGCCCACCACCCTCGACGACGGCCTGTTGACCGAAGTGGTGGATGTGGCCCGCCGCTGGGCCGATCGCTGTGACCGCTCCCGGATTCCCTGCGTGTCCGCCTGGACCCGCCGGCAGGCTGAGGCGATCCACACCTCCAGCTGACCCGGAGAGCCGCCGTGAGGATCGCGTTTTTCACCGAAACCTTCCTGCCGAAGGTGGATGGCATCGTCACGCGGCTGACCCGCACGATCGAGCACCTGGTCGCCGCCGGCGATGAGGTGCTGGTGGTGTGCCCGGAGGGGGCACCCGCCGACCACTGCGGCGCCCGGGTGGTGGGGGTGCCGGCCATGCCCCTGCCCCTCTACCCCGAACTCAAGCTGGCCCTGCCCCGCCCGGCCGTTTCCGAAGCGCTGGATCACTTCCAGCCGGATCTGGTGCATGTGGTGAATCCGGCGGTGCTGGGGGTGGGGGGCATCTGGCTGGCCCGCACCCGCGGCCTGCCCCTGGTGGCCAGCTACCACACCCACCTGCCCAAATACCTGGAGCACTACGGCATGGGCATGCTGGAACCCCTGCTGTGGGAGTTGCTCAAGGCCGCCCACAACCAGGCCCTGCTCAACCTCTGCACCTCCACCGCCATGGTGGACGAGCTGAGCCGCAAGGGGATCCAGCACACCGCGCTCTGGCAGCGGGGGGTCGACACCGAGCTGTTCCGCCCATCACTGCGCAGTGCGGCCATGCGCGATCGTCTGCACGGCGGTCACACCGACACGGGCCACCTGCTGCTCTACATCGGCCGGCTCTCCGCCGAGAAACAGATCGAGCGCATCCGGCCGGTGCTGGAGGCGATGCCCCAGGCCAGCCTGGCCCTGGTGGGCGACGGGCCCCACCGCCAGCAGCTGGAGCGGGTGTTCGAAGGCACCGCCACCACGTTCGTGGGCTATCTGGCCGGCGAGGAACTGGCTTCGGCCTATGCCAGTGCCGATGCCTTCCTCTTCCCCTCCAGCACCGAAACCCTGGGCCTGGTGCTGCTGGAGGCGATGGCGGCCGGCTGCCCGGTGGTGGGAGCCGACCGGGGCGGCATTCCCGACATCGTGACCGATGGGGTGAACGGCTGCCTCTACGACCCCGACCAGCCCCGGAGCCTGGGGGCCGCCGTGGACCGGCTCCTGGGCAACCCGGAGCAGCGCAGGGATCTGCGGCAGGCGGCCCGGCTGGAGGCCGAACGCTGGGGCTGGGCTGCCGCCACCGAACAGCTGCGGGGGTATTACCGGCAGGTGCTGGGCAGACCTCAGCTGGAACTGGCAGCCTGAGCCGGCACCGGCGCCATCGGCCGGAACCAGGTGGTCATCAGGGCCTTCACCATCGGCGCCGCCACGGTGCCGCCATAACCGCCGGAATTCTCACCGAAGGCCACGATCACCAGGGTGGGGCGGTCGGCCGGGGCATAGCCGCCGAACCAGGCATGGTCAGGGCGGGGGGGATCCTCGCCGGTGCCGGTCTTGCCGGCCACCGGGGGCAGGGATGGGTCATTCAGCAACCTGGCGGTGCCCTCGGTGACCACCATCCGCAGTCCCTTGCGCAGCACCGCGAGGGTTTCGGGCCGCAGGCCGGTGGCACGCCGCGGGTAGGGGCGCTCCACCAGGTGGGGGGTCACCAGCCAGCCGCCGTTGGCCACCGCTGCATAGAGGCGGGCCATCTGCAGGGGCGTGACCTGCAGGGCGCCCTGGCCGATCGATGAGGTGATCGTGTCCACGGCGGTCCAGGAGTCGCCGAGCACCTTCCGCTTCCAGGCCGGGTCACCCAGCAGGCCAGGGGTCTCCTCCTCCGCCAGCTCGATGCCCGTGAGGCTGCCGTAGCCCAGGCGCCTGGCGGTGCGGAACAGGATGTCGGGGCCGATGCCGAGCCCGAGCTTGTAATAGAAGCTGTTGCTGCTCACGGCCAGGGCCATCGGATAGCCGATGGAGCCGTAGCTGCCGTGGTCGCCGTAACACTGGCCGTCGTAACAGAACTGCCCCACGGTGGCGATGGTGGTGTCGGGCCCGAAACGGCCCGATTCCAGGCCGGCGGCGGTGGTCACGATCTTGAAGGTGCTGGCCGGCGGAAATCCCTGAAAGGCCCGGTTGAGCAGGGGGGCATCGGGGCGGTTCAGCTGGTTCCATTCCGCGGTGGTGGGGCCGCTGGAGAACACATTGGGGTCATAGGTGGGCCGGCTGGCCAGGGCACGGATCGCGCCATCGCGGGGGTCGATGGCCACGATCGCCCCCTTGCGCACGCCATCGAGGGCCCGCTCGGCGGCCTGCTGCAGATCCAGATCCAGGGTGAGCCGCAGATCGCGGCCGGCCCGGGCCGGCCTGTCACCCAGCACCCGCTGCACCCGGCCGGCGGCATCCACCTCCAGCTGCTGGCCACCCCATTCGCCCCGCAGGTGGGTCTCGAAGCGCTTCTCCAGTCCGGCCCGACCGATGCGGTCCTGCAGCCGGTAGCCCTGTTCATGGAGGTTGTCGTATTCCTCGCCGGTGATGCTGCTGGTGTAGCCGATCAGGTGGGCGGCCAGGGAGCGGTGGGGGTAGGCCCGCTGCACATCGGTGCCGACCTCGGCACCGACGAGGGTTTCGGCCCGCTCCCGGAAGCGCAGCACCTGCAGGGGCGTGAGCGCCGGCGCCAGCAGCACCCGGTAGTCGTCGTCGTCGCTGGTGGCCCGGCGGCGGCGCTCGAGGTCGGCGACCGGCAGACCGAGCAGGGCCGAGAGCCGGTTCCGCAGATCGGGCCACTGGCGATCGTTCACCAGCCGGGGCTGGAGATAGAGGGCATAGGTGAGCCGGTTGGTGGCCAGCACGCGGCCATGGCGATCGAGCAGCCGGCCCCGGATCGGATCACGGGGGATCAGGCGAATGCGGTTTTCATCGGCCATGGCGCGGTACTGCCGCCCGTGCAGCAGCTGCAGCCAGGTGAGGCGGGCGGCGATGGCCGAAGAGAGCAGCAGCACGACCACCAACAGCAGGGCCGACTGGTGACCCATGCCGCTGTGCCGCACCGACGCCGAACCGAAGGCCCTCACGGGGTGGGCGCAGCTGCCAGCAGGGCCTCCAGGCGGTCAAGCCGCTGACCGATGCGGGAGAGCGCCTGCTGGAGCTCGGCCCGCTCGTGCCGACCGTGGGCCTGGGCGGAGCTATCGCCGGGGCTGTCGGTGGTGCTGTCGATGGGGATGTCGGTGGAGCTGTCGGTGGAGCTGTCGGCGGGGATGTTGGTGGAACTGTCGGTGGGGATGTCGCGGACCTCCACCTTGAGCACGGGATTGCCGAGGCCGGGCTGGAACCGATCCAGGTTCTCGCGCACCTGGCTGGCCACGGGTTCACCCTCCTGGCGGAGCCGGCCGAGGGGATCGGCGCTGCTGCCGTCGAAGGCAGCCAGCAGCTCCCGCGGGCCGCCACGGCGGATCCGGTCGGCTGCAGCCAGTCCCACCGGCAGCACATCCTGCATGAGGGTGAGGCGCAGAGCGTCGAGGGGATCGGTGGCCATCGGCGGGGCGGCAGTCCTTCCAGTGTGGCGGAGAACGGCGCTCAGGGTGCCGGTGACTGCAGGGCCGGCGGCTGCAGGGCCGGCGGCAGGGCGGGCGGCAGGGCGGGATCGGTGGCCATTGGGCGGCAGAACCGCTGGCCACCCACCATCCAGCCTGCCGCCGCGGCCAGCACCAGCAGGGCGGTGAAGGGCAGCACCGCCTGGCGGGTGACCTCGAGGGAGCACCACTCACCCCAGGAGCGCAGGAACCGTTCGCGGTCGAAGCGGCGACGCTGGCGCGCCTCCTCCTGCTCCCGCCGCCGCAGGGACCGTTCCACCCAGCGCTCGAAGGCCCGCTTCTTGGTGACCGCCATCTTGCGCTCCACCTCCAGCAGCTGGCCGGCGGTGAGCTCCGGATGGAAGGTGCCGATCAGCTCCAGGGTCTTGAGGAACATCTCCACCGCACCATCGCGGATGGGCACCTCGTCGGGATCGAGCAGGTTCCAGTCAAGCTCGGGGTAGAAGCGGCGGCGGTTGGCCACGATCTGCTCTTCACCCAGCTGCCCGGGCTGGCGGAGCCAGCGGTCGGTGTTGGCGTCGAAACGGCGCCAGTAGAGAAAGGGATTGAGATAAACGGTGCGGCCACCGAGCACAATGCTGTCCTGCTGCAGACGCCGCTGGAGAGCAGGGTCAGGGCTGACCGTGGCGCTGGCGGCGGAACTGGCGGCGGACACGACAACCGGGGATCAGGAAGCCGATGGTATCGGCCCCGGGCCGGCCCCACCAGCCCCGGCCCACCACCACCGCCTCACTCCCACTCAATGGTGCCGGGGGGCTTGCTGGTGATGTCGAGCACCACCCGGTTCACGCCCTTCACCTCATTGACGATGCGGTTGGAGATCAGCTCCAGCAGGTCGTAGGGCAGGCGCGACCAGTCGGCGGTCATGCCGTCTTCCGACGACACGCAGCGCAGCACGATCGGATAGGCGTAGGTGCGCTTGTCGCCCATCACACCCACGCTGCGCACCGGCAGCAACACCGCAAACGCCTGCCAGATCTCGTGGTAGAGCCCGGCATCGCGCACCTCCTCACGCACGATCAGGTCGGCGTCGCGCAGGATGTCGAGCCGCTCGGCGGTCACATCTCCCAGGATGCGGATCGCCAGCCCCGGCCCCGGGAACGGATGGCGGCGCACGATCTCCTCCGGCAGGCCGAGGCTGCGGCCCACCTTGCGGACCTCATCCTTGAACAGCCGGCGCAGCGGTTCCACCAGCTTGAACTGCAGGTCCTTGGGCAGACCGCCCACGTTGTGATGGCTCTTGATCTTGACCGCCACCCGCTCGCCGGTCTTGGGGTCCACGTTGGTGCCGGCACTCTCGATCACATCGGGATAGAGGGTGCCCTGAGCCAGGTAGTCAAAAGGTCCCAGGCGTTTGCTTTCCTCCTCAAAAACCCGGATGAATTCCGTACCAATGATCTTGCGCTTCTCCTCCGGATCCGTGATCCCCGAGAGGCGGGCAAGGAAGCGATCACGGGCATTGATGTATTCCACCTTGATGTGGAACTGACGATCAAAGAAGTTCATCAGAAATTCGGGCTCACCCTTGCGCATGAAGCCCTGATCGATGAACATGCAGGTGAGCTGATCGCCGATGGCCTTGTGCAGCAGAAAGGCCAGGGTTGAGGAATCCACACCACCCGAAAGGGCCAGCAGAACCCGTTTTTCGCCCACCCGGGCCCGCACTTCGGCAACCGCCTCATCAATGAAGGCGGCGGTGGTCCAATCAGGCGTGCAACCGCAGATGTGATACACGAAATTGCGGATCAGGGCCATGCCGCAGGTGGAATGCACCACCTCCGGATGGAACTGCACGCCATAGAGCCGGCGCTGGTGATCGGCCACCGCCGCCTCGGGGGTGTTGGCGGTGTGGGCCAGCCGTCCGAACCCGGGCGGCAACTGCTCCACGGAATCGCCATGGCTCATCCACATGGTGGAGCCGTCGTCCACGTTGGTGAGCAGGTCGGTGGGATCATCCACATGCAGGGGAGCCTTGCCGTATTCGGCCCGGCCGGCGGCCACCACCGAGCCGCCCAGCTGCTGCACCATCAGCTGCATGCCGTAGCAGACCCCCAGCACGGGAATGCCCAGCTCCCAGAGGCCCGGATCACAGAGGGGGGCGCCCTCCTCGTAGACCGAACCGGGGCCGCCGCTGAGGATGATCCCCCGGGGCGCCATGGCCCGCAGCTGCTCGGCACTGGTGGTGTGGCTGATCACCAGGGAGAACACCTCCGTTTCGCGCACCCGGCGGGCGATCAGTTCGGAATACTGGGAGCCGAAATCCAGGATCACGATCGCCGGCGGGCGGGCCGAGCCGCTGGTGACATCGCGACCGGGGTCCGCCGCCGGGGCGGGCGGGCCGCCGGGGGTGGGGCTGGTCTGAGACAGGGTCTGAGCCATGGACGGCGGGGCGGGGGCGCGAAGGGCTCCTGCGTCCAACCTACGGCGAGCCCCTGAAGGCCTGCAGCAGATCGGCACCGCTGGGGCCCACCAGCCGCAGCTGACGGGAGCGGTCGAACAGGGCCGCACCGACCGTGATCGGCGGCTGGCCGTGGCTGGCCAGGTAGGCCAGGCTGCGCTGCTCCACCGCGGCGGCGATCCGGTCTGCCAGCCGGGCCGCCAGGGCGGGATCCTCGGCCGCCAGCCCCGCCAGCGCCGCCTCCACCGTGGCGGCGGCGTGGAGCCGCTCGAGCGCAGGCCCCTGCAGACCCTCGAGGGCCGCCAGGGCGGTGAGCACCTCGGCGCGGCCATCGGCGAGGTGGTGGTGGGTGTGGAAGATGCCGCCGGCGAGCTTGATCAACTTGCCGTGGTAGCCAAAGAGCAGCAGGCGCCGCACGCCCGCCGCCGCGGCCGCCACCAGCAGGGGTCCCAGCCAGTTGCCGGCCTTGAGCAGCAGGGCCGGCGGCAGGCCGCAGCGGGGGGCCAGATCGAGGCCGTTCTCGCCGATCACCAGCACCAGATCACCGCAGAAGCCGGGGGCGGCCGCCCGGGCCCGCAGGTCGTCGAGGCGGCGCTGCAGCTGGTCGGGGTCGGCGCCGGCCTGCACCTCGGCCCGGGTGCCGATCAGGGCGAGACCATCGACCACCCCGAAGGCGGCATTGCTGGTGCGTTGGGCCAGCTCGGCGCCCCGGGGCAGCACCAGCCGCAGGCGCAGCTGGCGGCCGGCCGGGCAGAGGGGCAACAGGTTGGCCGCCAGCAGCTGGCGGGCATAGGCCGACAGGCAGGCCTGGCCGCTGCCGGCATGGATCCCCACTCCCTCACCGGCCTCGATCCGCAGCCGCTCGCCCGGCCCTGCCGGCTCCAGGGCCACCAGGGCCCAGACCTCCAGATCACGGGTGAGGTCGAGGCCATCGCCGGGGTCGCAACGGCTGCGGCCGAGGGCCAGATCTGGGCCGAGGGGGGCCGCAGAGCACACCGGCACCGGCCGGGGCGGGCCGCCATCGAGCAGATCGAGGGGCTGCAGGGGCGAGAAGCCGTCGCCCCGCAGGGCCATGAGGGCCGCCCGCGCCGCCGCCGCCGCCCACACGGGCAGGGTCAGGCCGCGGGCGGCGGCGGGCGGCGGGGCGGCCATGGCGGAGATGGGCTGCACTTCATTTTTTATGGTGGTGGATTGCGCCGCCTGCGCGCCGCGCCGCCCCGCCCTTCCCCGCCCCTGCCATGCGAGACAAGCTCACCCTGATGATCCCCGGCCCCACGCCGGTGCCGGAGTCGGTGCTGCTGGCCATGGGCCGCCATCCGATCGGCCACCGCAGCGCCGACTTCCAGGCGATCGTGGGCCGCACCACCGCCCAGCTCAAGTGGCTGCATCAGACGAGCAACGATGTGCTGGTGCTGGCCGGCAGCGGCACCGCCGCCATGGAGGCGGGGATCATCAACGTGCTCAGCCGGGGCGACCGGGTGATCTGCGGCGACAACGGCAAGTTCGGCGAGCGCTGGGTGAAGCTGGCCAGGGCCTTCGGGCTGGAGGTGGAGGTGATCCGGGCGGAGTGGGGCCAGCCCCTGGATCCGGAGGCCTTCCGCACGGCCCTGGAGGCCGACAGCGCCAAGTCGATCAAGGCGGTGATCCTCACCCACTCGGAAACCTCCACCGGTGTGATCAACGATCTGGAAACGATCGCCCGGCATGTGCGGGCCCACGGCACGGCGCTCACGATCGCCGACTGCGTGACCAGCCTGGGGGCCTGCAATGTGCCGATGGATGCCTGGGGCATCGACGTGATCGGCTCCGGCTCCCAGAAGGGCTACATGATGCCGCCGGGGCTGGCCTTCGTGGCGATGAGCGAGCGGGCCTGGGCGGCCCATGCCCGTTCCGACCTGCCGAAGTTCTACCTGGATCTGGGCAAATACCGCAAAGCCGCCGCCAAGGACAGCAACCCCTTCACGCCGGCGGTGAATCTGTATTACGCCCTGGAAACGGCCCTGGAGATGATGCAGACCGAAGGTCTGGAGGCGATCTTCGCCCGCCACGAACGGCACCGCCGGGCCACCACGGCGGCGATGAAGGCCATGGGCCTGCCCCTCTACGCCGCCGAAGGCCATGGCAGCCCGGCGATCACGGCGGTGGCCCCCGATGGCATCGACGCGGAAAGCCTGCGCAAGGAGGTGAAGAACCGCTTCGACATTCTGCTGGCCGGCGGCCAGGACCACCTCAAGGGCAAGGTGTTCCGCATCGGTCACCTGGGCTTCGTGTGCGACCGCGACGTGGTCACGGCGGTGGCCGCGATCGAGGCCACCCTGCAGGGCCTGGGCCTGGCCAAAGCGCCCACCGGCGCGGGCGTGGCAGCGGCGGCGGCGGCCCTGGCGGGCTAAGTTGAGCCCATGCAGGGGCCGCCGCAGGCCAGCCTCTGCAGGTTGCGGGTGTAATTCAGTGGTAGAATGTCAGCTTCCCAAGCTGAACGTCGCCGGTTCGAATCCGGTCACCCGCTTCGTCTAAATAACCGCTCAATCGCCAAGGCCTCACCAAGTTCCACAGTGGGGACATGGGAATTAGGTAACGGCCTGGAGGCGCTCAACGATCTGGTGCCGTAGAGCAAGTCCGTCCCGCTGGATGGCATCTTCATCCAGGGTGGTCAGCCGGTGATCACGCAGCAGCACCTGGCCCTCCACCATCAGATCGCGAACATCGCTGGCCTTGGTGGCGTAGACCAGCGCCGAGTAGATGCTGCTCAGCGGCACCTGGTTGATGGCATCCATCTCCAGCACGACCAGATCAGCCCGCTTGCCCACCTCCAGAGAACCGATCTGCGCATCAAGATGCAGGGCCCTGGCGCCACGGATCGTGGCCAGCTCAAAGGCCTCCAGGGCCGATACCACCTTGGGATCGGCGGTGATCAGCTTGTGCAACTTAGCGGCGGTATCAATCTCCTCCCACAGGCTCAGATCGTTGTTGGATGCTGAGCCATCGGTTCCCAGACCCACGGCCATGTTGCGCGCCAGCATGGCCGGCAGGGGTGCCACACCAGAGGCCAGCTTCATATTCGATTGGGGGTTGTGCACCACACCCACGCCATGGTGGGCCAACAGATCAAGTTCATGGGCTTCCGCCCAGACCACATGGGCCGCCACCATCCGCTCGCTGAGCACCCCGAGGCGCGCCAGGTGCTCCACGGGCCTGGCCCCCTTGAGCCGCACACTCTCATTCACCTCATGGACGCTTTCCGCCAGGTGGATGACCAGCGGGCAAGCGTGCGCGTGCGCGAATTGATGGGCTTCGATCAGATGGGCATCACCCACGGTGTAGGGCGCATGGGGGGCGATCGCCGGGGTGATCAGGTCATGGCCCTGCCAGCGCTCCACGAACCGCATGATGCAATCCAGCGCCGCCGCATGGTCGGCGGCATCGGGGGCAGGGAAATCAATCAGGGCCTGCCCCAGCAGGCCCCGCAGCCCAGCGGCGGCCAGCTCCTCCGCCACCGCCATCTCGTAGTAGTACATGTCGCAAACGGTGGTGATCCCACTGCGGATCAGCTCAGCAATCCCCAGTCGTGAGCCACAGCGCACGAACGTCTCATCTACGTTCATCGCCTCGGCCGGGAAGATCGTGTGTTGCAGCCAATCATCCAGATCCTGATCATCCGCCAGGCCGCGGAACAGGGTCATCGGCAGATGGGCATGGCCATTGATCAGCCCTGGTACCACGGTGCATCCATGGGCATCAATGCGATGCGCCGGCATGAAGAATGTCTCAACGGACAAACGCTCACCCACAGCAACGATCCGGCCTGCACGGATGGCAACAGCCCCATCGGCGATCACGGCACGCCGGGCATCCATGGTGACGACGATTCCGCCGGAGACGATGGTGTCAACAGGTTGCGGATTACCCATGATCTGGCACACCCTTTAACATTGCATAAGCCCTATCGCGTGTGAATACTTGGTCAAGCACAGCCTTCACAAACATAGCGCTAGCATAGGCACAATAATCGTGCCATTCATCTGATTTTGTCGAATCAGCGAAATCACAAACACCCTTGACAACCAGGGAGTGGATAGGTCTTGAAACTGTACTGCACATCGAGGCGGCGAGTGAGATCCCGTAAGACTCCATGTCGATGGCCAACAATGAATGCTCCCTATTTTTTAGATTATCGATGTAAGCCTTATCCTTAATTACCTGGGGCCCGCAAGCCATTGATCCGTAATGAATGGTGGGTTTTGCATCAGCCGGAATCGACTGGCCAAAGCCGTTCCGAATCTGCATCTGCAAATCCTTGGAATCCGTAAGCGTCATCAGAAAATTGAGCAGCCATGGCGGAGTTGACACGCGATTCTGTAGCGGAATTATCTCCCCATCTCTAAGTTGACCACTGGAGTGCTCAAAGCACTGGGTGGCTACAACCAGATCTCCCAGATTCACCGATCCTTCTACGCCAGCACAGATACCGGTCATCACCGCCGCAGTCGGCTTCCAGATGCACAACGCCTTTGTGGCGGTGATTGCGGAATTGGTCAGCCCTTGTTCCTGCTGTCGGAGTGCAACAATCCGAACGCTTCGTGAGCCCTGTTTGAACTCGCCAACAAGATAGGTAGTGCCGAGACGTACAATGCCTTCAAACTCGACTCTGAAGACCCGATTAAACCATTCTAGCTCTTCATGCAGGCCTGTCAAAAGGAGGACGTCAGCCCCTTCACATGCCGGATCGGAACGCGACGGCAAGTCAGCTTGTCTCACAGGTGACAATCCAAATCGTTTGTACCAAAATTATAGTATCGGAGACGCCTTTCCCGCAAGTTCAGGGTTGCTGATGTGCCGCATTGAAGGAGCCGAAGCTTATTCAATGCGGCCAAATGCTAACATCGAGGACTGGGTTTGGGCTCAGCCCTCAATCGTTGGATGGATACACATAGCCTGCCGCTGCTGCCCACCGGAAGCGCCCGCCGGCTGCACTGATGGCATCACACCGCCGCAGCCTCGCTTCAGCTCTGGTGGAAGCTGGGGGCCAGACCATGGACGGGGGTTTCCAGCCCGGCAAGACGGGCCTTGAGTTGCAGCGCCAGATAGAGCGAATAGTGACGGCACTGGTGCAGATTGCCGCCGTGGACCCAGAGGTTCTCCACCTGGGTGGGCTTCCACATGTTGCGCAGTTCTCCCTCCCAGGGACCGGGATCCTTGGGGGTATCCGATCCCAGCCCCCACACCTTGCCGAGGCGATCGGCCACCTCTGGTGAGATCAGCTCCGCCACGTAGCGGTTCATCGAGCCGTAGCCGGTGGCGTAAACCACCAGATCCGCCTGCAGGGCGCTGCCATCGCTGAGCACCGCCGTTGTCTCGGTGAGCCGCTCGATCCGCACCCCGCTGCGCAGCCGGATGCAGCCATTGGCCACCAGCTCCGAGGCCCCGACATCGAGGTAATAGCCGGAACCGCGCCGTAGGAACTTCATGAACACGCCCGAGTCATCCGAGCCGAAATCGAGCTGAAAACCGGCGGCCTCCAGGCGGCTGTAGAGATCGGCGTAATCGCGGCGCATGGCGTCGTAGATCGGCTTCTGCCACCGCGGCAGCAACCGGTAGGGGATCGAGGCGGTCGTCATGTCCGATTGATCCGGTGTGATGCCCTGCTTCAGGGCCTGCTCGGAATAAGAACCGGCGAAGGCGTACTTCTCCAGCGCCGGCATCGGCGCCACCAGGGTGGAGCTGCGCTGCAGCATCGTGACTTCAGCGGCTCCGGCTTCCCAGAGGGCGGCGGCGATGTCGTGGGCGGAGTTGTTGGAGCCCACCACGATGCAGCGCTGGCCTTGGTAGGCATCGGGTCCGGGATGGGCGCTGGAGTGGTGCTGATCACCAGCGAAGCTCTCGGCACCGGGGATCTGCGGCACGTTCGGGTAGCCCGACACCCCCAGCGCCATCACCAGGTGGCGGGGCCTGAGCACCACCGACTGGCCATCGCGCTCGGTCGTCACCTGCCAGCGGCCCTCCTGCGGATCGAAGCGGGCGCTGTGGGCCGGCGACCCACCCCACACGTTCAGGCCCATCACGCTCACATAGGCCTCCATCCAGTCGGCCAGCTGATCCTTGGGGGTGTAGAGGGGCCAGCCCTCCGGGAAGGGCAGATAGGGGAAGTGGCAGTAGTGAACAGGGTCATGCAGGCAGAGGCTCTTGTAGCGCCGCCGCCAGTGATCGCCCGGGCGGGCCTGTTTCTCCAGAACCAGGGTGCTCACCTCCAGATGGCGCAGGCGCGCCGCCAGCGTGAGCCCGGCCTGGCCGCCGCCCACGATCACCACATCGGGTTGCTCCGTGACCCCCAGGGCCTGCCGCTCCGCTTCGCGCCGCTCGGCCCACGACTGCCGCTCCGGATGGATGCCGTGCTCGGCGCCGGCCGGCCGCCGCTCACGCAGCCGCTCCTCGTGGCCCTTCAGTTCATCCAGTGCGGTAAGCAGGGTCCAGGCGCGACCGTCCTGCAGACGCACATGGCCGCTGCAGCGCCCCACCCGCGTCTCGAAGCCGAACCAGGCCTCAATACGGCCGTCGATCTCGATGGCCTCACCGCGAAGCTCGAAGGCGTGCGCGGCCACATCCGCCAGGCGGGCCGCCAGCATCGCCGCGATCGCCACGGGACCCTCCTCGGTGCGCAGGTTCCAGGTAAAGGCCACTAGATCGCGCCAGAAGCACTCTGGGCCGAACAGGGCCAGCACGGCTTGGGAGTCGCCAGATGACAGGGCCTCAGCGAACGAACCCAGCCACGCATCGGCGGCGGCGGTGGGAGAGGAGGCCGGCGCCATCAAGAGCAGGGACCAGGTACTTGCCAAGCCTGAACCGGCGGGCTGGATCACTCCCCGGTTGCAACCGTTCCTCACAGTTCAGGCTGCTCCGATGTGAAGGCTCCCCTCCGCTTCCCGCTCAGCTGATCCGCTGGGGGGCGAAGGTTTCCATCCCCAGCAGTTGAATCCTGAGCTCAGCGCGTCCATCGCCGTCGTCAGCACCCAATGGTGAGTCTTGGGCCCATGGCACTGGATGGCACCAAGGTCAAAGTCAACGCCAGCAAGCAGAAGGCCCTGAGCCACGAGCGGATGCTCAGGGCCGAGATCCTTGATGTGCTGGCGCCAGGGGATGGCGGGGGGAGAGAACCGCTCGCCAGCGGAGACGACCATGGCGAAACGCTTCCTCCCGGAAAAGTTCGCGCTCAGCCCCACAGCTGCACCAGCACCTCCCGCTGGCGCGGGCCATCGAGCTCCACCAACAGCACCGCCTGGTAATGACCCAGCCCCAGCCGACCCGCCACCACCGGCAGGCTGAGGTGGTTGCCCATCAGCAGGGCGATCAGGTGGCTGTGGGCGTTGCGCGGCTCATCGGGGGGGGATGGCGGACCGCAGGTACAGATCGTTGTGCAGCCAGGGCCGATCGGCCGGCACCAGCTCCAGGAAGAATCGCTCTATGTCGACCAGCAGCCGTTCCTCGTTCTCGTTCACCACCAGTGCCGTGGTGGTGTGCTGCCCGGCCGCCACAAGCAGGCCGTCACCCAAACCGACGCGCTCCTCCTGGTCCTGCAGCGCGGCGGTGATGTCATGGCAGCGGAACGGGCCGGCGGTGGCCAGCTGGAGCCGGTGGGTGAGCAGGGTGGCCATGGGATGTCGCTGGTGGACAGCATCCTCTGCGGGGGAAGGCCGGAGGATCACCGGCACGGCGAGGATGGACCAGGGTGATCGCAGAGAGCCGATAGAACCGCACGATGTCGCAGACCGTTCGCTACCCCGGTCGTGCCTGCCTGCTGGGTGAACACTGCGACTGGTGGGGAGGTGCCAGCCTGACGGTGCCCCTGGAGCTGGGCATCCGTGTGAGCGCCAAGCCCGCCGAACACGGCCTGCACCTGGAGACAACGCTCGAGGGCCAGGCACTGCAGGGGCACTGGCCCATCGAGGGCGGCGTGGATCCCGCAGGAGGCGCCCTGCGGTTCGTACCGGCAGCCGCCGCAGCGCTGTGAGCGCGGCCGATCACCATCCCTCCCGTGCAGCTCACGGTGGAAGCCGATCTCCCCGCCAGGAGGGGGTTATCGTCATCGGCGGCGTTCTGTGTGGCCGTGCTGGATGCCCTGGTCCGGCACGCCCGCTGCCGCCTGGAGGGTCGAAAGCTGGCGGGGCTGGGGGAACGCCGGAGCCGTGTCGATCACAACGATCCAGCCGGCGCAGACCCTGCATCTGGTGGTGGCCTCTTTTGCAGCGCCGCGAAACACAGCCGCCATCCTGCAGGCGTTGCAAGACCACGCACGCGGCCAGGCAGCGTCAGACCTGGATCCTCAGGCGGTTGCGGCCGTGCGGGCAGCCCTGGCCACCTTTGCCGCTGAAGCCGAGGAGGAAGCGGTGGCCCTGCGTGGCGGCGAGGCCACGGGCCTCGGGCGGGCGATGGATCGCTTTCAGCAGGCCTATGACCACATGGCTGCCCTGCTGCCGGCCCTGCACGCCCCGGCCCTGGCGCGGACCGTGCAAGGGTTGAAGGCGGGCGGAGCCCTGGGGGCGAAGTTCAGCGGAGCGGGCGGCGATGGCAACGTGATCGCCCTCTATCAGGTCCCCCACGCAGCCAGAGAGGAGCAGGCGTGGCTGGGTGGGCTGGAGGGCGTGCAGGCCTGGATCTGCAGGATCCAACGCCGGCCTGGGGGTCATGCCGCGGCAGCAGGCTGACAAAACCAGCGCGCGCATCATCGACTGGCTCGATCTCAGCCACCCAGTGTCGCAACGCATGGGGGAGCGGCGACTGCGGGGCTATCGGGCGATGGGGTATGCGCTGATTTCCGATCCGTAATCCACGAGGACGCCAAGGCACATGTGCACCGGCAGCCTCAGCGCATTCAAACCTTGTGCACCACTGCAGACCCTATGCTGTTGTACGGGTAGTTGGACAGCACAATGCAGGTCGTCAGTTTTTCGGAGGCCCGCGAGAGCTTCAAGGCGGTGCTCGATCGCGTGGAAGCCGATGCCGATGTGACTCTCATCACCCGGCGCCACGCTCAGGGCGCTGTGGTGATGTCGCTCGACACCTACAACAGCCTGATGGAAACGGTGCATCTGCTCCGCTCTCCCGCCAACGCCGCCCACCTGCAGCGCTCCCTGGAGCAGGCCGAACGCGGGGAGCTGCTGGCGCACCCACTGCTCAACACCGATCAGC
>JBKDDA010000125.1:0-28738 GCA_046313055.1 Synechococcaceae cyanobacterium | reverse complement strand
GTCCCTCAAGGAGCGCCTCGATCGTCTTCGGCTCCAGCGAGAAGCGCGGGCAGTGAAGTAGGAGAGCCGGCGCGATCAACTCGATCGGATTGCCTTGCCCCCGTGCTGCCGACAGCTGCCCCAAGCGACGCGCAGCAGCCCGCCTCGATCCCCAGCACCGCCGCTGTTGGCAGCCGCACACCGTTGCTTGACGCTTCCGGGGGGGGGGTGGCTACGGTTCGGACAAACTCATTGTCAATATGAAAAGGCTCCAAGCCGCTCTTCTGGCCTCAACGGCTGCGGCTTTCACCTTGGCCACCCCTCCCGAAGCCCTGGCCGACGGACTCACTTTCACAACTTTCAAGTCCACCAATACCCCCACCCTGACCAACGATTTCGCTAGGGGTGTCTATGCGAATGGCAGCAACATCTATTTAGGTACGAGTGGTGGCGGCACGTTCGTCTCCAACGATAGTGGCTCCACCTGGAGCAATTACACCGCTTCAAACAGCGGCCTGGCCTCTAATACTGCTTACATTCCCTACGCCGTAGGCAGTACTGTCTACATCGCAACCCAGAGCGGTCTTGGTGTCTCCACCAACGGCGGCAGCACCTGGACCAACAAAACGATGACAGACGGCCTGGGCGCCAGTGCTGTCTTCGGGGTCTACGCGAGCGGCAGCACCGTCTACGCAGCCACCAACGGCGGGGTCAGCATCTCCACCGATGGTGGAGGCTCCTTCACCAACTACACGAACGGCCTCGGCAGTATCAGCGTGAACGTTGTTTATGCCGACGGCGGCAAAATCTATGCTGCTACCCAGGGTGGCCTGGCTGTTTCCAGCAACGGTGGCACTAGCTTTACCAATATAACGACTGCCAACGGTTTGCTTGATAACAAAATTAAAGATGTGTTTGCCAGCGGCAACAGCATCTACGCCGCAACAGAAAGCGGACTCAGTATCTCCACAGACGGAGGCACCAACTGGTCCTCCTACACTCAAGCCAACGGCCTCGGCACCGGCGGCCTCGGCTCCAGTTTTGTGCGTGGTCTCGCTGTGAGCGGTGGCACCATTTACGCGGGCACCAGCGGCGGTGGTCTCAGTGTTTCCACCAACGGTGGCGCCAGCTGGACCACTTACACCACCGATGACGGGCTCGGTGCCAATTTCCTCCAGAAGATGTACATCAGCGACAACACTCTCTACGTTGCCACCAGCAACGGTGGCCTCAGCATTGCTGCCCTTTCCGCTGATCCCAACCCCGTGCCCGCCCCGCTGCCGGTGCTGGGTTCCGCGGTGGCGCTGGGCTTCTGCCGCCGCCTGCGCAGCCACAGCCAGCGGTTGCGCCATGCCGCCGGCTGCGGGCGCGCCTGATGCCTGCGGTCAGGCAACCATCGGCCAGAGCCGAGCAGCGCATGCAGGAGCGGCGCAGCGCCGTGGCCGCGCACGCCGGCCGGCTGGCCGTGGTGCTGGAGGCGCTGGCGCTGCTGTCTCTGGTGAGCGGTGCCTTTCCACTGGCCCTCACCACTCCCCGGTGGTGGCTGCGGTTGGGCGATGGGGCCGTGAACCTGGCGCCGGTGCTGCTGATGGCGGTGATCCTCCTGCGCTTCTCCAGCCCCTACCTGCGCCACAACAGCGACGAAGCCCGCAGCCTCAAGACAGGCACCCTGCAGCTGGCCAGCCGCTGGCTGATCGTTTACGGCCTGCTGGTGCCCCTGCAGCTGCTTGGCTTCTGCTGGCTGTGGCTTGACAGCGGCAACCAGCTCAGCGCCCAGATCAACCAGGCCACCAACCAGCTGGCGGTGGTGCGCACCCGCCTCAATGGCGCCGCCTCAGAAGCCGAGCTGCAGCGCCTGCTCGCTGGCCTCAACCCCGGCCTGCTGCCGCCCCCCACCCCAGGCCCCCTGCTGCAGCAGAAGGGTCAGCTCACAGAAGCCCTCGACCTCAGCCGCTCGCGCCTCGCGGCCAACCTCTCCGCCCAGCGCACCAGCATGCTGATCAACTCCATTCCCGGCACCGTGGTCGTGGTGCTGGGTGCGGCCATCGCCTGGGCTTTTCTGCTCACGATCCGGCGGGCGTTGCTGTAGGGCCCCAAGGCCTTGCGTCAGCAGCTCGGACACGGGCTGCAGTCAACTGCTTTTTTCCTACCCAGACCGTGAGCCTCGGGACCTTCACACTGGCAGATGGCTCTGCCGCCTGCTGGGCTTTTCTGTGTTCACGATCCCCAGCCAGCAGTCCCGGAACCAACTGCTGCAGGCTCACCCTGCGCACCAGAATGAACGCAGCCACCGCAGCCGATGAACCGCTCCGCCGACTGGCTGCATCAGGCGCACGCCGATCTCGATCTGGCGGCGGTGAGTGCCGCCGCCGGCCACCATGAATGGGCCTGTTTCGCCTGCCACCAGGCGGTGGAGAAGGCGCTGAAGGCCCTGCACCTGCACCATGGCCAGCAGGCCTGGGGCCATGGACTCGGCCGCTCCTGGCGAGAACTGCCCCCTGCGGTTGGTGCTGCGCTCGCGGAAGCGCTGAGCGATCTGGAGGACAGGCTGCGCATCCTCGATGCGCTCTACATCCCCACCCGCTACCCCGATAGCCTTCCCGATGGGGCCCCGAGCGATCACTTCGGCAGGCTTCAAAGCGATGACGCCCAGCGCCATGCCCGTTCGATCGTTGACGCAATCACTGCTGCGCTGGCCTGAGCCGGAGCTGGTGCTTCAGCAGGTTGCCGGCTGGGCCGAACGGATGGCGGTGCAGCACCCCGGCCTGGAGCGGGTGGGCGTTTTCGGCAGCTACGGCCGCGGTGATGCCGGCGTGGGCAGCGACCTGGATCTGTTGTTGATCGATGCCGAGGCGAGCGGACCCCAGCACCAGCGCCTGCTGGCCTGGCCCCTGGCCGATCTGCCCCTGAGCTGCGATGCCCTGGTGCTCACCCCCGCCGAGCACGGCGAGCTGATCGCCTCCGGCACGGCCATGGCCCGCGCGCTGACCAGGGACAGCCGCTGGCTCTGGCAGCGCTGACCACCTCGCCCTGCCCCCTTCACCGCACCCACACCACGCTGCAGCTGTCTCCAGCTCGATCCGGTGCACCCGTTCACGGTCACATTTCTCCACCGCCTGGGGCCGGCCGAAATGGAGACGCCGGTGGGGGCAGATCACCACCACCCGCCAGTGGCCATGCTGGGCTCCTGATCGTTCCGCATCGCGCTCTCCAAGTGGAAGGCGCCGTTCACGCTCTTTGAGGGCCGGGGCTGGGGCCACTGGGATCGCTGCTGCCCTGGCTGTTTGGCTCCCGCGACCGTGGCAACGCGCGATCGGACTCAGATCTCGATCTACTTCTGATTGTGGAGGGCAGCCTCACGTCGGCGCGGGAGAAGCGGCTGCGCCGACGGGTACGCAACCTGCTCCTGCCCCTGCGGCACGAGCAATCGCTGGCAGCCAGCCTGGATCCGAGCTTTGTGCAGGAGAACTGGGGCTTTCCTGCCCAGCAGGGCGTGGAGCATCTGCTCAAGGGGCTGATTGTGCTGGCCGATCAGCCGCCGCCCCTCCGCCACGACCTGGCCCGACTGCAGCAGCTGGCTGGGGCCAGGGTGCCGGAGCAGCTTCTGGAAAGGTGTCTCAGCCTTCGCCCTGCCAGGGATCAAGGGTGGCCACACCGGTAGGGGTGAAGTGGCGCAGGTTCCGGGTCACCACCGTGAGGCCGTGCTCCAGAGCGGTGGCGGCGATCAGCAGATCAGCGCTGCCGTGGCCGAGGGCGGCCGAGAGTTGGCCCCAGCGGCGGGCAACCGCCAGATCCACCGCCAGCAGCCGCTCACGGTGCAGGTGCAGCAGGCGTTTCAACCAGGTCGCCAGCTCTTCGGCAAAGGCCGCATCCGTGCCGCGCTGCCGGGCGATCCCCCGTTCGATCTCGCCGATGCTCACCACACTGAGAAACAGGTCGTCGTGTTGCTGCCGGGCGATCCAGGCCACCACCCCTGGATCGCGCTGGCGGCGGCGCAGCTCCGAGAGCACCATCGTGTCGATCAGGTACACGGAAATTCCCGCGGCGTCAGCCCGATCCGCTCGAAGGGTTCATCGTCCTGGGGCAGCGCCAGCAGCAGCTCTGGCAGCGAGGGCGCACTCGCCTGATCCAGCCGTTGCAGTCGCTCATATTCGGCCGCGGAGATCACCACACCCACCCAGCGCCCGCGGCGGGTCACCCTCTGCGGCTCACCGGCCAGGGCTGCCTCCACCACGGCACTGAATCGGTTCTTGGCGTCCTGCAAGGTCCACTGGGCGACCATGGGAAATCGGCTAGCTGATCTGGCTAGATTAGTGCAATGGTGTTCCCGCACCGTGCTTGACCACCGCCGGCGGCAGCTCCATCGACGCCGCCATCGTGGGCGCCCTGGCAGCGGAGGAGAGGATCTGGCTCACCGGAGCGGCACCGCATCCTCGAGGCCGGCTGAGCGACTGAGCCATCACAGGCTCTGCAGCGGCGTGCACCCACCTGCAGCGGCCGGCAGAGTGAAGCGATGACCCGCCCCGCCCCGCCCGACGCCCCCTTCCCGTTCACCGCCGTGGTGCCGCCGGGGCTGGAGGCGCCCGCCGCCGCTGAGCTCAGCGCCCTGGGCGCCACCGATGTTCAGCCGGGCCGCCTGCAGGTGGGCGGCCGCTGCGACCTGGCCACCTACTACCGCCTGCACCTGCGGGCCCGGCTGCCCTTTCGGCTGCTGCGCACCCTGGCCCGTTTCCCCTGCCACCAGCGCGAGCAGCTGGCCGCCGGTGTGCAGGCCGCCGCCGACTGGGAGCACTGGCTGCCGCCCGAGGCCAGCCTGCGGGTGGAGGCCAGCGGCAGCACCCCGGCCCTGCCCCACAGCCACTACACCGCCCTGGCGGTGAAGAACGCCCTGGTGGACCTGCAGCGCCAGCGCTGGGGCCAGCGCTCCTCGGTGGATCTGGAGGATCCCGACCTGGCCCTGCACCTGCACCTGCACCACGACCGCCGCACCGGCAACAGCGAGGCGATTCTCAGCCTTGATGGCGGTGGCGGCACCAGCCTGCACCGCCGCGGCTACCGCAGCGCCATGGGCGGCGCACCGCTCAAGGAGAACCTGGCCGCCGGCCTGATCGCCCTCACCGGCTGGGATGGCACCTGCCCCCTGGTGGATCCCATGGCCGGCTCCGGCACCCTGCTGATCGAGGCCGCCGCCATGGCCCTGGGCCTGCCCGCCGGCGTGCTCAACGGCCGGGCGCGGGCCTTCGGCTGCCGCCGCTGGCCCGATTTCGATGCCGCCCTCTGGCAGCAGGAGCTGGAGGCCTGCCAGCGGCTCACGCCCCGCCGGCTGCCGCCGCTGCTGGGGTTAGAGCACGATCCGGCGGTGCTGGAGCAGGCGATCGGCAACGCCGAGCGGGCCGGGGTGGCCGGCCACATCCGCTTCGAGCGGGGCGATGCCCGCGATCTGCAGCCCCCCGCTGGCCCCGGGCTGGTGGTGGTGAACCCGCCCTACGGCGCCCGCCTTGGCACAGGCGACGACCTGGAGGCCCTCTACGCCGACCTGGGCCAGATGCTGCGCCAGCGCTGCGGGGGCTGGACCCTCTGGCTGCTCAGCGGCAACCCCGAACTCACCGGCGCCCTGCGCCTCAAGGCCAGCCGCCGCCTGCCGGTGAGCAATGGCGGCATCGACTGCCGCTGGCTGCGCTACGACATCCGCGAACGCCCTTCCGCCTGAACAGCCATGGCCACCCTCCGCCAGGACCTGCGCTGGCTCACCCTCACCACCAGCGGCGAGGGCTTCACCGACCTCACCGCCGCCCTCAACCGCGAGATCGCCGCCAGCGGCATTGAGCTGGGCCTGGCCACCCTGGTGTGCCAGCACACCTCCTGCTCGCTCACGATCAACGAAAACGCCGATCCGCGGGTGCTGGTGGACCTGGCCGCCTACCTGCGGGCCCTGGTGCCGGAAGAGGGGGTGCGGCCCCTCAGCGGTGCCGGCCCCCTGCGCCCCTACGTGCACGACGACGAAGGGCCCGACGACATGCCCGCCCACATCCGCACCGCCCTCACCTGCACCAGCCTCAGCCTGAGCGTGCAGGCCGGTCGGCTGGTGCTCGGCACCTGGCAGGCGGTGTACCTATGGGAACACCGGGCCCGGGCCCAGCGCCGCCGCCTCAGCCTGCACCTGATCGGCAGCTGACCGGGATCGGCAGCTGACCGGGGCCGGCACCCTCAGAACCGCCCGGTCAGGGCCCGGGTGGTGCGACCCAGGCCCGCCATCGTTTCCGGCAGGTAGGGGCCCTTGAGCATCAGGCCGCCCACCCGCAGGCAGATGGTGGCCAGGAGCGCATCGGCCAGGGCCAGCCAGAGGCTGGCCGCCAGCCAGCCCAGCTCGAAGCGCTCCTTCAGCCAGAGCAGCAGGGCCAGTTGCACGGCGATCGTGGCCATGCTGGCCAGTCCGGCTCCCATCGCCAGAAACACACCGCCGCCGATCAGGCGCCGCTTCTCCCGGTCGGCCTCCTGCAGGGCGATGCGCACATGCAGGTCCATCACCGAGCCCATCAGCCCGGCCACCCGGCCCATGGCCCCGCGGCGGCGGCCGTCGCCGACGCCGCGGGCGATTGCCTCCTCGAAGCTGCTCATGCGGACCGGCGACCCGACGACAGCAGCAGGCCCACCACCATGCCCACGCCGGCGGCGATGCCGAGGGCCATCAGCGGCCGCTCCCGCACCGGCTTCTCGATCCGCGGCCGCAGGGTGGTGTTCAGGTCATCGAGCAGGTGCTCCAGCTGCTCCTCCAGGGGCCGCAGCGAATCCACCACGTGGGAAGCCCGCTCGCCGGTGACCTGCAGCAGCTCGGTGAGCTGCTCGCGCACGCCGGCGGTGGTGCGGCCGGTCTGGCCACTGATCACTTCAACCACATGGTCAAAGCTGCCGCGGGTTGCTTCCAAGGTGTGCCGGGCCACTTCGGGCCACTCCTTCTGAATCATGGGCAGCAGGCTCTCGAACCGCTCCCGGAACTGCACCTGGAAGGGCAGATGGGCCGGGGCCCGTTCCGCCACGGCCGTATCGGCCACGGCGTCGGGGCCGGGCTGGGTGTGGTTCTGCGGATGGGTGTCGTGGTCCATGGGTCGGCGGGGGGGATCCCGCAGCTGGAGGTCGTGTCCTCAAGCTAGGAAGGGCCCTTGGCAACGTCAGCACCTCCGGTAACGTCAGCGCAACGTCGATCCGCTGCGCCCGGCGCACTGGCCTGTTGGTTCACATCAACCAGGTCGAACTCACCCACTTCAAGTCGTTCGGCGGCTCGATGGCGATCCCGCTTGAGCGGGGTTTCACCGTGGTCACCGGCCCCAATGGCTCCGGCAAGAGCAACATCCTCGATGCGGTGCTGTTCTGCCTTGGCCTGGCCACCAGCCGCGGCATGCGCGCCGATCGCCTGCCCGACCTGATCAACAGCGCCATGCTGCGCGACGGCAAGGCCGCCGAAACCAGCGTGACCGTGCACTTCGACCTGGGTGACTGGCAGCCCGATGAGGCGGAGGCCGGCCTCGATGCTCCGGCCGAGGGCCCCTGGATCCACCCCGGTCAGCAGCGCTGGAGCGTGACCCGCCGCCTGCGGGTCAACCCCGGCGGCACCTACGCCAGCAGCTTCAGCGCCGATGGCGTGGCCTGCAACCTCCAGCAGCTGCAGACCCAGCTGCGCCGCCTGCGGGTCGACCCTGAGGGCAGCAACGTGGTGATGCAGGGCGATGTGACCCGCATCGTGTCGATGAGCGCCCGCGACCGGCGCGGCATCATCGACGAACTGGCGGGCGTGGCCCTCTTCGATTCGCGCATCGAGCAGAGCCGCGCCAAGCTCGATGAGGTGCAGGACCGCCAGGAGCGCTGCCGCATCGTGGAGCAGGAGCTGCTGGCGGGCCGCCAGAAGCTCGAAAAAGAATGCAGCCGGGCCCGCACCTACCAGGCCCTGCGCCAGCAGCTGCACGACGGCCGCCTGCAGGAGCAGGTGCTCGCCTGGGAGGCCGCCCGCGATCACCTGGCCGACCTGGAGCGGCGGGCCCTAGAGCTGGAGCAACGGGAGGCCAGCGAGCGGCAGGCGATCGCCGCTGAAGAACAGGAGGTGGCCGTGGACGCCACCGCCCTCGAGCGGCTCCAGGCGGAGGTGAAGGCCCTGGGTGAAGACCAGCTGCTGGCGGTGCAGGCCGAACTGGCCGGCCTGGAGGCCACCGCCCGCGAACGGGCCCGCCAGGCCGACAGACACCAGCAGGATGCCGAGGCCCTGCAGCAGCGGCGCCAGGACCTGGCCAACCGCCAGGGCGAACTGCGCAACGAGCGGGGTCGGCTGCAGGCCAGCGATGACCAGGCCCTGCTGACCGCCGCCGAAGACCGCTGCCGCGCCGCCGAGGCGGCGGTGGAGCTCTCCCGCCGCCGCCTCGGCGAGGTGGCCGGCCGCTCCGGCAGCTGGCTGCAGGAGCAGCAACAGCGC
This sequence comes from Synechococcaceae cyanobacterium, assembly GCA_046313055.1. Lineage (GTDB taxonomy): Bacteria > Cyanobacteriota > Cyanobacteriia > PCC-6307 > Cyanobiaceae > Cyanobium. The sequence continues at coordinate 20,298 of JBKDDA010000125.1, read as the reverse complement.
AGCCGCCGCCGCCAGGAGCTTCAGGAGCGCCTCGGCCCCCTCCAGGCCGAGCGACAGCAACTGGAGGAACGCCTGCGCCAGCAGGGCGAACGCTGCGCCGAACTGGAACACGAGCTGGCGGCGGAACGAAGCGAGGCCGGCCAGGCCGAACAGGGCCTGGCGGCCATCGATGCCCGCAGCCAGGGCCTGGAGGCCGACCTGGCCGCCGCCCGCACCCGCCTGCAGGAGCTGGCGGAGGCCCTCGCCCTCCAGCAGCGCACCCGCACCCGCCTGGAACACGAGCAGACCGGCCTGGAGCGCGACATCGCCCGCCTCGACAGCCGCCGCGAAACCCTGCAGGAAAGCCGCGGCACCGGCGCCCTGCGGCTGCTGCTGGAGGCGGGGCTGGAGGGCATCCACGGCCCGGTGGCCCAGCTGGGTGATGTGGACGACCGCCACCGTGTGGCCCTCGAGGTGGCAGCCGGCTCCAGGCTCGCCCAGGTGGTGGTGGACCACGACGGCATCGCCGCCCGCGCCATCGAGCTGCTCAAGCAGCGCCGCGCCGGCCGCCTCACCTTTCTGCCCCTCAACCGCATTCGCCCCGCCGGCGGCGGCAGCGCGGCCCTGCAGCGCGGCGGCCCCGCCGGCGGGGCGGGCCTGGTGGGCCGGGCGGTCGACCTGGTGCGCCACGAACCTGTCTACGCCGAGGTGTTTCGCCATGTGTTCGGCGACACGCTGGTGTTCAGCGACCTGGCCAGTGCCCGCCGTGAACTGGGCCGCTGTCGGGCCGTGACCCTGGAGGGCGAACTGCTGGAGAAGAGTGGCGCCATGACCGGCGGCAGCCTCCAGAACCGCTCAGGCCAGCTGGGCTTCGGCCGCAGCCAGGACCACGACGATGCCGAACCGCTCCGCCGCCGCCTGCTGGAGATCGGCGAGAGCCTGGTGGCCTGCCGCCGCCATGAAGCCGACCTGACCCGCGATCTGGAGGAGCACCGGCCCCGGCTCACCGACCTGCAGCAGCGACAGGCGGCAGCCCAGGCGGAAGCCGCCGCCGCCCGCCGCGGCCTCGACCCCCAGCGCCAGCGCCAGGCCGACCGCAGCGATCGCCTTGAGCAACTGCGCGCAAGCCTGGTCGCCGATCGGCAGCGCTGCGACCGCCTCGATCACGAGCTGCCGCCCCTCCGCAGCGAACTGGCGGCCCTGGAGACCGCCGAAGCCGAAGCCAGCGGCAACGTGGATGCCCACCGCTGGCAGCAGCTGCAGAGCGACCTGGAATCGGCCGACCGGGAGCTGGGCCAGGCCCGAGCCGACCGTGATGCCCTGCTGGCCGAACGGCGCGAACGCAGCCTGGCGCTCGAGCGACTGGAGAGCCAGCTGGCCGCCCTGACGGAGGAGGAGCAGCGGCTGGTGGCAGCGGTGGGCCGCCTGGTGGCCGAACGCCAGCACTGGAAGGAGCAGCAGCAGGCCGATCAGGAGCAACGCCGGCAGCTGGAGCAACGCCAGAGCGAGCTCACCAGCCGCTTCGGTGAGCGGCGCCGCGCCCGCGACCAGGCCGAGGCGGCCCTCAGCGGCCGCCGCCAGGCCCTGCAGCAGCGCCAGTGGCATCTGCAGCGGCTGGTGGAGGAACGTCAGGCCCTGGCCGAGGAACGGCGCGCCCAGGCCCAGCGACTGGAGGAGCAGCAGCGCCAGCTGCCCGACCCCCTGCCGGTGCTCGACGACAGCGTGCGCGCCGCCGGCCTCGAGGCCCTGCAGACGGCCCTGCGGGACCTGCAGCGCCGCATGGAGGCCCTGGAGCCGGTGAACATGCTGGCCCTGGAGGAGCTGGAGCGGCTGGAAACCCGGCTGGCGGAACTGGAAGATCGCCTGGCGGTCCTCAGCAGCGAGCGGGAGGAACTGCTGCTGCGCATCGAAACCGTGGCCACCCTGCGGCAGGAAGCCTTCATGGAGGCATTCCAGGCCGTGGACGGCCATTTCCGCACCATCTTCGCCGGCCTCTCCGATGGCGAAGGCCATCTGCAGCTGGAGAACCCCGAACACCCCCTGGAGGGGGGCCTGACCCTGGTGGCCCATCCACGCGGCAAGGCGGTGCGCCGTCTGGCGGCCATGAGCGGTGGTGAGAAATCGCTCACGGCCCTCAGCTTTCTCTTCGCCCTGCAACGCTTCCGACCGTCGCCCTTCTATGCCCTCGACGAGGTGGACAGCTTTCTCGATGGTGTGAACGTGGAACGGCTGGCCGGCCTGATCGCCGCCCAGGCCGGCGACGCCCAGTTTCTGGTGGTGAGCCACCGGCGACCGATGATCGCCGCCGCCACCCGCACCATCGGCGTGACCCAGGCCCGCGGCGCCCACACCCAGGTGGTGGGCCTGCCGCCGGCCGCCTGATCCGGCCCGCGTGGGCCACAATGGTCCGACTGAGTATGTGGACTTGACAGCTTCGACCCCCCCGGGCACCGATCCCACCAGCGCCGCCCCCAGTGATCGGCTCGGGCTGCGCTCGGAGCTGATGGGCACCCAGGTGATCACCCGCGACACCGGCCGCCGGCTGGGAGTGGTGGGCGAAGTGGTGGTGGACATCGACCGGCGTGAGGTGGTCGCCCTCGGCCTGCGCGACAACCCCCTCACCCGCTTTCTGCCGGGCCTGCCCCGCTGGATGCCCCTCGACCGCATCCGCCAGGTGGGCGATGTGATCCTGGTGGATTCGGTGGATTCGCTGGCCGAGGGCTTTGACCCCGAGCGCTACAGCCGGGTGATCAACTGCCAGGTGATCACCGAAGCCGGCGAGCAGCTCGGACGGGTGCTGGGCTTCAGCTTCGACATCGAAACCGGTGAGCTGACCACCCTGGTGATCGGCGCCCTGGGGGTGCCGCTGCTGGGCGAGGGGGTGCTGAGCACCTGGGAGCTGGAGGTGGGCGAAATCGTGAGCAGCGGCCCCGATCGGATCATTGTCTACGAAGGAGCCGAGGAGAAGCTCAAGCAGCTCGGCACCGGCCTGCTGGAAAAGCTGGGCATCGGCGGCGACCGCTGGGAGCAGGACGAACGGCAGCGCTTCCGCGGAGGCATGGTGCCGGTGGAGAACCAGCTGGCGGCGGGCCAGCCCAGTGCCCAGGAGCAGCGCCGGATTGAACCGGCCCGCAGCCGGGCCTTTGAACCCCGCGAAGACCTGGAATACGTGGAACTGGAGGAGCGTCGCGAGCGGGAGCCCCTGCGCCAGCGCCGCTACCTCGACGACGAACGGGACTTCAACCCCCCGGTCCGCGAGCCGGCCAACCGTTACCCCGAAGAGCGCGACCTCGAAGACAGGCGCAGGCCCCTGCGGCCCGAACGGCCAGCGGCCCCTCCGCTGCAGGAGGTGGATGCCGATGTGATCGAGGATCCCTGGTGAACCGGGGCCGCCCCCTCAGCGCGGCTCGAACCGCAGGGAGGCGGAATTCACGCAGTAGCGCTGGCCAGTGGGGGCTGGTCCGTCGTTGAAGACATGGCCGAGATGGGCTTCACAGCTGGCGCAGCGGATCTCGGTGCGCACCATGCCGTGGCTGGCGTCGGCATGGGTGGTGATGGCCCCGCTGGTCACCCCATCCCAGAAGCTGGGCCAGCCGCTGCCGGAATCAAACTTGGTGGCGGAACTGAACAGCTCCGCCCCGCAGCACACGCAGTGGTACATGCCGGTGGCCTTGTTGTTCCAGTAGGCACCGCTGAACGCGCGCTCCGTGCCTCCCTGCCGGGCGACCCGGTATTGCTCGGGGGTCAGCCGCGCCTGCCAGTCGCTGTCGTTGTGATCAGCCATCGAACCCGGAAACGCTGGCCGCACCCTAGGCAGTCGGGCTGGAGGAAGGCGGCAGCAGCTCCTGGATCAGATCCACCACCGCCGCCACCGCACCCGGCTGGCCCCGCAGGCTGCGCAGGTCATCCCGCACCCCGGCCAGACGGGCCGGATGGGCCAGCCAGTCGGCCGCCTCCCCGGCGATCTCCTCCGGCAGGATCGGCCCCACCCGCTCCGGCACCACCGACCGACCCGCCGAGATGTTGGGCCAGGCCAGAAATCCGTGGTGGCGCATCCGCCAGGCGGTGAGTGCCACCCCCAGCAACCGACGCAGCAGCGGCAGCCGGGCGATCAGCCCCAGCCCCCCATCCCAGGCCTGCATGACCTCCAGATGCTGGGTGGGCACCAGCACCAGCATCGGCACCCCCAGGGCCCCCAGCTCGGCGGTGTTGGCCCCCACGGTGGTGAGGGCCAGGGCGCACTGACTCAGTGCCGCATGGACCGGATGGTCGGCGAGCAGCTGAATCTCCGTGCCGGCGGCAGTCACCAGCAGCGCTGGCTCGCCATCACCATCGCCCTCCAGACGGGGCAGGCCGCGGAGGTAGTGGGCCGCAATCGGATTGGCGGGCCCGGCCTGGCGAACCAGCTCCGCCACGCTGGTGGTCGGGGCCACGGGCAACAGAAAACGGGTCTGCGGACGCCGGGCCGCCAGCGCATCGGCGGTCGCCAGCATGAACGGAACCCCAACCGCCAGCTTGGCCGCCTTGGAACCTGGCAGCAGCGCCACCCATTCGGCCGTCGGCAACGGCGCCGTATCGCGCACCGATTCCGACAGATCGGCCATCAGGTCTCCCACCACGCGGCAGCGGTGGCGCCAGTGCGGCGGCAACCGACCGGCGGCCGCAGGCCCCATGGCGGCGATCCGGTCGTTCCACCGGGGCCAGCGGGCCACCCACTCCGCATAGGTGAGGTGTCGGTAGCCCAGGCGGGCCGAGAGCAGCACCGTCCAGAACTGGTCACCCCCCAGAAACACCACCACACCGCGTCGGGGCCAGGGGCCATGCCGGCCCGGGCGCAACAGCAGCCACCAGAAGCGCCGGGCCGGCAGCACCCGCTCGAACAGGCCCCAGCTGCGGGCCACCCCGGCCTCCTGACCGGTGGCATTGGGGCAGGGCACCAGCACGAGCCGCAGGCTGGTGGCGGCTTCAGCCACCAACGGCCGCAGCGGCAGAGCGCGATGCAGGCGCTGGGCCACGGGCCGCACCCAGGTGCTCAGTTCCCCCGGGCCGTTGGCCACGATCACGATCGCGGCATCGAGGCGGGGGTCGGCGGCGGCTGGAGCCATCGTGGGCCTGCAGGGGCCGGGAAGCACTGGGTCATGCGGCATGACGCCGCCGGACCCAGGCTCGTAAAAATGCGGATGGCGAGACTTGAACTCGCAAGGCCGAAGCCACACGCCCCTCAAACGTGCGTGTCTACCAATTCCACCACATCCGCGTGGCCGTGGCCGGGGTTGCCCTCGCCACAAGGGCACTATACCGAGCGCCGCCGCGACCGCCGCCGGCCCGGCCGACCGCCGGGGCCGGCATCGCAGCGCTGATACAGTCCGCCTCGGCCCGCGACCTGTTCGCATCGCCGCTCCCACCCTTCTGTCAGCGCCCGGATGCCCATCGGCAAGCTGCTGATCGCCAACCGCGGCGAGATCGCCCTGAGGATCCTCCGCAGCTGTCGGGAGCTGGGCATCGCCACCGTGGCCATCCACAGCACCGTGGACCGCAGTGCCCTGCACGTGCAACTGGCCGATGAGGCGGTGTGCGTGGGCGATGCCCCCAGCAGCCGCAGCTATCTCAACATTCCCAACATCCTCGCAGCGGCCACCTCCCGCGGTGCCGATGCGATCCATCCGGGTTACGGATTTCTGGCGGAAAACGACCGCTTCGCCGAGATCTGCGGCGACCACGGGCTCACCTTTGTGGGGCCGTCTCCCGAGGCGATCCGCTCCATGGGCGACAAATCCACCGCCAAGCGCACCATGCAGGCCGTGGGGGTGCCCACCATCCCCGGCAGCGAAGGGCTGCTGGAGTCGAGCCAGGAGGCCGCCGGCCTGGCTGCGACCATGGGCTACCCGGTGATGATCAAGGCCACCGCCGGCGGCGGCGGTCGCGGCATGCGGCTGGTGACCGGCCCCGAGCAGCTCGACAACCTCTTCAAGGCCGCCCAGGGGGAGGCCGAAGCCGCCTTCGGCAACCCCGGCCTCTACATGGAGAAATTCATCGACCGGCCCCGCCACGTGGAGGTGCAGGTGCTTGCCGACCGGCTCGGCAACGTGGTGCACCTGGGCGAACGGGACTGCTCGATCCAGCGGCGCCACCAGAAACTGCTGGAAGAGGCACCCAGCGTGGCCATCGATGCCGAGGTGCGCCGCCGCATGGGTGATGCCGCGGTGGCCGCTGCCCGCTCCATCGCCTACGAAGGCGCCGGCACGGTGGAGTTCCTGGTGGACCGGCAGGGCAACTTCTACTTCATGGAGATGAACACGCGCATCCAGGTGGAACATCCGGTGACCGAGATGGTCACCGGCGTGGATCTGATCGCCGAACAGCTGCGCATCGCCGGCGGCGAGCCCATTTCCGTGCGCCAGGACCAGATCCAGCTGCGCGGCCATGCGATCGAATGCCGCATCAACGCCGAAGATCCCCGCCACAACTTTCGCCCTTCGCCCGGCAAGATCACCGGCTGGCTTCCCCCGGGCGGGCCCGGCGTGCGGGTCGACAGCCACGTGTACACGGGCTATGAGATCCCGCCTTTCTACGATTCGCTCATCGGCAAGCTGATCGTGTGGGGCAACGACCGGGACCATGCCCTGCGTCGCCTGCGGCGGGCCCTGTCGGAATACGCCATCACCGGCGTACCCACCACCATCGACTTTCACCTGGCCCTGCTTGATCGCCCGGAATTCCAGCGCGGCGATGTGCACACCAAGTTCGTGGAGCAGGAGATGCTCCAGAGCTGATCGCCAAGCTGGCGGGTCAGGCCCGCAGCAGCTGGGTGAGCAGACCCTGCTGACCCACCAGCAGCTCCCGCAGCAGGCTGATCAGGCCCACCCACACCACGGGCGTCACGTCCACGCCGCCGATCGGTTGAATCAACCGGCGGGTGGGCGCCAGCAGCGGCTCGGTGGGGGCGCCGATCAGGCGCAGGGCACCCCGGTTCAGATCCAGCTTCGGATACCAGGTGAGCACGATCCGGAACAGAAACAGCAGCGTCCAGGCTGCGAGCAGCAGACCCAGCAGCAGATGGACGATGGGCAGGGGGTGCAGGGTGGCCGTCACAAACCTCTAAGGACTGCAGGCCCGATCGTAGGGAAGCCCCACCTCTGCCTAGGATCACGGCCACGACCACGCCATTCGCCATGACCCCCTCCCTCGCCAACTTCCTCAGCAGCCTCGTCTGGGGTGCGGTGATTGTGGTTGTGCCGATCTCGGTTGCCCTGTTCTTCATCAGCCAGAACGACCGGGTCGACCGCAAGCTCTGATTCCACGGACCCTGGAAGCTTCCGCGGGGATCCCTAGAGTGGGGCGACGCCCGCATCGGGTCCCAGGCCCGCACCACCGCCTTGGTCAACGCCAGCCTTAACTGGGCCAGCATCGTCGGCATCGTGCTGGCCGTCGGTGGTGCCCTGCTGTACTTCATGCGGAGCTTCAAGCCCGCCCTCGCCCGCGACTACGACGTGTTCTTCGCGGCGATCGGCCTGCTCTGCGGGGGCATCCTGTTCTTCCAGGGCTGGCGCCTCGATCCGATTCTCCAGTTCGGCCAGTTCCTGCTGGCAGGCACCACGGTGTTCTTCGCCTACGAAAGTGTGCGGCTGCGGGCCGTCACCACCGAGCAGGCGCGCCGCTCCTCCTATTTCGACGATGAAGAGCCGGCGCCCTTCAGGCCCCGGGGTGGCCTGGGCGGTGGTTACGACACCGACCCCGACCGCCTCGACGAACCGGAGCCGATCCGCCGCCGCATCCGCTCCCGCGAGGAGGGTGACGACGACTTTTACAGGCCCCGGCGCAGCAGCCGGGCAGTGATCCCCGAGCGGGCCGCCAGCCGCCAGAGCGGTTACAGCGATGACTGGCGCGACGACGATCGGGACAGACCCCGTGCCCGCTACGGCGGCGACGAGCCCGGACCAGCTGCCAGCCGGCCCGCACCCGATTTCGGAGCCCGGCGGCGCGACCGGGACGGGGAACGGCGCGGATCGCGGCCCACCGCCAGCGCCGACACCATGCCCCGCTCCAGCCGGCGTCCAGCCGCTGCAGGCGAGACGGGATCCACGCGGGAGCCGGCGATGCCGCCGGGCCCCAGTGGCGTACCGCGCGGCACACCGATCCGCGGCGAAGACCGCACCGGGCGCACCGACGACAGCGTGAGCGACGCTGACTTCACGCCGATCCGGCGACCGGCCTCCTCCGTGCCCCCCCCGTCGCCCCCCGCCCGCGACAACAGCTCGCGCTTTGACGACTGACCCACGGGGCTGGGCGCTGCTGCTGGCCCTGACCCTGGTCAGCGGCTGTGGTCCGCAGCGGGCACCGGCACCGCTGGGGGGTCCCGCTGGTGATCCATCACGGAGCGAACCGGCCCTCAGCGGTGACGGCCGATTGCTGGCCAGCGTGATCCGGCTCAACGGCGAGGATCAGGTGCTGCTGCAGGAACTGCCCGGTGGCCGCGTGCTGCCCCTGCCTCCCCTGCGGGGCCATGGCCCGCACCGCTCCCCCTCCCTGAGCTGGAATGGACGCTACGTGGCCGTGATTCTGCAGCGTGGTGCCCGCCGGCAAGGGGTGGTGCTGGACCGGCTCAGCGGCAGACTCCAACCCCTGCCCACGCCCGCAGGCGCCGAACCGGAGGGCCTCAGCCTGGCCCCTGATGGGCAGCGCATCGCCATGGCTGTGCTGGAGAGGGGCCGGCGCCGCGTGCGCCTGCTCAACCTCTCGGGCCTGCTGGAACCCGACCAGCCCCCGGGGCAGACCCTGACGGGAGGTGGGCCTCCATGATCAGACCGGCCGTGATGGTGGGCCTGCTGCTTCTCGGCGGCTGCCTGGGGCAGATGCCGCGGCCCGAAACCGGCCTGGACCGGGCGCTGGAGCAGGCGGGTGACAGCAGCGGCCCCAGCCTCGGCGGCCGCTGGCTGGCCATGATCAGCCGCCGCCAGGGGCGGGATCAGGTGCTGCTGATCGATCTGGACAACCGGCTGCCGGTGGCGCTGCCGGGCCTCAACCGCCCCGATGCCCAGCCGGTGGCGGTGGCGGTGGACCACCGGGGCGAGCGCCTGGCCCTGATCCGCCAGCGCCAGGAACGAACCGAACTGCTGCTGTACCGCCGCAGCCTGATGAGCAGCGAACCGGTGCCCCTGCAGGCGGCCGGGGTGCCGCGCATGGTCTCCCTGCAGGCCGATGGTCGCCGGCTGGCGGTGCAGGTCAGCCGCGACGGCGGCTGGCAGGTGGATCTGATTCCCCTGCCCTGACGGCCGGCACGGCACCACGCCTCAGGACACCAACCCAGCCCAGTGCAGGAAGGTATCGCCGCTGAGGGCCTCGATCAGCAGCACGGCCAGGAAACCCACCATGGCGAAACGGCCGTTGATGCGCTCGGCGTAGCCGCTCCAGCCAAAGGCCGGCACATCTGCGGTGGTGGCACTGGTGGTGGCCGGGGAGGAACTCACGGGGGACTCGGTGGGATCGGGCATCGGTTCAACCATGATGGGCGAAGTCATAACCGGCGGCGGGCAGCAGGCGCCAGCCACCGCGGCCGTCGAGTTCCAGCACCGTGTCGTGATAGGCGGTGAGCGTGGGCCGATGGCCCACGCTCACGAACGCCATCTCCCGCTGGAGCAGCAGCTCATAGAGGGCCTGCTCCGTGGTCACATCGAGGGCACTGGTGGCCTCATCCAGGACCACGAAGCGCGGCGAATTGAGCAGCAGGCGGGCAAACGCCAGGCGCTGCTGCTCCCCGAGCGAGAGCAGCCGGGGCCAGTCCTGCACGATGTCGAGATCCGGATAGCGGTGCACCAGCTCCGGCAAACGCACCTCCGCCAGCACGTGGCGCAGCTGGTCGTCGCTGAAGCAGTCGCTGGGCTGGGGGTAGCAGAGCTGCTCCCGCAGGCTGCCCAGCAGCATGTAGGGCTTCTGGGGAATGAACAGCAGCTCACCCACCGGCGGCCGTTCCACCCGACCCACGCTGGCGGGCCACAGGCCACTCACCAGCCGCAGAAAGGAGGTTTTGCCGCAACCGGAGGGGCCCACCACCAGCAACCGCTGGCGGGCACTCACCTCGAGGCTCAGATCCCGGATCAGCAGCCGCTGGCTGCGGGGCGGTGCCAGATCCACATGGCTCAGCACGATCGCCTCCGCAGCCCCGCCCGGGCCGCCACGATCGGCGGCTTCGGCCTCGGCGGCCCCGAGTGCGGCCATCTCACCCCCGATCTCATCGACCTTGCTCTGGAAACCCTCCAGACGGGAGATCGAAGCCGAAAAGGCAGCCAGCCGGTCAATGTTGTTGACGATGTAGCTGACGGAGAACAGCACCTGGGAAAAGGCGATACTGGCCTGGCCAAACACACCGAAATCAACCTGCTTGGCGAAGTAGAGAGGAGCTATCACCAACCATGGCAAAAAGCGCGAAAAATAGTCATATGAGCGCTGAATCACACTGATGATCGCTTCCCAGACGATCAACCGATCAAAGTTGCGGATCGCGCCACTCAGCCGCCTGCCGGCCTCACGCCCCTCCTGCTCTTCTCCGCGGTAGAAGGCAATGGCCTCAGCGTTGTCACGGATGTGCACCAGGCCGTAACGGAAGTCTGCCTCGAGCTTGAGCTGCTGATAGTTCAGGGCCACCAGGCGACGGCTGGCCAGCACAATCACCAGGGTGCCAAAGCCGGCATACAGCAGCAACCAGAGGGCCAGATTGGAGCTGATGCTCCAGAGCACAATAATGAAACTCACAAACGTGAGCAGCGCCTCCAGAATGCCGACCGTGACACTCAGGCTGGTGCCCGTAAAGCTGGCAATATCCTGTGATATCCGCTGGTCTGGGTTGTCAATTTCTTCAACCGACTCATCATTGGGATTGAGCACGTAGTAGGCACGATTACTGAGGTATCGACCCAGCAGCCGGCCACTCAGCCACTCCCTCCACAGCAGGCCAAGCTTGGGAATAAGATAACTTTGAATGGCCCGTATCGGCAGCGCCAATACCAGACAGAATGCATAAATAGCTACGATCTTCCAGAATTCATCCTGCTTATAGGCAACCAGCGCATTTTCGATATTACGGGCAACAAAGCTGATGCCCACATTGATGCCATTGATAACCAGGATCAGCAGAATGATCACGCCCATCAACAGCCAGGGCAGCCAGCGCCCCTGGCGCAGCCGCCCGCGCAGGGCCCAGAAGCCGAAGGCCCCCACCACGGCCAGCACCATCAGCACCGCCCCGATCGGACTGGCCCAGAGGGCGGCGACCTGCTCGGGCACCCCCGGCAGGAACCGGTCCCGCAACTCCGGAATCCAGGCGCCGGCCAGCGACACCGCAGCCGTGAGCAGCAGCAGGGTGACCCCCACCACCACGGCGATCAGGGAAACCGCCAGCACCAGGAAGGGCACCGCGCTGCCGACGGTGCCATCGGCCAGGGGCAGAAAATAGGGTTGGGCCAGGCGCTGCAGCTTGCCCAGCTGGTCGCCTGTGGCCTGAAACAGATTCATGAACCGGCTCGTGTTGGCGGCATTCTCGCCAACCGACCGGCAATTCAGCCCGGTGGCCAGGCCAGAGGCCGGCCGCCGATCACATGCACATGCAGGTGAAACACGGTCTGGCCGGCCTCCTCACCGCTGTTGATCACCGTGCGCCAGCCGCTCAGCCCCTCCTGGCGTGCCACCCGGGCCGCCACCAGCAGCAGGTGCCCCAGCAGGGCCTGGTGCTCGGGTCCGGCATCCGCCAGCTGGGGGATCGGTTCACGCGGAATCACCAGCACATGCACCGGCGCCTGGGGCGCCACATCCCGAAAGGCCAGGCACTGGTCATCGGCGTAGACCTGATCGCAGGGAATCTCCCCCCGCAGGATGCGCCCGAAGATCGTGTCGCCCATGGGGTTGTGGGATGGAGATGGCGTGTCGGGTGGTGGCACTGACAGTGCAGCGACCCTTCTTCCGATGTTGGCACGGTGTGGCACGGCGGCCCTGAGCGGTTTCGACGCCCAGGCGGTGACGGTGGAGGTGGATCTCGCCCCGGGGCTGCCTGCCCTGCAGATGGTGGGCCTGGCCGATGCGGCGGTTCAGGAATCGCGGGAACGGGTGCGGGCGGCCCTGCGCAACAGCGGCCTGCGCGTGCCGCTGACCCGGGTGGTGGTCAGCCTGGCCCCCGCCGATCTGCCCAAGGCGGGGCCAGGCTTTGACCTGCCGATCGCCCTGGGCCTGCTGATCGCCAGTGGTCAGCTGCCCCCGGTGCGGCTGGCAGGGGTGTGGAGCGCCGGTGAACTGGGGCTCGATGGGCGGCTGCGGCCGATTGTGGGGGTGCTGGCCCTGGCCCTCGCCGCCCGTCGCCACGGCGCCCGCGCCCTGCTGGTGCCGGCCGGCAACCTGGCCGAGGCCCGGCTGGTGGATGGGCTGGAGATCTGGGGTGGCGAGCACCTGGGCCAGGTGCTCGCCCTGCTGGCGGATCCGCTCCATCCCCGCCGGCAGCCCCCGGCCCGCTCCCCTCGCCCCATGCCACCGGCACCGGCCGACCTGGCCGACGTGCGCGGCCAGCAGCATGGCCGCCGGGCACTGGAGATCGCCGCAGCCGGCGGCCATCACCTGCTGCTGGTGGGGCCACCCGGCAGCGGCAAGACCATGCTGGCCCGGCGCCTGGCCGGCCTGTTGCCGCCGCTGCGACCGGCGGAGGCCCTGGAGGTGACCCAGCTGCACTCGGTGGCCGGGCTGCTGGGGGATGGGGGCGGCCTGATCCGCCAACGGCCGTTTCGCAGCCCCCACCACAGCTGCACGGCCGGGGCCCTGATCGGTGGCGGCAGCCTGCCCCGTCCGGGCGAACTGAGCCTGGCCCACCGGGGCGTGCTCTTTCTCGATGAGCTGGCGGAATTCCGACGGGAGGTGCTGAACCTGCTGCGCCAGCCCCTGGAAGATGGGGAGGTGTGGATCAGCAGGGCCCGCCGGCGATGCCGCTTCCCGGCCAGGGTGGTGCTGGTGGCCGCCACCAACCCCTGCCCCTGCGGCTGGTTCGGCGACCGCCGCACCGATGGCGACGGCCCGGTCTGCCGCTGCAGCGAGGGCCAGCGACAGCGGTACTGGGGCCGGCTGTCGGGGCCGCTGCTGGATCGGATGGATCTGCAGGTGATGGTGGAGCGGCCGAGCGCCCGGGAGCTGGGGGCCGCCTTCGCCAGGGGAGCCAGCGCCAGCGGACCCGGCGAAGACAGCACCAGCGTGAGCCGGCGTGTGCGACTGGCCCGGGCCCGCATGCGGCGCCGCAACCCTGGACGCTGCAGCAATGCCGACCTGTCCACCTCAGGGCTGGGCCGGGTGCTGAACCTGGAGCCGGCTGCCGGATCGCTCTGGGAACGGGTGGTGGAGCGGCGGCAACTCTCAGCCCGGGCGGGCGAAAAGCTGCTGCGCCTGGCCCTCACCATCTCCGACCTGGCGGGACTGCCCACGGTGACCACGGCCGCCGTGGGGGAAGCGCTGCTTTATCGCAGCTACGACACCTGCCTCAGCGATCGCGCGGCAGACCGGGGGATCTGAGACCGGCGGTCAACGGCGGCGGCGACGCTGCTGGGCCTTGCGCTTGTACTTCTCGGTGGGCGTTTCGTGGTGCCGCAGACGCTTGAGGTCAGCAAAGATGCCGGCCTTGGACACCTGGCGCTTGAACCGGCGCAGGGCTGATTCGATCCCTTCGTTTTCGCCGACGGTGACCTGGGTCATGAAGCGCTGGGGATGGGCATGGGATTGCTCACAGTAGCAAGCCCCCGTGCCTCAGGACCCGGATCAGCCCGGTGGCGGTGCCGGGGCCGCCGGCATGGGCCAGGACTCGGCATAGATGTAGAGATGCCCCAGGTTGCGGCCGCGGAACTGCCGCCTCATGAGCCGCCAGGAGGGCTCCAGTTCAAAACGCAGGAAGCCCGGCCCCTGGCCACGGGTGCGGGCCACCACCATCTCCGGGCCGGCCCCCGCCCTGGTGGGCACCGCCAGCAGCAGGTTGTCGTCCTGGCTGCGCTGGACCATCAGCCGGTACACGGTGGCCAGGTCGCTGCCACCCACCCGCAGGGAATAGCCGTTGGTGTCGATGAAGCGGCTGCAGATGCCGGTGAAGTCGAAGGTGCTGAGCAGGGGATCCACCACCGACGGCTGGCCATCCTGCACGGCAAAACAAGGACGGGTGGGCCGCAACTGCTCGTAGATGTTGAGCTGGGCCTTGGTGCCGCTGCCGATCGGTGCGGCCACCAGCACGAAACGCTGGGATTCCACCTCAGCGGCATCAAACAGGGCCTGGGCGGCAGCCGAAGGAACGAGGGGCAGCGGCCCCATCAGGCCAAGGGCCGCCAGCGCGGAGAACGAGCGGATGCGGCGACGAACCGGGTTGATCACGGCTTCAGTGCAGCGGCAGGAATCGTATGCAGCGGGGGCCACGATCGCCAGGTGGCCGGTTCACAGGCCGGTATGGCCACCGGCACCGGCTCATGCCGGCCGGTTGATGCGGATCGCCAGCAGCAGCGCCAGCACGGTGCCGGGCAGGCTGGCCGCCAGGATCGCCCGGGTGGTGGCCACACCGAGGTCGGGTTCGCCGTAGGCCAGCTCGAACACGGAGCCGGTGGCGGCGATTCCCAGAAGACAGGCAAGGGCGAGGAACAGCCCCGCCAGGGGTTTCATCGGCATGGGGGAACCTCAGCGGATCGGCTGAACGTGGTGGCGTTCGAAGCCCTGTTCCGCCAGGCCCTGCTGCAGCACCGTTTCATCGGTGACCCGGTCCACGAACAGCACCCCGCTGAGGTGGTCCAGTTCGTGCTGGATGCAGCGCGCCATCAGGCCATCGGCCTTCATGCGCCGGGGGCGGCCCAGTTCATCGCGATAGGTCACCTCGACGGTGGAGGGCCGCACCACATCGAGGTAGACGCCGGGAATGCTGAGACAGCCCTCTTCATAGGTGTTGCAGCTGGCACCCACGGCCGTGATCTCAGGATTGATCAGCACCAGCGGTGGTGTGGCGGGATTCTCCAGATCCAGATCGATCACCAGCAGCTGCTGGTCCACCCCCACCTGGGGGGCCGCCAGGCCGATCCCCCGGGCCGCATACATGCTGCGCAGCATGTCGCGGGCCAGATCCCGCACTGATTCGTCCACCCTGGTGATCCGGCGGGCGCTGCGGCGGAGCTCCTGATCGCCGAGACGATGAATGGCCAGGGCCGCCGGGTCGTCGCCGGTCTTGGGCACCACCACAGTGCGGCTTGCCTGCTCGGCCGTGCGGGCCATCTGGGCGAAGCTCCGGGCCAAGGGCTGTCCTGAAACGATGGATGTTGATTCTAGAAGTTGCCGCCGATGGCTGCCCCCCTCTCCGCCGCCGTCGCCCTGGGCCGCAGCACTGGCCTGCGGGAGCCGAGTCTGCTGGGCGGAACGCTCCACTGGCTGGAACAGCGCCCCGACGAGGGCGGGCGCACCACCCTGATGCGCCGCGATGCCGACGGCACCAACCGGGAGCTGACACCGGGCGACTGGGACCTGCGCTCCAAGGTCCATGGCTATGGCGGCGGCACCTATGCGCCCGGTCCCGACGGGATGGTGGTGGCGGTGGCCGCTGACCAGTCGCTCTGGCACCTGGGAACGCCACCCCGCCGGCTGGTGCCCCCCCTGGTGGGGCGCGCCTTTGGCGGAGGTCTGATCGATGGCCGCCGAGAGCGCTGGATCGGCGTGATGGAGCAGGAGGAGCAAGACGCGCTGGTGGCCGTGCCCCTGGCGGGCGGGGAGCCGGTGCCCCTGCACGGCCCGGTGGCCTTCTGCGCCGATCCGGTCCTCAGCGCCGATGGCCGTGCCCTGGCCTGGGTGCAGTGGCAGCCGCCCTTCATGCCCTGGGAACGGAGCACGCTCTGGCTGGCGGCCATCAACGGCCGGGGGGAGCTGGAATCGGCGCGGCCGGTGGCCGGTGGCACGGTGTCGGTGTTCCAGCCCCTGTGGGCCGGCAACGACCTGGTGGTGGCCAATGACCGCAGCGGCTGGTGGAATCTGGAGTGCCTGCCCCAGGCCAGTGCCCTGGCCGGCGATCCGGGGCAGGCGCCCCGCTGGCAGCCCCTGCTGCCCATGGAGGCTGAATTCGGCCTGCCCCAGTGGACCCTGGGCATGGCCACCACCGCCTGGGACGGCGAGAGGCTGGTGGCGGCCGCCTGCCGGGAAGGCTGCTGGCAGCTGGGGCGATTGCTGCCGGCTGAGGGGGGGGCCCCGCTGGCGGCCCCCCTCCAGTGGCAGCCGATTGATCAGCCCTTCGACGATCTGGCCGGCCTGAGCGCCTGGGGCGGCCGGCTGGTCGCGGTGGCCAGCCATGCCAGCAGTCCCATCGGACTGCTGGACATCCGCCTCAGCGATGGCCACTGGAGCCACCGGCCCGGTTCGGCCCCGCCGCTGGCCGCCGATGCCATCAGCCGTCCGCAGCCGCTGTGGTTCGTGGGTGCGGGCGGGGCCCCCACCCACGCCTGGTTCTATCCACCGGGCGGCGGCAGCCATGGCGCCGCACCACTGCTGGTCAGAGCCCACAGCGGACCCACCGGCATGGCCCACACGGGACTGAACCCGGTGATCCAGTTCTGGACCAGCCGGGGCTGGGGGGTGGTCGATGTGAATTACGGCGGCTCCAGCGGCTTTGGCCGGGCCTACCGCCAGCGACTCGACGGAGGTTGGGGCGTGGTGGATGTGGCCGATTGCGCAGCGGCGGCGGCAGCGGTGGTGGCTGCCGGCTGGGGTGCCGCCGACCGGGTGGCGATGGACGGGGGCAGTGCCGCCGGCTTCACGGTGCTGGCCGCCCTGTGCTTCGGCGACTGGCTGGGGGCTGGCTCCTGCCGCTACGCGGTGAGCGATCCGGCGGGCCTGGCAGCGGCCAGCGACCACCGCTTCGAAGCCCGCTACCTCGATCACCTGATCGGCCCCTGGCCCGAGGCCAGGCGAACCTACGAGGAGCGCTCACCCCTCCTGCATGCCGATCGGATTCAGGCGCCGGTGATCTTCTTCCATGGCCTCAACGACAGGGTCGTGCCACCGGAACAGACGCAGCGCATGGCCGATGCCCTTTCAAAGAGGGGCATTCCCGTGCAACTGCACCTGTATGCCGATGAGGGCCATGGTTTCCGATCCGGTGAGGTTCAACAACAGGTGCTGGAGGCCACCGAGGCCTTTTTCCGTCGACATCTACGCATCAATCCCTGATGGACTTGCTGGATCAACAAGCACCAGGGACCCGATTGATCTAATCGGAAGACCGCAGTACCTCCGCGCAGGTGGTGATGCATTCGCCATCATCCAGCGAACAGGTTGTGATGCACTCGAAATAGGCCTCCACCGGGTCAAAGGCCTCAGTGCTCTCCTCGGCACTGACCATTCCCAGACTGGCCAGCAGATTGGGCACACCCCTGCCGAGCAGCAGATTGTCGGCAACAGGTCCTGCGGGACCGGCGCCGGCAGCCAGGGAGGGATCGAAGCCGGAACCAGCACGTGGATCAGCCATGGGGGTGCTCAGTTGTGGATTCTCTGACCATACGGGTGTTACCCGGAGAGCAGTCTGCGAGACTCATGAATTAAGCAGGAATGCTCAGGTCTTCATGTAGAAACATGAAGGACCTCCAGCGACCAAGGCCCAGCCCGAGCGACCAGGGCCCAGCCCGAGCGGCCAGGGCCCAGCCAGCAGCACCTGAGCTTCAGCGCACCATCGCCGCCACGTTGCCACCATCCACGGTGAGCACGGCACCGGTGGTGCGCTGCATCAGCGCCAGGGCCACAAAGGCATTGGCCACATCCACGGCCCGCACCTCCTCGCCCAGCAGATTGCCCGCCATGTAGGCCTTCTCACTCAGGCCCCGGGCACAGGATCGCTCGCGGATCATCGTGTCGTTGAGCAGACCGGTGCGGATCCGGTCGGCATTGATCGCATTCACGCGAATGCCGGCCGGGCCCTGCTCCAGGGCGTACTGACGCATGAGGGCCAGCAGGGCCGCCTTGCTGCTGCCATAGGCACCGAAATCGGCCCCCGGATTGAGGGCCTGCTTGCTCACATTGAACAGCATCTGGCCGCCCAGGGGAGCCTGGGCGGCGAACACCGCCACCGCCGCCTGGGCCACGCTCTGGTGGGCAAAGAAGTTGAGCTCGAAGCAGGCCCGCAGGTCGGCATCCGGCAGGCTGGCGATCGGCCCCGACCAGGCGGCACCGGCATTGCTGACCACGATGTCGAGCCCGCCGAAGTGGGCGCACACCTGGTCGAAGGCCCGCCGCACCTGCCCCCCGTCGGTGACATCCACGGCCAGCCCCAGGGCCCGAGGACCGCAGCGAGCGGCGATGGCCGCCGCCGCCGCGCCGTCACGATCCAGCACCGCCAGTTCCGCCCCCTGGGCCGCAAAGGCTTCGGCGGTGGCCGCGCCGATGCCGCCGCCGCCGCCGGTCACCACCACCACCTGAGCAGCCAGGGGCCTGCGGGTCTGACCGCCGAGCTTGGCCTGCTCCAGGCTCCAGTACTCCATATCAAAGGTGTCGTTCTCGCCCACGGGCTCGAAGCGCCCGATCGCCTCGGCCGCCAGCAGGGTGGCCGCCCAGGCCTCGCCGATGTCGGCGGTGATCGCGGCCGCAGCCGCCGAAGCCCCCAGCCCGATCAGCCCCAGCCCAGGCACCGCCACCAAGCGGGGCAGGGGGTCCAGGGGCCGGCGACCACCGCCAACCCGCTCGTTCTGGCGGCTGAAATACCCCTGGTAGGCATCGATGTAGTCGGCCAGGGCCCGGTCCATGGCCCCCGAGTCGGCATCGGCGGGCAGCACCAGCGGCGCCGCCTTGGTGCGGATCACATGGTCGGGAGTGGCCACCCCGCGGCCGGCCCACGCCGGCAGCCGCGGATCGTTCACCAGGGCCAGGGCCAGGGGCGAGGAACGCAGCTCCAGCAGCCAGCGGCACGCCACCTCCCCGGCCGCCATCTCCTGGGCGGTGGCGGCCCTGGCGATAGCCCCCCGCAACCGGGGCAGAACCGCAGAAGCCGCCGCCGGCAGGGGGCGACGGCCCGGGGCCACGGGCAGGGCCAGGGCCGGCAGGGGCGGGGACGTGGCTCCGTGGCGCTCCGCCTCCTGCACCAGGGCGATCATGCGGCGATAGCTCTGCTCTGCTGTGGCCCCGAAGGAAAACAGGCCATGCCGCAGCAGCACCATGCCCTCCGGCTCGCAGCCGCGGGCCACCATCGCCTCATAGGCCTCCACCGCCGCCCTTGCCAGGGCGAACCCCGGCATCACATAGGGCACCACCACCACCCGGTCGCCGTAGAGATCGCGGCAGCGCCGCTCGGCATCGGCCTGGTCGGCCACCGCCAGCAGGGCGATGGCGTGGGTGTGGTCGAGATAGGTGTGGGGCAGAAAGGCATGCAGCAGCGCCTCAACCGACGGCGTGGGAGCGGCAGGATCCAGCAGGTTGCTGCGCTGGGCGGCCACCATGGCTTCGTCGCTGAGCCGATCCAGGGCCCGCAGGGCCTGCAGCGGCTCGAGCCGCACCGCCGGATGGCCGGCAGGCTCGATCGTGGCCAGATCCCAGCCCGAGCCCTTGACGCACAGCACCGGGATCGTTTCCCCGAGCAACCCCTGCACGGTGGTCTTCACGGAGGTGTTGCCCCCGCCGTGGAGCACCAGCTCCGGATCGGCTCCCAGCAGGCGGGCGGAATAGGTGCGCAGGGCCAGATCCTCGCCGATGCCCTGGGCGCCGTAATGGGCGATGGCAGCGGCGGCCTCGGCATCCGACCAGCGGTTCTCGGCAGGCATGGCAGGCGCCCTCAGGGGGCAAGGGGAGGGTGGCAGGAGGCTACGGCTCTCTGTCAGCCATGAAACCCATGGCTAATTTGCCGAAAGCGGTTCCTCTCCCCGGCTCGGCATCCCATGGCCCTGCGCACGATCCTCTTCCTGATCACGAACCTGGCGGTCGTGCTCACGATCTCGCTCCTTCTGAGCCTGCTCACCGCCATCGGCCTGCTGCCGGCCAACCTGCCGCTGCTGCCCCTGCTGCTCGCCAGCTTCGTCTGGGGGGTCATGGGCAGCTGGATGTCGCTGCAGTGGTCGGCGGAATCCGCCAAGCGGATGATGGGGGTGCAGGTGGTCAACAACAACGCCAATCCGGCTGCCCGCTGGCTGGTGGACACCGTCGCCTCCCTCGCTGCCCGGGCCAACCTGCCGATGCCGGAGGTGGGGGTCTATGGCTCCCCGGAGTGGAATGCCTTTGCCACCGGTCCCTCACCGAAGCGGGCCCTGGTGGCGGTGTCCACCGGCATCCTCGAGGGCATGCCTCCAGAGGAGCTGGACGCGGTGCTGG
>JBKDDA010000124.1:0-34088 GCA_046313055.1 Synechococcaceae cyanobacterium | reverse complement strand
CAGGGTTGCGGTGGCCCGATCGAAGGCCACCGGCGGCAGCATCCACTTGCCGGTGAACAGCACAAAGCGAGCGCGGATCCGCGGCAGCACCTCCTCCACGAAGCGGGGCACCAGATCGGTGTCACAGAAGAGCCAGTCGCCTTCAGCAACCGCTTCAGCAGCGCTGCTGAGACAGCGGGAACGGCGGTTGAAGACCTCCAGCCCGTGCAGAGGCACCTCGCGGCTGAGGTGGAAACGGCTGAGGATGTAGGGGCTGAACGGCGTGATCAGCCAATGGGCCGCCAGCCGCTGCGACTGCAGACTGAGGGTCCGCAGCAGGCTGTTGCGCTGGCTGGGGGAACGGGTCACAGCTGCTGCGCCGGGTGAAGAGGGGGGCGCCCATGAAAAAACCCCCAGGGAACCCGGGGGCTCAGGGGAGAAGCTGCAGCCGGTCTGGTCGACCCGGACCGGCCCTCGGCCATCAGGCCCAGCCCTTTTCGGACTGGTCGATCACGTAGGCAGCCACATCGGCGATGTCGGAGTCGCTCAGCTTGCCACCGAAGGCAGGCATGGCGTTCTTGCCGTTGGTGACCTGATAGGCGACGGCGGACTCGGCGCCATCGGAGAAGTTGGCCAGGTAGGCCTGGAGAGCATCCTTCTTGAGGGTGCGCTCAGCATTCACCACGTTGCCGCCGCCCATGTGGCAGGCAGCACAGTTGGCAGAGAAGATCTGGGCACCGTGGGCCGCGTCGGCAGCGAAGCTCGGAGCGGCACCCAGCACCAGGGCCAGGCAGAGAGCGAACAGGGAAACGAGACGACGCATGGGGCGCAGGGGATGGGCGCGGTTGGACCGCGGGCGGAAGCGGACAGAATGGACCGGCCAGGAGGACCAGGGGCTCAGGCCCATGGCTCAGCTGACGTGCCTCACGCTAAAGGCTGGCTGCAGCTGCTGCCGCTGGTGGGGGCAGGATTTGCAACAATTCACAGCCGGCCCCGGTGGGGCACCCCCGCCGACTCCAGCACCGCGGTGAGGGTGGGCGCATGGCTCACAAGCCCGAACCGCTCCGGTGGACTCACCGGTTCGTGCACGAAATGGCGTTGCTCGATCGAAAAGCGGTCCCAGGGTGTGATCTCCAGCCGCAGCAGGCGGATCAGACCGTTGATCAGCCAGTCACGCAGGGGAATGGCGAAGGGGGTCTGACCCAGGCCCCGCCAGCGGCAGAGGCAGGCCACGGCACCGTTGACGCTGATCGGCGCCTGGCCCAGCACCAGACGCCGCACGGCACCCTGGCCCGGCTCGGGGTTCGGTGCGTGGGGCTGGGTGGCCAGATGGGCACACACCCGGGCGATGTCGGCCGCATGGATGAAGTGGAACGTGGCATCCACCCGCAACCAGCGGGCCAGCCAGAGCCAGCGGATGCCCTCCATCAGGCCGGCGGTGAGGTAGCTGGTTGGGTGGGGGTCGCCGGTCTGCACGCTGCCACCGAACACCAGGGTGGGGAACACCGCCACGATCCGTGGTGCCAGGCCATGGCTCTCCAGGTCCTGCAGGCAGCGGGCCTTGGTCTGGATGTATTCGGTGCCGTGGGCCATGGCCTGGGGCAGCAGACCCAGGTGGCGGTCGAGCACGCTGGCGGTCGAGAAGTAGATCACCTGCTCGAGCCGCTGGGGATCGGCCAGGGCCAGCAGGCGTTTCACCGCCACCACATTCACCTGCTCCGCCCGTTCCGGATCACCCCAGGCGGTGGCCGTGTGAATGATGCGGTCCACGGAGGCGATGGCCGCCCCATGGGGCTCCAGGTCCCGCAGGTCACCCACCAGCAGCGTGACCCGCGGGTGGTCAGCCGGCACGGCGGTGAGCCTGGCCGGGTCGCGCAGCAACAGCAGCAGCTGGGCGTCACTGTCGGCCAGGAGCCGCTCGGTGATGTATTGGCCGACGCAGCCGCTGGCCCCGGTGATCAGGATCCGCGCCGTCAAACGGCAGCCCCCAGCAGGTCGTGCACCGCCTTGCCGGTTTCGAAGAAGACCCGGGCGTTGTCCTCGGGAGTGCCGGGCAGAATGCCGTGGCCCAGGTTGAGAATGTGGCGCCGGCCGCGGGCCTTGCGCACCGTGTCGAGAATGCGGTCGCGGATGGCCTCCGGACTGCCGAACAGGAGGCCGGGATCCACATTGCCCTGCACGCCCACGTGCTCCGGCAGACGGGCGATGCCGTCGGCCATGTCCACCGTCCAGTCCAGTGACACGAAGTCGACACCGGTGCGACCCATGCGCTCAAGCACCCCAGCGCTGCCGGAGATGTAGAGGATCAGAGGGGTGTCGGGGTGGGTGGCCTTGACCTGGTCGATCACCCGCTTCTGGTAGGGGGCTGCAAAGGTGTCGTAATCGATCGGACTGAGCTGACCTGCCCAGGAATCGAACAGCTGCACCACCTGGGCGCCGGCATCGATCTGGTAGCGCACGTAGGTGGCGATCGAATCCGCCAGATGGGCCAGCAGCTGGTGCAGGAGCCCGGGCTCCTGGAAAGCCATCGCCTTGATCACGGCATAGTTCTTGGAGCTGCGACCCTCCACCGCATAGGCGGCCAGGGTCCAGGGGGCTCCCACGAAGCCGAGCACGGCGGCCTGGTTGCCCACCTCGGCCCGCAGCCGGCCCAGCACCTCGCCCACGAAGGGCAGCGCCTCGGCCGGATCCAGGGGGCGCAGGGCATCCACCTGGGCCTGGCTGCGGATGGCAGGCTCGATGATCGGCCCCTTGCTCTCGATGATGTCGAAATCGATGCCCATGCCGGGCAGGGGCGTGAGAATGTCGGAGAAGAGGATCACCCCATCAGGCCGGAAGGCATGAAAGGGCTGCATCGAGATCTCGTAGGAGAGGTCGGGATTTTCCGAACGCTCGCGAAAACCAGGATGGCGATCGCGCAGATCCCGGTACACCTTCATGTAGCGACCGGCCTGGCGCATCATCCACACCGGCGGCCTCTCCACCTGCTCACCTCGGGCGGCGCGCAGCAGCAGGGGGAGGGTGTCGGCCATGGAGACGCACGGGCAGGGCGATCGCGAAACTTAGCCCAGAGCCATCGCAGACCCGGGCCCATGGTCGCTGCTGCCTCCCGCCTTCTGGCCCTCCTGGGGGCGGTCGCCATGGTCGGCGGATGCGGGGCCGGCACCCTGCTGCCGCGCCAGACCCTGCACGTGCGCCTGGTGCCCAGCGACAACCTGGCATGGCTGCAGGACGACTACCGCCACAGCCAGACCTGGGACCCCCTGCTGCAGGCCTTCCGCAGGCTCCACCCCGACGTGGATGTGCAGATCTCCATGGCAGCGGAATCGCCCCTGGAGGCCAGCCTGCAGCGCGACAACAGCCGCGGCCTGGGCCCTGACCTGCTGCTGGTGCGTGCCTCGATGGCGAACGCACTCCTGGACCAAGGCCTGGTGGAGCCGCTGCCCAGGGGCCGGCAGCTGGCACAGGCCCTCGCCCTGCTGAAGCCCGATGACCTGCGCCGGGTGACCCACCGGAGGGGACTGGCGGGCCTGCCGGTGTTCAACGAAGTGACGCTGGCCTGTTACGACCGGCGGCGGCTGCAACAGCCACCCGCAACGCTCACCGAACTGCTGGCCCTGGCGGCCTCCGGCCAGACGGTCGGCCTGGCGGTGGACCCGGTGGGGATCTGGTGGACCGCCGGAGCCCTGGGGGCCCAGGACCTGCTGGAGCCGGTGCTCACCGGCCAGGGCCGCGCCGCTGGCGGCAGCCGCGAAGCCCTGCAAGGCTGGCTGGGCTGGCTGCGCCAGGCGGCTCTGCAGAGCCAGGTGGACGTGGCCAGCAACCAGCAGGAACTGGCCGAGGGGCTGGAATCGGGTCGCCTGGCCTGGGCCCCCTGCTACAGCCTCACCCTGCACCGGCTTGATCGCACCATGGGCCCGAATCTCGGTGTGGCCCCCCTGCCGAACGGTCCGGCCGGCGGGCCCAGCCCCTTCAACGCCCTGCGGGTGGTGGCCCTGGGGGTCAACTCCTCGCCCCGGCAGCGGCAGCTTGCCCTGGAGCTGGCGGCCCTGAGCCTCAACCCGCTTGTTCAGCGGGACATCACCCTGCAATCCATGATGGTGCTGCCCACCAACCGTTATGTGTCCGTGCCGGTGGCCAGCTCCGGACGGCTGGCGGCCCTGGCGGCTGCCCAGGCCCAGTTCACCGGCAGCTCGACCCAGCTCAGCCAGCCTTTTTCGGCCGATCGGGTGCGAGGCGTGCAGCCGGCGATCGAAGCCATCGTGTCGGAGGTGATGAATGGCATGCAGACACCGGAGCAGGGAACGGCGACCCTGCTGAAGCTGTCGCGGAGGCGGCCATGGGCGCCGTGATCCGTGAGATCGGGGGGTGGCTGGCCTTTCTGCAGCGCCCCACGGTGCTGGTGCAGCTGCTGCCGCTGGCGCTGGTGTTGGTGGCCCTGGTGCCGCTGCGGCGGCAGCACCGGCTTCCGGCCCTGCTGCCGGGCCTGCTGCCGGCCCTGCTGCTGGCGGAGGGGGTTCTGGCCCTGGTGCTGATGGTCGCCGGCCAGCCCTGGGGTCTGGTGCTGCTGCTGGGCCAGTGCACCCTGGCCTGGGTCGCGCTGGGGCTGCTGGAATCGCGGCTGCTGCCCCGCTGGCTGGCCCCGGTTCCCCGGCAGGTGCTCGACAGCCGGCTGCTGCGGCCTCTCGTGCTGGTGGCGATCGGCCTGGTGCTCCTCGATGCGGTCGGCGGCCTCAGCGATCTGCAGGCCGTGCCCCTGGGGGTTTGGTTCGGCAGCCCGATCAGCCTTGGCCAGCTCAGCGGTGTGCTGTTTGTGCTGTATCTGGTGCTGGTGGGCTTGGATCTGCCGGCCAGGGGCCTGAGCCTGCTGCTGCAACGCTGTCTGCACCTGAGCGACGGCAGCAGGCGGGCCCTGGACCAGATCCTCCGCTACGTGATCCTGGCCCTGGGCGTGGTCTGGGCCCTCACCACCCTGGGCATCAACCGCACCGGCCTGCTGGCGGTGGCCGGTGGATTGTCGGTGGGGCTGGGCTTCGGCATCAAGGAGGTGGTGGCCAACATCGTGAGCGGGCTCTGGCTGCTGATCGAGGGGTCGGTGCGGCCCGGCGAGGTGCTGATCCACGATGGCGAGGCCTGCGAGGTGCGGCGGCTTGGCCCACGGGCCGCCGTGCTCTGGCGCCGGGCCGACAACGCCGAGCTGGTGGTGCCGAACCAGACCTTCTTCACCAGCTCCACCACCACCTACACCGGCAGCGACCGCACCCGGCGCTGCATGATTGATCTGGCCGTGCCCCTCAGCCTGCCGCCCGCAGAGGTGCTGCAGGAGCTGGAGGCGATCGTCAACGCCCAACCCGGTGTGCTGCGCCGGCCGCCGGTGGTGGCGCGCCTGCTGGCATTCGGCAGCGACACCTATCGCTACAGCGTTGCCTATTCGATCGCCGACCCGCTGCAGGCCGGTGCCATGGCGGCGGCCCTGCGGCTGGCGATTCACCGCCACTTCGATGGGCGGGGCATCACCCCGATGGCCTGAAGCCGGACCCGCGAGCGAGGACCGTCAGTCAAGGGGCATACCGTGTCGGTGGATCCGGACGGGATCGCGCCAACAGAGGGCGGAATTCGGCCTGGTGGCCCAGCAGACGGGCCAGCGGATCGGGCAACTTCTCCAATTGGGGGCGACCCTGCTGCTGCGCCAGCCCCTGTGGGACGGGGGACGCAGCACGCTCAAGCTGACTTTGACGAACTGCACAGGGAACCTGTGGGTGATGGCTTCCTAGCCAACGGTGGTGTGACGGACAAAGGCGAAATCGATGATGCGCTGGACATGGCGATCCCCGAGGGGCTTGGCCTGGGTCAGGCTGATGGGCGCCAGCAGCAGCAGCCGGTAGAGCCACCGGCTGGTGAGCGACAAGATCACCCCTGGGCGGTCGACTCCTGCTGCACCTCTGGCCGACCGGCCAGGGTGCGGGCCTCGTCGTGGCGGAGGATCAGCACACTCAGCGGCGGCAGACACAGCTCGAGCGAATGCTCGTAGCCATGGATGGCCCAGTCGTCGGTGAATTTGCCGCCGTAGTTGCCGAGGTTACTGCCGCCATAGCGGGCTGCATCGCTGTTGAAGGCCTCGCTGTAGAAGCCCTCCAGCGGCACACCCACGCGGTAGTGGGAGTGGCTCTGGGGGGTGAAATTGGCGACCACCACCAACCACTGACCGCTGCTGCTGTCGCGGCGCATGAAGCTGATCACCGAGTGGCGATTGTCGTTGCAATCGATCCACTGGAACCCGTATTGATCAAAGTCGTCGCGCCAGAGGGCAGGCTCCTGTTTGTAGAAGGCATTGAGATCATCCACCATGCGCTGCAGACCCTGATGGGGCTCGTGCTGCAGCAGGTCCCATTGCAGATCGCCCCAGACATTCCACTCAGCCCTCTGGCCGAATTCCATGCCCATGAAGATGGTCTTCTTGCCGGGATGGGTCCACATGTAGGCCAATAGAGCCCGAACGTTGGCAAATTTCTGCCAGTCATCACCGGGCATCTTGTGGAGCAGATTGCTCTTGCCGTGCACCACTTCATCGTGGCTCAGCGCCAGCATGAAGTTCTCAGTGAAGGCATACCAGATTGAGAAGGTAACGTTGTTCTGGTGAAACTGACGGAACCAGGGATCAAGCTCGAAATAATCGAGCATGTCGTGCATCCAGCCCATGTTCCACTTGAGGTTGAAGCCGAGACCACCGATGTCAGTGGGCTGGGTCACCATCGGCCAGGTGGTGGATTCTTCTGCGATCGAGAGGGCACCGGGATAGTGCTGGAACAGCACGTGGTTCGCCTGCTGCAGAAAGCGCACAGCCTCCGTGTTCTCACGACCACCGTGCTCATTGGGGATCCACTCCCCATCGGGCCGCAGGTAGTCGCGGTAGAGCATGGAGGCAACCGCATCGACCCGGATGCCATCAATATGGAATTCATCAAACCAGTAGATGAGGTTGGCAACCAGGAAGTTGCGAACCTCATTGCGGCTGTAGTTGAAGATCAGGGTGCCCCATTCCTTGTGCTCTCCGATCCGGGGATCGGCATGCTCATAGAGATGCTGGCCGTCGAAAAAGGCCAGACCATGGGCATCTTTCGGGAAATGGCCAGGCACCCAGTCCAGAATCACCCCGATGCCTTCGGCATGGCAACGATCAACAAAGGCCCGAAATTCATCGGGGGTGCCATAACGACTGGTCGGGGCATACCAGCCGGTCACCTGATAGCCCCAGGAGCCATCAAATGGGTGCTCGGAGATTGGCAGCATCTCCAGATGGGTGAAGCCCCGGGCCTTCACGTAGGGAATCAACCGGTCGGCCAGCTCCCCGTAGGTGAGCAGCCGGGCTCCTGGCTTGAGGTCGGCGGCGGGCACGGGCGTCCGCGGCGTGCCATCGGGCTGGATCCAGGGCTGGTCGGCCGCGGCATGCATCCAGCTGCCCAGATGCACCTCATACACGGAGATCGGCTTGTCCAGCGGATTGCTGCTGTCGCGGGCCTCCAGCCAGGCGCCATCATTCCAGTGGTAGCGGCCGAGTTCAGCCACCAGCGAGGCGTTGTTGGGCCTCACTTCATGGTGAAAGCCATAGGGATCGGCCTTCTGATAGCAGTGGCCCTCCTGGGTGCGGATTTCATATTTGTACACATCACCGGGCCGCAGGCCGGGAATGAACAGCTCCCAGCAGCCGCCCAGTCGGCGCTGCATCGGATGGTGGCGCCCGTCCCAGCCATTGAAGTCACCCAGCAGGGACACACTGCGGGCATTGGGTGCCCACAGGCAGAACTGCACACCGCTCACATCGCCACGCTGGCCGCTGTGGGCCCCCATGCGCCGCCAGATGTGGTGATGGTTGCCCTCAGCAAACAGGTGGCGGTCCAGCTCACCCATCCACTCGTCGCGGTAAGCCCAGGGATCGTGCTGCTCATGCTCGATGCCCCCTCGCTGGACCCGCACCCGGTAGGCGCAGCCGGGATCCCGCTCCAGGCCGGCCTCGAACACCCAGGGGTGATGGGGCGTGGCCATCGGCAGGCTGGTGCCATCGAGCAGCAGTTCGACCCGCTCCGCATCGGGCATCCAGACCCGCACCACCCAGGTACCGTCATCCAGGGGCTGGGGACCGAGAACCGCGAACGGATGGTCGTGGCGGCATTCCGCAAGCCGCACGCCGTCATCCACCATCCAGTCGAGGCTGATCAGACTCATGGTCGGTGAACGGGCACAGGCTCCGCGAGCCTAGGTGCGGGTGGTCTGGAATCAGCGCGGTGTGGACGCTTTGGAACCTCCCGGCTGGTCTGTCGGAAAGTCCACACCGATGATCTGATTAGAACGGTCCATAATGATATAAAGATTATCCGTCAGCCTGTTGAATCGGGTGGTGACCAGAATCAGCTTCATGTCACTGGTGTCTTCGGCCCTGAAGACCTTCTGGATGCCCCGCACCTGACCCGTGGAGCGCTGCAGGGTCTGCCACTTGGCCTGAAGCATGGAGGCCGGAATCTCCAGCTGGGTCTCGGCACTCAGCAGGCCCCCGGCCAACACGAACCGACCCTCGATCAGGGCCTGGACAAACCGGCGGGCCAGCTCCTCCGCCGGTTTGTCCGACACGTCAAAGTGGTAGGCCTCCAGCCGGCCGTTGGCGTCGATCACCATCGTCAAATCGCGGCGGCCGGCCGATGTGACCAGGTGGGCATCGACCATGCTCGAATCGACCCCCGGTTGGATCGTGCCGATGTGCCAGCCGATCAGCCTGGGCAATCGGCTGATCTGCGCCTGCACCATGGCCGGACTGGTCATGCGCTGCAGAGACGGGGCGAACTGCTCGTAGCGACTGGCGGCCGAACCACTGCGCAGGGCCTCCAGAATGCGGCCGGCGGCCTCGCGGGCCCGCTGCTCCGTGAGGGCACTGCTGGGCTGGGGTCTCGCAATGGGCATGGCCTGCGGCATCACGCCAGGTGACTGGGCCGACACGGGCCGCGGGCCGAGCAGCGCAACCGGCAGCGCCAGGGCCATGGCCCACGCCCACGGGCGCAGGCGTTCCGGCAGCGGGGGGGTGGACATCGGCGGTGCGTCAGCAGGGGGCTCAGTCTGCCGCAACCAGCGGTTCAAGCCAGAAGCGGGATCCAGCCAGATTCAGGCTGAGGCTGATGCAGCGGTGGTCCACTCCGGCGGGCCCCCGGGCCAGGGAGCCATCGCCGGGATTCACGGCGATCTGGGGCCAGGCCGCCGCCGCCAGGGACAGCCGCAGCCGGTCGCCGGCTTTCAGCACCAGCCCCAGCGGCTGCAGCGCCAGGCGGCGGAGCGAGGGCGTCAGGCATGGCTCCCCCCGCCAGCGGGCGACCCCGGTGCTCACCTGCCGCACGCGCCCATCCCCCTCCCGCAACAGCGACAGGCAGGCACAGAGATCGAATCCTGGCTGGTCGGCACCCACCACGACCAGCAGCAGCGGCCGACCCAGCAGCCAGGCGGAGCCGCTGAAGGCTGCCGAGGTGAAACAGGCCACGTCGGTGCGTGCATCGAGGTCAGCGCGATCCACCACGCCGGCATCCAACCCCAGGTGGCCACCGCGGCCGGGCACCGGTCGCCAGGGGTCGTGCACGATCACCAGCCGGCCGCCACCGGGCCCGCTGGCCAGGGTGCCGCCGTCCGTTCGAACGGCGGCCAGTCCGTCGCTGCTCAGCGACCAGTTCAGGGGCTCGGGGCAGTGGTGGGGATCATCCCGGCGCCAGACCGCCGTGATCGGGCACTGCCACTCCAGAGGCGGATCGCCGGTCGGCGGCTGGCCGGCCAGGCCACGGTGCAGAAACTCCAGCTGCACGGCATCCAGGCCCCCGCCCCAGCGCAGATGGCTCCAGGCTCCGATCCGCAGGCCAGGTCGACCACCGGCACGACGGCTGCGGCTCCAGAGATCCAGCACCCCGGTGAGATGGGGGTCGTGCCAGCCGCCCACCAACAGCATCGGCCGCCGCAGCAGCGCCGCCGCGGGCCGGTGCTGGCCCCAGCCAGCCGGATCGGCCGGATCCAGGCTGAGCCAGCGCAGGCCCATGCCATCGGGGTCGTGGCGCTCCAGCAGGGCTTCGCCCGCCCAGAGGAAACTGCCATCGTCCAGCCTGCGGCGGATGCGGCTCCAGGCCTGGTGGTCGCCGGCCCGGCGGCAGCGCTGGGCGGCCAGTTGCAGCGCCCAGGCCAGACCGAGGGCCCACCAGTGGGCCCCGCCTTCGCTGGCCCAGTGGAGCCGTTCGTCCAGCCCGCACATGGCCGGTACCAGACAATCGGGCAGGTCGGTGGCGTCTGCCAGCAGCAGCTGGGTCAGACCCTGGTACGAAAATCCGTAGCAGGCCAGGCGGCCGTTGCTGCCGGGCAGGGATCGGGCCCAGCGCACGGTTTCGGCACCATCGGCGGCCTCCTGGGCAAAGCCGGCGAACGTTCCCTCGGAATCGCCGCAGCCACGCACGTCCTGCACCACCACCAGGAAGCCGCGGTCGGCATACCAGGTGGGATGGGCGTAGGTGACGGTGGAGGCGATGGCCCGGCCGTAGGGCTGACGCATCAGCAGCACCGGCCAGGGACCCGCCCCTGCCGGTGACCAGATCCGGCTGACCAGGCGGGTGCCATCGGCACAGCGCATCCAGGCATCGCGCGGACCGCCGCTGTCGGCGCTCACGGCTCAGCGCGCATCGGCTCAGCGCACATCAGAACAGTGCATGCCCATCACGTAGGTGGTGAGCACCTCAGCATCGATCGCACTGAGACCATGCTCCTGGGCCACGATCGCGATGGAGCGGGGTGAGGTGGCCGAGATGCCCTGGGCATTCAGCTGCCGGAAACGGGCACACATGCGCCGGGCGAGGGCCGGGTTGGCCTTCACCCGCTCCAGCAGTGGTGAGCCGGCGTTGGCACCCCCCTCCGCCTGGACCACAACGGCGAGGCAGAGGGCCCACAGACCAGCCGCCGACAGAAGTGGTCGCAGAACCCTTGCCATCGGTCCATTCCATGACCCACAGGCAGCGGCCACGCTCGGGGTTGGGTCAGTTCGTGGAGCGACAGCGGCCGTCAGGGCCGCCGCAGGCTCACCTCCCCGGTGATCAGGGACCGTTCGGCCTCCGCCAGCACCACCGGTCGGCTGACGCCGACAGCCTCGCTCTGCAGCCGCCGCAGGCGGACCAGCACGACCCCATCGGCTGCGGTGCGACCACTGGCCCGCAGGTTGCGGGCCACCTGTTCCACGGTCGGGCCGAAGGCATCGGCGGGCAGGCTGTCGGGAGCAGCAGCCACCACCAGATCGCCACCGTTGTCGTACACCACCGGCACGGTCACGGCACCGGCGACCGCAACCCTCGGGGTGTAACTCACGGCGAAGGCCAGACACGAGACCGCCAGCAGGATCGTGAAACTGGTGACCCCCACCAGGCGGAAACGCACCCCCCAGCGGGCGATGAAGCCGATCACCGTGAGCAGCGCCAGACCTGCGGAGGCCAGGCCGAGCCAGCGGCCGCTGGCCAGCAGGATGGGATCGGCGGCGAGGTCCATGGGGGCTGGAGTCGACGGGACAAGACCCCTATATTGCGGCCCAGTTGGCGGTGGCCTGTCCGGAGCGGATGAAATGGCTGCCCCGATGGCCCGGCCGACGACTGCGCGATCTGCTGGTGCTGGCCGGTGGGGGTGGTCTGCTGGCCCTGGGAATGGGCCAGGTGGACCGGCTGGCGGAGGCCGCCTACGGGCGGGCCAGGCCGGATCTGGAACGGCAGCTGGGACGGCTGCTCGGCCATCCCCTCAGCCTCGGCAGCTATCGGGGGCTGGGAATCCACGGCCTGGAGGTGGGCCCCAGCCGAATCGGCAGCAGCGGCGAGGATCGCTCGCGGGCGCAGCTGGCTGGCCTCAGCGTGGGGCCCGACCTGCTGGCCAGCCTGCGCCAGGGACTGCCGGTGCTGGGGGTGAGGCTGGAGGGAGCGCAGGTGGATCTGCACCGCAACCGCAACGGCGGCTTCTGGACCCTGGGGCGGCTGCCACCCGGCAAGCCGCCACGCCTTGATGTGCGGCTGATCCTGGCCGACAGCGGCCGGGTGACCCTCAGGGATCTGGGCCCGGGCCGGCCACCCCTGCAGCTCTCGCTGACGGGCCGGGTGGGCCTGCGGACCCATGAACAGCATCTGGTGGTCTCGGCCGACGCCCGCGTCGACGGCCGGCCGGGACGCCTGCGGCTCGACGGCGACGGCAACTGGGCGAAGCGACGCTGGCAGGGAGAGTTCACGGCCCAGGCCCTGGACCTGGCACCGCTCCGCCCCTGGGTGGGCGCCGGCGGCGGCAGCCTGGCCGGCCGGGCCGATGGCCGGTTCCGCCTCAGCACGGCACCCGGCAGCCTCGATTGCCAGGGTGACCTGCTGCTGCGTGGACTGCGCTGGCAGCCGGCGCCTGCTGCCACCAGCCTCAGCGCCCCGCAGGCCCCCCTGCGCTGCCGAGGGTCGCGGCTGAGCCTGGGCACCACGGCCTGGCGCTGGGGCGACTGGCGCGGCACGGTCACCGCCGAGAAAGCGGGCACAGCGCCGGTTTCCGTGCGTTTCGGCGCCGACCTGGCCGCCGCGGGCCGCCGCCGACCCCTGGCACTGACGGCGGAGGGTCAATGGCAGCGGCAGGGCTGGTGGTTCCGCAACGTGGCCCTGCGCTACGGCCAGTCGAGGCTGCAGGCCTCCGGCCGCCTGACCCGCCAGCTCGCCATGGCGGGCAGCTGGAGCCTGAGGCCGGCGGACCTGCCCCTGGACCGTCCGCCGCCGGCCACGCTGCTGCGCGACCCGCTGCAGGGTGAGCTGCAGATCGGCGGCTCCCTGGCCGCCCCGATCCTGCGCATCCGCACCAGGCCCCAGGCCAACGCCCTGGTGGGCCCCTGGAGCGCTGTGGTGAGCTGGCAGCAGGACCAGCTGCGGGTGGAGAGCCTGCGCAGTCCGATTCTGAGTGCAACGGCCAGCCTGCCCCTGGCGATCGGGGCCGGCCGCGGGCTGCGCTGGGGCTCACTCGCTGCCCGGCTCGACCTGCGGAACCTGCCGCTGGCACGCCTGGGCCCCCTGCTGGGCACCCGCCTGACCGGCAGCCTCACGGCCCGCGGCAGGCTGAACGGCCCCCTGGGCCGGCTCAGCCCCGATCTGGACCTGGAGGTGCGGGAGCCGACCGTGGGGCCCCTGCGCCTCCGGGAGGACTGGCGCGGCCGGCTGCAGAGCGACGGCGGCGAGCCACGCCTGGCCCTGCAGGCGGAACGGGGGCTCGAGGGGCGGATCACGGCCCTGCTGGACCGGCGATGGCAGCCGGTGCGGATCCGCCTGAACCGCGGCGGTGGCTGGCTCGAGCTGGCCGGCCAGCCGAGCGGCTACCGCTGGAGCAGCCAGCGCCTGCCCCTCGCGGGCCTCAGCCTCGCCACCGGCCCCAACGCCCGCTGGCGCGACATCGAGGGCTGGCTCAGCGGTGCTGGCCGGCTCGAGCTCCAGCCCCTGGCCTTCCGCGGACGGATCGCAGTGGATGAGCCCCTCTTTCTTGGCATCGGTGCCCGCCGGCTGGAGGCCGACGGGAGCTACGGCAACCGCACCTACCAGGCCAGCGGCACCCTCAGCACCGCGGCCGCCGGCAGCATCGCCGGCGACGTCAGCGGCCGCTGGCAGGGCCCCTTCCGCGCCCGTTTTGAAGGGCGTGGCCTCACACCCCTGCTGGCCCGCCAGCTGGAGCACGCCTGGCCGCTCTGGCAGGGCAGGGAGCCACCCGCCGCCGGACGGGCGGCAGACCTCGGCTCGCTGGCGATCGGCGATGGCAGCGCCAGCCTCAGCGACCAGCTGGCCCGACTGCAGGAGGCCGTGGCGGAACGGCAGCGGCGGGACCAGGACGACCGCGGCGCCGGCCCGGCGGAACGGCTGGCACGCCTGCAGGCCCGCATCGATGCCGACCTGAGCCTCAGCGGCCCCAGCCTGACCCGCAGCCGCATGGAACTCGACGCCCGCGGCCAGGTCTGGATGTCGTATCACAACCGGGACCATGGCTTGACCGACGCACCGCTGACCCTGCGGCTGGCGGGGCCCCTGGGGGGCGTCGGCAACCTGGAGCTGGCGGGGGTACCCCTGGGGCTGCTCACGCTGCTGATGCCCATTCCGCCGAACCTGCAGGGCCTGCTGGCGCTGCGGGGCACGGTGCACCTGGGTCTGCGCCGCCCGCGGCTGGCGGTGGACCTGGCCCTGAACGATGCCGGTGTGGGGGCCATGGGGATCGCCCTTGAGCGCGGACGCCTCGAGCTGGTTGACGGCAACCTGAACCTGGACCTGGCCGCCCTGGCGGAAGGGGCCCGGAACCCGATCGAACTGGTGGGCACCATCCCCCTGGAGGCCAGCCGCGAGGACCTGGAACTGCGCATCGCCAGCCGGGGCGACGGGCTCCGGTTTCTCACCAACCTGGCGGGTCAGGCCCTGGACTGGAAGCAGGGCAACACCGACCTGCAGCTGCTGGTGCGCGGCAGCCTGGCCGCGCCGATCGCCAATGGCTTCCTCAAGCTGAACAACGGCGAATGCCGGTTCATCGGCCAGGACCTGCGCGACATCCAGGCCACGGTGCTGTTCGACTTCGAGCAGATGGTGGTGCAGCGGCTTTCCGCCCGGGCGGGGGCCAGGGGCTGGATCCGGGGGGCGGGCACCCTGGCCCTGGCCCGACCCTCGGCCCGCAGCGGCAGCCTGCAGGTGAGCCTGGAGGAGGTGCCCTTTGCCATTCCCGACAGGATCCGGGCGATCACCGACGGCAGCCTGGAGATCGGAGGCAGCATCCGCAGCCCCCGGATGGGCGGCAGGCTGGCGATCCGCAACGGGGTGATCACGGCCCGACCCGGCCAGCTGTCCCGCGCCACGCCGGCCTCCGGCCAGCCGGCCCGGCCGGTGTCGATGAACCAGCTGCTGGAGGAGGGCTGGAGCTTCGAGGATCCCCTGGTGCTGCTGGGGCCGGAGATGGATTCCGATGCCGCCGAATCGATCCGGCAGGCGGTGCCCAAGGTGCCCTGGCTCAGCTTCGCCGGCCTGCAGCTTGATCTGGGCCCGGATCTGCGGGTCTCGGTGCCCCAGGTGGCCAACTTTCTCACCGGTGGCTCGCTGCGGCTCGGCGGACGGCTGGATCCCAGCCTCCAGGCCAGCGGCGTGGTGCGGCTGCTCCAGGGTCGCCTGAATCTGTTCACCACCACCTTCAGCCTGGATCCCGACGCGCCGAATGTGGCGATCTTCACCCCCTCCACCGGGCTGGTGCCCTACCTCGACATCGCCCTGCGCACCCGCATCTCCGACAGCCTCAGCGTCAACGCGCCGGGGCGCATCGGCGCCGCCGGCAGCAACTACCAGCCCACCCTCCAGGAAATCGAGGCCAGCGGCGGCATCAATCCCCTGAACCGGCTCAATCTGGTGCTGGTCACAGTGGCGGTGAGCGGGCCGGCGGACCGGATCGGTGAATCCATCCGCCTGCGCAGCAGTCCGCCCCTGCCCCAGGAACGGCTGATCGCCCTGATCGGTGGCAACTCCCTGGCCGGCCTCAGCAGCGGCGGAGCCGGCGCCGCCCTGGCCACGGTGCTCGGCCAGTCGCTCCTCTCACCCCTGCTGGGCACCCTGAGCGATGCCTTCGGCAGCCGGGTGAGCCTGGCGTTGTACCCCACCTATGTGAACCAGGCCCTGATCACCGGCACCAGCCGGGAGCAGGAACGGGTCCCGCCCCAGCTGGTGCTGGGGGCGGAGGTGGGCATCGACCTCACCGACCGACTGAATGCCTCGGTGCTGGCCGCACCCAACCGGTCCGACATCCCGCCGCAGATCACACTGACCTACAAAGCGTCCGAGCTGTTCAGCCTGCAGGGGTCCCTGGACACCCAGGGGGACTGGCAGACCCAGCTGCAGGTGTTCTTCCGCTTCTGACCCCGCTCGCCCCATGCCCGCAACCGACGGACCACGCCAGGTGATCGGCATTGATCTGGGCGGCACCGCCATCAAGCTGGGCCGTTTCGGCACCGATGGCACCTGCCATGGGGAGCTGGAATGCCCCACCCCCAGGCCCTCCACGCCGGGGGCGGTGTGCATGGCGCTGGTGGAGGCGATCGCCGCCCTGGATCCCGAGCGGTTGGCGGACCGGGTGGGCATCGGCCTGCCGGGGCCCAGCGATGGGGCCGGCCGGGTGGCCCGGATCGCCATCAACCTCGACGGTTGGGACGATGTGCCCCTGGCCGACTGGCTGGAACCGCGGCTGGGTCGGCGGGTGATCCTGGCCAACGATGCCAACTGTGCCGCCCTGGGGGAGCAATGGCTGGGGGCCGCCTGCGGCGCGCGCGATGTGGTGCTGCTCACCCTCGGCACGGGGGTGGGCGGGGCGGTGCTGATCGATGGGCGGCTGTTCACCGGTCGCCATGGGGCAGCGGCCGAACCGGGCCTGATCACGGTGGATCCCGAAGGTCCGGCGTGCCACAGCGGCAACCGGGGCTCCCTCGAACAGTTCTGCAGCATCCGCGGCCTGGCGCGGATCAGCCCCCTGCCGCCCCGGGAGCTCTGCCGCCGGGCCGCCGATGGCGATGCCGATGCCCTGGCGGCATGGGCCCGATACGGGCGCTGGCTGGGCATCGGCCTGAGTTCGCTGGTGTATGTGCTCACACCGGAGCTGGTGCTGCTGGGGGGAGGCCTGAGCGCCGGCTTCGACCATTTTCTCCCTGCCCTGCAGCAGGAGCTGGAGCAACGGGTGCTGGCCGTGAGCCGGGAGGGCATGGCGATCCGGCGCTGTGCCCTGGGCAACGGCGCCGGTCGGCTGGGGGCGGTGCGGCTGGCGCTCGACAGCTTGGGATGATGGGGCCATGACCCAGACCGTGCCGGACCCCACCCCCGACCTGCTGCAGCGGGCCGCCGCCGTGCGCCAGGCGGCCGCCGTGCTCGGCCGCCTCGACGACGCCGGCCGACGGGCGGCCCTGGACGCGATGGCCTGCGCCCTGGAACGCCACAGCGAGGCGATTCTGGCCGCCAACCGTGCCGACCTGGAGGCCGCCGCCAGCGAGGACCTGGCCCCGGCCCTGGTGGCCCGCCTGAAGCTGGACGGGGCCAAGCTGGCGGCTGCCATCGAAGGGGTGCGCCAGGTGGCCGCCCTGGCCGATCCCCTCGGCCGCCGCCAGCTGCACACCGAGCTCGATGAGGGGCTGGTGCTCGAACGGGTGACCGTGCCCCTGGGGGTGCTGGGGGTGATCTTCGAGGCCCGCCCGGACGCCGTGATGCAGATCGCCGCCCTGGCGATCCGCTCCGGCAACGGCGCCCTGCTCAAGGGGGGACGGGAGGCGGCCCGCAGCTGCGCCGCCATCCACGCCGCCCTGCAGGAGGGACTGGCCGCCAGCGCCGTGGCGCCCGCCGCCCTGGAACTGCTCACCAGCCGGGAGGAGAGCCTGGGCCTGCTGAGGCTCGATGGCCTGGTGGATCTGATCATTCCACGGGGCTCGAATGCCCTGGTGCGCTTCATCCAGGACCACACCCGCATCCCTGTGCTGGGCCACGCCGACGGCATCTGCCACCTGTATGTGGACAGGGCCGCCGACCCGCAGCAGGCCCTGCGGCTGGCGCTCGACAGCAAGACCCAGTACCCCGCCGCCTGCAACGCCATTGAGACCCTGCTGGTGCACCGCCAGATCGCAGCGGCCTTCCTGGCCCTGGCGGTGCCGGCCATGGGGGAGGCCGGCGTGCGGCTGCTCGGAGACCCCGAGGCCTGCGCCCTCGGGGTGCCGGAGGCGGCCGGTGATCACGACTGGGGCACGGAATATTCCGACCTGATCCTCAGCGTGAAGGTGGTGGGCGACGTGGAGGAGGCGATCGAGCACATCCGCCGCCACGGCTCGCGCCACACCGAAGCGATCGCCACCACCGACCCGGCGGTGGCCGAGCAGTTCCTGATGGCCGTCGACAGCGCCGGGGTGTACTGGAACGCCTCCACCCGCTTCGCCGACGGCTTCCGCTACGGCTTCGGCGCCGAGGTGGGCATCAGCACCCAGACCCTGCCGCCCCGCGGGCCCGTGGGCCTGGAGGGCCTGGTGACCTACCGCTACCGGCTGCGGGGGGAAGGGCACATTGCGGCCGACTACGCCAGCGGCGCCCGGCGGTTCCGCCATCGGCCGCTGCCGCTGTGAGCAGGCAGCGGGCTGGCCATGGCTGACCCCCAGCCGCCCCTGGTGCTGGTGCACGGGCTGTGGGACAGTCCGCGGCTGTTCCGGCGGCTGGTGGAGCGGCTCGACGGCGCCCGCGACCCCCTGCTGATTCCCCATCTGCCCCATGGGGTGGGCGTGGTGCCGCTGGAGCAACTGGCGGCGGATCTGGGGGGGCAGATCCAGGCGGCCTTCGGCAGCGAGCGGCCCGTGGATGTGCTCGGCTTCTCGATGGGCGGCGTGATCGGCCGCACCTGGATCCAGCTGCTGGGGGGCCAGCGGCGGGTGCGGCGGCTGATCAGCGTGGGCAGCCCCCAGCGGGGCACCTGGATCGCCCAGCCCTGGCCCCGGCCGCTGCTGGCGGGGGTGGCCGACATGAAGCGCGGCAGCCGGCTGCTGCGGCGCCTCAACGATGACCCGGCCGGTCTGGCGGGCGTGGAGTGCCTGAGCTTCTACTGCCCCACCGACGCCATGGTGGTGCCGGGCTGGCAGGCGGTGCTGCCGGTGGGCGAACGGCGGGCCCTGCCGGTGTGGACCCACCAGCAGCTGATCCGCCATCCACGGGCCGTGGAGGCCCTGGCCAGGGAATTGCTGCGGACCTGAGGTCAGGCGGTGACCAGCCCTGAATGGCGGATCAGGGCCTCCGCTGAGGGGCCACGGCCGCGGAAGGCCTCGAACACCTCCCGGGGATGGCGGCTGCCACCGAGGCTGAGCACGGTGTCGCGGAAGCGGCGGCCGGTGGCCCGGATCAGCTCCTCATTGTGGAGGCCCACCTCCTCGAAGGCGCTGAAGGCATCGGCACTGAGCACCTCCGCCCATTTGTAGGAGTAGTAACCGGCGGAATACCCGCCGGCGAAGATGTGGCCGAAGGAGCAGAGCAGGGCATCGTCGTCGATGGGCTCCAGCACCGTGGTGCTTTCGGCGATC
Source organism: Synechococcaceae cyanobacterium (assembly GCA_046313055.1). Lineage (GTDB taxonomy): Bacteria > Cyanobacteriota > Cyanobacteriia > PCC-6307 > Cyanobiaceae > Cyanobium. The sequence continues at coordinate 15,001 of JBKDDA010000124.1, read as the reverse complement.
CGGCGCCGCAGCTGCTCGGGGCTCTGGCCGCTGTCCGGCAGCCACTGGCTGTGCAGCCGCAGGTCGGTGAGGGCGAAGTGAACCTGGCGCAGGGTGGCCGCACCACCCATGAAGGTGCGGGCTGCCTGGAGCTTGGCGAACTCGGTTTCCGGCAGGGGCTCACCGGTCTGCCAGTGGCGGGCCATGCCCAGCAGGGTGGCGCGGTCGTAGCACCAGTTCTCCATGAACTGGCTGGGCAGCTCCACGGCATCCCACTCCACGTTGTTGATGCCGGCCGCCTGGGGGCGTTCCACGGTGGTGAGCATGTGCTGCAGCCCATGGCCGAACTCATGGAACAGGGTCTCCACCTCATCGAAGGTCATCAGGCTGGGGGTGTCGCCCACCGGCGGGCTCTGGTTGCAGACCAGGTAGGCCACCGGCAGCACGGGGGTGCCGTCGGCCTGGCGGGAGCGCACCAGGCACTCGTCCATCCACGCACCGCCGCGCTTGCTGCCGGGCCGGCTGTAGGGGTCGAGGTAAAAGGCCGCGATCGGCACGCCGCTGGCCCGGTCGTGCACCCGGAAGAAACGAACATCGGCATGCCAGACCGGTGCTTCGCCATCGGCCGCCTCGATCGTGATCGCGAACAGCCGGTCGCAGAGCGCGAACAGTCCCTCCAGCACCCGGGGCAGGGGGAACCAGGGGCGCAGGGCTTCGCTGTCGAGTTCGAAGGTCTCACGCCGCAGCATCTCGGCCCAGAAGCTGAGGTCCCAGGGCTGCAGGTCATCGGCCTCGGGGGCTCCGTGGCGGCGGGCACAGGCCCGCAGGGCTTCCAGCTCGGCCAGGGCGGCTGGATGGGCAGCGCCGCGCAGGTCCTCCAGCAGTTGCTCGACCTCGGCCACCGAGCCGGCCATCTTGGCGGCCAGGCTCACCTCAGCCCAGGAGGGGAACCCCAGCCGGTTGGCCTGCTGGCGCCGCAGGGTGAGAATGCGCTCGATCAGGGGATTGTTGTCGAGGTCGCCGCCGGAGGCGCGACTCACGTGGGCCCGGTACACCCGCTCGCGCAGATCGCGGCGACGGCTGAAGCGCAGAAACGGACCGCAGCGGGGCATGTCGAGACCCATCAGCCAGGGGCCCGCCTCAGCGCTGGCACCCGGGTCGCCGTCGGCGGAATCGGCCTGGCGGGCGGCCTGGGCCAGCAGGTCCCGCAGACCCTCCGGCAGGCCTTCCACCTCGGAGGGATGCCGCAGCAGCAGGGTCCAGCCGTTGGTGGCATCGAGCAGCTGGTTGCCGAAACGGGTGGAGAGTTCGGCCAGCTCCTGGCTGGCGGCATTGAACGCTGCGAGCGACTCACCCTCCAGACCCACACCCCGCAGGGTCATGTCACGCAGCTCGCTGTCGAGAATGCGGCGCTGGGTGGGGTCGAGGTCGGGCTGGCCGGCCAGGCTGCCCAGGGCCCTGAACAGCACCTGGCTCTGGCCCAGGCGGTTGCCGAAGCGCACCACCGCCGCCTGCTGGCTGGCATGGGCCTGCCGCAGTTCAGGGCTGTTGCAGACGCCGTTGAGGTGGCTCACCACTCCCCAGCTCCAGCGCAGCCGCTCGCCGAGCCGCTGCAGGGGGTCCATCACCGCCGACCAGCCCAGGGGGCCGCCCTCGCCCAGGGCCTGGTCGAGGCTGGCCTCCAGGCAAACCAGGTCGCTCTCCAGCCGGGCGATCAGTTCAGGAATGTGCTCCTGCACCTGCTCGGGGGTGATGGCCTCGAAGGGAGGGAGGCCCTCACCAATGAGCAGGGGAACGGCAGGGGTACTGGTCTGGGTGGCGCTGGACTGGGTGGCGCTGGACATGAAACAGCGGCTGAAGGTGTTCATTCCAGCGGATCCGCCGACCGATGGCGGCTCAGCCGAGGGCGGGGAACCGGCTGGGATCGAGGGCCAGCTGGCCATGGGCAGCCAGGCTGAGGGCAAGGGCGTTGGTGCTGGATTCGTAGAGGTCGATCGCCACCCGCGGCCAGAAGCCGATCACCAGGGTGGGCACCAGCAGGGTGAGACCGATCAGCAGTTCGCGCGGCGTCATGTCGCCCACCACCGCCAGGGCCGGGATCCGGGGCCCGAAGAACACGCGCCGGCACAGGGAGAGCAGGTACACCGGAGTGAGCACCAGGCCGATGGCCGCGAGCACCACGGTGATCACCCGGAAGCCGGTGGTGAAAGCCTCGTTGGAGGTGACCCCGAGAAACACGGTGATCTCGCTCACGAAGCCGCTCATGCCGGGCAGGGCCAGGGAAGCGAGGGAACTGGCCAGAAAGAAGGCGAAGGTGATCGGCAGCACCTTGGCCAGGCCGCCCATGTTGGGAATGGACAGGGTGCGGGTGCGCTCGTAGAACACACCGGTCACGAAGAACATGGCGGCCGCGATCAGCCCGTGGCTGATCATCTGCAGCATGGCGCCGCTCAGGCCGAGGGCATCAATGGCACCGATCCCCACCAGCACGAAACCCATGTGGCTCACGGAGCTGCAGGCGATGCGCCGTTTGACGTTGTCCTGGGCGAAGGCGTTGAGGGCGCCGTAGATGATGTTGACGATGCCCAGCACGATCAGGGCGGGAGCCAGGGTGCGATGGGCCTCAGGCAACATCTGCACGTTGAAGCGCAGCAGGGCATAACCCCCCATCTTCAGCAGCACGCCGGCCAGCAGCATCGACACCGGCGCGTTGGCCTCGCCATGGGCATCGGGCAGCCAGGTGTGCAGGGGAAACATGGGCAACTTGACGCCGAAACCCAGCAGAAAACCGAGATAGCAGAGCAGACCGAAACTGCCGCTGGCGGAGCGGGCCGTGAGCTCGGAGAGGTTGAGGGTGAAGTGATCGCCGGAGAGGGCCAGGGCCAGGCCGCTGACCAGGATCAGCAGCGAAGCCGTTGCCGTGTAGAGAATGAATTTGGTGGCGGCGTACTGACGCTGCTGGCCGCCCCAGATGGCAATCAGCAGATACACGGGCACCAGCTCCAGCTCCCAGGCCAGGAAGAACAGCAGAAAATCCTGGGAGAGAAACACCATGGCCTGGGCCGAGGCCTGGAGCAGCAGCAGGGCGAAGTAGAGACGCGTCTTGCGCTGCACCCCCCAGCTGGCCGCCACCGCCAGCAGGGTCACCAGACCGCTGAGCACCACGAGGGGAGCTGAGAGACCATCGGCGGCCAGGGACCACTCCAGGCCCAGGGCCGGCACCCAGGGCACCCGCTCCACCAGCTGAAGGCTGCTGAGACCCCCGTCGAAATGGCGGGCGAAGGCCACCAGAATCAACAGAAAGTCCGCCAGCAGAACAGCGAAGGCCAGGCTGCGGGGCAGGCGGGGGTTATCGGGATCGCCGGGTAGCAGGGGCATCAGCAGGGCCCCGGCCGCCGGCAGCAGCACGATCAGGGTGAGCCAGGGAAAGGCCAGGGGCAAGGCTGGGGAGGCAACGGACGCAGCCAGGGAGTGCAGGGTGGCGTCCATCAGGGTCCGTCGCAGTTCAGGCAGGTTCGGGCAGTCCGCTGGCGCGCCGAAGCACGGGGGCGTTCTGCGGATCGATTCAATGGATCGATTCTGAGGGTTGAATCTACCAGTCAGCCCGTGGAGGCTGGGTATTTGTACTCAGGACTTGAGGCCCACGGATCGACGGCCGCGCAGCCATGAAAAAGGAGCGGCCGAAGCCGCTCCAGATCCTGTCATCTGAACGGGATCGCCCGTTGTCACCAGAGGCCGCGAACCGGGGCGGGAGCCGGGGCCGGCTCCTGGTACACCGGAGCGGGGGCGGGGGCGGGAGCCGGCTCGGGCGCGGGAACCACTTCCTCAACCACGGCCACCTCAGGACCACCGAAGCGGTAACGGGCACCGATCTTGAAGCCCCAGCTGTTGATGGCGTCGTAGCTGGTGCGACCCACATCGAAGGAGCTGCCGCCCTGGTAAACCGCCTCGGCGTAGAGGTCGGTGTTCCAGTTCACGCCGTAGGCCACACCCGCCTTGGCCTGCCAACCGAACAGACCGACGTTGCCGCCCTTGGTCTTGATGCGGTTGACCACATCGCCGTTGACCTTCTTGACCAGGGTGTTCTCACCCCAGTTCTGGTTGATGTAGCCGATGCCGGCACCGATGTAGGGGGTGAAGCGGCTGCCGGTGCTGATGTCCCAGTAGCCACTGGCCATGAAACCGTTCTGGTTGCCGCCACTGGTGTTGCGGGCCTGCCAGCGCTTGCGGAAGTCGATGTCGTCGACGCCGTTGCGGTTGTAGATGTAGGTCAGTTCAGCGCGGGCGGGGCCGAAGTCGTAACCGATACCGGCATCGAGGGCGAACCCGCCGGTCATCTTGAAGTCGATGTTGCGGTCAGGCAGGCTGCGGCGGTTGACGCGGCCATTGATGCTGTCGGGCCAGGCACCACCAAGACCAACGGTGCCGTAGAAGCCGGTGCCCTGCTCGTACTCGATCGCTTCTTCAACGATCACCGAGGACTGGGCCACGGTGGTGTCGGCGGTCTTGGCATCGGCGGCGGCAGGAGCAGCAGCAAGCTCGGCGCCCTGAGCGGCGGCGGCTTCAGCAGGGGCGGCAGCAACACTGGAGGTGTCGACGCCGGCCTCGGCAGCACGCACAGGGGTGCTGAGCAGGGAACCGCCGAGGGCGGCGGCGCTGGCCGTCAGCAGAATGCCAGCCTTCTTGAAGGCACGCATGGGGAGAAAGAACAGTGTGTTCCATTACAGGAGAATGGCTTCAGCGAGACTTTGCCTGACGGTGCAGGACAGCTAATGGACCGACCACTGGCCATCAGGCCTGGGGCAGGGGCGACCAGCTGCTGCCCCGGTGGCGCACATCGAGGATCTCGCCGCGGCACTCCACCCCCTCCCGCCGCCAGCGCTGCAGCATCGCCTCCCGGATGGCCTCCGCCCGCTCAGGCGGGCAGAGGGACAGGAGCGAGGGGCCGGCGCCGCTGATCACGCAGCCCCAGGCCCCGGCCTCCAGGGCCGCCTCCCGCACCGACCGGCCGCCCTGGATCAATCCCCAGCGGTAGGGCTCGTGGATGCGGTCGTGCAGACCGTCGGCGATCAGATCACCGTTGCCGGTGCGCAGCCCCTGGAGCAGCACCGTGAGGGCACCCAGGTTGGTCACGGCATCGCTGATCGGAATGCTGCGGGGCATGGCCCGCCGGGCCTCGCTCGTGCTGAGCCGGATGGCCGGAATCGCCACCACGGCCTTGATCACGGGCAACCATTCGCAGCGCACCACCCGCCAGCGGTGGGAGGCGGCCCGCGCCGTCAGGCACAGACCCCCCAGCAGCGAGGGCACCACATTGTCGGGATGGCCCTCGATGTCGATCGCCAGCTCCAGCAGTTTTTCAATGCTGAGCGGTTCCCCCACGAGGGCATTGGCCCCCAGCAGGCCGGCCACGATCGCCGTGGCGCTGCTGCCGAGACCCCGGGCCGGCGGAACCGCCAGCTGCACCCGGGCTTCCAGGGCCATGGGCTCGGCGCCGGCCTCCTTCCACACCCGCTGGGCGGAGCGGTACACGAGATTGTCGGGCCCACCGCGCAGATGGGTGCCCTCACTGCCCTCAATGATCAGATCGAAGCGTTCAGCACCGCCTTCGATGCAACGCAGCTGAAAGTGGTTGCTGAGGTCAAGGGCCGCGCCGAGGCAGTCAAAACCTGGGCCGATGTTGGCCGTGGTCGCTGGAACATCGACGACGACCCCCTGGCCGATCTGGGGGCGAACCATGCCGTGGTTGGTGCTTGCCTCAGTCTCCCATCCGGGCCCCCATCGGGGCTCCCATCGGGGCAGAGGCCAGCAGCATGCGGGCACGGCAGGCGGCGCTGAACAGGCCGATGGCGGGATCGGTGATGGCGGTGATCGGCAACGGATCCAGCACCGGTGCCAGCCGCCCCTTGGCCCCGAAGGCCTCCAGGAAGGGCCCCCCGCGCAGTTCGGCCAGCAGCTTGCCGGCCGTGCCACCCGCCAGCCACACGCCGCCGCGGCTGAGGGTCGCGAGGGCGAGATCGCCGGCCACACTGCCGTAGGCCCCCAACCAGAGGTCCAGGGCCCGGCGGGCCAGGGCGTCGCCCTCGGCGGCCGCCCCCGCCACGGCGGCGGGCAGGTCATCAATGCCCGGCCGCTGCAACGGATGGTCGCCGGCGGGGTGGTGCTCGTGAAGCAGCCAGCGGGCCAGGTGCCCCAGCCCCGTGCCGCTCACCACCCGTTCGATCGACAGCCGTTCCAGCTGCAGATCCGCCAACAGCCACTGGCGCAGCCGCCATTCGCTGTCGGAGCGGGCAGCGAACTCGCCATGGCCGGCTTCGCTGGCGATCGCCTCCAGACCGGCAGCGCCGGCAACACCGATGGCCACCCCCAGCCCCGTACCAGCCCCGAGAATCAGCATCGGCGCGGCGGGGTCGGCCGTTCCGGGCCGCAGGCAGGCCCGTTGGTGCTCCTGCAGGTGGGGCAGGCCGTACACCAGCACGGCGAAGTCGTTCACCAGCTCCAGATGGCGGATCCGGGTGGCCGCACCCAGCTCGGAGGCCTGGAGCCGCCAGGGAAGATTGGTGAGGCTGGCGCTGCCGGCACGCACCGGACCGGCCACCGCCAGGCAGGCCGCCTGGGGCCAGTCAACCGTTCCCTCGCCAGGGCCCTGGCTGGCGAGAAACCGTTGCACCATCGGTGCGAGATCCGACCACTCGCTGGAGACGAATCGCTCGCTGGCGAGCACCTCCAGGCCATCGTCCTGAAGGGCGTAGAGGGCCAGCAGGGTTTTGGTGCCGCCGATGTCTCCAGCCAGCAGGGTGGTCATGGCGGGGCTGGCGGCACGGTGGAGGCCTGGCCATTCTTGACCGCTGCGGATCGGTTGGCATGGGGAAAGGGCAGCGACGGAACGGGCACCTGCAGAAAAGCGCACAGCTGATCCCAGCCATCACCGCGCTCCCAGCAGACCTCCAGCAGACGCTGGGGCTGGTCAACGAAAAAGCGGCGCACGCAGTGGTTGTGGCAGCGATAGACGTTGCGATGGTGCTCCGGGTTGTCCGCTGGGTTCAGATAGCCATAAATGGCCTGGCGGTAGGGAAACCCCCGGTTGCCACGAGCGTCCACGTGGCGCTGCAGACTGGCCAGCCAGGCCTCTTCGCTCTGCCGGGTGGTGAGCACAAAACGGGCATCGGGAAACCGCAGACTGATCTGGCGGAAGATCAGCGGCCAGGGCCAGTCATCAAACGAATCCGCCAGGCGCATGTCGTGGAGGATCTGCTCGGTCTGACCCGCGAGCCAGAGCTCAAAGTGGTGGCGACTCAGGCTCTGGTGGCGGAAGCCCAGCAGGCTCAGGCACTGGGCCAGGGTTTTGGTGCCGGTCTTGTGGAAACCGACACCGATCACCTTGGGGCCATCGGCCGGGGGCATCAGACCTGCTGCTGCGGCGGCGGGGCCGCCGATCGAAGGCCGGTGGCCCGGTCGCGGTTGGCGGCGATCGCCAGGTTCAGGAGTTCGGCGATCGGCAGGCTGCCCAGATCCCCCTCCAGGCGGCTGCGCAGGCTCACCTCACCGGCTTCGGCCTCCTTGGCACCGATCACGGCCATCACCGGAATCTTCATCTGCTCGCCCTGACGAATCATCTTGCCGAGTCGGTCACCGGAAGCATCGACTCTGGCGCGGATCCCGGCGGCCTGAAGCTGGCCGAGAAGCTGCTGGGCATAGCTGCGCACCTCATCGGTGACAGGCAGCAGACGGATCTGCTCCGGCGCGAGCCAGAAGGGGAAATCGCCGGCGTAGTTCTCGGTCATGATGCCGAAGAAGCGCTCCAGCGACCCAAAAATGGCGCGATGGATCATGATCGGTCGCTGGCGACTGCCATCGGCGGCCACATACTCAAGCCTGAAGCGCTCGGGCAGGTTGAAATCCAGCTGAATGGTGGAACATTGCCAGAGCCGGCCAATGGCGTCTTCGATCTTGAGATCAATCTTGGGGCCATAGAAAGCACCCCCTCCTTCGTCAATGGTGTAGGCCCAGCCCTTGCGCTCAAGCGCCTCACGCAGCCCATCGGTGGCGAGCTGCCAGACCCCATCGTCGCCGATGGATTTGTCGGGTCGCGTGGAGAGATTGATCTGATAATTGCGAAAATCGAACGTTGTCAGAATGTCTTCTGTGAGATCAAGAATGCGCAGGATCTCATCGCTGATCTGGTCCGGCAGGCAGAACACGTGCGCATCATCCTGGGTGAACCCACGCACCCGCATCAAACCGTGCATCACGCCCGGTCGTTCGTAGCGATACACGGTGCCCAGCTCGGCCCAGCGCAGGGGCAGTTCGCGGTAGCTCCTGAGGGTGTTGGCATAGGTGAGCACATGAAACGGACAGTTCATGGGCTTGAGCTGATACTGGCGCTCATCCACCTGCATGGGCCCAAACATGGACTCCCGGTAGAAATCCAGATGGCCCGATGTCTGCCACAGGCTGATGTCAGCCACATGGGGTGTGTACAGCAGCTCATATCCGGCCTGGAAATGGGCCTGGCGCCAATAGTCCTCAATCAGCAACCGCATCCTGGCGCCGCGCGGATGCCAGAACACCAGCCCGGCGCCGGCCTCATCCTCGATTGAGAAGAGGTCCAGGTCGGTGCCGAGGCGGCGGTGGTCGCGCCGGCGGGCCTCCTCCTGGCGGCGCTTCCACTCCGCCAGTTGCTCCGGGGTTTCCCAGGCGGTGCCGTAGATGCGCTGCAGCTGGGCACGGGTCTCATCGCCCCGCCAGTAGGCGCCGGCCACGCTCTCAAGGTCGAAGGCCCGGGGATCGAGCTCACCGGTGTGGGCCACGTGGGGGCCGGCACAGAGGTCCCACCAGTCGTCGCCCAGGGTGTAGAGGGTGATCGGGTCCTGGAGGCCCGCCAGAATCTCCAGTTTGTAGGGCTCGTTCTGGGCGCGGATGCGGGCCTCGGCCTCCTGGCGGCTCACCTCAAGCCGCTGCAGGGGCAGGCGACGCTGAATGATGCGCACCATCTCCTTGCGGATCGCCTTGAGGTCGGCCTCGGTGAAGGGCTCAGGATGGTCGAAGTCGTAATAGAAGCCGTTTTCGGTCCAGGGACCGATCGTGACCTGGGCCCTGGGGAAAAGCTTCTGCACCGCCATGGCGAGCACGTGGCTCATGGAATGGCGGATGCGCAGGAGCTGTTCGCTGTCACTGCTGCGCGGCAGCGTCACCATGGCGGCGGGCGCGGGCGCCAGCGGCTCGGCGTTGCGGTCAGCGGCTGATGCAGCAGCGGCGGGCAAGGGTTCAGCCTCGTGGAACATGGCTCAGGATCCTAGGTTTCAGAAGCCCAGCGAACGGGCGAACCGCCCGGATCCCGCCCGACTCACCCCCGCCGTGACCCGATCCGCCCCGATCCAGCCAAGGCCCCAGCCCGGGCCAATGCGCAGCGGAGCGGGGCGAGCCGACCGGGAACGGCGCAGCGTGGCCGTGGCCTACCTGCTGTGGGCGCTGGGGCTGGTGGCCCTGCCCTTCGGCCTGCCGGTGGCGCTGTGCGGCATCCACCGCTTCTACTGCCGCAAACCGCTCAGCGGCACCCTCTGGCTGCTGACGGCGGGCCTGTGCGGAGTCGGCCAGCTGGTGGACCTGCTGCTGATCCCCCGGCTGGTGGAGCAGGCCAACCAGGCGCTGCTGCTGGAGCAGGCCCTGGCCGCCGGCGATGATCGACCATCGCTCGAATGGCGCCTGCTGCGGCTCGCCCGCGATCGGGGTCGGGAGGGCTTCACCCTCAACGATGCGGTGCTGGAACTGAGCGGCAGCATGGCCAGCAGCCAGGTGAGTGCCGAGATTGAACGGCTGCTGCACGACCATCTGCTGGATGTGGGCAACGACCGGCAGGGGCGGGTGGTGTATCGGGAGCCCTGAGGCCGGTACCAGCGCCCCCGGCCTCAGACAGGCAGGCCGGAGCGGAGGCGGCGGGCCTGGGAAAGGGCCGGACTGAGCTGGTTCAGCCGGCTCTGATAGAAGGCCATCAGCTCGGACACCCGCCTCACGGGCTGACCGTAATAGCTGCCGCCATGCTGGCTGGGCAGGGAGGCCCACTCGGGGGCCAGGCGGGCCAGCACCTCGGGGCTGAGACCATGGTGATCAACGCTGCGCAGGGCGCCGCGACGGTCCACGAGCCAGAGGGCGGCCTGGTCCTGGCTGCGGGGCCCGAAATCCGGGAGACCCAGGGCTGCTGAGGCCATGTGCCAGGTGCGGGGCAAAAACTGATAGGCCCCGGCGGCGGCGCTCACGTAGCGCCGGACCACCACCCGCTCGGGATGGCGGGCGAGCGAATCGGCGAGGCTGCCCCCATAGATCACCCGGTATCCGTTGGTGCTGCCGCCGATCCAGGTGCCCTCCGCAAAGCGAATGGTGTCGAGCAGGGCGCGGCGCTCCGGCGTGAGGCGATAGGGCCCGGTCACGACCTCTTCCTCAGCCGTCTGGTCAGCAGCCGCAAACAGGGAGGGGCGCTGGGGGTCGGCCAGGGGGGAGTGGACCATCAGCGGCAGGCCCACCAGCAGGGCGGCGGAGCGATAGGCGCTCTGGGCGGAAAGGAGCCTCAGCAACAGGGAACGGGATCGAAGACCCGCCCACATTGCGGAACCCTGACGGTCGGCGGCCAGAGTGGGACGACCGGCCTGGACAAAGCCGGGGAAACGTGCTGGACACGCGTTCCACTGTGACAGTTGCGTGAGAGACCCCACACAAAAGCTGCTCCCGGCGGGATCGGCCGCTCCGGCGGTCCGCGGTCAGGCCGGAGCGGCCGACCCGGGGAAGGGAGCGGCCTCCGATCAGCAACGGTGATTGATCCCGAAGAAAAGATTAAAAGCCAGGGCCGGCCGAGGGGCGGGGCAGGAAGCCCAGGGCCGGCCGTAGCCGCGCCATGGTGGCGGCCGCCACGGCCGAGGCCCGCTGCTGGCCCTGGTCCAGCACGGCCAGCAGGGAGCCGGCATCGGCCCGCAGGTGCCGGTAGCGCTCCTGGATCGGCTCCAGGGCAGCCACCACCGCATCGGCCAGCAGGGGTTTGAACTGGCCCCAACCCATGGAGGCACATTCGGCGGCGACCTGCTCGCGGCTGCGGCCGCTGGCCAGGGCGTAGAGCCCGAGCAGGTTGTCGGCCTCCGGCCGCTCCGGATCGCCGAACACCAGACCGATCTGGGGATCGGTCTTGGCCCGCCGGATCTTGCGCCGGATCAGGTCAGGCGGATCCAGCAGGGTGATGCGGGAGGCGTCGTTGGGATCGCTCTTGCTCATCTTGCTGCGGCCATCGGTGAGGCTCATCACCCGGGCCCCCTCCCGCAGAATCAGCGGCTCGGGCACCTTGAGCAGCGGCAGCGGCTCCCCGGCGGCATCCCGCGCAGCGAAACGGGCGTTGATCCGCTGCTGGGCGATGTCGCGGGCCAGTTCCAGGTGCTGCTTCTGGTCCTCGCCCACCGGCACCAGGTCAGCGTCATACAGAAGAATGTCGGCAGCCATCAGCACCGGGTAGTCGAGCAGACCCACCGACACGTTGTCGCCCTGCTTGATGGCCTTTTCGCGGAACTGGATCATGCGCTCCAGCCAGTTCAGGGGCGTGACGCAGTTCAGGAGCCAGCACAGTTCACTGTGGGCCGGCACCTGACTCTGCACGAACACGGTGGATCGGGCCGGATCGATGCCGCAGGCCAGGTAGAGGGCAGCCGTGCTGAGGGTGTCCTCCGCCAGGCGGGCGGGGTCGTGGGGCACGGTGATGGCATGCAGATCCACCACACAGAAAAAGGTGTCGTGGCTGTCCTGCAGGGCCACCCAGTTGCGGATCGCCCCGAGCCAGTTGCCCAGATGCAGGGCGCCGGTGGGCTGAACCCCTGAGAGCACCCGGGGGCGGGGCTGCGGACTCACGCCTGGCTCCCCTCCGGAGCCTCCCCGGGCCCATCGGTGGGTTCGGCACCTGCCGCGAGCTCCGGCTCGGGCGACCCATCAGGCACCGCGTCAGGGACCGTCTCGGACACCGCTTCGGACAGCGCTTCAGACACCACTTCGGACATGGCCTCCGGCTCCCCATCGGGCTCGGGCTCCGGCTCCGGGGCCGCAGCAGGGCGCGAAGGCCTGGCGAAGGGGTCAATGCGGGCCGCACGCGCCGGCGCACCGCCAGCACGGCCCTCGCCCCGCTCCCGGCGGCGCTCGCCCCCCCGGGAAGCGGCGGGGGCAGCGGCACCGCGCTGGGCCTTCTGGGCCGCGATCAGGTCCTCAAGCTGGCCGTCTTCCAGCTGCTGGGCCAGGGTCCGCAGGGCAAACCCAAGCACGGCCACCGTGGACCGCAGCCCGAGGGCCTCCTGCAGGGCACGGGCGCCACGCATCTCGTTGTCGCTCAGCCGGATGCGGAAGCCACCGCCATCGCGCTGACCGCCATCGCGCTGGCCGCCGTCCCGCTGGCCGCCGCGTCTGCCCTCGCGGGTCCCGTCGGTCGCGGCAGGGGTTGTCTCGAAAGTCACCGGGGTGGATTCGTCGGCCATGGGCCAGCCAGCACTCAACCGCAAGTGTGGCGCATCGGCCGAGGGGTCTCCGTGAGCCAGAGGATCTGGGGAGGGCTGCTCTCTCCCGCCCGGGACCGCACGATCAGCGGCACGGCCGGTGGGCCCTCAAGGCTGAGCCGGCGGCGATAGTCGGTGATCAGCCCCAGGTAGCGCTCCAGGGTCCAGCCGGCCTGGGGGGCCGTGAGCTGGCACCAGAATCGTGTCTGGGCCTGCTGACATGCCTCCTCGCCAAACTCGAGCCAGCAGGTCTGCTGGGCGCTCCAGGGATCCATGCCGGCACGGGTCAGATCACGGAATCGGGCCAGCTCCGGGGCAGCCTGGCTGCGGTCAGGGGGGAGATGCCGGTCCAGGTGCTGCACATCCACCCGCTCCAACCGAAGCCAGCAGCGCTCCAGCAGCAGCACGGGCAGGGCAGCGTGCCAGCCATCGGCCATGGCCAGCTCCTGCCAGCAGCGCCGCAGCAGCTCGCTGTGAGCCGGCGTGAACGCCCGAAAGGGCGCCGGCAGACCGCCGCCGGGATGGCGATCAACGAAGCGGCTGTCCATGGGCGCCTCAAAACCAGGGGCGTCGTCACCATTGTGGCCCGGCCGGCGCCCATCGGACCCATGCAAGGCTCAGATCCATGGCGTTGAATGGGTGTTCTGTGGCAACCATGGGCACGGCATGCTGGGGCCGCAGGCTTCTCCCGCCCCATCCAGATGCCAGCCCCCCTGCCACCGCCATCCGCTCCCCGGGCCATTCCTGGCGCCATGCCGGCGCTGGAGAAGCTGGTGGCCGGCGCCGCGCCACGGGTGGGCCTGACCCTGCTGGCCGGTGTGGTGGGGGCTGAAGCGATCGGCGGCCTGCTGCACAGCGATCCAGCCGCGGTGCTGGGGGTGGGGGCCATGGCAGCGGGCTGGTGGCTGCTGCGGCGGCCGCGGCGTGTGGCCGTGCCGGCGGCACCGCGCAACCTGCAGGCCTGGCGTGATCGCTGCACCGAGCTGCACCAGCAGTTCCGCCGCCTGGACACGGGCGATGGGGCCGACCAACGCCACGAAGGGCGGCAAGGGGCGCTGCAACAGGTGCTGACCCTGGCCGAGCCCAGGAGCCTGCGGGTTGCTGTGGCGGGTTCCAGCCTGCCGGAGCGCGCCTGTGGGCCAGCCCTGGCGGAGGCCCTGGGGCTGAGCTGCGGTCTCACGCTGCTGTGGGGCGAACCCCTGCCGCTCGCCCCCGGCCAGTGGCAGTGGCCCGGGGGCCTGCTCGCCTGCGATGTGCTGCTGTTCCACCTGCCGCTGCCCCTCACGGCGGCCGACCTGCGCTGGTTGGAGGCCCTGCCGGAGGATCTGCCCCTGTGGCTGCTGCTACGGCAGGGGGGGCAGGGATCCGAGCAGACCTGGCGTGAGGAACTGGGCCGCCAGTGGCCCCGCAGCGACGGCCGGCGCCTCCTGTTCTGGGAGGGGGAGCCCAGCGCCCTGGCCGCTGACCTGCAACCGATGGCCCAGTGGCTGAATCGCCGCAGCGAGGCGCTGCGCCAGGCCACCCCCGTGCGGGGCCTGGAGGGGCTGCACCGCAGCTGGCAGGCCGATCTCGAACGGCTGCGGCGCCAGCAGTGGCGCGAGCTGCTCGGGCGCACCCAGTGGCTGGTGGCGGCGGGGGTGGTGGCGGCACCGCTGCCGAGCCTTGATCTGCTGGTGCTGGCGGTGGCCAATGGGCTGATGCTCAGGGAGATGGCTGTTTTGTGGTGCGTGCCCTGGAGTGGCGATCAGCTGCGGCAGGCGGCCCTGGAGCTGGGCCGGGCGGCCCTGGCCTTCGGGGTGGTCGAGTGGAGCTCCCAGGCCCTCACCACGGCCATGCGGCTGCACGGGGCCACCTGGCTGGTGGGCGGCGCGGCATCGGCCCTGAGCGCCGCCTACCTGACCCGGGTGATCGGCCATGCCATGGCCGATGTGATGGCGCTCAACGCCGGCGTGAGCAGTCCCGACCTGGAACGCATCCGGCGCGAGGCCCCGCTGCTGATCGCCCGGGCCGCAGACGCGGAGAAGCTCGACTGGCCCACCTTTCTGCAGCAGGCCCGCCTGTGGCTGGACGGGCAACCACAGCTTCACGGGGCTTCATGAACAGGATTTCATGAACAGCGCTTCATGAACAGGCCTCTGATTTGCAATTGTCCGTTACAGCCATGCCACCCCGCATGACGTTTTGAATCGCTTTCCGCCGTCGGGCGCCGATCGGCACGGATCACGCTGCCAATCCGTGATTCAGGCCTAGGCTCAGCCAAGGGTCCCTGCGGACCTTTCTCACCATTTACCCGGCGCCTCGGCGCCTCTTGGCATGACCACTGCGATCCGCAGCGGCCGCAGCGGAAGCTGGGAAAGCTTCTGCCAGTGGGTCACCTCCACCAACAACCGCATCTACATCGGTTGGTTCGGTGTGCTGATGATCCCCTGCCTGCTGGCCGCCACCATCTGCTTCATCGTTGCCTTCATCGCCGCTCCCCCGGTTGACATCGACGGCATCCGCGAGCC
>JBKDDA010000123.1:0-5699 GCA_046313055.1 Synechococcaceae cyanobacterium | reverse complement strand
GAGACCTTGATCTCAATGGCGTTTGTAGTGATGTGCGCAGAGAAGTTTCTGAGGCTTCTCCGCCTCTTTTTTGTCACCGTCTGTGCTTGGTTCTATGCCTGGCAAAGGCCTCATGCCCTTTTGGAGGTGTTCAGGCCCATTTGGCAGCTTGAAATGGATGATTCATTGGTCGCGGTATAACCATGCGAGAGAGCAACTTTCCCGCCGCTTGATGGCAGAATTCGCATTGAGGCTGCAGTTCGCTTTTTCAGGAGTCCCTACTCAAAGGCACTGCCACCAGAGCACAAGGCAATAGCAAACGCCATAGGCACTGCATTGGTCAGCAATCACTGCCACTCAGCCTACCTATGCAACAGCAACTCCCCGAGCACTGGCAGCAAATTGCCCAGCAGTTTCGCACTTGCAATGCACCACGCTGGAATGATGACGACTGCCTGAATAGCAGTTAGGGCACAAATGCCGTGCCGAGGGGAAATAAACTTTAGGAATAGGCGTCAAGGTGAATATCTTGTGGCGTTCATTGCCGCCTTACTTTGCTGCGGAAACTAATTTGATTCAATGCAGAAGTAACAGTGATGCCGCCCAGAAGAAGCGGCAACACTCTCAAATCAGCACAGACGGTGCCAGGTAATCAATGCTCCAGGCCATCAAAAAGGGTCTTTGCAGATCCGTTGGTGTTATTGGTTTTTGTTGGAGTGGGCGGGGTTTATGCCAAGATGGTCAGGACGGTCCTGATGCATCCTCTGGCGTCTCGTAAGGAATGGGGGCTGCTTTTTGCGTCGATGGGGGCTGCTTTTTGCGTCGGTACTTGCCGCCTCCATCAGCGAAATCCATAGTGACCCACTCCAACTTCTCTTTTTTCTCTGCAGCGAGCAGTTCGTCGTTGTGGTCAAGGTCAGCAGAAGGCATAAGAGCAGGCAGCAGGCAGCAGGAAGCACACGCACCATACCCTCACCTGACGCAACCCTGCAGCACTCTTCAGCACCCGCCCAGCCAGGCCGCCAACAGTCCCCTCCAGGCCCACAGGCACAGCATGAGCACGGTGGGCGTGCGCAGGCGTTGGTCGCCATCGGGGCTGATCTGCCCTACCCCTGCGCCAGGGATTGAGCAGCGGCACGCCGGTGGCTTCGAAGTCGGCCAGGTTGCGGGTGACCACCACCAGGCTGTGCACCAGCGCCGTGGCGGCGATCAGGCCATCACGAAACGGCTTGGGGTTGGGACCATGCAGTGCAGCGCCCCGCAAAGGCCGGCACCACGGCTTGCTGGAGCCAGTGGCGCAGCAAGGCTCCCTGGGTTGGCTCCCGCCTTTCGGCCAGCAGGACCGCCAGCTCCAGTTCGTGAAGGGTGATCGCCGAGAGGAACAGGCTGCTGTGCCTCGCCGGAGCGCAGCCGCCCGGGCCAGCTCCCGGTGGTGCGGCAGGGGGAGATCGAGATCCTCCACGCCGGGCATGGCGAGCAGATCGACAGCAGCACATGGGCCGGCGGCTTCAGGCGTTGGCCGCGCGCGTTTCAGGTTAGGCGGGGGTGTTGGGGTAGCGGGCTGCCATCGCCACGCTGAATGGCTCAGCGACACCGCCACATCCGCCGGATGGCGGATGACCAGCTGGGTGCAGACCACGCTGCGCTCAGCGGTAGTGGTAACGGCAGGCCAGGATCACCAGTGTGGTCCGCTCCAGCCGGTAGATGAGCCGATGCTCGTCGTCGATCCGGCGCGACCAGCAGCCCGAGAGGTTCTCCCGCAGCGGTTCCGGCTTGCCGATCCCCACAAACGCGTCGCGCAGACAGGCTTGGATCAGCTGGTTGATCCGCTTCAGCTGTCTGCGGTCCTGGCCTTGCCAATAGAGATAGTCCTCCCAGGCGGCGGGGGTCCACGCCAGCCGCTCAGCTGCCGGCATCGAGCTGATCGGTGTCGAACTGGTCGGTGTCGAACTGGTCGGCATCGAGCAGTGGGTGCGCCAGCAGCTCCCCGCGTTCGGCCTGCTCCAGGGAGCGCTGCAGGTGGGCGGCGTTGGCGGGAGAGCGGAGCAGATGCACCGTTTCCATCAGGCTGTTGTAAGTGTCGAGCGACATCACCACAGCGCCCTGGGCGTGGCGCCGGGTGATGAGGGTCACATCCGCGTCGGCTGCCACGCGATCGAGCACCGCCTTGAAGCTCTCGCGGGCCTCGGAAAAACTGACGACCTGCATTGTGCTGTCCAGCTACCTGTACAACAGCATAGGGCCCGCCGGCCGTGCGCCGGGAATCAGTGCATACCCCATCGCCCGATAGCTCCGTAGCCGTCTCTCCCACATGCGTTGGGCCACTGCAGCCATGCCGTCGCCACGCTGAGCGGAAGATTCGGGCTCTCGGGGTTCACATCCACACTCTGCAGCTGGGGCCGCAGCACCAGGTCCGCCAGCCAGGTGACCTGCCGCACATTTCAGCATCCCTGGGCTCTCAGCACCAACCCAAACCGTCGTGTCCGGCAAGAGTTCAGCAGCATCGCAACGGTTTTCATGGGGCACCGCTGCACTACCCCTGCTGCCAGGGATTGAGCAGCGGCACGCCTGTGGCTTCGAAGTCGGCCAGGTTGCGGGTGACCACCACCAGGCTGTGCACCAGCGCCGTGGCGGCGATCAGGCCATCACGAAACGGCTTGGGGTCGGGAACGTGCAGTGCAGCGCTCCGCAGGGCTACGGCGGCATCCACCGCCAGGATGCGCCCCGCAAAGGCCGGCACCACGGCGTGCTGGAGCCAGTGGCGCAGCAGGGCTCCCTGGGTTGGGTCCCGCCTTTCGGCCAGCAGCACCCCCAGCTCCAGTTCGTGAAGGGTGATCGCAGAGAGGAACAGGCTGCTGGCGTCCACCCCATCGGCCCAGGCCGCCACCCCGGGATCTGCCTTGCCGGAGCGCACCTTGCGCAACTCCGACACAAGGTTGGTATCAATCAGATACATCAGAAGAGATCAGCTGCCCGGGCCAGCTCCCGGTTGTGCGACAGGGGGAGATCGAGATCCTCCACGCCGGGCATGGCGAGCAGGTCGGCGATCGGGTGGCCCTGGCCCAACAAACGGCGATAGGCCTCGATCGACAGCAAGACATGGGCCGGCCGCCCCCGGTCGGTGATGAATACCGGCCCCTGATTGGCGGCCCGCTTAGCGCCGGCAGCATCCTGGTTAAAGGCACGGCTGGTGATGGTGAGAGCCATCGGGATTGCTTGATCTCAGATCAATCTAGCAACGTTGCTACTTCAAGGACTTTCCAGTTGTCGCACGTTGCTGGCCAACCCCGCCGTTCCCAGGCTCCAACGCCCTTGCCATCGAGGCTACCCCTCCCAGATCTCCGCCAGCTCCAACCGCAGCCCTGGCAGCAGTTTGCCCCCCTCCAGCGCCTCGGCTGCTTCGATCCGTTGCATCACCACCGGCGCCGCAGGATCAGCCCCCGGCTGCCAGATCTCCACAGCCCGCTGCTGCGGAAACAGCAGCCAGCCCAGCTGGGCGCCGTTGGCGAGGTAGGCGGCCATCTTGCGCCGCAGGGCTTCGCTGCTGCGGGGGCCTTCAACTCCTTCGGAGAAGCCTGCGGCTACCGAGGGGCTCACCAGCTCCACCACCAGGTCGGGGCACAAGGGCGGGAAGCCTCGGCGTTGTTCAGGCGTGAGCGCCTGCCACCGCTCCAGACGCACCACGGCCGCATCGGGGCTGAGCACGGAACCATCGGGGAGGCGGAAGCCACCGGAGCTGTCGAACACCTTCCAGCCCCCCTGGCTGAGGGCCCAGACTTGCAGGCGCGCACTCAGAAGGTTGTTCCTGGCGCTGGTGTCTCCTCCGGTTGGGGTCATCGCGATCAGTTGGCCATCGGCCGCCAGTTCCAGCACCGCCTCGGGGTTCGCCTCGCACACCAGGGTGAACTGCTCTGGGCTGAGCTGCAGGCCCGGCGGCAGCACAAGGGGCTCCAGACCGGTAGCGGGGGCCTGGGGGGCGGCTGGAGCAGGGGGGGCGAGGGTCATCTCCCCGGGGAGGGCGTGGGCTTCAGGTTAGGCGGGGTGCTTGGCGCACAACCAGCGGTTGCGCTCACCGCAGCGGCACACTGATGGCCCGGGCCCCATCCCTCCCGCCGGATGAACACCCCTCCCCTCACCATTGCCAGCGACCAGGGGGCGGCAACAGCGCTGCTGGGCGACATCGCGGCCCTCTGCTCCGCCCAGGGCGCCCAGTGGCACCCACACCTGCGGGCGGAGGTGGCGGAGGGAGCCATGCGGCTGCTGGCACCACCAGGCACCGCCGGACCACTGATCACAATGCCCACCCACCTGCTGGTGCCGATCGCCGGGGCCCGTTGGGGCGATGGCGCCAACGCTCTCGAAGTGCTCGCCCCTCCCGAAACGGCCACCCCCGTGCAGCTGCAGCTGCTGCAGCTGCATGTGGCCCTCTACAACGCCACAAGCAAGCTGCGCTGGTGGAGCACCCAGCACCCCGCCCGATTGGTGGAGCATTGCCCGGCAGTGGCCGAGGCCCTGCGGCCGCTCAAGCCTCACCACGGCAACGGCCCACAGGAGCCCACGGCGGCGGAGCGGTTTTTGGCCACCCGCAGCTTCGGCTGGAAAGCCGAACCGGAGAACGGGCCGCGCCGGCAGGTGCTGCTGCCGCTGATTGATCTGCTCAACCATCACCACCACGGCGCTCCCCTCCGGATCGAGGCAGGTGCGATGCGGGTGGCCACCGCCCAGCCGGAGGGCAGCGGCGAATGCTTCGCCCACTACGGCCACCGCCGCGATGGGCTGGATCTGGCCCTGCACTACGGCCATGCCGATCCCTCCACGCCCTTCGCCCACTGCGCACCACTGCAGATCAGCGTGGAGGGGGTGGGTCTGATCCAGGTGGAGCACCAGGTGGGTCGCCGCCCCGCCCATCCGCTCGACCCCCCGCGCGTGGAGCTGGAGGAGGACGGCGTGCGGCTCAGCCACCTCTGCTGCCACCGGGGGCATCCCGAGCGGGTGAGAACCCTGCTCAAGCTGGCGCTGCAGGCGGGCTTGCAGCGGCGGGGCCACGGCCAGACAGACGCGCAGCGGCTGGCCCAGCGGGGGCTGGAGGCCCTCGGCGCGGCCAACATCGGCCTGCTGGAGCGGCTGACCTCTGCCGCCGAGGCCGCCGATCACCCGGGCGGAGCCGTTCTGGCCCAGGCAGCCCGCCGTCAGGCGGCGATCATCGCCGCAGTGATGGGCTGAGCCGCTCCGGGCCCAAGTCCGCTCTGACACCGCCGGATCGGGTGGGCGAATGCTTCAGGCGTTGGCCGCCAGCCAGGTGTTGAGATCGGCCATGCCCTCGAAATCCAGCAGCGCCTCAGCCAGGGCTTCCAGTCGCTCCAACGGCAAGCGACGAATCTGGCTTTCCTGCTCGGCACTCAGGGGCCCGCAGCGGCGACTCAGCAGGCGCTGGGTCACCTTGGCTTCTCCTTGGACTTGACCCAGGGCGACGCCGCGGGCCTCACCCCGCCCAAAGATCTCCCGGTAGGCCACGCTCTGGGTGAAGTCGTCGAGGGTGATGCCGCCCATGGTGCAGAGCTCCTGGATTGATCGGCCATTGAATCTTGAAATCAGGATAGCGGCGATCACGTCATCGATCTCGTCGGCGCTGCTGCTGCCGGCCACCCGGGCGCGGAGGGCGGAGGTGGTGGCGGGCAATTCCTGCTCGCTCTGGAGCAGCAGGGCCAACGCCTGCACCA
>JBKDDA010000122.1:0-34150 GCA_046313055.1 Synechococcaceae cyanobacterium | reverse complement strand
GCGCAGAGGGATCCCAGCTGACCGCATCGCTCCAGGCTTTCGCCGCGGGTGTAGCCATAAAGAAAGCCGGCTGCGTAGATGTCGCCGGCACCGGTGGTGTCCACCAGATCGCCGAGCCGGTAGGGAGGAATCACGAGTGTGTCCTGGCCGCTGAGGACCACCGAGCCCTGTTCACTGCGGGTGAGGGCCGCCACCCTGCATCGGCCCCGCACCTGATCGGCGGCGGCTTCGAAGGAGTCTGTTTCATAGAGGGAGCGGATCTCCGCCTCATTGGCGAAGAGCACATCCACATGGCCATCCACCAAATCCTGGAAGCTGGCGCGATGGCGATCCCCGCAGAAGCCATCGGAGAGGGAGAGGGCCACCTGGCCGCCATGGGCGCGGGCCACCTCGGCGGCCGCGATGAAGGCCCGCTTGGCCTCCTCGCTGTCCCACAGGTAACCCTCCAGATAAAGGAGCTTCGCCTGGCTCACCAGATCCAGGTCCAGGTCGGCCGGCTCCAGGTTCACCGAGGCACCCAGGTAGGTGCACATGGTGCGCTGGGCGTCGGGGGTGACCAGGATCAGGCAGCGGGCTGTGGAGGGTCCGCCGACGGCGGCAGGGGTCTCGAAGCGGGCTCCCACCGAGCGGATGTCGTGGGCGAAGATCCCACCCAGCTGGTCATCGCGCACCCGGCCGATGAAGGCGGCCCGGCCCCCCAGCTGGGCGATGCCGGCCAGGGTGTTGGCCGCCGATCCGCCGGAGGTTTCCAGGCCCGGGCCCACGCTGGCGTAGAGCCGTTCGGCCTGGCCCTCATCCACCAGGGCCATGGTGCCCTTGGTGAGGTCGTGGTCATCGAGAAAGCGGTCGTCGGCCTGCACCAGCACGTCCACGATGGCGTTGCCGATGCCCACCACATCAAGGGTCTTGCTGGTGTCAGAAGTCATGGGGCCGATGGGGGCAATGGTGGGGATGAACTGGGGAGGGCGGTGGCTCAGGCGCTGAGCAGGGCCCGCTTGGGACCGTGGATCGGATCCTCCACCACGATTGTCTGATCACGCTGGGCGCCGAGCGACACGATGGCGATCGGCACCTCCATGTGTTCCGCCAGGAAGCGCAGATAGGCCATGGCGGTGGGGGGCAGGTCGTCGAGGCTGCGGCATTCGGCCGTGGAACGCTGCCAGCCCGGGAGGGTTTCGAACACCGGACGACAGCGGGCGAAATCCTCGGCGCTGCTGGGAAAGTGCTCGATCCGCTGGCCATCGAGTTCGTAGGCCACGCACACCTGGATCTGGTCCAGTTCATCGAGCACATCGAGCTTGGTGATCGCCAGGCAGTCGAGGCCGTTCACCTCCACGGCATAGCGGCCGATCACGCCATCAAACCAGCCGCAGCGGCGACGCCGGCCCGTGGTGGTGCCGAATTCGTGGCCCCGGTCGCACAGATGGTCGTTGAGGCTGCCCTCCAGTTCCGTGGGGAACGGCCCCTCGCCCACCCGGGTGGTGTAGGCCTTGGCCACCCCGATCACCCGGTCAATCAGGGTGGGGCCCACACCGGCGCCGATGCAGGCTCCGCCCGACACCGGGTTGGAGGAGGTGACGTAGGGATAGGTGCCGTGGTCGAGGTCAAGCAGGGTGCCCTGGGCACCTTCGAACAGGATGTTCTTGCGGGCCCGGGCCGCCTCGTGGATCGCCCGGCTGCAGTCGACCACGTGGGGGGCCAGGCGCTGGCCATAGGCGGCGTATTCCTCGATCACGGCTTCGGGATCCAGGGGATCCAACCCGTACACCTTGACCAGCAGCTCGTTCTTTTCCTGAATCGGTCCGCTGAGCCGGTCCCGCAGGCGGGCCTCATCGAGCAGGTCGATCACCCGGATGCCATTGCGCTCCGACTTGTCGGCATAGGTGGGGCCGATGCCGCGGCCCGTGGTGCCGATGCGCCGGTCGCCGCGGCGACGCTCCATCGCCTGGTCCAGCAGGCGGTGGTAGGGCATGGTCACGTGGGCGGTGGAGGCCAGTCGCAGGCCGCCCACATCGATGCCCAGGCTCAGGAGCATGTCGAGCTCTTCGAGCATCACCCGCGGGTCCACCACGGTGCCGGAGCCGATGAGGCAGGTGGTGTCGGGATAGAGAATGCCGGAGGGAATCAGGTGCAGCTTCAGCACCTGGTCGTCAACGACGATCGTGTGGCCGGCATTCACGCCGCCCTGATAACGCACCACCACATCGGCGGAGCGGCTGAGCAGGTCGGTGATCTTGCCCTTCCCTTCGTCGCCCCACTGTGCACCGATGACGACAACGTTGGCCAAGGACGCAGCGGCCCGGAGCCGCTTCAAAGCACAATGCGGAAGCCTCTCAGATCGGAGGGCGGTTCGTCAAAAGATCGCAACGAACCGCCGCTGCCACTGGCTCAGGACCCGCGCACCACGCTGCCCTCGGCCTTTTTGAGTTCCTTCTCAAGGCGGCTGCGCAGGGCGTCCGGCAGGGGCCGGTTGGCGTAGTTGGCGTAGTGGCCGGCCAGGGAGTTGAGAGCGGTCTGCATGGTGGTGAACGAAGCCAGGCCGTTCACGTCGGCCCGGGGCCGGTAGCGGGCCGTGTAGTCGTTGATCAGCGACCGGGCTGACCGTTCGGCGTCGGCGCGGTCTGGATCGTCCTGGGGCAGGGCGATCGTGGCCAGCAGGCTGTCGGCCACCTTCACGGTGTCATCCACATAGTTGCCGCTGAGCACGCCGCCGCTGCTGCAGGCGGTGAGCAGCAGCCCCACACTCAGGCAGAGGGCCACCGCCCAGCTGGAGATACGGCGCAGGAGGGCGGCCATGGCGGTGTCTGCAGTTGGGCGGATCCTAATCCGCGCCGTTCGGCAGCCCCCGCCGCTGTTGCGGCAGCCGCTCCAGCAGGGCGGCCACCGCCGCCTCGGCCGGCAGCTCCCGGCTGGCGCCCCCCGCCCGCTCCACCAGTTCCACCTGGCCCGTGGCTGCGCCCCGGCCCACCACCAGCCGCCAGGGGATCCCCAGCAGGTCCGCGTCCTTGAACTTGACCCCGGCCCGTTCATCGCGGTCATCGAGCAGCCCATCCACCCCAGCCTCGAGCAGTTGCCCGTGGATCCGTTCGGCCAGGGCCACCTGGGTGGCATCGCGGGTGCTGGCGATCACCACGATCACCTCGAACGGCGCGATCGACACCGGCCAGCAGATGCCGTTGCCATCGTGGTGCTGCTCCACGGCCGCCTGGGCCAGCCGCGACACGCCGATGCCGTAGCAGCCCATCCACAGGGGCTCCTCCTGGCCGGCCTCGTTGGTGAAGCGGGCCTCGAGTGCCTGGGAGTATTTGCGGCCCAGCTGGAAGATGTGGCCCACCTCGATGCCGCGGGATGCCTCCAGCCGCTGGCTGGGATCGTGCAGGCAGCGGTCGCCGGGCTGGGCGGCGCGCAGATCGAGGCGGTCCGCCCCATCGAGGCCCACGGCTCCGGTGAGGCGGAGGTCGGCCCAGCTGGCCCCCACCCGGTGATGGTCCGGCCGGTTGGCCCCGCACACGAACCGATCCAGGTCGGCGGCAGTGCCGTCGACCAGCCGCAGAAAGGAGCCCTGCAGCCGGGGCGCCGCCACCGATGCCAGCACCTGATCGCTCAGGTCGGGGCCCAGATAGCCGAAGGGGATGGCGGCCGGGTCCAGCTGCAGGGCCCGGCAGTGTTCGGCGTCGAGCGGGGTGATCTCCAGCAGGGTTCCCGAGCCCTGGGGCGCCCGGGCCGTGACCGCATTGGTCAGCTTGACCTCATTGAGCTGCTGGTCGCCCCGCAGGGCCACCAGCAGGGGCAGTGCCGGGCCGGCGGCGAAGCGGGCCAGCAGCAGCAGCACCTTGACTGTCTGGGTGGGGTCGAAGCCATGGGCGCTGCACAGTCCCTCGATGCTGGTCTGCCCCGGCGTGGCCAGCTCCGCCATGCCGGCGGCCGCCAGCGGCACCGGGTCCGCGGGCAGCGACACGGCCCGTTCCTGGTTGGCGCCGTAACGGCCGTCGGGGCTGGCCAGCACCAGATCTTCACCGGCATCGGCCAGCACCATGAACTCCTGGCTGGCGGAGCCGCCGATGGCGCCGCTGTCGGCCTCCACGCCCACGGCCCGCAGGCCACAGCGGGCGAAGATGCGGCGGTAGGCGCCGTCCATGGCGGCGTAGGTCTGCCGCAGGCAGGCCTCATCGGCATGGAATGAGTAGGCGTCTTTCATGATGAATTCACGCCCCCGCATGAGGCCGAACCGGGGCCGGATCTCATCACGGAACTTGCTCTGGATCTGATAGAGGCAGACCGGCAGCTGGCGGTAGGAGCGCAGCAGATCGGCCGCCAGGGCGGTCACCACCTCTTCATGCGTGGGGCCCAGACCCAGCTGCCGCTCCTGCCGGTCCACCAGGTTGAACATGATCCCCTCACCGGCCGTGTAGCCATCCCAGCGGCCGCTGCGCTGCCAGAGCTCGGCCGGCTGCAGCTGGGGCAGCAGGGTCTCCAGGCCGCCCACGGCATCCATCTCCTCGCGCACGATGGCCGACACCTTGCGCAGCACCCGCCAGAGCAGGGGCAGATAGGCATAGATGCCGGAGGCCACCCGGCGGATGTAGCCCGCCCGGATCAACAACCGGTGGGAGGGAATCTCGGCCTCGGCGGGGTCTTCACGCAGCGTCACCAGCAGCAGGCGGGAAACGCGCATGGGAACGGCTGAACAGACGATGGGGACACTATCACCACCGGTCGGGACGAATCGGGAAACCTCTGCTAAGGTCTCGCGATCAATCAAGGGTTCAGCCCCCCAGATGCTGTCTTCTCCAGAACCGATCCCTTCCGCAGCGGTCGGTTCGGGATATGAGTCCAATCGGGCTCCAGGGTCCGATGGTCATCATGAGATGGCGCCCCATCGTGATTCCACCATCAGTGCCGATGCCCTGATCGGCATCGACGACGTTCAGAAAAGTCT
Source organism: Synechococcaceae cyanobacterium (assembly GCA_046313055.1). Taxonomy (GTDB): domain Bacteria; phylum Cyanobacteriota; class Cyanobacteriia; order PCC-6307; family Cyanobiaceae; genus Cyanobium. The sequence continues at coordinate 29,211 of JBKDDA010000122.1, read as the reverse complement.
CAACCGCTCCCGGGCTTCGGTCTATCGCTACACCAACACCGATCCCCGCAACCTGAACCCTCCGTTCAATCCCCGCAAGCTCAATCCGGAATACCGGACCGACCAGAAGGATCCCCTGCTGTTCCACCCCAACGAGGTGGCCCGTTTCGCCCGTGATGTGCTGCGCATCCGTGAGGTGACTGTGGAGGTTCTCAGTTCCCCATCCACCGCAACTCAGCAGCTTCTGGGAGCCATTCTCGATGAACTGCGCCACATCCGTATGCGGCTGGATGGCCTTGATTCACCCCCTGCAGACCTGAGCGCCCACCGCCAGAACAGCCTGTCCCAGACCCACCACGATCACCAGTCGCGGCCGGCGGCCTGAAGGCCTCACCACGTCTAAGGCACCGATCGGTGCCAGAATCAGTTCACCCAACCACCTCTGCCGATCTGTGTGACGGCCCCGGCCGTCACCCCCATGGACAGCGCCCCTTCCCGCCAGCTCCCGTTCGACACCATCAGCCTGTCTCCCGGGATATCTCCCCTGGCCGGCGACGGCGAAGCTGACTCCGGCGACGACCCTCCCAGTCGACCCCAGCGCACCGCCCGTGCCCCGGGTGAGGACCGGTCCGACCCCCAGCTGATGCTGGAGCCCCTGCGGTTCGTGCTCGGCCTTCTGATCGCCACGGCCACCCTCACGGTGCCCCTGGCCGCTGTGCTGCTTGACCGATCCACGCCCCTCACGATCACCACCTCACCCGATCTGCAGCATCCCCTGAGCCATGGATCTGACGCGACTGTCGGCCTCACCGGCTCCCGGAGTGGTGAACCTGCTGGTGGAGATTCCGGCCGGCAGCCGCAATAAATATGAGTACAACCCGGATGTGGGCACGATGGCCCTCGATCGGGTGCTCCATTCCTCCGTGCGCTACCCCTTCGATTACGGCTTCGTTCCCGGCACCCTGGCCGACGACGGGGCCCCGCTCGATGCCCTGGTGATCATGACCGAGCCCACCTTTGCGGGCTGCCTGCTCACGGCCCGGCCGATCGGCGTTCTCGACATGATCGATTCGGGTGCCCACGACGGCAAGCTGCTCTGTGTTCCCTGCGCCGACCCCGGCCAGCGCGCGATTCGCAGCATTCGCCAGATCGCCTCCAACCAGCTGGAGGAGGTGGCTGAGTTCTTCCGCACCTACAAGAGCCTGGAGGGCCGCGTGACCCAGATCACCGGCTGGCTCGACGAGACCTGCGTGCCCGCCCTGATCGAGCGTTCAGTGCAGGCTTATCGCCGCGCCCACGATCAGTCTCTGCGCTGAAGCAGGTACCCCTCCACATCGAGGGCCTGAAAGATCCGGGCCGGGTCGCCGAAGCCTGCCGCCTCCACCAGGGCGGTGAGCCGGGAGGCCCCCACGGGGTGCAGGGCCTCGCTCAGGCGCGGGGGGCTGCTGGGGTCCACCACCAGGCCACTGGCGCGCTGATAGCCCATCCGCGCCTGGCGGAGCTGCTGCTGCAGGGGTGAGCGTTCCGGTTCCGCCAGGTCCACGAGCAGGGTCTGGGCGCCCGGTTTGAGCTGGCGGGCCAGGGCGGTGAGAAAGGCCAGCTTGCTGCCGTCGTCGGGCAGGGCCTGCAGCACCAGCACAGCCATGGCGCCATCGTGGGCTTCGTCCGGGGCTCCGCTGGGGGGGCTGGCCAGGGCTTCCACCGTGCTGGCCAGCCAGGTGATGCCGGGCTGGTCTCCGAGCCTGGCGCGGGCAGCGGCCAGCATCGCCTCCGAGGGATCCAGGGCGGTGAGCTGCCAGTCGGGGCGCTGGTGCCGTGCCTCCAGCAGTTCGGCGCCGGTGCCGCAGCCCGCCACCAGGATTCGGGCTCCCTGGCGCGCCCCCAGCGGCGAAGCGGCCAACAGGGCCACCGCCAGGCGGGCCAGGCTGGTGTAGCCGGGAATCACCTGCTGCACCAGCAGGTCGTGGTCGCGGCCGGCATCGTCGCCGGCAGCTCCGCAGGAGGGCGTGGGCAGCGGTGGGGTCAACGGTGGGTCCAGGGGTTGGTCCAGGGTTGGTTGAGCCAGGGGTTCAGCAGCCTGGGGGGCTGAAGACCATGGCCGATGCTAGGGGCAGGATCCGAAACAGATCCGTCCACTGCGCTGCTGGCGTGACCCCGGGTGGCTTAAGTTGGGCGCCGCGTTCCCCAGTCCCGACCGTGCCCACCATCCGTTTCGAGAACGAAGGCCAGCAGGTGGGTTGCATCGAGGGGGCGAATCTGCGCAAGGCCGCTCTCGACGCCGGCATCAACCCCTACACCGGTCTCAACAATGTCAACAACTGCGGTGGCCTCGGCCAGTGCGGCACCTGCGTGGTGGAGGTGCTCGAGGGAGCTCGCAACCTCTCCCCCCGCAGTGATGTGGAGGAGGTCTACCTGGCCGATCGGCCAGCGTCCTATCGGCTGAGCTGCCGCACCACGGTGAACGGCGACGTCACGGTCCGCACCCGTCCCTCCGGTGGTGTGGGCAAGGGGTCCAACAGCCTGCTCGGGGCGATCAAATCCCTTGTCGGCCTCAAGTGAGTTGCAGACGGGCCCCCTGATCTACAGCTATGGGGCCTGCAGCACCTGCCGGCGGGCCCTGAAGTGGCTCGCTGACCAGGGGATCCGTGCCCAGGTGATCGACATCACCCAGACGCCGCCGCCGGCACCTGTGCTGCAGCAGGCCCTGCAGAGCCTGGGTCGGGCCCGGCTACTCAACACCAGCGGCCGCAGTTACCGCGAGCTGGGTGCCCAGGCCGTGCGCGCCTGGAGCGACGATCAGCTGCTGGCTGCCATGGCCGCCGATGGCCGCCTGATCCGCCGCCCCCTGCTGGTCACTCCGGCCGGTTCGGTGCTCACCGGCTTCAAACCCCAGGAGTGGCACGACTGTCTGGTCGGCCCGGGTTGACCGTGAGTTGATCGAGCTCGTCGATCAGTCCGGCGATGCCGCTGCGGCTGATCTGACTCAGGTAGGTGAGTTTGAGCTCCTCCAGCAGGGTGCACACCAGCTCCTGGGACCGCTCCAGCACCGGCCCGTTCTCCAGGGCTGCCGCCAGTTCCTCCCAGAACCGGTCCACGCAACGCTGCAGCAGGTCCAGCTGGGCATCATCCCGCTGGGCCAGCCGCTGGGCCGTGCTGCGGCTCAACTCCAGCAGGCTGTCGACCATGCCGGCCGCCAGCTGACGGCTGATGCCCTGCTCCACCTGCAGCAGGGGCTGCAGCTGCCGAAGGGGGCCCGGTACCATCGTGCTCTCCAGGCTCTGCTGCAGCGTGTGGCCCAGCACCCCCTGCAGTTCGGGGGCCAGCCTGGGGGCCACCTGGGCCAGCAGCAGCGGCGCCCAGATGCGCACCAGTTCCACCAGTTCCCGTTCGTCGTTGACCGCCACGGTCTGGTGGCTGCGCAGGGCCCGGATCCGTGTCGGCCAGCGGCTGGAGCGGATCAGGGCCTGGCAACCGTCGAGCAGCTGCAGGGACAGCACCTCGAACAGCTCCACCGCCAGCAGTGCCACCACCCCGCGGCTGACCACGGCCCGCAGCGGTTCCAGATTGATCAGGCCGCTGCTCTGCAGCCTCTCAAGCACCGGCAGCAGGCGCAGCCACCGCCAGAAGGGCAGCAGCAGCGGCAGGTCGATCCAGCGGCGCAGCAGGGCTTCGCCCCAGCTCAGGCCCTTCAGCCGCCGGCGCATGCGCAGGGCCCGCAGGCCGATGTCGAGCGCGAAGATGCTCTGGAACAGCACCAGGTCGATCCGCCAGAAGGTGTCGGTGGGCAGGCCGTTGCTGCCGGTGGATCGCCAGTAGTTGGTGGCGACCAGCGGCAGCACCCGTTGCCTCCAGAAGCGCCGTTCCTCCTGCCATGGACGGCGGGCCAGCCATTCGGACGACAGCACCAGCCGGGCCGACTCCTTCGCCGATTCCTGCTGGCCGTGCTGGCGCAGGCGGTTCTTGATCTTCTCCAGGGTGCCGGTGGCGTCCGATGCCTGGAACGGGTTGGTGTCGATCATCTGCACCGTGAGCGCCACCTGGCGCTGCAGCAGCCGTTGCTGGGCTGGGGTGGGCTGCCGGCCGGCCGGTCGCTCCCCCAGGGCCGTGTCCAGTTCGTCGAAGGCCCGCAGATAGGTCTCCGTGTCGCGGTGCGGCACGATGCCCTTGATCGGATCCACCCAGGGGGTGATGTCCGGCAGGAACCTCAGGGGCACCGTGAGGCCCACGGTCGGGATCAGATTCAGGTTGCGCTGCAGCCAGAAGGTGCGCAGCGGGATGTAGGTGAGGTCAAAGGCGACCCAGAGCAGGTTCAGGGCGGCCCAGAGGGCCACGAACCGATCCCAGCTGCGGCCCAGGCGGCTGGCACCGCGGAGTGGCTGGTCGTGCCAGCGGGGTCGGGCCATCGGCGGGGCCGGCAGGGGTATGGGTGCCTAATCTGCCTTGCCAGAGCCACCCCCGTCGCGCCAGCACCTTGAGCCAGAGCCCCAGTCCCCGGCCCAGCCACCAGCGCGCCCCGTCGGTCGATGGGCAGCACGAGAGTCCATGGGCCTTCTGGCGCAGTGTGCTGATCACCCTGGGGCTGGCCCTCGGCATCCGTCAGTTTCTGCTGGAGGCCCGTTACATCCCCTCCGGGTCCATGCTGCCGGGCCTCCAGATCCAGGACCGGCTGCTGGTGGAGAAGCTCAGCTACCGCTCCCGCGCCCCGCGGCGCGGCGAGATCGTGGTTTTTCATGCACCCCACCGGTTCGATCCGGCCCTGATCCGCCAGGGAGAGGCCGGCCCCCTGCGCTGCCTGCTGGTCAACATTCCTGTGATCGGCAGCCTGCCCAGCGTTCAGTCGCCCGCCTGCGATGCCTACATCAAGCGGGTGATCGGCCTGCCGGGGGAGCGGATCGCCGTGGATCCGGCCGGCAGCGTGCGCATCAACGGTCGGCCCCTCCAGGAGCCATACGTGCTCAACCGCTGTCCGGTGAATGCCCAGGGCCTCGGTCCCTGCCGCACGCTCGATGTGGTGGTGCCCCGGGGGCATGTGGTGGTGCTGGGTGACAACCGCGCCAACAGCTGGGATGGCCGCTTCTGGCCCAGCGGTCCGTTCCTGCCCCAGGATCAGATCATCGGCCGGGCCTTCTGGCGCTTTTTCCCCTTCAGCTCGGCGGGATCGCTCACAGAAGCCACATCTGCGGATCGCTGAGGCCGCTGGCCACCACCCGGCCCTGCAGGGGCCAGGTGCGGCACGGCCGGTTGGCGGCCCGGGAGGTCGGGGGCGTGTCGGCCTGGCTCCAGCTCTGCTCCGGATCGAACAGCAGCCAGCGCCGGCCCCCCGGTTCCAGCCGTTCGGCCGGAATGGCCAGAAACCGGCAGGGCCCCCAGCACAGGGCCTGCCACAGCTGCCCGGGGGACCAGCCGGCCCCCACCACCAGCTGCTGCCAGAGCACCGGCAGCACCAAGCCGTGGCCGGCCAGCCCGGGCCGCCGCTGATCCAGGGGCAGCAGCTGCTCCTCGCTGTCGAGGGCGCGGTGGTGCACGGCCACGGCACTGATCAGCCCCTCGGCCACCGCACTCACCAGGGCCTGCCGGTCGGAGGGGCCGCCCAGGGGAGGCTCCAGCCGCCAGCCCTCCTCCTCGGGAGCGAGGCCGGCGCTGTCGGCCACCAGATGCCACCAGCACACCGAACACAGCGGCCCGGCGGTGGTGGGGCCATCGTCTCCGCCACGGGCGGAACGCCGCAGCAGGGCCACCGCCTCGTGGGTGGAGAGGTTCATCAGGCGCAGGCGCTGTTCGGGATGGAGCTCCGCCAGCGTCAGCAGCGTCTGCAGCGGCAGGGTTTCGCTCAGGGCCGGGTCAGTGGGCCAGCCCAGCCGCAGGGCCTCCACCCGTTCCCGCAGCAGACCTCCGCCGGTGAGTGTGCCGTCGCGGGGGGCGATCAGCAGCGGCTGGCCGGCCGTTTCCCCCAGCCGCAGGGCCTTCTCCACCAGCGCCGTGGGTGGCATCCGTGGGCCGGCGGCCAGGCCCACGGCGCCGGCTGCCAGCAGCTCGGCGTGGGGCGCCAGCACCCGGTCGTCGCCGCCGCAGCTGAAGGCACCCCAGGGCAGCAGGCGCATGGGCTCCACCGCTGGCAGCTGCAGCAGCTCGGGCCGGTCGCGCCAGGGCTCGGCGGCGGGCAGCAGGGCCACGGTGCCGTAGCCGCCGCTGGCGGCGGCGGCCAGCAGGCTTGCCAGGGTCTCGGCCCGGCCGCACAGGGGCTGCTCCAGCACGCTGTGGGGATCCACCAGGCTGGGGGCGAGCAGCAGGTGATCCGCCTCGATCACCTGCTGCTCGCCGGCCCCGGCCGGGGCGCCATCGCTGCCGCTGGGCACCATGGCCTGCAGCCGTCCATCGGCGATCCGCACGTCGGCACGGTCGAGGGGCCGGTCCGGCCCCCTCAGCACCTGGACCCGGCGAAGCAGGAGGCTGCGGGCCATGGGGTCTACAGGGCGCCGGCGGCGGTGCGGTCGAGCACGCCGCCCAGATGGCTGGTGAGGTTGAGGCAGCTCACCACGGGCCCGCCGGCCCGGCCCTGGGGGTCGTCGATCACGGTCACGCCCCCGTTGCCCTGCTTGATGGTCCAGATGTCGGCGGGTGTGAGGCCGAGCAGGGCGCAGAGAATCGTCTTGTTCACGGCGTCGTGGGCCACCACCAGCCCCGTTTCGTCCGGACCCAGACCGGCGGCGATGCGGTTCCAGCAGGCCATGGACCGGTCCCAGACCTGCTGGATGGTTTCGCCCTCCGGCATCTGCACGGTCTGGGGAGCCCGCTTCCAGTCGGCGAGCAAGCTGGGCCAGCCTTCGGCGATCTCCGCCTCCAGCCGGCCCTCCCACAGCCCGTGGCCGATCTCCAGCAGGCCGGTGGTGGCGGTGAGCGGCACGCCCGGATGGGCCGCCAGGATCAGCTCGGCGGTCTGGCGGGGGCGGGCCATGGCACTGGTGTAGGCCCGGTCGATCGGCACATCGGCCAGGAAGCGGGCCGCCGCCTCGGCCTGGCGGCGGCCGTTGTCGTTGAGAGGGATGTCGATCTGGCCCTGGAATCGCCCCTGCCGGTTCCAGTCGGTCTCGCCATGGCGCACCAGCAGCAGGCGTGGGCCCCGCCGCCGCGGCGGCAGGGGTGTGCCCAGGTGGGCGGTGCCGTTGAGCGACTCGATCTGCACCTGGCGTCCGTCGCCCCCGTCGCTCACGTTGAACACCGAGATGCCGGCGTTGTCGAGCCGGATGCGGCCGAAGCCATCGGCCCCCAGGCCGAGAAGCTGCAGCATCACGCAGCGGAGAATGCCGTTGTGGGCCACCACCAGCACGCTGGTGTCGCTGCCCCCATGCCGGTCGAGCAGGCCGGTCACAAAGCGGCCGGCCTGCACCATCAGATCCGGCACCGGCCGATGGGGGCGGCCATCGGCCCTGATCAGTTCGAGCGCATGGGGCGCCTCCCGCCAGAGCCGCTCCTGCTCGGGGTACCGGGCGGCCAGCTCATGGCGGAGCAGGCCGCCCCAGGGGTCCAGGTCGATCTCCAGCAGGTCGTCGCTGGTGGTGGCCTCCAGGCCCCGACCCTGGGCCGCCAGCAGATGGCCGGCGGTGTGGGCGGCCCGCCGCAGGGGCGATGTGTAGGCGGCGGCGAAGGGCAGATCGCGCAGGGCTTCGCCCGCCTGCCGGGCCTGCTCGATGCCCGCATCGCTGAGGCTGGAGAGGTCGTCGCGCCCCTGGATCCTCTGCTCAAGGTTGTAGCTGCTCAGCCCATGGCGGACCAGGACGATGCGAAGGGGCACGGACGGCAGCGGATCGACGCCGCCACTGTATGAGGGGGCCGCAACGCAGAATCGGCGGCAGCGCCCGACCGGGAGGGTCATGTGAGCAGCGACGGCGAGCAGAGCACCGCGGGCCCCGGAGTGCGCCGCAGCGGTTGGCGGGGCCTGCTGGCTCTGCTCAGTCTTTCTCTGGCCTCGCTGATCTGGCTGGGTGGCCTGGTGGACAGTCTGCAGCGCCCCTCGGTGGGCGACGCCCTCGGCCTGCGGCAGCTGGAGCTGAACGTGATCGTGGCGGAGGTGCTGCCCACCGGCCTGCAGGCGACCCTGCTGGGGGATGACCCCCGCGCCGACCTGCGCACCGAGCTGGAACGGCAGCTGCAGCAGGCTCCGGTGCCGCCGCCGGTGGCCCAGCGGCTGGAGCGGGCCCTGCTGCAGCCGGCTGCCGTGCAGCCGGTCGCCCTGCGCGACCTGGAGCCCCTGCTGGAGTCGATCGACCCCCGGCGGCGGCCCCTGCTGCAGGCCCTGATCGATGGCGACACCATGGGGCCGGCCCACCTGGAGCCCCTGCTGCGGCCCTGGTCCCCATCGCCGGTGCTGGCCCAGCTGAGCTGTGAACGGCTGGCAGGAACACCGGCCGACTGCCTGGCCCGGTTCGGCCGTCCCCTGCCCACCCTGCTGCGCTTTGCGGTGGTCAGCCTGCTGCCCCTGCCGGCTCTGCTGGTGGGGGTGCTGCTGCTGCTGCGCCTGCTCTGGCAGTGGCGGCGGGGCCTGCTGGCACCGGCTGCCCCCCTGGTGGCCCCACCCCTCGACGGCCTGGATCTGGTGTTGCTGATCGCCGGTGGTTTTGTGGTGCTGGGGGAGGTGCTGGCGCCGCTGCTGCTGGCGCCGCTGCTGGAGCGGTCGCTGCGGATCGCCAATCTGGCGGAACCCCTGAGCCAGGGGCTGCAGGTGCTGGGCCAGTACCTGGCCCTCACCATCGCCCCGCTGGCGATCCTGTCGCGGCAGATCGCCACTGCGGCCAGCCGCCAGCCCCGGCCGCCCGGCGGCTGGCTGCAATGGCGCTGGCGTCCGTTGGCCACCGCGGCGAGCAGCGCCCTGGCGCATCTGCTGATGGTGCTGCCGCTGGTGGCGCTGGCCGGCTGGCTTCAGGAGCAGCTCGTGGGGGATCCCGGTGGCAGCAATCCCCTGCTGGAGCTGGTGCTCAACAGCGGCGATCGGCTGGCGCTCGGCTGTTTCGCGCTCACGGCGGTGATCGTGGCACCACTGTTTGAGGAAACCATCTTCCGGGGTGTGCTGCTGCCGGTCGCCGGTCGCCGCTTCGGCGGCGGCGCGGCCGTGCTGCTCAGCGCCGTCGTGTTTGCGGTTGCACACCTGAGCCTCGGTGAGCTCGTTCCCCTGCTGGTGCTGGGCCTGGGGCTGGGCTGGCTGCGGTGGCGCACGGGCCGGCTCGGGCCCTGTGTGATCCTCCATGCCCTCTGGAATGCCGTCACATTCGCGAATCTGATCGCCCTTGGCTCGTGAGGAGCTTGCTGGCAGGCGGTCGGGGTGGTTCACTTGCCCAGTGCGTGTGACAGCCCCCGTGGTTGCGATTCAGTCCCATCGGTCCCAGCGTCGACGGGCGGTCTCCCTGCAGAGCCGGCCGTTGCAGCTGATCCAGGGCGCGATCACCCCCGGTCCGGCCCAGCGGCGCATGCCCTGGCTTGGCCTGCTGCACCGGGCGGCCGATGGTGCCCTCGCCGGTCTCGGGCTCACCATGCTGGGTCTCACGGGGCTGTCGCTGCACTGGCAGGCCGAATGGGCCCGCAGCTACGGCCAGCTGGAGGCGGCCCAGGTGCTGGAACATCGGCTCCAGGAATCCGCCGCCGTGCTGGAGCAGCACCATCTCGGTACCGCCCGCCGCAGCAACGTGCTGGTGCCCACCAGCAGCAACCGGCTGATCCATCTGCCGCCGCCGGCCCGGCCGACCGCCGCCGCCCCTGACCAGGCCGCCGCCCTGGCTGCCGCCGCCGGAACCCTTCGTCAGATGCCCGCCGGCTACTGATGGCCCGTCCCCCCACACGCCGCCACCCCCCCACTCCTCCAGAGCGGAACCAGCGGCGTGATCGTGGCCTGGCGACCGCCCGCCCCGCCCGCCGCCCCTCGCAGCACCGTGTGGTGGAGATCCGGCAGGTACCGCCCGCTCGCCTGCTGGCGGTCTACCTGCTGCTGGTGCTCGGCCTGGGCGGCCTGGCGGTGCGCCTGGCCTGGCTGCAGGTGGTGCAGACCGACCGCCTGCAGAGCCGGGCCCGGGATCTGCAGACCCTCTCCCAGCAGCCCCTGGGCAAGCGCCGCACGATCGTGGATCGCAGTGGCCGCCTGGTGGCCCTCGACGAGGAGCGCTACACCCTCTGGGCCCACCCCCGCTACTTCAGTGTGCCCGGCGATGACCCCGGCAGCGTGCGGCCGGTGGCTGATGTGGCGGCCCGCCTCTCCAAGGTGCTGCTGCAGTCGCCCGAGCGCCTGGTCGCCGCCATCGGCGACCGCCGCAGCGGCGTGCGCCTTGCCACGGGGGTGGACCCCGAGACCGCCACGCGCATCAGGGCTCTCGGCATCAGCGGCATCGACCTGGAGCCCTATCCCCAGAGGGTCTACCCCCAGGCCTCCCTGTTCGCCAATGTGGTCGGCTTCCTCAACCTTGAGCGGGTGCCCCAGGCGGGCCTGGAACAGAGCCGGGACCGGGATCTGCAGCGCCACGAATCAGTCTTCAGCATGCGCCGTGGTGCCGATGGCACCCCCCTGCCGGTGGGGATCCGGGCCGGCAGCCTCTACGGCGACGACCTGCGCCTCCAGCTCACCCTCGATGCCCGCCTGCAGCAGGTGGCCCAGCAGGCCCTGGCCAGGCAGGTGAAGCAGTGGAATGCCAAGCGCGGCGCCGCCCTGGTGATGGATGTGCGCAGCGGCGAACTGCTGGCCCTGGCCTCCACCCCCAGCTACGACCCGAACCGCTTCTGGCGCCACGACCCGGGGTTGTTCCGTGAGTGGTCGGTGCAGGACCTCTACGAGCCGGGTTCCACCTTCAAGCCGATCAACCTTGCCCTGGCCCTTCAGGAGAAGGTGATTGATCCGAAGGGAACGGTGAATGATGTGGGCCAGCTCACGATCAACGGCTGGCCGATCTTCAACGCCGACCGCAATGCCAACGGCACCATTGATTTCCCCACCGTGCTGGCGGTCTCCAGCAACGTGGCGATGGTGGAGGCGATGCGCAACATGAAGCGCGACGTGTTCTGGAACTGGCTGCATCGCATCGGCATCGACACGGTTCCCGACACCGACCTGCCCGGTGCGGTGGCGGGCCAGCTGAAGTCGCGCTCTGAATTCACCGGTGGTGCCATCGAGCCGGCCGTCGCCGCCTTTGGCCAGGGGTTCTCGCTGACGCCCCTCAAACTGGTGCAGCTGCACGGCATGCTGGCCAACGGTGGTCGGCTGGTGAGCCCCCACATCACCCGTGGCCTGCGCTCCGGCGATGCCCTCGCCACGGCGCCCGCCGGTGCCGGTGTGCAGCTGCTGGATCCCCGGGTGACCCGCACGGTGGTCAACTGGATGGAGCAGGTGGTGGACAACGGCAGCGGCAAAGGGGTGAAGATTCCGGGCTATCGGATCGGCGGCAAGACCGGCACGGCCCAGAAGGCCCAAAACGGCGTCTACATCCCGGGGGCCCGCATCTGCAGCTTCGTGGCCGTGCTGCCGATCGAGGACCCCCGCTACGTGGTGCTGGTGGTGGTGGATGAGCCCAAGGGCGGCAACGCCTACGGATCCACGGTGGCCGTGCCGGTGAGCCGCCAGATCCTGGAAGCCCTGATCGTGCTCGAGAAGATCCCCCCGAGCGTCGCCCCAGCCCGTTCCTCCGGCAAGCCCCCCGCCAGACGGGCCTGATGGCCGGTCTGGAACCAGCCACGGTTCTGGTTCCGGCCCCCTGTTCTGGCTAGCGTCCTGGCAGAAACCTCAGGTCTTGATGGCCAACCTGCTCGATCAACTCGCCGCCATGACCGTGGTGGTGGCAGATACCGGTGACATCGATGCCATCCGTCAGTTCACGCCGCGCGATGCCACCACCAATCCTTCGCTGATTCTGGCGGCAGCCCAGATCCCCACCTATCAGGAGCTGATCGACCGATCCCTGCGCTCCTCCCGCCAGGCCATGGGCCCCGATGCCAGTGCGGATGAGGTGGTTGCCGAAGCGCTCGATGAAATCAGCGTGACCTTCGGCCAGGAGATCCTCCGGATTGTGCCGGGTCGGGTGTCCACGGAGGTGGATGCCAGGCTCAGCTACGACACCGAAGCCACCATCGCCAAGGCCCGCAAGCTGATCTGGCTGTACAAGCAGGCCGGTGTCAGCCGCGATCGGGTGCTGATCAAGGTCGCCTCCACCTGGGAGGGCATCAAGGCTGCAGAGGTGCTGGAGCGCGAAGGCATCCACTGCAACCTCACGTTGCTGTTCGGTTTTGCCCAGGCCGTGGCCTGCGCCGAGGCGGGAGTCACCCTCATTTCCCCGTTTGTGGGTCGCATTCTCGACTGGTATCGCAAGAGCACCGGCCGTGACAGCTATCCCGGCACCGAAGATCCCGGCGTGCTTTCGGTGACGAGGATCTTCAATTACTTCAAATCCTATGACTACAAAACGGAGGTGATGGGTGCCAGCTTCCGCAACATTGATGAGATCATTGAGCTGTCGGGTTGTGATCTGCTCACCATCTCCCCGGTGTTGATGGATCAGCTGCGCAGCACCGATGGTGAACTGGAGCGTCGGCTCAATCCCTTCAACCTGCCTGAGCCCGAGCCCAGGATCCATGTGGACAAGCCCACATTTGAAAAGATGATGGCTGACGATGTGATGGCCCACGAGAAGCTCGAGGAGGGCATCAGGGGCTTCTGCAAAGCGATCACCACCCTGGAGGCCCTGCTGGGTCACCGCCTTGTGGAACTGGAGGGCGGCTCGGCCTTCAACCATGCCGTGCATGAGATTTTTCTGCTCAATGACCTCGATGGTGATGGCTGCATCACCCGCGAGGAATGGCTCGGCAGTGATGCGGTCTTCGCCGCCCTCGACACCGACAATGATGGCCGCCTGGTGCCCGAAGACGTGCGTGGCGGTCTGGGGACACCGCTGGCCCTCAGCCGGGTCTGAGGCAGACTGGCGCCAGCTTCCGGCCGGCTCGCCATGAATGCTCTCGACACCATGCGTGCCCTCGCCAGCAAGGGCGAGGTGATCACGGTCGAGGCCGGCGAGTCGGTGTTCCGGGCCGGTGAGCCGGGCGACTGCATGTTCGGCCTGCTTGATGGCACCGTGGAACTCAACTGGAACGACGGCCAGGGCCGGGAATTGATCGAGGCGGGCGATGTCTTCGGTGCCGGTGCCCTGGTCACCCATGAGCACCAGCGTTATGGCAATGCGGTGGCCCTGACCGCCTGTCGCCTGTTGGTGATGAACCGCAACAAGTTTCTGTTTGCGGTGCAGGAATCGCCCATGTTCGCCATCGAGCTGCTGGGCTCGATCGAATGCCGCCTGCGCCAGCTCAAGGATCGGCGCATCAACTGATGCCGCTCAGCGCTGCAGCATCAGTCGGCGGATCACCCGTTGGGCGATGTCGCCATAACCCATGTCGCCGGAGAGGATCTGGGCGATCCGCTGGGGGGCCGTGGGCCGCTTCACCCCCAGTTGGTATCCCACCCTGGGAACGCGGTAGAACACCTGGGCAATCCGCCGGCCCCACGCCATCGACTCGCCCCAGTCGTGGCGCATGCGGCTGGTGTATCCGGCCAGCGCCTGCTGATCACCGCTGAGCCAGCGATCGAGGGCCTCGGCTGCATGGCAGCCGCTCAGCAGTGCCGGCCTCAGGCCTTCCGCCAGGAATGGATCGCACAGCGAGGCGGCATCGCCCACGGCCAGCAGCCCGTCGCCATGCAGGCGATGGTGCCCGTCCCAGGTGCGCAGCCGGCCGTGGCGCCGTTCGCCCGCATCGGGGGGCAGCCCCAGGGAGGGCAGCAGCCGGGAGAGCACGCCATCGGCATCGGCCGCCTGCCGCCCGATGAAGGTGCCCACGCCGATGCTGTAGCCACCCTGGCGGGGAAAGGCCCAGCAGAAGCCATGGTGCACCAGGCCGAAGTCAAAGCGGGCCATGGCCGGGTCGGCCACCGGTGCTTCCACCTCAACGGCCACCGTGCTGGCGAAATGGGGCTGGCGGGGCCCGAGCCCCAGGGGGGCGGCCAGCTGGGAGCCCGACCCATCGGCGATCACCACGGCCCGGGCCGAGAGGCTGTTGCCTCGGTCGAGCTGCACGCTCCAGCCGCGATGGTCCCCATCCGGAACCACGGCCTGGACCCGCGCCTGATGGCGCACCTCGGCGCCGGCCGCAGCGGCCTGGCGGGCCAGCAGGGCATCGAGGCTGGAGCGGCGGGCGATCCAGAACGGTGATTTGCCGGGGAGTTCGGCCAGCACCGGATCCTCCAGGCACCAGGTGAAGCGCACCCGCTGGATCACCTGATCCACCGCCGGCTCCAGGGAGAACGGGAACCAGCGCTGCACGGAGGCCGCCATGCCACCGGCACAGCAGCGATGGGCCTGCGGCAGGCCGGCCTCCAGCAGGATCACCCGCCGGTTGCGGGCCGCCAGGTGGAACGCCGTGGCGCCACCGGCGGCGCCACCGCCCACCACGATCACATCGGCATCGGGACCGCCGCTCACACCTTCAGGATATCGGCTTCCTTCTCCGACAGGAGTTTTTCGATTTCTGTGATGAAACGATCGGTGAGTTTCTGGACCTTGTCCTGGGCGTCTCGGCTCTGATCCTCGGACAGGTCACCGTCCTTTTCGTCCTTCTTGATGCGATCGATCGCATCGCGGCGCACATTGCGCAGGGCCACTTTGCCTTCTTCGGCGTAGCGCGAGGCCAGTTTGCAGAGTTCCTTGCGCCGGTCTTCGGTGAGGGGTGGAATGTTGATGCGGATCAGCCGGCCGTCGTTGTTGGGGGTGAGCCCGAGATCGCTCAGGCTGATGGCCTTCTCGATCAGGTTGATGGAACCGGCATCAAAGGGCTGGATGGCGATGGTCTGGGCATCGGGGGTGGACAGGGTCGCCAGCGATTTGAGCGGCGTTTCGGCCCCGTAGTACTCCACCACGATCTTGTCGAGCAGGCTCGGGTTGGCCCGGCCGGTGCGGATGGTGTTGAAGGTGCGCTGGGTGGCCTCCACCGATTTGCGCATGCTGGCTTCGATGTCCATGGCTGGCGTTGGCAGGGGGGTGGGGAGATCGGATCAGGGATGGATGCGGGTGCCGATCGGTTCACCGGCGACGGCACGGCGGATGTTGCCGGCTCCGAACAGGTTGAACACCACGATCGGGATCGCGTTGTCCTTGCAGAGGGCGATGGCCGTGCCGTCCATCACCTCCAGTTCGCCGCTGAGCACCTCGAGGAAGGAGAGGCTCTCGTAGCGCACGGCGTCGGCATGCTGGGCCGGATCCCTGTCGTACACCCCATCCACCTTGGTGGCCTTGAAGACCACGTCGGCACCGATCTCGGCGGCCCGCAGGGCCGCCGTGGTGTCGGTGGTGAAGAACGGGTTGCCCGTGCCGGCGGCGAAGATCACCACCCGACCCTTCTCCATGTGTCGGATCGCCCGCCGCCGGATGTAGGGCTCGGCCACCTCCTGCATCGAGATCGCGCTCTGCACCCGGGTCGGGATGCCGGCCCGCTCCAGGCCGTCCTGCAGGGTGATGGCATTCATCACGGTGGCCAGCATGCCCACGTAATCGGCGGTGGCCCGGTCCATGCCGGCGGCCGAACCCTTCAGACCACGGAAGATGTTGCCGCCGCCCACCACGATCGCCAGCTGGGTGCCGTCTTCCACCACCCGGGCCACGTCGGCGGCGATCGATTGCACGATCGCCGGATCGATGCCGTAGCCCTGATCACCCATCAGCGCCTCGCCGCTGAGCTTCAGGAGGACGCGTCTGTAGGACATCGATCACAAGGCTCCGGCGCAC
The DNA here is from genome assembly GCA_046313055.1 of Synechococcaceae cyanobacterium. Taxonomy (GTDB): domain Bacteria; phylum Cyanobacteriota; class Cyanobacteriia; order PCC-6307; family Cyanobiaceae; genus Cyanobium. Next base: position 13,438 of record JBKDDA010000122.1, on the reverse strand, counting down.
AGTAGCAACGCCGGCTCCGCCGTCAGAATTCGATGCCGGCCTGGGCCTTCACCCCCTGCTCCCGGAACGGATGGCGCACCAGGCGCATCTCCGTGACCAGATCCGCCCTCTCCAGCAGGGCCGGGGGAGCGCCACGGCCCGTGAGGGCCACGTGGGTGAGCGGCGGCCGGCTGTCGAGCCCGGCCAGCACCTGGTCGGCTTCGAGATAGCCCAGCCGCAGGGCCACATTCACCTCATCGAGAACCACCAGGCGTCGGTCGGGATCGGCCAGATAGGTCAGCGAGCGCTGCCATGCCTCCTGCACCAGCTGGCGGTCCCGCTCCCGGTCCTGGGTCTCCCAGGTGAATCCCTCCCCCAGGGCATGCCAGTGCAGATCGTCGCCGAACAGGGCCAGGGCCCGCGCCTCCCCCGGTTGCCAGCCGCCCTTGATGAACTGCACCACCGCCACCCGCTGGCCGTGACCGAGGGTGCGCAGCACCAGCCCGAGGGCGGCCGTGGTCTTGCCCTTGCCGTCGCCGGTGAACACCAGCACCAGTCCTTTCTCCCGGTTCCGTTCCCCCACCCGCTGGCGCTGCACCTCCCGCCGCCGCTCCATGCGCCGCCGGTAGCCATCGGCATCGCCCTCCGGTGCCAGGTCACCGCCGGGGCCCAGCTCTCCGGCATGGCGGTCGAGGTCGCTGAGGTCCTGGGTGCTCAAGGTGAGGCGGGCGGTCGTTCGGCCACTCTGCCGCGCTCAGGCGACCCGTTGCCGCGCCAGGGCCGCATCCACGGCCTGCTGCTGGTCGCGCCGGGTGATCCAGTGGTGGTATGTGCGGGTGTGGATGGCCACCGAGTGGCCCATCATGCGGGCGGCCACCGTGTCGGGCAGCCCGATGTGGATCGTGCGCACGGCCCAGGCATGGCGCAGGTCGTAGGGGGTGATCGGCAGGTCGTAGCGGCGGAACTGTTCAGCCACCCGCTGGCCCGCCCGCTTGAGGGAGCCGCGGCGCAGGTCGGTGCACACCGCCGGCAGGGCGCCGCGGTCTTCGGCGAGCGACGCCAGGCCGAAGTGATCCACCCATTCCGGCCGGAACGGCCACACCTGGTGCTCGCCGGTCTTGCTGGTGGGCAGCACCCGGATCACCCGGTCGCCGCCGGTTGCCAGGGCGCTCAGGTCCGAGAAGAACACCTCATGGTTGCGCAGGCCGTAGGTGGCCATCAGGCCGTAGACCAGCCGCCAGGCCGGGTTGGGGATGGCCTCCGCCAGCGCCAGGATCCGTTCATCGCTCGGCAGGGGTCGGAAGCGGGCCAGGTGCAGGCCATAGCCTCCGGCCCGCTCGCTCCAGTCGGCCGGCAGGCTGATGCCGGCATGGCGGGCGAGGGCGGCCAGGGCAATCGCCGCCTGCTGACGGCTGCGGCTGGCCAGGTCGTAGCTCTCGAGCACCGCCTCCAGCTGGTCGCTGCTGGCAGCCCCGTCGGGGCCCGCCAGCCGTTCCAGGCGGCGCAGGTAGGGCCGGTAGGCGGCCTCCCAGGTGCTGCGGCTGCCCGCCGGTTGCCGGCGGCGGCGGGGCTCGGCGAAGAAGGCCCGTTCGAAATCCGCCAGCAGCTGCGCCAGGGCCGGTGCGGGCGCTGCGGCGGCCGGGGGGTGGGCGGGCAGGTCAGCCGGTGCGGCAGCCGGTGGCCCCACGCCCCCCCAGTCACGCCAGTCGAACTGACCCTGCTCCAGCTGGCGCAGCACCGTCGCCAGCTGCTCCAGCGCCTGCTCAACCCCCCCAGCACTGGCCGGCAGGCCGAGGCTGATGCGCTGGCGCCGGCGGCGCGAGGGGTCCCGGCGGTCGGGCAGGGGCCCGCGCAACCCAAGCCGGTGGCCCCGCACCTCGAGCCGCAGCCCCACACCAGCGGCCGCCAGGCGGGCATTGGCCCGCTCCAGCCGGGTGCCGAACGGAACCGCCGGCTCCAGCGGCCCGGGGTCGCCGGTGCCGGTCGGTGGGTTGGTCGATGGGTTGGTCGGAAGCGTGCTGGCCAAGGGTTCCGGATCCCCTGCGCCGGACCCTATCGGCTGGGGCCGTCCGTGTCGCCCCCAACGGACAGGCACCGCACAAGCGGCGTTACGCTCGACGCCACTTTCCCCTGTTCCACCTGGCATGGCCAAGGTCGGCGTGCTGCTGCTCAACCTGGGTGGTCCGGAACGGATCCAGGACGTCGGCCCCTTCCTCTACAACCTGTTTGCCGATCCGGAGATCATCCGCCTGCCGGTACCGGCCCTGCAGAAGCCCCTGGCCTGGCTGATCAGCACCCTGCGCAGCGGCAAGTCGCAGGCGGCCTACCGCTCGATCGGCGGGGGCTCCCCCCTGCGCCGCATCACCGACCATCAGGCCCGGGAGCTGCAGAGCAGCCTGCGTCAGCGGGGGGTGGAGGCCACCACCTACGTGGCCATGCGCTACTGGCATCCCTTCACCGAGTCGGCGGTGGCCGACATCAAGGCCGACGACATCGAGGAGGTGGTGGTGCTGCCCCTCTACCCCCAGTTCTCGATCAGCACCAGCGGTTCCAGCTTCCGGGAGCTGCAGCGGCTGCGCCAGGCCGATCCGGCCTTTCGCCAGTTGCCGATCCGCTGCATCCGCAGCTGGTATGACCACCCCGGCTATGTGGCCGCCATGGCCGGGTTGATCGCCCGCGAGATCCGCAGCTGCGACGACCCTGCCGCCGCCCACGTCTTCTTCAGCGCCCATGGCGTGCCCAAGAGCTATGTGGAGGAGGCCGGCGATCCCTACCAGAGCGAGATCGAGGCCTGCGTGGGCCTGATCATGGCTGAACTGGCCCGCCAACTGGGCCACGGCAATCCCCACACCCTGGCTTACCAGAGCCGGGTGGGTCCGGTGGAGTGGCTCAAGCCCTACACCGAAGATGCCCTGCACGACCTCGGCAGCGCCGGGGTGAACGACCTGGTGGTGGTGCCGATCAGCTTCGTGAGCGAGCACATCGAGACCCTGGAGGAGATCGACATCGAATACCGGGAGATCGCCACCGAGGCCGGTGTGGCCCATTTCCACCGGGTGCCGGCCCTCGACACCGACCCCACCTTCATCGGGGCCCTGGCGGATCTGGTGCAGCAGTCGCTGGCCGGTCCCGAAGTCAATCTCGACCAGGCAGCCCAGCTGCCGGGCAAGGTGAAGCTCTATCCGCAGGACAAGTGGGCGTGGGGCTGGAACAACAGCTCCGAAGTCTGGAACGGCCGCCTGGCGATGGTGGGTTTCTCGGCCTTTCTGCTGGAGCTGATCAGTGGCCATGGCCCCCTTCATGCCCTCGGCCTGCTCTGACCGGCGCCGGCGCCGGCTGGCGATCGTGCTCACGGCCCTGCTGGCCAGTGCCGCGCTGCCGGCCATGGGGGCGGCCGGCTGGGGTCTGGCCGCCTTTCCGGTGCTGGCCTTCGAGCGCTACAGCTCGCCCTTCGGCCTGCGCCGCCACCCGATGCATGGGGATGCCCGCCTCCATGACGGCCTGGATATCGCTGCGCCGGCGGGCTCACCGGTGCGCAGCTGGTGGCGCGGGCGGGTGGTGGCCGTGATCGCTGATCGCGGCTGCGGCGTGGGCCTGGTGATCCGCTCCGGCGACTACGAGCACCTGTACTGCCATCTCAGCGGCAGCGTCAGCGGCGGCCGCTACCGCGCCGCCGGCATCCAGCTGGCCGTGGGCGACCGGGTGGCCACGGGCCAGCTGATTGCCCGGGTGGGCAGCAGCGGCATGGCCACCGGTCCGCACCTGCACTGGGGCCTGCGCTGGCGCGGCCAGCTGCTGGATCCGGTCGCGGTGCTGCGGGCCATGGCCAGCGACCGTTCGTGGCCTTCCGCCACAGGATGGTCTCCATCTAACGTGAAGTCCCTACGCTGAGCAGGCCGCCGGCCGTTTGCCGTCGCCGGCCGGTCCTTGCAACCGCCCCCCCTCGCACGCCTCTCCGCGCCGTTCCGCCCCCCACTTCAGCCGCTCCTCCGCAGCCGTGACGCTCACCCCCGTGCCCCCCACCACCGTGTCCACCGGCCGATCCGACGGAGCGGTGGCCGAGGCCCCATCGACCCGGCGGATCACCGGTGCCGATGCCCTCATGGATGCCCTGCACCGCCATGGGGTGCGCCACATCTTCGGCTATCCGGGTGGGGCGATCCTGCCGATCTACGACGCCCTCCACAAGGCGGAGTCGCGGGGTGACCTGCAGCACATTCTGGTGAGGCACGAGCAGGGCGGCACCCACGCCGCCGACGCCTACGCCCGGGCCACCGGCCAGGTGGGGGTCTGCTTCGGCACCTCCGGTCCCGGTGCCACCAACCTGGTGACCGGCATCGCCACGGCCCACATGGATTCGGTGCCCATGGTGGTGATCACCGGCCAGGTGCCCCGCGCTGCCATCGGCACCGATGCCTTTCAGGAAACCGACATCTTCGGCATCACCCTGCCGATCGTGAAGCACTCCTGGGTGGTGCGCGATCCCCGCGACATCGCCCGGATCGTGGCGGAGGCCTTTCTGATCGCCGCCAGCGGCCGGCCCGGTCCGGTGCTGATCGATGTGCCCAAGGATGTGGGTGCCGAGCTGTTCGACTACGTGCCGGTGCAGCCCGGCAGCGCCGTGCCGGCGGGTTTCAAGGCCCCACCCCAGGCCACCCCCGCAGCGATCGATCAGGCCCTGGCCCTGCTGCGTCAGGCCCGCCGCCCCCTGCTCTACGTGGGTGGCGGCGCCATCAGCGCGGGCGCCCACGCTGAGGTCGCCGCCCTGGCCGAGCGCTTCTCCCTGCCGGTCACCACCACCCTGATGGGCAAGGGCGCCTTCGATGAACACCATCGCCTGTCGGTGGGCATGCTCGGCATGCACGGCACCGCCTACGCCAATTTCGCCGTGACCGAATGTGACCTGCTGATTGCGGCGGGGGCCCGCTTCGATGACCGGGTCACCGGTCGTCTCGACAGCTTCGCCCCCCGGGCCCAGGTGATCCACATCGATATCGACGCGGCCGAGGTGGGCAAGAACCGGGTGCCGGAAGTGCCGATCGTGGCCGACGTGCGCCAGGCCCTCCAGGCCCTGCTCGCCGCTTCGGCCGGTGAGACCTGCGAAGGCCGCACCGAGCCGTGGCTTTCGCGCATCGACACCTGGCGCCGGCACTACCCGCTGGTGGTGCCGGCGGCCGAGGGCGAGATCGCACCCCAGGAGGTGGTGGTGGCGCTGCGCCAGCTGGCACCCACCGCCTACTACACCACCGATGTGGGGCAGCACCAGATGTGGGCGGCCCAGTTCCTGCGCAATGCACCCCGCCACTGGATCAGCAGCGCCGGTCTGGGCACCATGGGGTTCGGCATGCCCGCCGCCATGGGCGTGCAGGTGGCGTTCCCCGATCAGCCGGTCATCTGTGTGGCCGGCGACGCCAGCATCCTGATGAACATTCAGGAGCTGGGAACCCTGAGCCAGTACGGCCTGCCCGTGAAGGTGGTGGTGCTCAACAACGGCTGGCAGGGCATGGTGCGCCAGTGGCAGGAGAGCTTCTACGAGGAGCGTTACTCCGCATCGGAGATGACCGGCGGCATGCCCGACTTCGAGCGGCTGGCGGAGGCCTTTGGCGTGCGCGGCATCCGGATCACGGAGCGGGAGCAGCTGCAGGCCGGCCTGCAGGCGGCCCTCGACCATCCCGGGCCGGTGTTCGTGGATGTGGCGGTGCGCCGCAACGAAAACTGTTACCCGATGGTGCCGCCTGGGGCCAGCAATGCCCAGATGGTGGGCCTGCCCAGCCACCCCGAACTGGCGATCGACACCATCCGCCAGTGCGGCACCTGCGGCAGCACCACCGCCAGTGCCCACCTCTTCTGCCCCCACTGCGGCGCCAAACTCTGATGGGCAGGCCCCTGATGTCGGCGCCGTGGGCGGCCCTGGCCCTGCTGCTGGCCCTGTTGCTGGCGCCATGGCCGGTGGCGGCGGCCGAGGTGCTCCAGGTGCGGGCGGCCGATCTGTTGCAGGTGGGTGACCACAACCGCAGCTATCCGGTGGCCCTGGCCTGTCTGGCGCTGGAGCCGGAGCAGCGCGACCCCGCCACCATCTGGCTTCGCCGCCAGCTGCCCCGCCGCACCCGGGTGAATCTGCGGCCCCTCGGCAGCGACAACGGCGTGCTGCTCGCCCGGGTGAGCCTGGTGAACCCATCACGAGCCGATGCCGCGGCACCGATCGCTGCCGGTGGCGATCTGGCCGAAGCCCTGATCGCCGCCGGTTTCGCCCAGGCCGCTCCCTGCCAGCCATGGGCCTGAACCGCACCGCCAAGGGGATCGTGCTGGTGCCCACCCTGCTGCTGGGCGGAGCCTTTCTGGCGGCGGCCACCTGGCTGGGCGACGGACCCGCCGCCCAGAACCGCACCCTGGCCCTGCTGCTGGGCGGGGTGCTGATGGCCGCAGGGCTGCTGGCCCAGTTGCTGCCCGAATCCGGTCCGGAACCGCCCGACTGAGCCCGCCGATCAGCGCGGCGGCGGCGGGGCGCCCGGTGCCCCCTGCTTCTGCTGCAGGGATTGCTGCTCCTGCACCAGCCGGAAATATTCCGGTGGGGGGAAGACCATGAAGCGATCCTCCTTGGTCTGGGTGATCTGCCGCAGGGCGAAGGTGATGTCGGCGGCCTGGGGCACCAGCTTGCTGTTGGCCGGTGCACCGGCGAGGGCCTTCTGCAGGTCGCCATGGGTCACGAAGAACACAGCCCGAGGGCCTTCCGGCGTGTTCACCGACAGGAAGGGCCGGGTGAAGAACACCGGCATGCCGAGGCCTTCACGGATCGCCTCCTCCTTGAGGCCTTCCTTGCGCAGCAGGTCGCGGGCGGCCGCCAGATCCGTGTCGCTCGGCACCACGGGCCCCACCATGCGCAATCCGTCCTTGAGCGTGGCGTTGATGGCGTTGATCCGGTCGCTGGCGATGCTCATCGGCATCGGCAGCACCTGCACCTTGCCGGTGGGATTGGCCTGCTGGGCCTTCTGACGTTCGGCCTCGGCCCGGGCCCGCTCCATGTAAAGGGGCACCACCAGCAGTTTCTCCTTCTCATTCACCTTCGGCACCGGCACGCCCTTGTCGTTCACCAGAACGAACACCGGCACCACCGCCAGCTTGCGCATGGCGTCGGCCTCGGGGATGGCACGGGCCGGTGCCGCGGCCAGCACCGGCAGGGTGAGCATGGAACTCAGCACCGTGCCCAGCAGCCGGTGGGGAATCGACATGCGACGGCAATGAAAGCCGAAGCCTACGGGGAGGCAGCGCCCCCATCGGCCCGGGCAGACGGTCGCCGGGATGACCACAGTCTGTGGCGTTGCGGCGGCAGGCCCCCGGGCCGTTGCCAGAGTCTGGACAGCGGTGGGGAACGGAATGGTGGATGCCGGTGCCCTGGTGTTGCCCTTCGATCAGGTGGGGATCGACGCCATTCCATGCGTGGGCGGTAAGAACGCCTCCCTCGGCGAGATGATCCGCGAGCTGGCGAGCCTGGGTGTGCAGGTGCCGGGCGGTTTCGCCATCACCGCCGCCGCCTGGCGCCTGCTGCTGGCGGCCAACGGCCTGGAGCCCCGCCTGGCCCAGCTGTTCGACGGGCTCGATGTGGAGTCGCTACCGGCCCTGCAGGCGGCGGGTGCGGCCGCCCGGCACCTGTTGCTCACGGCCCGGGTGCCGTCGGCGCTGGTGGCGGCGATCACGGCCGCCTATGCCGCCATGGCCCCGGACTCCGGGCCCGCCTGCGTGGCCGTGCGCTCCAGTGCCACCGCCGAGGACCTGCCCGATGCCAGCTTTGCCGGCCAGCAGGAGACGGTGCTGAACGTGTGCGGCGAAGCGGCCCTGCTGGCGGCCTGCCGCCGCTGCTGGGCGTCTCTGTTCACCGACCGGGCGATCTCCTATCGCCACCTCAATGGCTTCGGCCAGCTCGATGTGGCCCTCTCGATCGGCGTGCAGCGCATGGTGCGCGCCGACCTGGCCAGTTCGGGGGTCATCTTCACGGTCGACACCGAAACCGGCTTTCGGGACGCGGTGCTGCTCACCGCCGCCTGGGGCCTGGGGGAAACGGTGGTGCAGGGGGAGGTGAATCCCGATGAGCTGCTGATCTTCAAGCCCACCCTGGCCAGTGGCCACCGGCCGATCGTGGGCCGGCGCCTCGGCAGCAAGGCGATCCGCATGGTGCTGGCCGATCCGGGCCCGGGTCCCGACCCTGGACCGCCGGTGCGCATTGAGCCGGTGCCGGAGGCCCAGCGGCGCCAGTGGGCCATCGGTGACGATGAGGCCCTCACCCTGGCCCGCTGGGCCGTGACCATCGAGGCCCACTACTCCGCTCGACGGGGGCAGTACACGCCCATGGACATCGAATGGGCGCGCGATGGCGTGAGTGGGGAGCTGTTCATCCTGCAGGCCCGCCCGGAAACGGTGCAGAGCCGCCGCAGCGGGGCGGTGCTGCGCCAGTGGCACCTGGAGCCCCACGGGGCCACACCGATCATCAGCGGTCGGGCGGTGGGCGCCGGCGTGAGCAGCGGCATGGCCCGGCTGATCGCCAGCCCCAGCGACATCAACCTCTTCCAGGAGGGGGACCTGCTGGTCACGGAGCGCACCGACCCCGACTGGGAGCCGATCCTCAGGCGGGCCCGGGGGGTGGTGACCGACCAGGGTGGCCGCACCTGCCATGCGGCGATCATTGCCAGGGAGATGGGGATCACCGCGATCGTGGGCACCGGCGAGGGCACCCGGCGGATCGCCGACGGCCAGCCGGTCACCCTGGCCTGCTGCGAGGGGGATGAGGGCCATGTGTATCCCGGCATCCTGCCCTTCCGGGTGGAGGAGCAGGCGATCGATGACCTGCCCGCCACCCGCACCCGGATCCTGATGAACGTGGGCAACCCGGAGGAGGCCTTCGCCCTGGCGGCGATCCCCTGCGACGGCGTGGGCCTGGCACGGCTGGAATTCATCATCGCCAACCACATCCGCGTGCATCCGCTGGCGCTGCTGCAGCCCGGGCGGGTTGCCGATCCCGCTGAGCGCGCAGCGATCGCCTGGCTCTGCGCTGGCCATGCCGACCCCGCGGAGTACGACGTGGATCTGCTGGCCCAGGGAATGGGACGGATCGCGGCCGCATTTCACCCGCGGCCGGTGATCCTGCGGTTTTCCGATTTCAAGAGCAATGAATACGCCCGCCTGCTGGGTGGTGCGGCCTTCGAACCGGCGGAGGAGAACCCGATGCTGGGCTGGCGCGGGGCCTCCCGCTATTCCTCGCCGGCCTTCCGGGAGGCCTTTGGCCTCGAATGCCAGGCCGTGTTGCGGGTCCGCCGCGACATGGGTCTCACCAATGTGATCCCGATGGTGCCCTTCTGCCGCACGCCCGAGGAAGGGGACCGGGTGCTGGCTGAGATGGCCCGCCACGGCCTGGTGCGTGGCCACGATGGGCTGGAGGTTGATGTGATGTGCGAACTGCCCAGCAACGTGATCGGTGCGGAGGCCTTCGCCGAGCGGTTTGATGGGTTTTCGATCGGCTCCAATGACCTCACCCAGCTCACCCTGGGGCTCGACCGCGATTCGGCCCTGGTGGCCGATCTGTTCGATGAGCGCCACGCCACGGTGAAGGCCATGATCCGCCTGGCGATCGAAGCCGCCCACCGCTGCGGTCGCCGGATCGGCATCTGTGGTCAGGCCCCCAGCGATTACCCTGATTTCGCCCGCTTTCTGGTGGAGCTGGGGATCGATTCGATCAGCCTCAATCCCGATGCGGTGGTGCGTACCAGGCTGGCGGTGGCTGGGTACGAGCGGGAGCTGGCTGGCTGAACCAGGCCGGGTCCCATCGGCGCCGGCTCACAGCCCCAGCAGCAGGCCCACCTCCGCCGCCGCCCGGAACACCAGCCCATGGCGCCTCACCAGGTCCGGCAGGTCGTCGTAGCCGCCACCGATCACGGTGGCCACCGGGATCCGCCGCCGCAGGCAGCTCTCCAGCACCAGCCGGTCCCGCTGCAGCAGCCCCTGGTCGCTGAGGGCCAGGCGGCCGAGGCGGTCGTTGCGGTGCGGATCCACGCCGGCGTTGTAGAGCACCAGTTCGGGCCGCACCTGCTCCAGCAGCTCCGGCAGCAGGCCGCCCACCGCCGCCAGGTAGCCGTCATCGCCGAGGCCGTCGGGCAGGGGCAGGTCGTGGTCGCTCAGCTGCTTGCGCAGGGGAAAGTTGCTGGCCCCATGGGCCGAGAAGGTGAAAACCCGGGGATCACCGGCGAAGATCGCCGCCGTTCCATCGCCCTGGTGCACATCGAGATCGACCACCATCAGCCGGGTCACCGCCCCCTCGGCCAGCAACACCCGGGCCGCCACCGCCACATCGTTGAAGATGCAGAACCCGCTCCCGTAGGTGGGAAAGGCATGGTGGGTGCCGCCGGCCAGGTGGCAGGCCAGGCCATGGTGCAGCGCCAGCCGGGCGGTGAGCACGGTGCCGCCCACCGCCAGCCAGCTGCGCCGCACCAGCGGCAGGGTGGCTGGCAGGCCGATCCGCCGCTGTTCCGGTGGGCTGAGCCGGTCCTGGGAGAAGGCCTCGTGATAGCGCCGCTCATGCACCAGTTCCAGGGCCCGGCGTGGGATCGGCAGGGGCTGGTGCAGCTGGCCGGGTCGGGCCAGGTCCAGGTGCTGCAGGTGCTCATGCAGCAGCCGGAACTTGGCCATCGGAAAGCGGTGGCTGCTGGGCAGGGGTGCCGAGTAGGCCGGGTGATACACAAGCGGGGGTCGCATCGGCTCAGCGGGCGCCGCCCGGCGGCAGCCCCAGGGCGATCGGGGCGGCGGCATTGGCGGCCCCGGTGGCGGCCGATGGAGCGAACGCTGGCATCCACCGATCTTCGCTCCCGGGGCCAGGCTGTTGCCAGCTGCCGCTGTGGTTCTTGAGTCGCCTGCCTCGCCATGCCTGGGCCGTGGTGCTGCTCAGCCTGCTGGCGGGCCGCTACCTCCTCTGGCGGGTCACCGCCACCCTCAACCTCGCCAGCCCCACCGCCACCGCCCTCAGCCTGCTGACCCTGGTGGCGGAGGCCCTGGTGATCGCCGCCGCCTTTCCCCAGCTGTGGTTCAGCATGCTGCCGGTTCCGGACCCGGCCCCGCAGGTTGAGCGGGCCGCGGCGGCCCTGGCCGAACGGATGCAGCGGGGCGGTTCGGTCCCCACGGTGGATGTGCTGGTGCCCAGTTGCGGCGAGCCGGTGGAGCTGCTGGAGCGCAGCCTGCGGGGAGCCCTGGACCTTGATTATCCGGCCCATCGCGTGTGGCTGCTCGACGACAGCGGCCGGCCGGAGCTGGAGCAGCTGGCCGACCGGCTCGGCTGTCGCTACCTGGCCCGCTCCGACCATCGCCACGCCAAGGCCGGCAACCTCAACCACGGCCTGGCCCACAGCCAGGCCGAGCTGGTGGCGGTCTTCGATGCCGATGTGGTGCCGCTGCGGTCGTTCCTGCGCCGCACGGTGGGCCTGTTCACCGATCCGCGGCTGGGCTTCGTGCAGACCCCCCAGCACTACATGAGTGCCGATCCGGTGATGCGCAATCTGCACCTGGAGCGCTGGCTGATGCCCGATGAGGAGAGCTTCTATCGCTGGATCGAACCCAGCCGCCAGGCCCTGGGGGCGGTGGTGTGCGCCGGCACGTCGTTTGTGATGCGGCGGCGGGCGCTGGACCAGGTGGGGGGATTTGAAACGGGCACCCCTTCGGAAGACCTGGCCACCGGCATCCGCGTGAATGCCGCCGGCTGGACCAGCTTCTACCTGCCGGAAAAGCTCAGTGCCGGCCTGGCACCACTCACCGCCGGTGCCATGGCCCGCCAGCGCTGCCGCTGGGCCAGCGGCTCGCTGCAGGTGCTGCGCACCGGTGCCAGCCCCCTGAGCCTGCCGGGCCTGAAGCTGCGCCAGCGGATCGGCTACATGGAGGGCATCGTGAACTGGCTGGCGGTGTTGCCCCTGGCCCTGCTCACCCTCGTGATCCCGCTGCTGATCAGCCTGCTGGCCACGGCACCGGTGCGGGTCCAGCCCCAGGAGCTGCTCTGGGTGGCGCTGCCCTTCCATCTGTCCCAGCTGCTGTTGGTGCGCTGGTTCAGTGGCCATGCGCGCACGGGTCTGATGAGCGAGCTCTATCGCTGGATCTTTCTGCTGCCCATCAGCGCTGCGGTGCTGGCCACCCTGGCGGGGCGGCCGCGCCGCTTTCGGGTCACCGCCAAGAGCCAGGCCAGGGTGGGCCATGGGGTCGACTGGGGGTTGCTGGTGCCGCTGCTGCTGCTGCTGGCGGCCCAGGGGTTGGCGATCGCCCGTCTGCTGGCGCTCTGGTCGCCTGCGGCGGGCTGGTCGGCCTCGCTGCTGGCCACGCTGCTGTGGGCGGGCTTCGCGGTGCTGCTGCTGCCGGCGATGCGGGCCTGCTGGCAGCGGCCTGCCGATGGCTCGGCCCCCTGGTTTGCCCTGCACCAGCCCCTGCGGCTCACCGGTGCCGATGGACAGGTGTGGCGTGCGCGATTGCAGGCGATCAGCGAGACCGGGGCTGAACTGCAGCTGCTGCCCGACCAACCCGGGGCTGTCGCCCTGCCGCCAGGCCCCCTGCGGCTGGCCCTGCTCAGCGCCCCTGCCGGCGGTGCCGTGCTGCTGGAGCTGGGCTGGCAGGCCCGGGCGCGGGGCCCGGGCCGCCGCTGGGGTGGGTCCTGGTGCGGCAGCGATGCTGCTGCGGCGCCCACGCCGCGCGAACGGCAACGGCTGCAGGCCTTTCTGTATCGCCGGCCCGGGTTGTGGCCCAGCCCCAGGGCGCCCTTCGATCCGCCGGCCCTGTTGCGGGCCCTCTGGCGGTTGCTGCGGCCGCCCCGGCCGGAAACCTGGTTTGACCGCAGCCTGATCCGCCAGTGCCCGGCGACCCTGCCGGTTGCTCAGCTGGAGGCGGAGGTGTAGAACCGCAGGGCAAATCGCCAGAACAGGCGGCTGGCCAGCAGGAACAGACCGGCCATCGCCAGCGCCGCCAGGGCCCGCGGCCCGCTGGCACGGCCGAGGATCGCCTCGGCCGGAACCGTGGTGAGAAAGGCCACGGGCAGCACCAGCGTGAACACGCTGCGCAGGCCCTCCGGGTAGGCGCTGATCGGGTAGCGGCCGGCGGTGAGGCCGGCGCGCAGCACCTCGGTGGCGTTCCAGGTTTTCACGAACCAGATGCTGGTGGCGGCCAGCAGAAACCAGAGGCTGTAAAGGATCAGGGCGGCGCTGAGCAGCATCAGGGCACCGATCGCCAGCCCCCCGGCGCCGGGCCTGGCGCCCGATTGCCAGGCGGCCCAGAGGCTGAGGCAGAGGCCGACCCCCATCTCGGGCAGGCCCCAGGGGCTGAGGGTGCGGGTGGAGAGCCAGAACTGGCTGTCGATCGGCTTGAGCAGCACGAAATCCAGGGTGCCCTCCTGCACCTGCGCAACGATGCGGCTGAGGTTGGGACGCAGCAGGGTGCTGGAGACGCC
>JBKDDA010000121.1:0-4404 GCA_046313055.1 Synechococcaceae cyanobacterium | reverse complement strand
GCTCCAGCCCCGTGGCGGTGTTGACGTATTCGGGGGTGAGCGCCTGGCAGCGGCTGCAGTTGAACAGCATCAGCGAGCTCCAGTTCTTCTTCGGATAGGGCGTCTGGGGCTCCCCCAGAAACTTCACCGCTTCATTGGGGTTGTGCTCGTGCTGCACGCACATCACCGCGAACTGCTCCTGCCGCAGCGCCCACAGCTCGGCGATGTCGCCGCGGCAGAGCATGTCGCAGTCCATGAAGATCGCCCAGCCGTCGTAGCCCTTGAGCCAGGGCACCAGAAAGCGGGTGAACGAGAAGGCGGTGGCCTGCAGCGGATCGCGCTCCCGCTGGAACACCCCCAGGGACTGCAGCTGGGGGGTGATGATCGGGGTGATCGCCAGGGGCACGCTGCTCTGCTGCACCAGGCTGTCGATCAGCACGTTGGTGGCGGCCCGTTCGCGCGGATCGAAGCCGATGAACACGGGGATCGGTACCACCGCGCTGGCGGCAACAGGAGGGGTGCTCATCGGCCCAGCTTCAGCCCCGGGAATGGGAGGCAATTTAGGCACGGCCCGACAGTGCCTAGTCTCTTGCCATGGTCGCCCCCTCCCCCTCCGGCTCCCAGCCCGTGCCTGGCCGCACCCCTCCACCGCCGGCGGGCGCGGCCTCCCAGCCGGCAGGCGCGCCCCCCCAGCCTGGCTTCCTGGGCGGCCTCAACGAGGCCCAACGCCGGGCGGTGGATCACCATCACGGTCCGCTGCTGGTGGTGGCGGGGGCCGGCAGCGGCAAGACCCGGGCCCTCACCCATCGCATCGCCCATCTGGTGGGCCACCACGGGGTGGATCCAGGCGATCTGCTGGCCGTCACCTTCACCAACAAGGCGGCCCGGGAGATGAAGGAGCGGCTGGAGGTGCTGCTGGCCCGGGGTCTGGCCCAGACCCAGTTCGGCCAGCCCTGGAGCACCCTGCCGCCGATCGAACAGAAACAGCTGCGCAGCCGCATCTATCGGGAGGTGATCAAGGACCTCTGGATCGGCACCTTCCACGCCCTGTTCGCCCGGCTGCTGCGCTTCGACATCGACAAGTTCCGCGATCCCGATGGGCTCAGCTGGACCCGCCAGTTCTCGATCTACGACGAGAACGACGCCCAGAGCCTGGTGAAGGAGATCGTGACCCAGGACCTGCAGCTCGACCCCAAGCGCTTTGAACCCAAGAAGGTGCGCTGGGCCATCAGCAATGCCAAGAACCAGGGCCTGCTGCCCGACCAGCTGGAGGCCGCGGCCGAGGGGCTGCGGGAGCGCAAGCTGGCGGAGGCCTACCGGCTCTATCGCCGCGCCCTGGCGGCCAACAACGCCCTTGATTTCGACGACCTGCTGCTGCTGCCGGTGCAGCTGCTGCGCAAGAACGGGGAGGTGCGCGCCTACTGGCACCGCCGCTTCCGCCATGTGCTGGTGGATGAATACCAGGACACCAACCGCACCCAGTACGAGCTGATCAAGCTGCTGGTGGCCGACGGCCGGGAGCCGGCGGAGGTGGACGACTGGCAGGGACGCTCGGTGTTCGTGGTGGGCGACGCCGACCAGAGCATCTACAGCTTCCGTGCCGCCGATTTCAAGATTCTGATGGGCTTTCAGTCCGACTTCGGCGATGGCGCACCCGACACCAGCACCCGCACGATGGTGAAGCTGGAGGAGAACTACCGCTCCACCGCCACGATCCTGGAAGCGGCCAACGCCCTGATCGCCCACAACAGCGAGCGGATCGACAAGGTGCTGCGACCCACCCGCGGCGAAGGAGAACCGATCCGCCTCACCCGCTGCGACGACGAGATCGCGGAAGCCGAGGCGGTGGTGCACGGCATGCGCACCCTGGAGGCGGCCCATCCGGACCTGCGCTGGGGCGACATGGCGGTGCTGTACCGCACCAATGCCCAGAGCCGGGCCCTGGAGGAGGCCCTGGTGCGCTGGGGCATCCCCTATCTGGTGGTGGGTGGCCTGCGCTTCTACGACCGGCGCGAGATCAAGGACGTGCTGGCCTACCTGCGGCTGCTGGTGAACCCCGCCGACACGGTGAGCCTGCTGCGGGTGCTGAACGTGCCCCGCCGCGGCATCGGCAAGACCACCGTGGAGCGCCTCACCGATGCCGCCAACCAGCTGGGGGTGCCCCTCTGGGAGGTGATCGCCGACCCGGAGGCGGTGCGCTCCCTGGCGGGTCGCTCTGCGAAGGGATTGCTGCAGTTCCAGGAGCTGATCGCCGATCTGCAGCGGCGCCTGCTGGATGCCCCGCCGTCGGAGATGGTGCAGCGGGTGATGGAGCAGAGCGGCTACCTGGCCGAACTGATCCACGAGGGCAGCGACGAGGCGGAGGAGCGGCGCCGCAACCTGCAGGAACTGGTGAATGCCACCCTGCAGTACCAGGAGGAGAACGACGAGGGGTCCCTGGAGGGGTTTCTGGCCTCGGCCGCCCTGGCCAGCGATGCCGACGACAAGGACACCGCCGCCGACCGGGTGGTGTTGATGACCCTGCATGCCAGCAAGGGCCTGGAATTTCCGGTGGTGTTCCTGGTGGGACTGGAGCAGGGCCTGTTTCCCAGTTACCGCTCCCTCGACGACCCGGCCGCGCTGGAGGAGGAGCGGCGCCTCTGCTACGTGGGCCTCACCCGCGCCAAGGAGCGCCTGTTTCTCTCCCATGCCTGCGAGCGCCGCCTCTGGGGCGGCATGCGCGAACCGGCGGTGCCTTCGGTGTTTCTCTCGGAGCTGCCGGCCGACCTGCTGCAGGGTGATCTGCCCCGCAGCGGTGGCGTGGCCCTGCGGCGGGAGGAACGGCTGGAACGGCTCACCCGGGTCGACCGGGCCGACAGCCGGCGGGTGGAGGCGGCCGCAGGCCCCGCCAATGCGGTGCGCCGCCGCGGCGAGGTGCGCGGCTGGGCCGTGGGCGACGAACTGAGGCATGCCTCCTTCGGCGTGGGCCGGGTGACCCACCTGTTCGGCTCAGGCGAGAAGATCTCGATCGCCGTCAAGTTCGAGGGCATGGGGCCCAAGATCCTGGATCCGAGACTGGCGCCGATCGAACCGCTCTAGCTCCGGGGTGCGGACCCGCCGTCAGCCGAGGGCCCACTGGCAGCCGAGGGCCCACAGTCAGCCAAGGGCCCACAGTCAGCCATCGGTGCGGAAACCCGCCTGCACCAGATCATGGAGCCGCAGCAGGCCCAGCATGGGACCCCGGGGCTCGGCCACCACCGGCAGCACGCTGATCTCGCGCCGATGGCGCCGTTCCATGCACGCCAGGGCGCTGATCGCCAGGGTGGAGGCCTCCACGGTGATCGGATCGGCGGTCATCAGATCGGCAGCGGTGAGGCGGCTCCACTGGTCGGGTGCGTGGGTCTGCAGAGCCCGGCGCAGGTCGCCATCGGTGATCAGACCCTGGAGACGCTGGGAATCATCAGTCGCGGCCACCCAGCTGCTGCCCACCCCATCGGCGGTGAGATGGGCGATCACCTCCGCCAGGGAGGCCTGGGCGGTCAGGGGTCGCAGGCGGCTGACCGGAATCATCAGGTCGGCGGCGGTGAGCGTGAGCTGCCGCCCCAGGGAACCGGCGGGGTGATTGAGGGCGAAATCCTCGCTGGAGATGCCGCGACGCTCCATCCACACCGCCGCCAGGGCATCGCCGATGGCCATGGCGACGGCAGTGCTGGCGGTGGGCGCCAGGTTGAGGGGGCAGACCTCCCGGTCCACGGAGGCATCGAGCACCGCGTCGGCAGCCCGGGCCAGGCTGGAGGCCGGCCGGCCCACCAGGGCCACCAGGGCCGTGCCACGGCGCCTGAGGTGGGGCAGGATCGCCAGCAGCTCAGCCGTTTCACCGCTATTGGAGAGCAGCAGGGCCACGTCCTGGGGAGCCACCACCCCCAGGTCGCCGTGCAGGGCATCAAGGGGGTTGAGATAGATGGCCATCAGGCCGATCGAGGAGAAGGTGGCGGCGATCTTGCGCGCCACGATCCCGCTCTTGCCCACGCCGGTGATCACCAGCTTGGCCCGCCCGTCGGCGCTGCGATCGAGCAGCTGCAGGGCCGCTTCCACCTGGTGGCTGTCCAGGCGCTGGGCACTGGCGGCGATCGCGGCGGCCTCCTCCTCCAGGCAGCGGGTGAGGGCGGACAAGGATGGGCTCCGGGATGATGCCGCCATTCTCACCACGCAGGGCCCTTGACCCGCCCGATCCCGCCACCGCTGGATGCGCTGCCGGGCCTGCCGCCGTCGCTGCCGCTGCTGCTGCGTGCCGCGGCCGGCGAGGACAGGCTCGCGCTGGTGGGGGGCGCCGTGCGGGATCTGCTGCTGCACCGGGTGCACAACGACCCCTGGCTCGGGGTGCCCGATCTCGACCTCGTGGTCGAGCCCGCAGCCAGCGGGGGCGACGAGGCGGCGGCTGACGAG
>JBKDDA010000120.1:0-50539 GCA_046313055.1 Synechococcaceae cyanobacterium | reverse complement strand
CTCCAGGGTTGGTGCTGGTGGGTTCCCATGTGCCCTTGAGCGATCAGCAACTGGAGCGGTTGCTGGCGGAACCCGGCTGTGAGGGGGTGGAGCTGCCGGTGGATCCCTGCCTGCGGGGGGATTTGCCCGAGTTGGAGGAGGTCCGTCTGCGGGAACGGCTCTGGGCCGTGCTGGCGGCCGGGCGCACCGGCGTGCTGTACACCAGCCGAGGCGAGCGGCTCGCCGGCGCCGGTGCGGCCCGACGGCAGCTGGGCCAGCGGCTGGCGGCGGCGATGGCGCGGTTGGCGGCGGCCCTGGCGGGGGAGCTGGGCTATCTGATCAGCAAGGGCGGCATCACCAGCCAGACGCTCCTGGCTGATGGGTTGGAGCTGGCGATGCTGGAGCTCCAGGGCCAGCTGTTGCCGGGGCTGTCGTTGGTGCTGCCGGCCCAGGCGAACGGCCCCGCCGCCGGTCTGCCGGTGCTCACCTTCCCGGGCAATCTCGGCGAGGCGGACACATTGGCGCTGGCCTGGCGCTGGCTGGAGACCGGCCAAGCGAACGCTTAAGCGATCAGGCCGGCACTGCGGGCCAACAGCTGCATCGGATGGGCCACCGGCAGGTGGCGACCGGCCTCGTCGAGGTGGCGCCGGATCTGCAGGCTGCAGCCGATGTTGGCGCTCACGGCGACATCGGCACCGCTGGCGGCCAGATCATCCGCCTTGAGGCGCCCCAGTTCGGCCGCCACTTCGGGCTGAATGAGGTTGTAGATGCCGGCGCTGCCGCAGCAGACCCCCGCCTCCACCACCTCCCGGATCTGCACGTGGGGGATCTGGGCCAGCAGCTCTCGGGGCTGCCGCGACAGACCCTGGCCATGCAGCATGTGGCAAGCATCGTGATAGGCCAGCCGCAAGGGCCGCTCGGCGCTGGCGGGCTGGCCATCGGGTAGGGGCAGCGGCTGCAGCGAGGCCCGGAAGCTGTCACTAAGGCCCTCGCGAGCCAGGAACTCCTGAATGTCGTACACCGGCGCTGAGAAGGGGAGGCCTCCCGGGGGTCGCGGAGCATCCGAAGGTTGCGAGCCCTTGGGGGCGTCATCAGCGCCAGCCGGGATGGTGCTGGGATCGCCGCCCCTGTCCGGCGCGCCGGGCTCGGCCGCCAGCAACTGCGGGTCCTGCTTGAGCGTGTGGCCGCAGCCCGAGGCCGCCACCACTACGGCATCCAGAGGTTCGGGGCCGGCCGCACGGCCTGGGCCGATCACCGCCTCAAAGGAGCTGATCAGTTGCTGGGCCAGCTCTCGGGTGTGGGCGAGTTCCCCCTGGTGATGGGTCACGGCACCGCAACAGTTCTGGCCAGGAGGGATCACCACCTCGATGCCGTTGGCGCTGAGCACCTGCACGGCCGCCTGGTTCACCGCCGGATCGAACAGGCGCTGAACGCATCCGAGCACCAGGCCCACCCGCAGGCGCCTCGGACCCTGGGCCGGCACGAGCGGCGCCAGGCCATCGCGGAAGGCCTCAGGCGCCAGCGGCGGCAGCAGCCGTTCCATCGCCTCCAACTCCGGACCGAACAGGCGGGTCAGCCCGCTGGAGCGGACCAGCCGCTGGAGAGGGGTTCCGGCGTAGGCCCGCAGCGGCGCCAGCACCGCCCGCAACCGCCGCGGGTAGGGCAGCAGGGTGAAGAGCAAGCGGCGCAGCGCCCGTTGGGCCGGGCTGCGCAACTCAGCCGTGTTGAGCCGTGGCCGGGTGGCCTCGATCAACTGGTCGTAACGCACGCCGGAGGGGCAGGCGGTGACGCAGGCAAAGCACCCCAGGCAGCTGTCGAAGTGACTGGCAACCGTGGCATCCAGCTCGAGTTCCCCCGCCTCAAGGGCCCGCAGGGTGTGAATGCGGCCCCGGGGCGAATCCATCTCGGTGCCGAGCACGCGATAGCTGGCGCAGGTGGGCAGACAAAAGCCGCAATGCACGCAGGGGTCGGCCGCCTGCAGAGGGAAGGCGGGGGCGGAGGGTGGAGCGCTCATGGCCGCAGTCTGCCGCCTTGCCGCCGCTGGCTGGGGCTGGCCGCTGGCGTGCGGCAGCGTTCAGCCGCCGCCGAGCCTTGGCTCCCCCATGCGCCAGCGGGGATCAAGGACCGGGTGTGGGCCCTCGGGCCAAGCGGGGGTCGCCTCAGCCGGCTCAGCCACCGAAGTGGCGCACCACCGCTTCGGCGAAGCCGGAGCAGCTCACCGGCTCCACCCGCGGTTCCATCAGACGGGCCAGGTCGTAGGTGACCTCCCCGTTGGCGATGGCGGCGCTGATCCCCTGGGTGATCAGCTCGGCCGCCTCCTGCCAGCCCATGAACTCGAGCATCATCACGCCGCTGAGGATCACCGAGCCAGGGTTGATGCGATCGAGGCCGGCATGCTTGGGAGCGGTGCCATGGGTGGCCTCGAAGATGGCGGCGTTGTCGCCGATGTTCGCGCCCGGTGCCATGCCCAATCCACCCACCACGGCGGCGGCGGCATCGGAGATGTAATCGCCGTTGAGGTTGAGCGTGGCCAGGATCGAATACTCCTGAGGTCGGGTCTGGATCTGCTGGAAAATGCTGTCGGCGATGCGGTCATCCACCATCACCAGCTGTTTCCAGGCGCCATTGCCGTGGCTGGCACCGATGGCATCCAGCACCTCCTTGACCTCATGGCAAACCGCCGCCTGCTTTTCAGGCGTGAGGGCGTCGTAGCCCGGTTCGATCATGCGGGCGTTGGCCTCAAGGCTGAGCCCGGGGGAGCGATCGGCGTTGTCGAGGATCCAGCTCTCGCGCTCGGTGACGCAGACCTCGCGGAATTCACTGGTGGCCAGTTCATAGCCCCAGTCGCGGAAGGCGCCCTCCGTGAATTTCATGATGTTGCCCTTGTGCACCAAGGTCACATGGCGCTTGTCGCCCTCCAGGCGCAGGGCGTGCTGGATGGCCTTGCGGATGTGGCGCTGGCTGCCGTGCTTGCTCACCGGCTTGATGCCGATGCCAGCGCCTTCGGGGATTTGCCGTTTCCCCAACTTGCCGTTGGCTGGGATCACCACCTCGTTGAGGTGGCGGCGCAGCTCGATGCAGACCGGATCACTGGCTTCCCATTCGATGCCCATGTAGATGTCTTCGGTGTTCTCCCGGTAAACGATCACATCAAGATCCTGCGGACGCTTGTGGGGGCTGGGGGTGCCCTCGTAGTAGCGGCAGGGCCGCACGCAGCAGTACAGATCGAAGATCTGGCGCAGGGCAACGTTCAGTGAGCGGATGCCGCCACCGATCGGTGTGGTGAGCGGGCCCTTGATCGCCACACCGTATTCGCGGATGGCGGTGAGGGTGTCCTCCGGCAGGTACTGATAGGGTCCGTAGAGGTCGCAGGCCTCGTCTCCGGCATACACCTTGTACCACTCGATGCGTCGCTCGCCGCCGTAGGCCTTCGCCACCGCCGCATCCAGCACCAACTGGGTGGCGGGCCAGATGTCCACACCGGTGCCATCGCCGCGGATGAACGGAATGATCGGATCGTTGGGCACGATCGGCTGGCCGTTCTCGAAGCGGATGGCCGTGCCGCCGCTGGGCGCGGTGAGCTTCTCGTAGGTGGCCATGGCTGACGGAAGGGGGCGGTCGGATTGTGTTGGGGCGAGCCTATGCCCGCGCCCCGGTCGGCAAGGTTTGCTGGGATCAGCGGCGGGGGCCGCTGCCGTGCTGTGATCGCTTGCGCATGTGCTGTGGCATCCGCCTGCGGAACTCTGCAGGATGGGCCGATGAACGCCGCCGACCAGGCCCACAGCCTCGACATCGCCCAGGCGATCGCCGCCGTGGTGGCCCTGTTCCGTGCCCGTTTCCCGGCGGCTCGCCCCAACCTGCGCCCCTGGCGCGACGACCCGCTCACCCGCGCCTTCGATGAGCGGGAGACCCTCGATTTCTCCCTGCATTTCCCGGGCTGGAGCCCGCGGCTCCAGTGCCGTTCCCTGCTGGTGCAGCTGCGGCTGGAGGAGGTGCCCGGTTCCGGTGCCCGCCCCCGTCTCCTGGGGGTGGTGGTGCGCGGCCTCACCTATGACGCAGAACGCTGGCGCCTGGCCACCCTGGGCGACTGGCAGCCATCGGGAACCCACCTGCCCCAGGAGGCGGTGGTGGATCAGGTGCAGCAGATCTGCCGTGAGCTGTTCGTGCTCTTCCCCGGCACGCCCGAGGACGGCAGCGCCGAAGCCGCTTAACCGTTCGCAACCAAGCCGTCCCTGGTCCGGGCTCCGGACCTAGCTTTCGCGTTCAGCATCCCTTGCTCCGTCTGTCCACCATGCCTGTCGCCCTTGCGTCCCAGCTGCGGGAGGGAACCAAGAAGTCCCACACCATGGCGGAGAACACCGGCTTCGTCAGTTGTTTCCTCAAGGGCGTCGTCGACAAGATGAGCTACCGCCGCCTGGTGGCCAACCTCTACGTGCTGTACACCGCCATGGAGGAGGAGATCGGCCGCCTCAAGGATCATCCGGTGGTGGGCCCGATCGCCTACGACCAGCTCAACCGCCGGGTGGCCCTTGAGCAGGACATGGCCTTCTACTTCGGCCCCGACTGGCGCGCCACCGTGCAACCCACCCCCGGTGCCCAGCAATACGTGGAGCGGGTGCGCCAGGTGGCCCAGGACAGCCCCGAGCTGCTGGTGGGCCACCACTACACCCGCTACATCGGTGACCTGTCCGGCGGCCAGATTCTCAAGGCGATCGCCCAGAAGGCGATGAACCTGGGCGAGCACGATGGACTGCGGTTCTATGAGTTCGACGACATCGCCGACGAAAAGGCCTTCAAGGCGGGTTATCGGGCCGCCCTCGATCAGCTGCCGATCGACCAGGCCACGGCGGATCGGATCGTGGAGGAGGCCAACCATGCCTTCCACCTCAACATGGTGATGTTCCAGGAGCTCGAAGGCAACCTGATCGCCGCCATCGGCAAGGTGCTGTTCGGCTTCCTCACCCGCCGCCAGCGCCTGGGCAGCACCGAGGCGGTGCCCGCCTGAGTCAGAGTCGGCCCCCATCGCTGCAGCCCGGTTGCGACCAGTCCGCTTTCTTGTTCCCGGCACCGGCGGCCGCTTCCGCTGCGGCGGCCTGCTGGTGGAACTGCAGACCGCCCGCCTGGTGGGCGGTCTGGTGCCCACCGAGGTGGTGACCGAGCGCCAGCGGCAGCCGGACCTCCCCTTTCTCGACGATCTGCTGCGCAGTGAACCGGCCCCCGGCCCGGCCCTGTGGATCGTGAGCTGGGGCTTTGATGTGCCCCGCCAGCTGCGGCGGCTGCGGGGCCGGCCGGTGGCCTACCACGCCCACAGCAGCGGCTATGGATTTTCGCTGCCGCCCGGCGTACCGGTGCTGGCGGTGAGCCGCAACACCCTGGGCCACTGGGGTGATCGTGCCCCTCGCCAGCCCCTGTTTCTGGTGCCCAATGCCCTGGAGCCCCGCTGGCTGGATCGGGGTGACCGCGGTGCCGCGCTGCGCTCCAGGCCCATCGATGTGCTGGTTCAGGAGCGCAAGACGAGTGCCTACGTGCTGCAGCAGCTGGTGCCGGCCCTGCGGGCCCGTGGCCTGAGGGTGGAGGTGCAGAGCGGCTGGGTCGACGATCTGGTCGACCTGTTCAACAGCACCAGGGTGGTGCTCTACGACTCGGCCGACTACTGGCGGGGCCGGGGGGTGAGTGAGGGTTTCGGTCTGCCGCCGCTGGAGGCCCTGGCCTGCGGTTGCGTGGTGTTCAGCAGCCTCAACCATGCCCTGGCCGACAGCCTTGACCCCGCACTGGGCCTGGGCCATCAGATCGGCTGTGGCAGCCTGGCCGCCGATGTGGAGCGGATCACCGCCGCCGTGGCCGATCCCGCGACCTGGCTGCCCGATCCCCAGGCGCTGGAGCGATTGCTGGCCACCGGTTCGGAACCGGCCCTGCGCGACCGCTGGCGGCAGGCGCTGGTGGCGATCAATGCCCACTGGGACCGGCTGCTGGCGGGGGAGCGGCCCCTGCGGGCCCCGGCGCCGCTGGCCCTGAGGGCCGCCCAGTGGCGCCAGCGGGCGGAGCGGCTGCTGGCCCGCGGGCGCTGACCGCCCAGTCGCAGGGGCCGATCGGTTGCCAGGCTGGCCCGACCGCCCAACCGCCTCCCCATTCCGGCCCATAGGTTGAGGCAAACAACCCCCGGCGCGCGTGCCGCTGCTGCCCACCAGCCAGACCGTTTCCCAGCTGCGGCGCCTGTTCCGTGTGATCCCGGCCCACCGATTGCGGGCCCTCGGCTGGATCCTGCCGATCGCCCTGCTGAGCGGGTTGCTGGATCTGGCGTCGGTGGCGGTGATCGCCCGCATGGTGAGCAGCCTGCTGGGCGGCCGGCTGGCCGATGCCGTGCCCGGAGTGCGCGTGTTCGGCGGCAGCCACAGCGAACAGGCCATCTGGCTGGTGCTGATCTTCATCGGGCTCAGCTGGCTCAGTTCCGCCGCCCGGCTGGTGCTCAAGGTGAGTCAGGAGCGGCTCACGGCCCAGGTGTGGCGCGACATCTCCGACCGGATCCTGGCGCGGGTGATCGGCCAGCCCTTCGCCTTCCACCAATCACGGCGCAGCACCGAGCTCTCCGCCCAGCTGATGATCAACATCCAGCGGGTCTCGGATCTGATTGTGGCGCCGCTGCTGATGATCCTCACCAGCAGCATTGCCATCGCCTGTCTCGCCGCCGCCCTGGGGCTCACCCTGGGACTGCGGTCGCTGCTGTTGCTGCTGTTGCTGGGGGCCGCCTACGCCGGTGTGTCGGCCCTGGTGATTCCCTATCTGCGGCGTGCTTCCCGCCAGAAACTGCTGCTCGATGCCCGGGCCGCCTCGCTGCTGCAGCAGACGATCGGTTCGATCAAGGACATTCACCTCACCCATGCCGGTCCCCATTTCGAGCGCCGCTTCGTGGAGGCCGGCCAGTCGGCCAAGACCTTCGAGTGGCTGTCGCGTCTGCTGCCTGACCTGCCCCGCTTTCTGATCGAACCGGTGGGCATCACGCTGATCTTCTCCTTCGCCCTGCTGCCGATGCTGCTGGGCCGCCAGCGGGTGGAGCTGGCCCTGGGGCTGATGCCGTTTCTGGCGGCCTTCGCCGTGGCGGCCGTGAAGCTCACACCGCCCCTGCAGGATCTGTTCCGGGCCATCACCCGGCTGAGGGGTGCCTTGCCGGAGATCGATGCTGCCCTGGCCTACCTGGAGCTGCCGCCACCGACCCGGGGCGGGCTGGCCCCGCGGCTGCTCACCCCGGCCGGCATCTTCCCCCTGCGGGAGATCAGCCTCAGCGGGGTCAGCTACACCTATCCCGGTGCCGACCGGCCCGCGCTCAACGGCATCGATCTCACCATTCCGGTCGGATCCCGGGTGGCGCTGCTGGGCCCCACCGGCAGTGGCAAGACCACCCTCTCCGCCCTGCTGCTGGGCCATCTCCAGCCCCAGAGCGGGGTGATCAGTCTCGATGGCATTGCGGTGGAGGCGGCCGATATCCCCTCCTGGCAGGCCTGCTGTGCCGAGGTGCCCCAGCAGATCCACCTGCTCGACGGCAGCATTCAGGCCAATGTGGCCTTCGGCGTCGAAGACGATGCCGTGGACATCGACACGGTGTGGGACGCCCTCAGCGCCGCCCAGCTGGCCACGGTGGTGGCCGACATGCCCTACGGGCTCTACACCCCGGTGGGTGAGAACGGTGTGAACCTGTCGGGCGGCCAGCGGCAGCGGCTGGCCCTGGCCCGGGCCTTCTACCGCCATGCCCGCTTCCTGGTGCTCGATGAGGCCACCAGCTCACTCGATGCCCGCACCGAAGGCGATGTGATCGATGCCCTGGAGCTGGTGGCCCGCCGCTGCACCACCCTGGTGATTGCCCACCGTCTGCATACCCTGTCCCGCTGCGATTTCATCTACGAACTGGCCGAAGGCCGCATCGTGGCCAGCGGCAGCTACGACCAGCTGATCGATCCCTCCCACCCCTTCGGCGCCTCCGTGCTGGCCACCCTGCCCCAGGCGGTCGCCGGCTCGGCGCCGCTGTCGGGCTAGGAGCCATGGACATCACCCTGCTGTCGACGGCCGACTGGGACCACCCCTTCTGGACCAACAAGCAGCACGTGGCCCGCGAACTGGCCCGCCAGGGCCACCGGGTTCTCTACATCGATTCTCTCGGCCTGCGGCCGGTGCTGCCGGGCGCCGGTGACCGGGGCCGGATCCTGCGGCGGCTGGCCCGGGGTCTGCGGCCGCTGCGGGCGGTGGAGCCGCGGCTGTGGGTGTGCTCGCCGCTGGTGCTGCCCGGGGTCGCTGCCGGGCCGGCGCTGTGGCTCAACCGGCTGTCGCTGCGGCTGCTGCTGGCCCTGGCGCGGCTGCGGCTGGGCTTTCGCCGCCAGCTGCTCTGGACCTACAGCCCCCTCACGGCCCGACTCATCGATCCGGAGGTCTATGGCCTGAGCCTGTACCACTGCGTGGATGACATCAGCGCCCAGCCGGGCATGCCCACGGCCTGCATCGATGCCGCCGAGCCCGACACCGCCCGCCGCGTGCATCTGGCGGTGGTGACCACACCGGCCCTTGAGCGCCGGCTGGCGCCGGCGGCCCGGCGGTTGCTGGTGCTGCCGAATGTGGTGGATGCCGACCACTTCGCCCATCCCGACCCGGTCCGTTGCCGGGCGGTGGCGGCCGAGCTGGCCCCCCTGGGGCGGCCCGTGATCGGTTTCGTGGGGGCGATCAGCGCCTACAAGCTCGACCTCCCCCTGCTGCTGGCCCTGGCCCGGGCCATGCCCCAGGCCGCGATCGTGTGCATCGGCGCGGTGGGCGAAGGTGATCCGGCCACCGACGGGGCTGCCCTGGCGGGCCAGGCCAATCTGCACCTGCTCGGTCCCCGGCCTTACCACGACCTGCCGGCCTGGCTGGCGGCCTTCGACGTCGCGATTCTGCCGTCGCGGCGCAATGCCTACACGGAGGCCATGTTTCCGATGAAGTTCTTCGAATATCTGGCGGCCGGTCTGCCGGTGGTGGCGATCGACCTGCCGGCATTGCGGCCCTACGCCGACCAGGCGTGGCTCTGCGGCGATGCTGCGGCCTTTCTGGCGGCGGTGCCCGCCGCCCTGGCCGACCGGGATCCGGCCCGCCGCGCCGGCCGCCAGGCCCTGGCGCGGCGCCACACCTACAGGGCCCGCACCCGGCGGATGCTGGCTGAGCTGGTGGCCTCAGCGACCCAGCCGGTCGGGCAGGCCGCGGCAGCCGCCCGGAATCGTCTGGCGTGAACGCTTGCCGCTCCAGGCGGCCAGGTAGAGGCGCAGTTCGCCGCCGAGATGGCGGGCGCCGCTGAAGTCGGCATTTTCCACGATCGCGCCGCTGAACCCGCCGCCCACCGGATCGGGCCGGGTGCCGGTGCGGCTGGGGCTGGCACTGTCCACCGGTCCGAGAAAGAAGCGGGTGCCCTGCAGCAGCGCGCCCGACAGGTCGGCACCGGCCAGATTGGTGCCCACCAGGTTGGCGCCGGTCAGATCGGCGCCGGCCAGGTTGGTGCCCCGCAGGTCGGCGCCGTTGAAATCCACGCCCCGCAGGTCGGTGTCGGCCAGATTCACGCCCCGCAGGCACTGGTGCAGCTGGATCACCGGGATCCCCTCCAGCCGGTCCTCCACATAGAAGCCCTGGCCATCGAGAATCGCCCGGCCCACCCGGGCGTCGCGGCGCAGGGGGGTGAGCAGGCGCGCATGGGCCAGAAACCGCAGGATGCGGGCCTTGCCGGGGGCGTCCACACTGCCCAGCACCGCCGCCAGCCGCCCTTCGGCCAGCATCCGTTCCAGGGGCCAGTCATCGAGCATGCCCTCCCGGTCGCTGATCAGCTCTGAAATGCCGTGGATGAAGCTGTCGATCGTCTGGGCTTCGGTGATCCGGTTCTGCTGGGTGCTCAGGCGCTGATCCAGCTGAAACTGGCGCCAGGCGATCAGCAGGGCCACGAAGGCCACCAGGATCTGGCCGAAGGCCCCGATCACCCCTTCCCCCAGGGCGCCGATCGCTTCCCAGTTGCCGCTGCGGTACACGCTGAGCAGCGGCTCCCAGAGCCCCAGGGCAGCGGTGAACACCAGCAGGCCACCGGCCAGGGCCAGCAGGGCCATGGTGCGGGTGGTGAGCTGCTCATCCAGCTGGCTGGTGAGCCGCTGCCAGAAGTCCGGGGCCATGCGCAGCAGCGCCACGGCGATGGTGACCAGGGCCAGTGGTACCGCCAGCTGCGGCTGCCCCTGGCTGAGGCTCACCACACTGGCCAGCAGCAGGGCCAGCAGCTGCAGTGCCGGCCGGTCGATCAATCGGCGCCAGGTGGGCTGGCCCCGGAACGGCATCGCCTGGCGCTCGTCGCTTGGCTGGTTCATGGCCTTCAGCCCGCCTGGTAGTAGAACCCTGCCGCCAGGATGAGGTAAGCAGCCAGCAACAGCACGCCCTCGAGCCAGTCGGAGCGCCCGTCGAGGCTCACCAGGTTGCTGACCGCCACGGCGCTGATCACGGCCACCACCTCCACGATCTGGAAATCAAGGTCGATCGGGTGGCCCAGCAGGGGGCCCACCAGCACCAGGACCGGTACCACCAGCATCGCCGCCAGCAGGGTGGAGCCCAGGGCGATCGAGACCGCCAGATCCATCTTGTTCTTGCGCGCCATGGTCACGGCCGTGATGTATTCCGACACGCCGCCGAGCAGGGGCAGCAACACCACACCGGTGAACAGGGGCGTGAGGCCGAAGCCGCTGGTCACGGTTTCCACCACGCCCACGAACAGCTCGGATTCCACCGCCAGGCCGATGGTGGCGGCCAGCAGCACGGCCAGCCAGGGCAGCAGGGCCGGCTTCTGGCCCGGGGCCCCGTCGCCATGGTCCTCCTCCGCCACCGCATAGAGGTCGCGGTGGGTGTGCAGCGAAAACACCAGCGTGAGGGCGTAGGCCGCCAGCAGCACGCCCGCCACGAACTGGGAGAAGCCGAGCGGCAAGACACCGCCGCCGCCATCACCGCCCATCTGGCCCATCTGGCCCGGCTGGCTGCCGAGGGCCGAGAGGCTGGGCAGCAGGATCGCCAGCAGCGCCAGGGTCATCGCGCTGCCGTTCACCCGGGCCAGCACCGGCTGAAAGGTCTGCTCCCGGCGGCCGATGCCGCCGCAGGCCATGGCCAGCCCCAGCACCAGCAGCAGGTTGGCCATGACCGTGCCGGTGATGCTCGCCTTCACGATCTCCACCAGGCCGGCCCGCAGGGCGGTGAGGGCGATGATCAGTTCGGTGGCATTGCTGAACAGGGCGCTGAGCAGGCCCCCCAGCGATGGCCCCAGCGCCAGGGCCACCTCCTCGGTGGCGGTGCTCAGCCAGATCGCCAGGGGAATGATCGCGGCGGCGGCGGTGGCGAACACGGCCAGATCACCCCAGTGCTGCAGCTCGGCCGCCAGCGACACCGGCACCATGACCAGCAGGGCCAGGGAGATGCGCAGGCGCAGGCTGAGGGCAGCCATCAGGCGGGGCGGCGGCGGATCATCCGTTGGATCGACTGCAGCATCTGCAGGGCTTCGGGAACCTTGGCGGCGCTGGCCAGCAGCCCGTAGACACCCAAGGCAACACTGGCACAGATGGCGTTCTGCAGCAGCAGTCCGGCCAGGCCGGCGGGCCAGTCGACACCGACCGAGAGGCCCCAGCAGGCGGCGCCACCGGCCACTGCGGCCAGCAGCAGCCTGCCGCTGTCGGTGGCCCAGAGCCGCAGCGGCAGGCCCCCCAACCGACCCTGCAGGGCCAGCAGCAGGCCCGCGCAGGTGATCAGGTTCACCGCCACCGTGGCCAGCACCAGGCCGGCGGCACCGGCATTGAGCATGGGCAGCTGGTTGCCCCAGGCGGGTGTGGGCCCGCCGGTGAACGCCCAGCAGAACACCGCATTCAGGCCGATGCCGGCCAGCGACCAGCGGAAGGGGGTGTTGGCGTCTCCCAGGGCGTAGAACACCCGCACCAGCACATCGCGGGCCAGGTAGGCGGGCATGCCGATGCCATAGGCCATCAGCAGCTGGCCCACCAGGTCGGCGGCGCTGCGGTCGAACGCCCCGCGTTCATAGATCAGGGCCACGATCGGCACCGCCAGCGCCACCATCAGCGCCCCCAGCGGCAGCATGCTGGCGTTGGAGAGCATCAGGCCCTGGCGGATGCGGCTGATCAGTTCGGGTCGGTCCGCCGGTGCCGTCAGGCGCGCGTAGACCGGCAGCAGCGGCACCAGCAGGGCATTGGACAGCAGGCCGAGGGGGGTCTGCACCAGCAGGTTGGCGTAGCCCAGGCCCGCCGCCGCCGCCGGCATGCCGGAGGCGAAGAACAGCGACACGAAGACATTGATCTGGAGCATGCCCGAGGAGAGGGTGGCCGGACCCATCACCTTCAGCACCTCCCGCACGCCGGGATCGCGCCAGTCCCACACCAGCTGCAGCTTGTTGAGGCCCTCCCTGGAGAGGGCCGGCAGCTGGATCAGCCACTGCAGCACCGCCCCCACCGTGGTGCTGGCCGCCAGCACGATGCCGCCGATCACGGCCGTGGCGGGCAGGGTGATGGCGCTGCCCAGCTGCCACCACAGCAGGCCGATGCCGCCGATCACCGCCACGCTGGAGAGCAATGGGCTCACCGAGGGCAGCCAGAACACGTCGGCGGCGTTGAGGGCGCCGAAGCCGAGGCCGATCAGGCCGGAGAGCAGGGCCATCGGCGCCATCCAGCGCAGCTGCAGCACGGCGATGCGGTGGCGTTCGGCATCGAGCGCCGGGCCCACCAGATCGATCAGCGGATCGGCGAACAGCACCAGCAGCAGGGTGACCCCGATCAGGCCAGCCCCCACGATCGTGTTGATCGCCGCCAGCACGTGGGCGCCTTCCTGGCGTGGACGCCGCGCCAGCACACTCACCATGGCGCTGTGGAAGGGCCCGTTGATGCCACCCAGCAGGATGAGCAGGAAGCCCGGCAGCACGTAGGCGTAGTTGTAGGCGTCGTAGGCGGCGCCGACGCCGAAGGCGGCGGCGATCACCTGCTGGCGCACCAGGCCGGCCACCTTGCTGAGGGCCGTGGCCACCGCCACGATCAGGGCGATGCGACGCAGGGATTTCGCCATCCGGGCGGGCCCACGGCCCATGCAGATCGCCCGGCAGTATGGCCGCCGCCCCCGCCCCCGCCCCGCGCCCATGGTCAGCCCCGCCGCCGCCAGCCCTGCCGCCGGGGAGTGGGTGCTGCCCATCGGCCCGTTGCAGCAGGGGGTTCTGCTCAGGCGTTACAAGCGTTTTCTGGCCGATGTGCGCCTCGACAGCGGCGAGGAGGTGACCGCCCACTGCCCCAACACGGGCCCCATGACAGGGGTGCTGCTGCCGGGGGGGCGCGTGCGGCTGCGCCACGATCCCTCCCCCAGCCGCAAACTGGCCTGGACCTGGGAGCAGGCCGAGGTGCCGGGGCAGGACGGTGCCCCGGTGTGGGTGGGGATCAACACGGCCCTGCCCAACCGGTTGGTGCGGGCCACGATCGAGGCGGGCTGCCTGGAGCCCTGGCTGGGGCCGGTGGCGTCGATCCGGGCTGAGGTGCCCTACGGCACGGGCCGCCGCAGCCGCATCGATCTGCTGCTCACCCCAGGGGGCGCCGCCGCCGGTACCCCCCCGGCCGACCCCCGGCCCATCTACCTGGAGGTGAAGAACACCACCTGGACCGACGGTGATCTGGCCCTGTTCCCCGACACCGTGACCGAGCGGGGGCAGAAGCACCTGGAGGAGCTGGAGGCCCTGCTGCCCGCCTGCCGGGCCGTGCTGGTGCCCTGCCTGAGCCGGGGTGATGTGCGGCGCTTCGCCCCGGGTGATGCCGCCGATGCGCGCTACGGAGAACTGTTCCGCCGGGCCCTGGCCGCCGGTGTGGAGGTGCTGCCCTGTGTGTATGGCTTCAGCGCCGAGGAGGTGCGCTGGCTGGGTCTGGCGGAGGTGCTGGAACGGCAGCCCAGCCACCATTGCCCATAGAGTCGGCGTTCTGCTGCGCCTGCACCGTGGACACCCGTGCCTTCAAGCGCTCGCTGCACCAGTCGGAGCGCTACAACCGCCGTGGTTTCGGCCTGGGGGACGAGGTGGCCGGCAGCCTGCAGACGGCCTACCAGAGCGATCTGGTGGCCAGTCTCCGGGAGAACGGCTACGAACTGCGCGAAGGCCGGCTGACGGTGCGGCTGGCTGAGGCCTTCGGCTTCTGCTGGGGCGTGGAGCGGGCGGTGGCCATGGCCTACGAAACCCGGCGCCACTACCCCAGCGAGCGCATCTGGATCACCAACGAGATCATCCATAACCCCTCGGTGAACGACCACCTGCGGCAGATGGATGTGTGTTTCATTCCTGTTGAAGGCGGCGTCAAGGATTTCTCCGAGGTGGCCAATGGCGACGTGGTGATCCTGCCGGCCTTCGGCGCCACCGTGCAGGAGATGCAGCTGCTCAATGAACGCGGTTGCCACATTGTGGACACCACCTGTCCGTGGGTCTCGAAGGTCTGGAACACCGTCGAAAAGCACAAGAAGCAGGCCTTCACCTCCATCATTCACGGCAAGGTGAAGCACGAGGAAACCCTGGCAACCAGCAGCTTTGCCGGCACCTACCTGGTGGTGCTGGATCTGGCTGAGGCCCAGATGGTGTCGGACTACATCCTGGCCGGCGCCGTCGGCGGCGCCGCTGATCCCGAGCGCCGCCGTGTCTTCATGGAGCGCTTCCAGCGGGCCTGCTCCCCCGGTTTTGATCCTGACCGCGACCTGGTGCGGGTGGGGGTGGCCAACCAGACCACCATGCTCAAGAGTGAAACCGAGGAGATCGGCAAGCTCTTTGAGCGCACCATGCTGGAGCGCTTCGGTCCGGTGGCCCTGAACGATCACTTCCTGGCCTTCAACACGATCTGCGATGCCACCCAGGAGCGACAGGATGCGATGTTCGCCCTGGTGGATGAACCGCTCGACCTGATGGTCGTGATCGGCGGCTACAACTCCTCCAACACCACCCACCTGCAGGAGATCGCCGTCAGCCGCGGCATCCGCTCGTTCCACATCGACACGCCGGAGCGGATCACGACCGGCAACAGCATCGTGCACAAGCCCCTCGACGGTGAGCTGCAGACCGAGGCGCCCTTTCTGCCGGCAGGGCCGATCCGGGTTGGCATCACCTCCGGGGCCTCCACCCCCGACCGGGTGGTGGAGGATGTGATCCGCCGGCTGATCAGCCTCAGCAGCGATTGATTCCATGGCCGCGGTGGTCCCGGCCTAGATTCAGCCACCCCCATCACCGACGCCGTCACGAGCGAGGACACCACCCGATTGAGGCACTCTCCAGCGTTGACTTCCGAGCTCGCCCCCCCCTCGACCGCCGTTCTGCCCGTGGCCGACCCCCCTGTCCAGCGGCTGTGTGATCGCGGTGATGGCCGGGTCCGTCGTTATGCCAGCGGCTTTGCGGATCTGATGGAGATGCGTGCCCCCTCGGCGGTGGTGGCCGCCTACCTGGATCGCCATGAGGGCTGGTTCCGTCGCTGTGCTGCGCCGATGGCCGTGGCGGCGATCGGCCACCATGCCTATGCCCTCACCCTGGGCCGTTTCGGCAACTTCGGTTTCGAGGTGGAACCCACCATCGGCCTGGAGCTGCTGCCCCAGGAGCAGGGGGTGTACAGGATTCTCACGGTGCCCGTGCCGGGTGCCGACCCGGCCCTGGCCGATCTCTACGACGTGGAGTTCAACGCTTCGCTGCGTCTGGACGAGGCCGGGCTGGAGGCGGGGCCCGAGGTGTCCCACGAGGATGTGGATGCCCTGATGGCCCACACCCTGGTGCGCTGGAGCCTGGATCTGGCCGTCTGGATCCGTCTGCCGTCGATGATCACCCTGCTGCCGGACGGCCTGGTGCAGAGCAGCGGCGACCACCTGCTGCGTCAGATCGTGCGCCAGATCTCACGGCGCCTCACCTGGAAGGTGCAGGAGGACTTCCACGCCAGCCATGGGATCCCCTGTCCGCCCCGGCGCCGGGCCCAGTTCTGACGGGATCCGGCCGCCGGGGCGGACAGGCGGTGTCAGGCAGGGGGTGTCAGGCAGGCGGTGTCAGGCGGCCGGCGTCAGCAGCTTCTGCACGATCTGCATGCCGCTCACGGCCTGCCAGAGGAACAGGCTGACCAGCGTCATGTTCAGTCCCACATGCACCTTGCGGGCAACGATGTTGCCGGCCTGCATCAGCGGCGAGAGGGCGGCGGCTACGGCGATCAGGCTGGTCATGGCCAGGCCCACCAGCAGGTGCGGGCCCACGAACAGCTTGCCGTTGTTGATGTAGGTGACGACCATGCCGCCCACGGTGCCCAGCACCATCAGGGCCAGCAGCAGGCTGCCGATCTGGAAGTGGCGGCGGCCGAACTGCCCTTTGACCAGCTCCTTGCGCTGTTCCGGGGTGCCGGTGCGGGTCTTCTTGGCCTTGATGCCGAGCACCATCGCGTAGATCGTCAGCCCCAGCAGCACCCACATCAGCAGGGGGTGCAGAAAACTGAGGTTGAAGGCCAGGGAGCTGGGGATCGCGTCGATCAGGGCGTCGATCATCGGTGTGGGTGGGGCGATCGGCCGAACCTACAACTGGCGCGGTCCCCCCGCCGGTTCAGTGGAGGAAGTGTCGGCGGCCGGTGCACACCATGGCCAGCCCCAGCTCATCGCAGGCCTGGATCGAATCGCTGTCGCGCACGCTGCCGCCGGGCTGGATCACGGCGGTGATGCCATGGCTGGCGGCCAGGCGCACCGTGTCGTCGAAGGGGAAGAAGCCATCGCTGGCCAGCACGGCGCCCGCGGCCCGTTCGCCGGCGGCCTCCAGGGCCAGGCGGGCCGACCCCACGCGGTTCATCTGACCGGCGCCGATGCCGAGGCTCATGCCCGTGGCGGCCACCACGATCGCGTTGGAGCGCACATGCCGCACCAGCCGCCAGGCAAAGCGCAGATCCGCGAATTCGCGGGCTGCGGGCTGGCGCCGGCTCACCACCTGCCAGCTGTCCTCATCGATGGCGCCATCATCGAGATCCTGGGCCAGCACGCCGCCCAGCACGCTGCGCAACTGGCGGCGGTCGGCGCGGTCGATCGCGGCGGCGGGCAGCTCCAGCAGGCGCAGGTTGGCCTTGGCCGCCAGGTGGTCCCGGGCTTCGTCGCTGAAGGCCGGTGCCACCACACATTCGAGGAAGAGGCTGGTGAGCTGCCCGGCCGTCTCCAGATCCACGGGGCTGTTCACGGCCACAATGCCGCCGAAGGCCGACAGGCGGTCGGCATCGATGGCGCGGGCGAGGGCCTCCGATCCCGTGGCTGCCACCGCCACGCCGCAGGGGTTGGTGTGTTTGACCACCACCGCCGCCGGCTGCTCCTGGGTCTCGCCGTAACCGAACTCGCGCACCGTGGCCAGGGCGGCGTCGAGATCCAGCAGGTTGTTGTAGCTGAGCTCCTTGCCCTGCAGCTGGCGCCCGCCGCCGAGGCCTGTCTCGTTGCCGCCGAACCAGACGGCCGCCTGGTGGGGGTTCTCGCCGTAGCGCAGTGCCTGGCGCACGGGCAGGCTGAAGCTGAGGGGGGATCGCGTGTCGTTGGCTGGTTCGGGGGCTGGTTCGGCTGCCGGTTCGGCGGCTGGGTCGGCGGCTGGGTCGGCGGTCGTCAGCCGCGATGCCAGCCAGGCGGCAATGGCCCCGTCGTAGGCGGCGGTGTGTTCAAAGGCCGCCAGCGCCAGTCGTCGCCGCAGCGCCTGATCCACGGCCCCGGCGGCCAGGGCCTCCAGGAAGGTGCCGTATTGGCTCGGGCTGGTGAGCACGGCCACATCGGCGTGGTTCTTGGCGGCGGCGCGCACCATGGCGGGGCCGCCGATGTCGATGGTTTCGATGGCGGTCTCCCAGCTGACGCCGGGATCGGCCACCGTTTCCCGGAACGGGTAAAGGTTCACCACCACCACATCGATCGGATCGATCCCCTGGGCCGCCAGATCGGCCTGGTGGGCGGGGTCGCTGCGGCGGGCCAGGATGCCCCCGTGCACGCGGGGATGGAGGGTCTTGACACGGCCTCCCAGGATTTCGGGCGCCCCCGTGTGCTCCGACACGCGGGTCACCGGCACACCGGCGGCCTGCAGGGCCGCGGCGGTGCCGCCGCTGGAGAGAATGGCGTATCCCCGCTGCACGAGCCCTTCGGCGAGGGGCACCAGGCCCTGTTTGTCGGACACGCTCAGGAGGGCCGTTGGGGCCATGGCTGCGGAGGAGGTCGGCAAGGAGCCAACCTACGCAGAACCCCTCCCGGCGCAGCGGCGCCCTGAGCCGATGACCCCCATGTCTGTGACCGACACCGATGATCGCCTGCTGCGCGGCCCCGCGCAGGCCCCCAGTCGGCTGGTGCTGCTGCACGGCTGGGGGGCGGATGCCGACGACCTGATCGATCTGGCGGAGGTGCTGGTGCCGCCGGAGGTGAGTGTGGTGTCGCTGCGGGCGCCGGAGCCCCATCCGGCAGGCGTGGGTCGGCAGTGGTATCCGCTGCTCTGGCGAGACCTGCTGCCGGAGCCGGCCTGGGAGCGGGTGCCGGCTGCGCGCAACGCCCTGAGGGATCGCCTGCTGGCCCTGGCGGAAACGGTGCCGCTGGAGCGCACGGCCCTGCTCGGCTTCTCCCAGGGGGCTGCCATGGCCCTGGATGTGGCGACCGGCGGCGGCCAGGAACCGCTGCACCTGGCGGCGGTGATCGGCTGCAGCGGCTATCCCCACCGCGACTGGCAGCCCCGCAGCGACGCACCGCCGGTGCTGCTCACCCATGGGCTCCAGGATCCGGTGGTGCCCGTGCAGCACTGCGACCACCTGCAGCGGGCCCTGGAAACGGCGGGAGTGCCCGTGATCCGCCGCAGCTTCGGTGGCGGCCACGGAATCGACCCGGACCTGTTTCCGCTGATGCGCGACTTTCTGGCCGGCGGCTGGGGTCAGTCGCCGGCGTGAACTTCTGCGTTGACGTGAATGGTGCGCCGGCCGTCAGGCCCGGCGCAACACCGGATCAGACGAAGGCGTATTCGTACTCCTCCATTTCTTCCCAGTCGTCGGCAGCGAGGGCCTCGATCCCTTCAAACAGCACCTCTTCACCGATGCGGTCAACGATCTCGCGCAGGGAGGGGAACAGGAAATGGTTCTCCTCGGCGTACTGGGCGCTGAACAGGCCTTTCTCTCCCCAAAAGAAGCGATCGGTGGTGTGTTCGTTGCGGCGGACGTTGAGAATGGCCGGCGGCATCAGGCCGGATTCGGCGATGTAGCGACGGGCGGCGGTGACCGGTTTGTGGGATCCGGTTTCCAGGTTGAAGGTTGCCACGTGGGCCAGTACGCGCTGACCTGCGAGACGGCGGCGGCTGATCCGCTTGCGCTTCTTGGACATGAAACATCAGCCCCGGAGATGTGCGGGGAGAGAGGGTGTGCAGGGGGGTTCGAACCGGGCAGGCACGTGCCTTGCCCACCGACCATCGCCGGAGCCATGGTCGGAGGACGCCCACGCATCTGTGGTCGAACCGCCGGAAGAACCCGTCGGTAGCTCCCTCCCGAAGGAGAGAGACAGCAGATGGACGCATCTCCTACTGCTGTAGCCTCGTTGCAACTGAAAGGCAAGTTGGCCGTACCGACTGTGATCCGCCGTTCGCGGGCGACCTGCGGAGTAGTGGTCGATACCAGGAGCTTAACCCTTTTTTCCGGTTTCGAGACGGAACCGCTGAAACTTGCTGCCAGGCTGCGTCCTGGCTGCCGCTGATGCCCGTCTCCCCCCGCTTTCTGGCCCTCCTGGGATGCCAGCTCAGCCAGTTCGCCGACTGCCCGGATGTGCGGTCGCTGGTGGTCTACGTGGCCCACCAGGGCCGTGAGGGCCAGCCCAGTCTGCTGCCCGTGGGCCGCTGGCCGCTCGATGGCCGTGCCCTGCCTGCCCTCGACAGCTCCAGTGATCTGCGCATGCCGGCCGATGGGCGGCGTTGGTTGCCCCTCCGGCACGAGCGGGTGCTGCTGGGGGCCCTGCAGGTGGAGGTGGCCACCGCCCCCTGGCCCGATCCCCTTCGCCGGCGCCTCCAGGCCACCGCCCTCACCCTCACCGAGGCCCTGCGCCTCGACCTGGAACTCCAGGCCCTTGACCGCCAGCTGCAGCAGCGCGACGAACAGCTGCGGCTGCTGGTGCACCAGCTTCGCAATCCCCTCACCGCCCTGCGCACCTTCGGCCAGCTCCTGCGCCGGCGCCTGGAGCACGATCAGGACAACCGCCCGCTGGTGGAAGGCGTGCTGGCGGAGGAACGCCAGCTCAACCGCTACGTGGACGCCCTCAGCGCCCTGGCCCAGCCCACCCCCCAGCTGGCCCCCGGCGGCGGACCCCAGCCGCTGCTGCTGCCCCCCCTGCTCAGTGGACCGCGGGGCCAGCCCCTGGCCGAGCCGCTGGCGCCGCTGCTGCGCCGCGCCGCCGCCACCGCCAGCCTCCAGCAGCGCCGCTGGCACGGACCCGCCAGCCTGCCGGACTGGCAGGGCGACAGCGGCGCCGTGGCCGAGATCCTGGCCAACCTGCTGGAGAACGGCTTTCGCTACAGCACGGCGGGGTCGCCGCTCGGCCTGTGCTGGTGTCTTCAGGGCGACCGGCTCCGGATCACCGTCTGGGACGGGGGGGAGGCCATCCCGGAGGAGGAGCGGCAGCGGATCTTCGAGCGGGGCGTGCGGGGTCGCCAGGGGCGCCAACTGCCGGGCACCGGCCTCGGCCTGGCCCTGGGCCGGGACCTGGCCCGCAGCCTCGGTGGGGAGCTGGACCTGGTGGTGCCCCCGGCCGCGCTGGCGCCTGATCTGCCGGAGCAGGGCAATGCCTTCTGCCTGTCGCTGCCGCTCAGCCCGCCAGCTGACGGCTGAGCCCCACCAGGGCAGCGCTGCAGAGCAACCCCAGGGCCTCTCCCCACTCCACGCAGGCGCCGTAGCTGTCACCGCTGTGCCCCCCCAGCCGCCGGCCCAGCCACCGGGGCACCAGCAGGGCGGGTCCCAGGCCCGCCAGGCCCGCCAGGGGCCAGCCCAGCCGCAGTGAGGCCAGCAGCAACACGCCCACCAGCAGCCCGGTGGGCCGCAGCTCCCGGCCGAGACCCTGCCAGTGGCGGCGATGGAAGCCGGCGCTGCCCTCGCCCGGGCGCAGGTAGGCGAACCGATCCATCGCCAGCAGCGGCGCCATCCGCCCCCAGATGGCGTTCCACACCAGGGCGGCCGGCGCCGCCGATGCCAGGGCCGCCAGGGCGGCGCTGCGCAGCAGCAGCAGCACCGCCAGGGCCTGCACGCCACTGGCCCCCACCCGGCTGTCGTCCATGGCCTCCAGGCGGCGCTCGCCGGCGGCCAGGCCGTCGGCGGTGTCCATGGCGCCGTCGGCATGCAGACCGCCGCTCAGCAGCAGCCCCAGGGCCAGCACCAGGGCCACCTGGCTGAGCCGTGGCGCCCGCCCCTCCAGGGCCACCCAGGCCAGGGCCTGCAGGCCGCCGAGCACGGCGCCGATCCAGGGCGCGAAGCGGGCGATCCGCTCGAAGCGGGGTGCAATGCCGGGCCAGGCCGGCAGCACCGAATAGAAGATCCAGGCGCCGGCCAGGTCCCGCAGCCAGGGGGGCAGGCGGCAGGCAGGGTGCGGCGCTGGCATGGGCAGGGGTACGGATGGCGCCGCCTAGCGTCGCCGCAGCGGCCCGCTGGCGCCATCACCCTCGCATCTCCTTCCGCCTTCAGCTTCGAGATCACCGCTGCCTGCCCTCGCACCCGGGCCCGCTGCGGCCGCTTTCACACCCCCCACGGCGTGGTGGCCACGCCGCGGTTCATGCCGGTGGGCACCGCCGCCACGGTGAAAGGCATCAGCACCCCCCAGCTGGCCGAGACCGGCGCCCGCATGGTGTTGGCCAACACCTACCACCTGCACCTCCAGCCCGGTGAGGATCTGGTGGCCGAGGCCGGCGGGCTGCACCGCTTCATGGCCTGGAACGGCCCGCTGCTGACCGATTCGGGCGGTTACCAGGTGTTCAGCCTGGGGGCGCTGAATCGGATCGACGACAACGGCGTCACCTTCCGATCCCCCCGCGACGGCCGCCGGATCACCCTGACGCCCGAGCGGTCGATGGAGATCCAGATGGCCCTCGGGGCCGATGTGGTGATGGCCTTCGATCAGTGCCCCCCCTACCCGGCCACGGAGGCGGAGGTGGCCGAGGCCTGCGGTCGCACCCACGCCTGGCTGGAGCGCTGCGTGGCCCGCCATGACCGATCCGACCAGGCCCTGTTCGGCATCGTGCAGGGGGGCTGCTGGCCCCGGCTGCGGCAGGAGTCGGCCCGGATGGTGGCGGCGATGGGCCTGCCCGGCATCGCCATCGGTGGGGTGAGCGTGGGCGAGCCGGTGGCGGAGATGCACCGGATCGTGCGTCAGCTCGGCCCGCTGCTGCCGGCAGACCGGCCCCGGTACCTGATGGGGGTGGGCAGCCTGCCGGAGATGGCGATCGCCGTGGCCCAGGGGATCGACCTGTTCGACTGCGTGCTGCCCACCCGGCTGGGCCGCCATGGCACGGCGCTGGTGGCTGGTGAGCGCTGGAACCTGCGCAACGCCCGCTTCCGCCACGACCACCAGCCCCTGGATCCCACCTGTGCCTGCCTGGCCTGCCGCCAGCACAGCCGTGCCTATCTGCACCACCTGATCCGGGCCGGGGAGATGCTCGCCCGCACCCTGCTGAGCCTGCACAACCTCACCACGCTGCTGCGCTTCACCACGGCGATGGA
Source organism: Synechococcaceae cyanobacterium (assembly GCA_046313055.1). GTDB lineage: Bacteria > Cyanobacteriota > Cyanobacteriia > PCC-6307 > Cyanobiaceae > Cyanobium. The sequence continues at coordinate 27,818 of JBKDDA010000120.1, read as the reverse complement.
GCGGGCGATCGCCGATGGTTGTTTTGCGGAGGATTTCGCTCCCTGGGAGCCGGGCTCCCCGGCGGCCCACACGTGGTAGGTTCCGGCCATCGCACCGCTGTTCCAGGAATGGCCCTGACCCTGCTCGCCCAGCTCCCCGAGGCCTATCGGGCCTTCGGCCCCCTGGTCGACATCCTGCCGATCATCCCCCTGTTCTTCCTGCTGCTGGCTTTTGTGTGGCAGGCCTCGGTGGGCTTCCGCTGAGGGCCGGCCCCGGCCCGGGGGGCAGCCCCAGAGCCCGTCAGCCGCGTCGGATCACGGCCCTGGCGAAGGCCGGCAGGGCCAGCATCCGCCGCCAGCGGGTGGGTTCCTGCACCAGCCGATACAGCCATTCCACGTTGAGGGTCCCCATCCAGCCGGGGGCCCTTTTTTTGGCGCCCGACCACACATCGAAACTGCCGCCCACCCCCATCCAGAGGCCGCCGAGGGGCCGGGGCTGGCCATGGATCCAGGTCTCCTGCCGCGGCACCCCCAGGGCGACCAGCACCAGGTCGGGCCGCAGCTGTCGCAGGCGCTGCTCGAGGGCGGGCCAGGCCTCGGCGCTCTGGTAACCGTGTTCGGCCAGCACCAGCCGCAGGCCCGGCAGCTCCTGCGGCAGGCGCCGGCGCAGCTCCTCCATCACCGCCGGTGAGGCGCCGACCAGGGCCACGGCCCAGCCCTGGGCCGCGCCATGGGCCAGCAGGGCCCGGGCCAGTTCGATGCCGGGGCAGCGGGTCACCCGGATTCCCTGGCGCGCGAGGGCCCACACCACGCCGGCCCCATCGGGGATCACCAGCTCGGCGGCGCTGATGGCCGCCCCCAGCGCCGGATCCTCCAGCCCGGCCATCGTCATCTCGGCGTTGATCGTCACGATCTGGCCACCGCCGCGGCCGTGCAGGGCGATCGCCTCGGCCAGCAGGTCGGGGGCGACATCCACCGGCAGTCCCAGCACCTGGGTGCGGCGCGGGACGGTGACGGTTGCTGCCATGGGACGGGTGGGTCGCAGGGGAGAATCTATGGCCCCCCGACGTCTGCGTCGCTACCGCCCATGGTCAGCAGCCCCGCCAGCGTTGCCAGCCACCCGGATCTGGATCAGGAGCAGCGCCGGGCCCTGCTGATCGACCTCGATCGCCGGATCGAGGCGGTGGTGCTCAGCCGCCAGCATCCGGTGAGCGGCCTGCTGCCCGCCAGCACGGCCCACACCGTGCACGGCAATTACGCCGATGCCTGGGTGCGTGACTGCGTGTATTCCATCCAGTGCGTGTGGGGTCTGGCGCTGGCCTGGCGGCGGCTGGAGGGTCCCTGCCGGCGGGCGTTCGAGCTGGAACAGCGGGTGCTGCTGCTGATGCGCGGCCTGCTCAACGCCATGATGCGCCAGGCGCCGAAGGTGGAGCGCTTCAAGAGCAGCCTGGATCGGCTCGACGCGATCCACGCCAAGTTCGACACCGCCAGCGGTGCGCCCGTGGTGCCCGACGACGGCTGGGGCCACCTGCAGCTCGATGCCACCGGCCTGTTTCTGCTGCAACTGGCCCAGCTCACCCGTGCCGGTCTGGTGGTGGTGCGCAGCGGCGACGAACGGGATTTCGTTCAGAACCTGGTGTACTACGTGGCCCGCGCCTACCGGGTGGCCGACTACGGCATCTGGGAGCGGGGCGACAAGGGCAACCACGGCCTGCCCGAGCGCAATGCCAGTTCCATCGGCATGGTGAAGGCGGCGCTGGAGGCCCTGGAGGGCCTCGACCTCTACGGCCCCCATGGCGATGGCAGCTGCTGCCTGGCCATCCCCCACGATGCGATCGTGCGCCTGCGCCGGGCCCTGCGCAGCCTGCTGCCGCGGGAATCGGCCAGCAAGGAGGCTGACAGCGCCTGCCTGTCGGTGATCGGTTACCCCGCCTGGGCGGTGGAGGACCCGCGCCTGGCCGAGCGCACCCGCCAGACGATCCGCCGCGAGCTCGGGGGCCTGCACGGCTACAAGCGCTTCCGGCGTGATGGCCACCAGACCGTGGTGGAGGACGTGACCCGGCTCCATTACGAGCGCGAGGAACTGGCCGAGTTCGAGGGGATCGAGTGCGAATGGCCCCTGTTTCTGGCCTACGAGCTGATCACCGCCTGCTGCGAGGAGCGCTGGCAGGAGGCACGCCTGTGGCGGCAACGGCTGGAGCGGCTGAGCGTGGAGGTGAACGGCCAGCCGCTGCTGCCGGAGCTCTACCTGGTGCCCGCCGCGGCGATCGCCGCCGAGCGGCGCCACCCCGGCAGCCAGCCGCGGCTGCCCAACGACAATGTGCCCCTGCTCTGGACCCAGAGCCTCACCTGGCTGGCGGATCTGCTGCTCCATGGCCTGATCACCCCCGCCGACATCGACCCCAGCGGTCGGCGGCTGCTGGCCCCCCTGGGGGCGGAGGAGGTGCTGGTGGCCCTGGTGCCTGGTGATGCCGAGGTGGCCGCAGCCCTCGCGGCTGTCGGCCTGCCTGTCAGTGCCGTGGCCGGTGAGCCGGAGGGGCCGGTGCGGGTGGCCGGATCGGCCGACCTGGCCCGGCGCATGGCCCGGGTGGGTGCCAATCCACGGCTGGGGGTGGGTGGCCACCCGCCGGTGCGGATGGAAACCATGGCCACCGCCCGCCTCTACCGCTGCGGGGGTGAGCCAGGTGCTGCCGCAGGCGGCGAGATCGAGCGGCTGGCCTTTCTGCCGGCGGTGCTGGAGGAATCCACGTTCTACCTGGCCGACGACCCCCAGCTGCTGGTGGACACGGTGGCGGCGGAGGTGCGGCTGCTGCGGCGCCACTGGCGGGGTGCCGGCCTGCCGCTGCTGCTGGTGCCGGTGGCGGCGGAGCCCTTCCGCCGCGATCCCGATGCCTTCGTGCAGCTCGGTGAGCAGCTGCGGGGGGGCGTGCTGGAGGGGGTGGCGGTGCAGCTGGCCCCCCTGGCTGCGCTGGTGGACCAGGCCGGCTGGGTCGATCTGCCCCCCCTGGGAGAACTGCCGCCGCCGCCCGTCTGCCCGCTCACGCCCCTGCCGCCCAGCACCAGCGGGCAGCCGCTCTCCGCCCTGGAGGAGCGGGAGCTGGAGGAAACACCGCCGGCACTGCTGGCGGAGCGTCTGTGGGCCAGCAGCGTGCTGCAGGAGCAGGCGGAGCTGCTGGAGCAGCTGGTGCGGCGCCTGGGCCTGAACGCCCAGCTTCGCGGCCCCCATGGGGAACCTGCCCTGTCGCTGCGCGCGCTGCTGCAGGAGGTGTACCGCCGGGCCCTGGCTGCCCCTGAGTGGAACGTGGTGCGGCGGGTGGCCGGCGCCCTGGATCTGGTGCATCCCCAGCTGGAGGATGCGCTCACCGATCTGCTGGTGCGCCAGAAGCAGGTGGTGGTGGGCCGCAACTACACGGCCGAGTCGCTGATCCACCAGCCTCAGGGCAGCAGGGCGATCGCGGTGATGATCCGCCGTTTCAGCGGCGAAGACGGCCGCGAGCGGATGCTGCAGCAGGAGCTGCTGCTGGCCCTCGACGGCCTGGCGCGGCTGGAGCCCGACCTGCTCAGCGGCAGTCTCACCCTGCAGCTGGGCCAGCTGCTGCTGCTGCTCACCGGTGAGTTGGCGGCCGAATCGGACCTGCCCCCCAGTGAGGCCTTCGAGCAGCTCTGCGGCCTGCCGCCCCACCAGATCCGCCGCCGCCTGCGGGCCGTGCTGGCCGATGCCGACCATGCCCGTGCCGCCCTGCAGCGCAAGGAGCAACTGCACCTGCGGGGCCGGGTGCAGTGGCAGGTGCCCGATCCGCTGGCGGAGCTGCCGCCGGGGGGCTGCTGGCTGCAGCAGCGCATGCGCCTGGGGGCCCTGGGCCGGGTGCCGCGCAACTTCTATGCCGGCATCTGGGACCTGCTGCACCACTGCCAGGGCCTGGTGATCGGCGACAAGTTGGAGCGCCGCAACCGGCTGGTGAGCGCCGCCGTGCTCAGTGAGATGACCCCAGGGGAGCGCAATTTCGCCGCCGTGATCGAGCATCTGCTCAGCAAGATTGACGCCGCCGAATACCGGCAGCTCTGCACCGAAACCCTGCTCACCCTGATTGCCTTCGTGGCGGCCAACCCCCGGGTGCGCTTCGACGACGACCTGGCCCTCGACGTGGTGGTGGGCCATGCCGTGCGGGTGGGTTGGCAGCAACGTCATCCGGATGTGGCCGCCGCCGATTACGGCCTGCACAAGGCCGAGGCATGGGACGACTTCTACCGGGCCTCGCCCGCGGCCTGCCGCCGCTGGCAGCTGCTGGCGTTGCAGCAGCTGATCGCCTGAACGGCGCGGTGGCGCGCAACGGGCTCAGTCGCGGCAGTAGCCCACTTCACCCCGGAGCGGAGGTCGACAGGGAAATCGCAGCGGAATGACGATCCGGACCCCGTTGCCAGAGGCCTCCAAGCTGATCGCGCAGCAGCACCGGATCCCCAGCCCGCCGGGGCTGGGATTCGGTGTAGGTCATCCGCAGGCCGTCTTTCCAGAGCAGGCGCAGGCCTGTCGGCAGCTGGTGATCAAGGCAGCCGATCGTCACCCCGTTGAAGGCGCAGTCCTTCCAGCCGTCGCGGGGCAGCTGCGGAGCTGCTGCGGCAGCCGGCAGGCTGCCGCAGGCCCAGGCCAGCAGGGCCGCGGCCAGGATCCAGGGCCCGGCAGCCGCCGCACCCGTCGCTCGGACTGGCTGATCCATGGTCTGCAGCTCAGCAGTCCATCATCACCGCTGCCCCGGCCTAGATCGGTTCGCTCAGCGCCATGCAGATGTTGGGCTGCTCCACGCACTGCTCAATCAGGTCGGCCAGCAGCAGGGCGCGGGAGGCCTGCAGGCCATCCACGGCCGGTGTCTCCTCGCCACGCACGCAACGCAGGAAGTGCTCCAGTTCGGCGTAGAGCGGTTCGATCGAGGTGGTGCTCACCTCCTCGATGAAGCCGTCGTTGCGGTACACCAGCTCGCCGTGGTCGGCGCTCACCGAGCCGTGGGAGCGGCGGTGGATGCGCAGGTTGTGGTTGAGGAAATCCGTTTCCATCATGCTGCTGCGGCAGTGGGCATCAAGGCTGCGGATCTTGCGGTGGGCCATCTTGCTGGCGGTGAGGCTCGCCACCACGCCGTTGGCAAATGCCAGGGTGGCGTTCACGTAGTCGATCGGGCCGTCGCCGCTGCGGCCGCCCGCTGCGGCCAGCCGCACCACCGGTGCCGCCGCCAGCTCCAGCACCAGGTCAATGTCGTGGATCATCAGATCCAGCACCACCGACACATCATTGGCCCGGTCGGCATTGGGGCTGTGGCGGCGCGCCTCGAGCACCACCACCTCCTCACCGGCCAGCACCTTCACCAGCTCGCGGAAGGCGGGGTTGAAGCGCTCGATGTGGCCCACCTGCAGCAGCCGCCCGGCCGCCTCCGCCGCCTGGATCAGCTCGGCGGCCTCCTGCTGGGTGGCGGCGATCGGCTTCTCGATCAGCGCATGGGACCCGGCCTCCAGGCAGGCCAGGCCCACCCGGTGGTGGAGCAGGGTGGGCACCGCGATGCAGACCGCCTCCACCTCGGCCAGCAGATCGTCGTAGTCGGCGAACCAGCGGCAGCCGAACTGATTCACCGCCAGCTCGCCCCGGCCCGGATCCGGATCGGCCACCCCCACCAGTTCGGCATCGCGCAGCAGGCTGAGCACGCGCGCGTGGTGCCAGCCCATGTTGCCGATGCCGATGACCCCCACGCGGACCGGGTTCATGGCGGTGGCAGCAAGATGGCGCAATTATCGAGGATCGGCAGCCTCGCTCTGGGTCGGCGGCTCCACCGGCGGGGAGATGCGCACCCGGGCGATGCGGGGTCCGTCCATCACCAGCACCTGGAACTGCCAGCCCTTCCAGCGCACCCCTTCCAGCGCGGCTGGAATGTGCTGCAGCCGTTCCAGCAGGAAGCCCGCCAGGGTGTGGTGCCCTTCAGCCTCGGGCAGCTGCAGGCCCAGCTGGCGGTTGAGCTCGAAGATCTCGAGCTCCCCAGCCACCGACCAGCCACCATCGGCCAGTTCCTGCAGGTCGGGGTCGGCGGCGTTGGGGTCCTCGTCGTCGCCCACGATCTCGCTGGTGAGATCGGCCACGGTCACCAGCCCTTCGGTGCCGCCGTGCTCATCGACCACCACCAGCAGCGGCTGGCCGCTGCGGATCAGCGGCAGCAGCTCGGCCAGGGAGGTGCTCTCCTGCACCCGTGCCACCGGCAGCACGTAGTCCGCCAGGGGGGATTCGGGCCGCAGCTGGCCGCGCGCGATCGGTTCGGCCAGGCGGCGCAGGTCGAGCATGCCGCGCACATCATCGAGCGAGTCGCCGATCACCGGGTAGCGGGCGTGCTGGCTCTCATGCACCGCCTCCATCATCGCCCCGAAGGTCACATCCACCGGCAGGGTGACCATGCCGGAGCGGGGCACCATCACCTCCCGCACCAAGGTGTCCCGCAGGGAGAACACCCCCTCCAGAATGCTGCGTTCATCCGGCATCAGGCCGGTGACGCTGCCACTTTCGATCAGGGTTTCCAGTTCGCCGGCGGAGAGCATGGGCACCAGCTCATCCCAGTTGCGGGGCAGCCCCAGCAGCCGCAGCAGGCCGGCGGCCAGACCCTCAACGATCCGCAGCATCGGTGCCAGGCTGCGGCCCACCGCCTCCAGCAGCGGCGCCAGCCTGAGCGCCGCGGTTTCCGGTTGGTGCAGCACCCATGCCTTGGGGGCCAGGCCGCCCAGCAGGCTGGCCAGCAGCACCAGCAGCAGGAACAGGCCGCCATCGATCAGCTGCTGCTGGTCGGGCCGCCCCAGCCAGGCCGCCAGGGTGCCGGCCAGGCCGCGGCCGGTCCAGCCCAGGGCCAGCAGGGCCAGCACCATGCCCAGCTGGGTGGTGATCAACACCCGCCGCAGCCGTCGCTGCAGCCGGGCCACGGCAGCCGCGCCTTCGCTGCCGGCCTCCACGAGCTGCTGCACCCGGCTGGGCCGCAGACGGATCAGGGCGAATTCGGCTGCGGCGAAGAAGGCCAGCAGGGCCAGCAGGATCGCTGCCGCCAGGAGTCGCATCATCGGCGGGCGATGGGGGTCCCGGGGATCGAACCCGGCTCGGGCGAATTATGAGTTCGCTGCATTCACCAGATTGCTAGACCCCCCAGGTCACCATGGTTACCACAGGTGGTGGTCACCACAGGCCACGGGTGGTGGGCGGCGGCGCGGCGCCACCGGAACCGAGGCTGCCGGAGAAGCCGCTGGGCACGTCGGCGCTGCGCCAGGGCAGGGGGTCGCTCTGGGCGTCCAGCAGCCGCTCGCTGGTGGCCTGCAGGGCGCTGCCGTCCCAGATGATCGTCTGATCGGGGAAGCCGAGGCCCATCAGCCGCCGGCCGTCCGGGCCGCCCAGGGCGATGCCGAGCAGGTCGGTGGCCTGGTGCAGGGGGTCCACGCCGGCGGCGAAACCGGTGCGCCAGGTGAAGGCCCGCCGTTCGATCAGCTCCGGCGGTGTGAGCACTGGGCCGCAGCGGCTCACCTGCACCGGCCCCTGCCCGGGCTGGCGCGGGGCCTCCATGGTGGTGGTGCAGACCACGGGCCCGGCCTGCCCGGGCGGTGCCGCCGCCAGGGCGGTGCCGGTCGCCGCAGCGATCAGCGGCAGCAACAGCCCCGCCAGCCGGACCCTGGCCGCAGGCACGGCATCGCGTGGCGCCATGCCGGGATGAACCATGCCGGGATGAACCATGCCGGATTGCACCATGGATCACCCCGCAGCGCTCTGCAGAGCCAAACTAGCTGGACTGGCCCAGGCGCGATGCTTTCCATTCCCAGCACGTTCAGCGAGCGGCGGCAGCGGCTGCTGCAGCTGCTGGCCGAGCGGGCCTACCGGCACGGGCGGTTCACCCTGGCCTCCGGCCGCGTGAGCGACCACTACGTGAACTGCAAACCGGTCAGCCTCAGCGGTGAGGGGCTGGCCCTGCTGGGCGCGCTGATGCTCGAACAGGTGGAGAGCGGCGCGACGGCGGTGGCGGGGCTCACCCTCGGCGCCGACCCCCTGGTGAGCGCGGTGGCGCTGCAGGCGGCCCTGGCGGGTCGCCCGCTCGATGCCCTGATCGTGCGCAAGCAGGCCAAGGGCCACGGCACCGGCGCCTGGCTGGAGGGCCCCTTGCCGGCCGCCGGTGCCCGCATCACCGTGCTGGAAGACGTGGTGACCACCGGTGGCTCGTCGCTGCTGGCGGTGGAGCGCCTGCGGGAGGCCGGATACGTGGTGGAGCGGGTGGTCACGATCGTGGACCGGCAGGAGGGCGGCCTGGCGGCCATGACTGCCGCCGGCCTGGAGCTGCGCAGCCTGGCGCTGCTGGAGGAGGTGGCGCGGCTGGCCGGGGCCCCGGCCGGGGAGACCTGAGATGGATCTCCACCTCGCCGGTCCCGGCGGTGATCCCTGGGCCTGGGAGCCCCCCGGGCCCAGCCGTGTGGAGCAGCCGGCGGGCCTCCTGCGGCTCGATGGTGCTGACACCCTGCGGTTTCTGCACGGCCAGACCAGCCAGGCGATCGAGGGGGTGGCCGCCGGTCGCTGGCTGGGGGCCTGTGCCATCAGCGCCACCGCCCGCATGCGGGCCCTGCTGGAGGTGCTGGTGGATGCCGATGGGGCCTGGCTGGTGATCCATGGCGCCGATCCGGCGCCGGTGCGGGCGGCGCTTGACCGGGTGCTCTTCCCCGCCGACCGCGTGCGCCTGGGCGACCTGGAGGCGGTGCGCCTGCTGAGGCCGGCCGGGGGCGAGGGGGCTGCGCCGATGGCGGCGGCGGGGCCAGGCACCTGGCATCGGCTCGGGGGTGAAGGGGGGTTCGCCCTCGGGTCCTGGCTGGTGCTGCGTGCCGCTGCCGCCCTGCCGGAGGCCATGGCCGCACGGCCGCCCCTGGTGCCCCTGGCGGCCGAGCTGTGGCGCCTGCGGCTGGGGGAGCCGCTGGCACCGGCTGAGATCAACGACGACACCAACCCGTTTGAGCTGGGCCTGGCCGATCGGGTGAGCCTGAGCAAAGGCTGCTACGTGGGTCAGGAGACCCTGGCCCGGCTCGCCACCTACGACGGCGTGCGCCGCCAGCTGCGGCGCTGGTGGCTGGCGCAGCCGACGGCGGCCTCCCCCCGGCCGGGCGACCGGCTGCTGGATGGCAGCGGTGAGCGGGCTGGAGAGATCACCAGCGTGCTGGCGCTGCCGCAGGGCGGCTGGCTGGGGCTGGCCCTGGTGCGCCGTCAGGCCCTGGAGGCCACCGAGCTGGCGCTGGAGGGTGGCGCTGCCCTGGCGCTGTCGCTGCCGGAGGGATTCGTGGCGCCGCCGGTGGGTGCGGGCGGCGCCGGCTGAGCCAGCAGCCAGTGGGCCACGGCCCAGGTGGCCAGGCTGTCATCGCGGTTGTAGAGAAAGATCCGTTGCAGCGGCAGCCGCGAGAGCGCCGCTGGCCGGCCGGCGGGCCTGGCCTGGCGCCACTGGCGCCACCACAGCAGGCAGCGGGCGCCATCCACACCCTTCTGGCTCCAGCGGAACCCCAGCCAGCCAGCCACCGCCTTGAGTCCATAGCTGTTCACCGGCAGGCGCCAGTTCTGCCGCAGCCGCTGGTGCACATCCACCAGCCGGCGGCGCAGCGCTTCCAGCTCAGCGTCGCCGGCGCCGCAGCGCCGGCCAAGCCGCAACAGGGCGATCGCCTCGGTTTCGCCGTAATGCAGGAGGGGCCAGTCCGGATGGCGGGCCAGCAGCCGCACCAGCCTCTGCCAGAGGCGTTGCTCGCCGTGTTCCTGCAGGGCCAGCAGGGGGCGGTAGCGGGCGGTGGCGGCAGCGGCGGCCGGCAAGGGCCAGTGGCCGTCGGCAGTGCGCTCCAGGATCAGGAAGCCGTGCAGAAAATCATCGCGGGCATCGGGATCCGATTCGATGTCGTAGAGCAGCAGGCCCGCTGCCCCCTCCAGTTCGGGCAGGGGGGGCGGGCCGCCGGCCGCCAGGTGCTCCGGCACGCCGCCGGCCTGCACCCGGGCCTGGGCCACCAGCTGGCCGGCCACGTCGCGGTGCTGGTCGCCATGGCTTTCGAGGGCTTCCGCCAGCCAGCCGGGGTCGGTGGCCGCCAGCTGGGCCAGGCTGGTGATGCCCAGCCCCAGCAGCAGCTCCCGCCGCTTGCCGCCGATGCCGCTCACCTCACTGAGATGGCCCTCGGCGCTGGCCTCCTCGTCGCAGAGGCCGCGCCAGCTGCAGAGCACACATTTCTTGCGGTCGCTCACCAGGGGGGGTGGCCGGTGGCGCTGCAGGTCGTCGGCCAGGCGGGTCAGCGCCTCATCGAGCTGGCGCTGCAGGCCGCCGGCCAGGGGCAGGCGCTGGCGCTGGGGTCCCCGTTCGCCGGGCCCCAGCACCAGCCCATCGGCCAGGGGTGCCCGCTGGTGCTCTGCCAGCAGACGACCCCAGAGGGCCAGCACCAGCCGGTGTTCGCGGGTGAGGTGGCGGCCCTGGCGGGCCAGCACCGGCTGGTAGCCGTGGCCGCCCCAGCGGCTGGCGATGGCCACCCGCTGGAGCAGGGGCGGATGGGCCTCGAGCGGCTGGCCCGCGGGGCCCCGGCCCCGCAGGCGCAGGCCCATCACCCCGGCGGCACCGGCGGCGGCCGCCGCCTCGCCATGGCCGGGCTTCTCGGGCAGCAGGTCCTGAAAGTCGCGCAGCTGGTCGTGCAGCATCAGCGCCCGGTGGGCGCTCCAGAGCCGCCGCTCCTGGGGGCCGTGGCGATCGAGCCAGGCCCGGCGGCGGCAGCGCAGCCAGCTGCGCAGAAGGCGGTCGGTGAGCGCCGGATCGGCGGCAGGCGGCGGCATCGTTGCACGCTACGCGGGCCAGTGGCCTGCCGCCAGGCCGGCACCCCGCCCCGCCGCCGCCCCCCCGCCACCTGCTAACCAACCCGCAGACCTGCAGCCCGCGCCATGGCCCCTGCTCCCCTGCCCCTGGAGGCCGCGCCGATCGCCTTCGGCACCGACGGCTGGCGCGGCATCCTCGGTGTGGACATCACGGTGGAGCGGTTGCTGCCGGTGGCGGCGGCGGCGGCGCGCGAACTGGCCAGCAGCGCTCCGGCGGACCTCAGCAGCCGGGAGGTGGTGATCGGCCACGACCGCCGCTTCCTGGCGCCGGAGCTGGCGGAAGCGATCTGTGCGGCGGTGCGGGGCGCCGGCCTGGAGCCCCTGCTGGTGGAGACCGCCATCCCCACCCCGGCCGCCAGCTGGGCGGTGGTGGAGCGCCGGGCCCTGGGGGCGCTGGTGATCACCGCCAGCCACAACCCCCCCGAGTGGCTGGGTCTGAAGATCAAGGGACCCTTCGGCGGCTCGGTGGAGGGGGATTTCACGGCCCGGGTCGAGAAACGGCTGGCGGCCGGCGGGATCACGGTGCCGATCGCGGGCGTCACCCCCCGCTTTGATGCCATGGCCGCCCACCTGGCCGGTCTGCGCTCCCGGGTGAACACCGCCGCCCTGGAGCAGGGCCTGGCGGCGATGGGGCTCACGGTGATCGTGGACCCGATGCATGGCTCGGCCGCCGGCGGCCTGCCCGGGCTGCTGCCCGGTGCGGTGGCCGCCGGCCAGCTGCTTGAGATCCGCTCCGGCCGCGACCCACTGTTCGGCGGCAACCCGCCCGAACCGCTCGCCCCCTACCTCGGCGAGCTGATGGCAGCGGTGCGGGCTTCGACGGCGGCCGGTCGACCGGCGGTGGGGATCGTGTTCGATGGCGACGGCGACCGCATCGCGGCCGTGGATGAGCGGGGCCGCTTCTGCAGCACCCAGCTGCTGATGCCCCTGCTGATCGACTACCTGGCCCGGGCCCGCGGCCTGGCCGGCACGGTGATCAAGACGGTGAGCGGTTCGGATCTGATGCGGCTGGTGGCCGAGGGGCTGGGCCGGCAGGTGCTGGAGCTGCCGGTGGGCTTCAAGTACATCGCCAGCGAGATGCTGGCCGGTGAGGTGCTGGTGGGGGGTGAGGAGTCGGGTGGGGTGGGCTTCGGCATGCACCTGCCCGAGCGCGATGCCCTGTTCGCTGCCCTGCTGGTGCTGGAGGCGCTCGTGGAGGGGGGCGTGCCCCTGGGCGCGCGGATCGATGCCCTGCAGCAGCGCTGCGGCGGTGCCGCCGCCTACGACCGCCTGGATCTGCGCCTGCCCGACATGGCGGCCCGCCAGCGGTTCGAGACCCTGCTGGCCGAGGCCCCCCCTGCCGAGGTGGCCGGAGTGGCGGTGCAGGAGGAGATCCGCACCGATGGGGTGAAGCTGCGGCTGGGGCCGAGCCACTGGCTGATGCTCCGCTTCTCCGGCACCGAGCCGCTGCTGCGGCTCTACTGCGAGGCACCGACGGCGGAGCGGGTGGCGGCGGTGCTGGCGTGGGCGCGCCAGCTGGCGGAATCGGTATGAGCACCGGCGGCCTGGAGCTGGTGATCGCCAGCGGCAACGCCGGCAAGGTGCGCGAATTCACGGCCCTGCTGGCCGGCCTGCCGCTGCTGGTGCGGGCCCAGCCCGAGGGGCTGGAGGTGGAGGAAACGGGCGCCACCTTTGCCGCGAACGCCCGGCTCAAGGCGGCGGCGGTGGCCCGGGCCACAGGCTGCTGGGCCCTGGCCGATGATTCGGGCCTGGCGGTGGCTGCCCTGGGCGGCGCACCGGGGGTGTTCTCGGCCCGCTACGCCCCCACCGATGGGGAGCGCATCGGCCGCCTGCTGGCCGAGCTGGCCGCGGCCGGCGCCAGCGATCCGGCCCAGCGGGGGGCGGCCTTTGTGGCGGCCCTGGCGGTGGCCGATCCCAGCGGCGCGGTGGTGCTGGAGGTGGAGGGCCGCTGCGAGGGGGTGATCGCCGTGGAGCCGCGGGGCAGCGGTGGCTTTGGGTATGACCCGGTGTTCGTGGTGCCGGAGCTGGGGCTGAGCTTCGCCGAGCTTGACCGGGCCACCAAGGCCCGCGTGGGCCACCGGGGGCGAGCGTTTGCGTTGCTGGAGCCGCGGTTGCGGCAGCTGCTGGGTTGACAGCTGGTCTGGTGATACTGGGGGGCGATCGATCCCCATCAGGCTCCGTGTCTCCAGTCCCTGTCGCTGCCGCGCCCCCGAACTGGGTGAACAACCGCCATCCGCTCGGCCGGTTGATCGATGGGCTGCTGGCGGTGGAACCGCTGCGATGGCTGTTGTTTCTGCAGGCACGGCAGCTGATCATCCGCACGGCCGAGCGCAATGGCATTGCCTGGCGGGCCCGGCGTGAGCAGCTGCGCGGGGCCGCCGAACCGCTGCTGGCCACCAGCACCCAGGCCGGCACCGGAGCGCCGGGCTATTACCAGGCCCGCTTTCACGCCTACCAGCGCGGCAATCTGTGTTGGGAAGCCGCCTGCGAAGCGGAACAGGCCACCGATGCCATGGCCCTGCGGGTGTGGCCGGCCGAAAGCCTCACCCCCCGGCAGGCCCAGCAGCGCCTGAGGGCGGCGATCATGGCCGCGATCGAACCCAGCCTGCAGGGGCCCGTGCGCGATGCCCTCGATGTGGGCTGTTCGGTGGGGGTGAGCACCCAGGCCCTGGAGCAGTGGTTGCGGTTGCGGGCCGTTGCCGCCGGCGATGCCGCGGGGCTGCGGGTGGAGGGGCTGGACCTCTCGCCCCAGATGCTGGCGGTGGCCCGGGTGCGCGACTCGGAGGGGCGCATTGCCGCCTGGCACCATGCCGCCGCCGAAGCCACGGGCCTGCCGGCAGCCAGCTACGACCTGATCACGCTCCAGTTTGTGTGCCACGAGCTGCCGGCCACGGCCACCCGGGCCGTGCTGGCGGAGGCCGCCAGGCTGCTGCGGCCCGGCGGCGTGCTGGCCCTGGTGGATCAGGATCCCGATTCAGCGGTGATCCGCCGCCTGCCGGCGCCGATCGCCACCTTGCTCAAGAGCACCGAACCCTATCTGGAAGAGTATTTCTGCCTGAATCTGCCGGCGGCGTTGCGGGAAGCCGGTTTCGTTGACGACCGGCGGCAGGCCTGTGATCCCCGGCACCGGGTGCTGGTGGCGCGGAAGCCCCCCGTCTGTTGATTGATTGTCGATGTCACAGGCGAAACCAAGCTGCGTTCTGCCTTGGTTGTCTGTTTCGGCGACAAGAACTGACCATCTTCTGCACTGTTTGCTTCCGGCCTGCGGTCTGAACTCCAGCCACGCCAGATCACCACGCTCTGGTGCGCAAGAAGAAGGCATCGGAATGGTTTGTATCCACCTGCATCAAGCGCATCAAGCTGGGCATGAATGTTCTCTGGCTTGAGTTCAGCAGGAAGATCCGAAAGCCGAAAGTGCATCGGCGCTGGTGTGGTGATTTTCGGCTGGGGCGCTTCGGGCTCAGGCCAGCCGGTGGAAAGCCTCCACGAGATCGTCTCCGAAGGCCGGGTCCAGTGGCACCAGGCCACCCAGGTGCTCGCTCTGCACGGCCTGGATGGCGCCGTGCACCATCATTGCCTGGGTGATCTGGATCTGCTCCGGTGCAATCCGGTTGAGCCGTCCATCAAAATTCACCGGAAAGCCACCGTTGGCAATGTGCACCACGTGGTCAATCACCTGCAGGCTGATGTCGGCGTGCACGTCGCCGGCGCCGAGGCTGTCGCTGTTGAGTACGGAGACATCATCAAAGGCGGCGGCCTGGGCATACTCCACAAAATCTTCGCGGGCCAGCTCACTGGCGCCGGACGAGGCGCTGATCAACAGGGATTCGGGCGCCAGATGGACGTAATCCCACATGTCGAAGCTGCAGGTGCCCGTACAACCCAGCACCAGCCCGAAGCCCCCTTCCACCCGCTCTCTTTGCCAGGCGCTGTAGCCATCGTTCAGGGCTCGCCGCTGGTTGTCGGGGTTCACATCCACCACATGGATCTGATGACGGCTGAGACCGAGCTCCGTGTTCAGTGCGGCGGCCACTGCCTGGCCGATGGCGCCGTAGCCCAGCACCAGCACCCGCGGTGCCCGGCGCAAGATGTCTTCCGTGCCGGGTCGGGCGGCGATCCTCTCCATGGCGGCCCCGCACACGGCCGTGGCGATGAACGCCGGCTCCACCTCCTTCTTGGGTCTGGATTCGGCGATGTTGATCACCGGAATGCCTTTGCAATAGTGCCGGATGGCGGCATTGTGGTTGTACTTGATGATCCCGCGAGTGGTCTGCTCCACGATCACCAGCCGGCTCAGATGCTGGCGCAGGCAGATCATCGCCTCCAGAAAATAACCACCATCATCGAGCACCAGCAATGGCGCATCAAGGCCGTGGGCGGCGATGTAGTCACGGATCCAGTGCGCCACCCGCAAGCGCTGGTAGCTGTTGTAGCGCTGCTCCAGGCTGTAGTCGTGGCAGCTGAAGTTGTGCCGCGGCACGGCCCGTCGCCGGATCAGCTCCTCCCGGATCTCCGGCGATGAGGTGTAGGGAATGTCCATCCAGTGGAAGTTCTCCACTGGCACCCCCAGATCGAGGATCACCTCCGCCTGGGGCAGGTGGTTCTCCAGTTGGTGCTGCAGAAACAGCACCCGCCAGCCGGCCAACGGCTCGGCCCCGCCTGCCCGCTGCACGGTCCAGTCGAGCAGGGGCATGCGCTGACGCGCGTCGGGATCGAATGGCCGCATGGCGGATCTTCGCCTTCGAGATCCTCCTAGCCGTCCACCCAGCTGCCGTGCAACCCATGGGGAATGGCCAGGGGCAGTTCCAGCACCGCCACTTCGCTGAGATCGGCCGCATCGAGGATCACCAGGTCGCTGCCGCGGCGGGCGCCGTTCCACACCAGGCACAGCACCCAGCCGTCGTCGTCGGCCGTGGCGCCGGGCCGGGGCACCATCACCGGTTCGCTCACGAAGCCCCGCGGTGCCGCGCTCCACACCCTGGCCTCGCCGCTGGCCAGATCCAGCTTCTCGACCGCCTGCAGGGGATCGTTGCCCCGTTGGCGCTCGGTCACCGCCATCCAGCCGTAGCGGGCCTCCAGGCCCTGGCTGCGTGGATTCACCATGGCGAATTCGCAGGTGCGCTCCTCGATCACGCGCCAGCTCACGGCGCCGCTCACCGTGTCGATCACACAGCGCTGCAGCCGGCCCGCCGGCACCTGATCGAAATCCACCTCCCGGTAGTCGCTGTCGGGCCCGATTGACGGAAAGTCGTCGTAGACGATCGAATCGAGCACCACCTCCGTGCCCGTGGCATCGCCATGGGCATTGAGGTGGTGGAACACAAATCCCGGAGGGGCGCTCACCAGCCGGGGCTCCTCGCCGGCGAAGCGGCCGCTGGGCCTGGGCACCAGCCAGAAGGTGCCGGCGGCATCGGGCTTCGAGGCCAGGCACTGGGCGGCCCCCTTCTGGCCCAGCACGTAGGGCAGGGGGTTGAAGGCGATCGCGTTCTGCATGAACACCGCCCAGTCGGGGGTGATGGCGAAGTCGTGCAGAAAGGCGAAGCCGGCGAAGCTGTCGCTGCGCTCCGCCAGCAGCTGGCCCGCCTTCAAGCCTGCCGCCGGATCATCGGCGGCGGCGAATTCCATCAGCCGCAGGGTGCTGCGGGGGCCGGTCTTCACGCCGAAGGTCACCATCCGCGGGCTGCCGTGGTGGCCCGGATCGAAGCGGGGGTGGGCGCTGAAGGCCTCGCCCCGCTTCAGCACCCCATCGAGCAGGCAGATGCCGTGCGTGTCGAGGCTCAGGGGGTCGAGTTCATGGGGTTCGGCCGCCTCCCACAGGGCCAGCAGCCGCTCCCCCAGCCGCACCACATGGGTGTTGGCGATGTTCTTGAGCCGCAGGTCAAAGGCATTGGCCAGCGGCCCGCCCGGCTTGCGGCTGCCGAACACGCCCCGGTACAGCACCTTGCCCGCCTGCTCCTCCGCCAGCCAGCCCTCGGTGCGCACGAAGCGGTTGCGCAGGCTGGCCTGCCCCGCCTCGAAGCGCAGGGCCGTGATCATGCCGTCGCCATCGAATGGATGATGCAGCTGGTGGCCGCCCCGCTCCAGCACCCCGGGGCCGTTGCGATAGAGCGTGCCCACCAGCTCCGCCGGGATGGTGCCCCGCGCCGCCGCCACCGGCACATCGCTCAGCTCCTCGGTCACGTTCACGAAGGCGCTGGCCCAGTCGGCCCGGTCGTAGCCCCGGCTGCCGGCGGCCGGCGTGGCAGGGGTCGCGCTGGCGGGGGCCTGACTGGGGGCGGCGGTCATGGCGGGGCGGCGGCAGATCACCCCATCATCACGTAACGGTGTGTGAAGCGTGGCCACTGGCGGCTGCCGCCCGGCGCTGCCAGCCTGATCCCAGCCCCCTGCGTCAGCGCCATGGCCGAGCTGTTGCTCACCACGACACCCACCCTCGAAGGGCGACCGATCCGCTCCTACTGCGGCCTGGTCTGCGGTGAGACCATTCTTGGCGCCAACCTGTTCCGCGACTTCCTCGCCAGCGTGCGCGATGTGGTGGGTGGCCGCTCCGCCGCCTACGAACGGGCCCTGCAGCGGGCCCGGCAGGATGCCATCGATGAGCTGCGGGGTCGGGCGGCGGAACTGGGGGCCGATGCGGTGGTGGGCCTCAGCATCGATGTGGAGGTGCTGGGCACGGGCAACGGCATGCTGATGGTGGTGGCCACCGGCACCGCCGTGCAGCTCAGCTGAGGCCGGTGGCCGTCGTTACCCCGGCCCCCGTTGGTCTCCCATAACTTGGCCCCCCCTGGTGGCACGCCGATGGTCATTGCGGACAACGGTCCGGCCGGGCCCCTCGAGGTGGCTGTGGTGGGCGCCGGCAGCGCCGGCCTGCTCACCACCCTGCTGCTGCTGCGCCAGGGCCACCGGGTGCGCCTCTTCGAGAAGGCCGGCGCGGTGCGCAGCGATGGCTGCGGCATCCTGCTGGTGCGCTCCGGCCTGGAGGCGATCGCCGCCGCCGCCGTGCCCGGCCTGCTGGAGGCGCTGCTCGCGGCCGGTCTGCCGGTGAGCCGCTTCGTGATCCGCAACCTGCGCGGCGACCTGATCGAGAGCAGCCCGGCTGAGCGGCAGCCCGGTGAGCTGCCGTCGCTGCTCATTCACCGCCGGGCGATCCTCGAAGCACTGGCTGCCCGCCTGGATCCAGAGGTGTTGTGCACCGGTGCGGCCCTGGTGGGCTGGCAGCAGCATGCTTCCGGCGTGGAGGCCCACTTCGCCGATGGCAGCCACTGGCGCGGTGATCTGCTGATCGGCGCCGATGGCCTGTTTTCGGCGGTGGCGCCCCTGCTGGTCCCCCAGCGCCGGCTCAGTTATCTGGGCGATCGGGTGTGGCGCGGGGTGGTGGCCGACGACCGCTTCTGCACCGACGGTGAATTTTTTGTCTACGCCCGTGGTCGGGGGGTGTACGCCAATGCGTTCGACCTGGGCCGTGCCGCCGACGGCACCCCCCTGACCCATTGGGGGTTCTTTCGTGAGGAGGTGCTGCCGGCCGGCCGGGCCGAGCAGCGCCGGCTGCTCAGCGAGCCGGTGCCGGACGACGGCCTCGAGCGGCTGCCGGCCGATCTGGCGGCCCTGATCCGCGCCACCCCGCTTGAACGGCAGGTGGCCAACTGGTCGTTCGACATCGATCCGCTGCCGTTCCTGGCCCAGGGCCGGGTGGCCCTGATCGGTGATGCGGCCCATGCCATGAGTTCATCGCAGGCCCGCGGCATGACCGCCGGCCTGGAGGACGCAGTGGCGCTGGCCCGGGCGCTGGCCGGCGCCCGGGGTGATGGGCCCGCCGCCCTGGTCGCCTACGACAGCGAACGGCTGCCGATCGTGCACCGTGACCAGGAGCGCAGCCGGGCCGTGAGCGCCCGCACCGGCCGCCAGCGCCCCCCGCGCACGGCTGTGGCGGTTGCCGGTGGCCGCTGATTTCACGCTTCGTAGACTTGGCCCATTGATGCTGCTACGGCGATGCTGTCCGTCCACGAATCCAGGGCCGCTGGTCTGGCAGCCGCCTGGGGTTCCACCGGTGCCGCTGGATCCGCCTATGGCCTGCCCAGGGCCGGAATCCTGGCCGATGACTACGCCGGCGGCACCCTGACCACCGGCCGGGTCGCCGTGGGGGGCTCCAGCACCGGCAACCTGGAGGCCCTGCTCGACCACGACTGGTTCGCCGTTGATCTGACCGCCGGTCGCACCTATGCCCTGCGCCAGCAGGGCAATGGCCTCATGGACCCGGTGCTGCGCCTGCGCAGCAGCACCGGTCGGCAGCTGGCCCTCAACGACGACGCCGAAGGCACCCGCAATTCGCTGATCACCTACAAGCCCAACGTCTCGGGTCGGTACTTCCTGGATGCGGCGTCGTACCGCGATTCGCTTCTCGGTCTCTACACCGTCTCGGTGACTGATGTGACCCCGGTGTCGGTGGCTCCGGTGGACGACTTTGCCGCCAGTAGCGCCACCACTGGCCGGCTGGCCATGGGCGGCAGCAGCGGCGGCAACCTGGAGGTCAACGGCGACCACGACTGGTTTCAGGTCGCCGTGCAGGCCGGCCGCAGCTACGCCTTCAGGATGACTGGTGCCGGGCTGTGGGATCCCCACCTGCGCCTGCGCAGTCAGACCGGCGTGCAGCTCGCCGCCAACGACGATGCCGAAGGCACCCGCAATTCGCTGATCAATTTCACGGCCACGGCCAATGCCACTCTCTACCTGGATGCCGGTGCCTTCGGCGAGACCTACTCGGGCACTTACAGCGTGTCGGCCCTGGATGTCACACCGCCACCTCCCACCGGTTACAGCAGCAGCGACGGCTACGGCGAGGTGAGTGCCGCCCGGGCCCTCGATCGGCTCACCGGCCAGCCCCTGGCCCGTGCCGCCGCGCTCGGCGGTCTCGCCTGGGGCCTGGATCGGGTGGGTGCGCCCACGGCCTGGGCGGCGGGCTTCACCGGCGCCGGCATCACGGTGGCGGTGATCGACAGCGGCGTGGATGCGCTCCATCCCGATCTCGACGCCAACATCTGGATCAACCCCGGAGAGATCGCCGGCAATGGCCTCGACGATGACGCCAACGGCTACATCGATGACATCAACGGCTGGGATTTTGTGGGGAATGACAACAACCCCATGGATGCCAATGGCCATGGCACCCATGTGGCCGGCACGATCGCGGCCGAAAGCAACGGCGTGGGCCAGACCGGGGTGGCCCCCAACGCCCGGATCATGCCCGTGCGGGTGCTGGATGCCGGTGGCAGCGGCAGTTATGCCGCCATCGCCGCTGGCATTCGCTACGCCGCCAACAACGGAGCCCGGGTGATCAACCTCAGCCTGGGAGGCACCACCGGCGACGACGCCCTGCTGGCGGCCGTGCGGGATGCCACCTCCCTCGGAGCCCTGGTGGTGATGGCGGCCGGCAACAGTGGCACCGCCACCCCGGCGTTTCCTGCCGTCTACGCCAGGGAGGTGGGCCTGGCAATCGGCGCTGTGGATTCGGCCGGCACGCTGGCGCGCTTCTCCAACCGGGCCGGCGCCACACCCCTGGATTATGTGACCGCCCCGGGGGTCAGCGTCTACTCCACCCTTCCGGGCAACACCTACGGCAGCCTGAGCGGCACATCGATGGCGGCTCCCCACGCCGCCGGGGTGGCGGCCCTGCTGCTGAGCGCCAGCCCGACCCTCACGCCGGCCGAGATCGAGTCGCTGCTGACCGCCACGGCCAGCCATGGTCCGGCCACCCTGGCCACTCCGGTGGCCACCACCAGCGGCTCCGGCACCACGCCCGTGGTATCCGCGCTGCGGCCACGGCCCTGGTCGCCTTCGCCGGCCCGTGCCGGCCGGTCCTCGGCCCTGGCATGACCCGCTTTGGTGCCGGGTTGCTGGCGCCCCTGGTTCTGGTGTTGATGGTTGCTGCCCCGACTGTGATGGATCCTGCCGATGCCCTGCCGGTTCGGGTGGCCCTGGAGGGCCGGGTCGAGCGCCTCAGCGGTGACCGCATGCCCGGCCCCGGCCCGCGCCCCCAGGCCGCCGCCGCCCCCGGTCGGCGGGTGGTGGCCATCAGCGGCACGCTGGCCGCCGCAGGCCAGCCGCTCTGGCGGCAGCCCCTGCCGTTGGCCCGTGTGCTCGGCAGCACCCTCACCGATGGCGCGGGCCGCTTCCGCCTGGAGCTCCCGCCCGGCACCGTCACGCTGCTGATCGAGGTGCCGGGCGGCTACTGGCTCAACCGCTTCGACGGCCAGGGGGATTACGCCAGCGTGTCGTTGCGGCCGGGACTGGGGCCTGTGCTGCTCCTGGATGACCGGGGGGCCATTCACTGAGGCGGGGCGGGGGGGTCAGCCGCCGGCCGCTCCGGCCTGTTCCAGCACGCCCTTGCTGCTCGGGATGGCGCCGGCACGGCGGGGGTCGACCTCGGTCGCCTGGCGCAGGGCACGGGCGAAGGCCTTGAAGCAGGCCTCCACGATGTGGTGGGAGTTCACCCCATCGAGCTGGCGCACATGCAGGGTGAGGCCGGAGTTGTTCACCACGGCCACAAAGAACTCCTTCACCAGTTCGGTGTCGTAGCGGCCGATCTTCTGGGCCGGAATGGTGAGGCCCCAGCTCAGGTGAGGTCGGCCGCTGCAGTCGAGTGCCACCTGCACGAGCGCTTCATCGAGGGGTGCCAGAAAGTGGCCGAAGCGGTGGATGCCCCGCCGATCGCCGAGCGCCTGGGCCAGGGCCTGACCGAGGGCGATGCCCACATCTTCGTTGGTGTGGTGGTCGTCGATGTGGGTGTCGCCCGTGGCGCTGATCTCCAGGTCGATCAGGCCGTGGCTGCTGATCTGGTGGAGCATGTGGTCGAGAAAGGGCACGCCGGTGGCGACCTGGCAGCGGCCCGTGCCATCGAGCCCCAGGCTCACGTGCACTTCGGTTTCGCCGGTGACGCGGTGGATCGTGCCGGTGCGCATGGGAGACGACGGTGACGGGGGGCGCGAGCGGGTGCGGACCCCGATCATGCCTCACATCCCCGTGATGCAGTAGCCGGCATCCACGTAGACCACCTGGCCGGTGATACCGGAGGCCAGGGGGCTGGCCAGAAAGGCGGCGGTGCCGCCCACCTCCTCCTGGGTCACGGTGCGGCGCAGGGGGGCCTTCTCCTCCACGTTGTGGATCATGTCGAGAATGCCGCCGATGGCGCTGCTGGCCAGGGTGCGGATCGGGCCGGCGCTGATGGCATTCACGCGCACCTGCTTCTCAGGCCCCAGCTCGGCCGCCAGGTAGCGCACCGAGGCCTCCAGGGCCGCCTTGGCCACTCCCATCACGTTGTAATTGGGGATCGCCCGTTCCGCACCCAGGTAGCTGAGGGTGATCACGCTGGCCCCGGGGTTGAACAGGGGCTTGGCATGGCGACACAGGGGGGCCAGAGAGTAGGCGCTCACCTCCAGGGCCCGGGCGAAGCCCTCGGGGCTGATGGCGCTGTAGTCGCCGATCAGCTCCTCCTTGCCGGCGAACGCCAGGCAGTGCACCAGCACGTCGAGGCTGCCCCACTGTTCGGCCACCCGGGCGAACACCGCCTCGATCTGGGCCGGGTCCTGCACGTTGAGGGGCTCGAACAGGCTGGGGGCCAGGGGCGCGGTGAGATCACGCACCTTGCCCTCAAAGCGCCCCTTCTCATCGGGCAGATAGGTGACGCCCAGTTCGCAGCCGGCGGCGTGCAGCTGCTGGGCGATGCCCCAGGCGATCGACTTGTTGTTGGCGATGCCGGTGACGAGGGCCTTCTTGCCGCGCAGGTCGAGGAGCATGGGAGGGGCGCCGCCGCCGGCGCTGAGGAGCGATCGGGGGATTCTCCCCCAGAGGCCGCCCCGCCGGTGCTCTGACCTGGTCGCTGCCGGGTCAGCCGCTGAACGACAGACCGGAGGGATCGGGAAGGGCAGCCCAGGCTTCGATCTCCAGGGCGTAGGCGGCGTGCCTCTGAATGGCATCGTCCATGAACAGGGCGACGCGGATCGGTGTTTCGGGGCCCGCTGCGAAGGCGTGCATGGCCAGGCCGGCGGTGATGCAGCGCAGGGCCGCCAGCTGCAGATCGCGACGCGCCTCGCTCAGGGGGTAGTCGCGGACCCCACGGTTCAGCAGCTCCCGGTGCCAGGCGAGCAGCAGGTCGTCGTGGCGCCGCAGGCGCTGCACCTGCGGCGTGCTGCCGCCCACCAGAAAGGCGATGTCGATGGCCGCCACGCTGCGGCTGGCCCAGGACCAGTCGATGATCACCGAATCGGGATCCTCCGCCGTGCGTCCGAACAGCAGGTTGTCGGCGCGCAGATCTCCATGAACAAGGGTCCAGGGTCTGGCGGCGATGGCGGCATCAATGGCACTGGTCTGCTCCAGCACGGCCCGGTACAGCCGGCAGACGTCCGGCCCGAAGCGCACGCCGTAGGTGGCGAAGAAATCCTCCACGATTGCCGGATCCGGAGTCGAAAACCAGAAGCCATGGCTGGGCAGCCAGCTGTGCTGCTGGAGGCCGGGATCCATCCAGAACTCGGCGTGAATGGCCGCCATGCGCCGGATCGTTGCCAGGGTTTCCTGATCGCTCAGGCCGATCACCTGATCGCCGGAGCGCAGGTGGGTCAGATCCTCCATCAGCAACCAGAAGGGCTCGCTGTTATTGGTGGCGTAGACAGACGGTTGATGATCCGGGAGCCTGGGGGTGCAGTGGGTGTACACGCCAACCTCGCGCCCGAAAGCATTGTTCAGGCGGCTGAATTCATTGAAGTCTTGATCTGATGTTTCACTTTTGAGGATCACGCTGGCAGGGCCGTTGTCGGGCGGATCACAGTTCAGCAGCAGACGCCAGGTGGTGGACTGCAGCCCCCTGCCCTCGCCCAACAATGTTGCCTCCAGGCTGGTGACTCTGGTTCCGAGCGCTGCGCCGATCCACCCGGGCTCCGGTTGCTTGACCACGGAATCATCGACTCGGTCAGTGGCCATGGGTATGGGCGCTCAGTGGCGCTGGTGAGCCTGCAACCCTAATCGGATGGCTAGCAGCCAGTCTCTGGAACCATCCCCACTCTCGTATTCGCTGGCATGCCGGCCCGGCTGGATCCGGGTGCTGCAGGTGCTGGGCGGATCAGGTGCCGCAAGGGTGGCGGTTCGCGACCAGGCCCACGGAACCAGCTGAATCATCGGGACCGGCAGACCCGTCAGCGACAAGCGACTGGCGATCAGTCCATGCCACCAGGAGCACTCAGATTCCAATCCGAATAGCTTGTGCATCATCTGATTGATTGATTGATCTGATCGATCCAGGGGATCCGACGCGGCGGTGTGGTCGGCAGCGTGCCCATGGCGGCGTGGGCTGATCCTGCTCAGTCGAAAAGATGCAGGAGGCAGCACTAGCGGTCCCGCTGATCGAAACCCATGCAGCTGTCTATAGGTTATTCTGGCAAGTTCGTTTGTGGGCAAGAAGCACTGCTCGTGAGCGGCCATTGTTCTGGAGTGCGGCCGTTTCCGCAGTTGCCTGTGCCCGCCTGTTCCCCCCGCGACCACCACGAAGCCCAGCCCGGCCATCGCGGTGGCCGCCGCGCCGCCATGGAGCGCCTGGCGGCCATGGACCCCGCCCGCTATGGCGCCACCCGCAACCATCTCGATGGTGCGGTGACCCGCCTGTCGCCCTACATCCGCCATGGTGTGCTCACCCTGCCGGAGGTGCGCGATGCGGTGTTTGAGCGGCTGGCGCGGCTGCCCGATGCCGCCGCCAGGCGCCGTGCCGGCGAGAAGCTGATCAACGAGCTCGGTTGGCGCGACTACTGGCAGCGCCTCTGGCGCCAGCTGGGTGATGGCATCTGGGTTGACCGCGAGCCGCTCAAGACCGGCCATCCCCCCGGCGCCTATGCCCCCGGGCTGCCCCCCGACCTCCCGGCCGCTGCCACGGGCCTGGCCTGCATCGATGGCTTCGCTGCCGAGCTGATGGGCACCGGCTGGCTGCACAACCACGCCCGCATGTGGCTGGCCGCCTATGTGGTGCACTGGCGGCGGGTGCGCTGGCAGGCGGGCGCCCGCTGGTTTCTGCAGCACCTGCTCGACGGTGATCCGGCCAGCAACAACCTCAGCTGGCAGTGGGTGGCCAGCAGCTTCAGCCACAAGCCGTACGTCTTCAACCGGGCCAATCTGGAACGCTTCGGCGGCGGCCGCCACTGCAGCGGCTGCCCCAGGGCCCTGGTGGGCTGCCCCTTTGAGGCCAGTTACGAGGAGCTGCAGGCCCGGCTGTTCCGGCCCGCGGCTCCCCCTGCCGATGCCTCGCCCCAACCTGCCGCACCTCCGCCCGCTGCACCTCTGCCTGAAGCACAGTCGCCCCAGGCAGCGTCGCCGGCCGCGCAGCCGCCAGCGCGGCCGTTGGTGTGGGTGCATGGCGAAGCCCTGGGCCCCGCCAACCCGGCCCTGCGCGCCCACCCCCGGGCATTGGCGGTGTTCGTGGCCAGCGCCGAGCCCGGGGCCGATTCCACGGCCAGCCCCGGACAGCTTCGCTTTCTGCGGGAGTGCCTGGCCGAACTGCCGGTGGCCGTGCGTGAGGGCGACGTGGTCGCCGAACTGCTGGCGGCGGCCTCGGCCGCCGGGGCCGATGGCATTGTCACCAGCCGGGCCGTGGACCCACACGTTGCGGTGATCGCCGCCCGGCTGGCGGCGGTGCTGCCCCTGCAGGTGCTGGAGCCTGAACCCTTTGTGGATCTCCCCTTTGAGGGGCCGAAGGCCCCCCAGCTGCAGCGCTTCTCCCGCTACTGGCGCCACGCGGAGCCGTTGGTGTGGGGCCGCTTTGCCCCCGACAGCACCAGCCGCCGCAGCCTGGCTCCGATCCCATGACGGTCGCAGGCCGCGATCCCTGGCCGGCGCTCCCCAGCTGGTGGTGGCTTCAGCCCTCGGTCACCGACCCCGAGGCGCCGGCCCTGATCGATGCATCCGGACGGGTGTTCTCTCGCCGGCAGCTGGCTGCGGCGGTGTGTTCCAGCGCCACCATGCTGATGGGTCCGGGCACTCCCCTGGCCGTTCTCAAGGCCGATCTGCGACGCCTGCGGATCACCCGGGTCGTGGTGGATCCCTGGGCGCTGCCAGCGGGTGCCGGCGGTTGGCCATCGCCCCTCACCCATGCCAATCTGCTGGCTGCTGCCCAGGCTGTGGGGCAGGTGCTGGCTCTGGGGCCTGAAGATCGTTCCCTCGCCCCCACGCTGCTTGAGCGCCTCGAGGCGGTGTTTCAGGTGCCGGAGCTCGAGGCCGATGGCATGACCGAAGCCGCCACCCAGATCTGCCGCAACCGCCTGCCGGGCACCGGCCCGGAGCGACTGCCCGGCAGCGGTTGCCCGCCGGTGAGATCGGCGAAGTGGCCATTCGCGGCCCCAGTGTGACCACCGGCTACGAGGCGCCGAGCTCAGCGGCTGGGTCGATGATGCCGCCGGAGAATGCTGGTTCCTCACCGGTGATGAGGGTTTCATGGATGCCCAGGGTCGCCTCACCCTCACCGGGCGCATCGAGAAAATGATCAACCGGGGTGGCCGCAAGGTGATCCCCCAGGCCGAGCCGCTGGCAGGCGACTGGCCCGCCGGCACTCAGGTGTTCCCGGCCTCCCACGCCCAGGCGCGCCTCTGGTTTCTTCAGCAGCTGGAGCCAGGCCTCACCGCCTATCACCTGCCCGCCCTCTGGCGGCTCAGCGGTGAGCTCGACCTGCGGGCCCTCGACCAGGCCCTGACGGAGCTGCTCGCGCGACATTCCCCCCTGCGCACCTCATTTCAGCTGGAGGGCAGCGAGGTGCTCCAGATCATCCACCCGCCCGCTCCCTTCAGCCTGCAGCCAGAAGCGCTCGCTGATCGCAGCCCCGAGCTGGTGATCGAGGAGTGGCTGGCGGCGGAACGCGCCACCCCCTTTGATCTCAGCTCAGGCCTGTTGCTGCGTGCCCGGCTTCTGGCCGTTGACGGCCACCGTCACCTGTTGCTGATCAACCACCACCACATCGCCTCCGATGGCTGGTCGCGCACCGTGCTGGCCCGGGATCTGGTGGAGTTCTACAACGCGCATCGCTCCGGCCGTCCCCCCCGGCTGCAGGAGCTCCGTGTTCGATACCAGGACTACGCGCTCTGGCAGCGGCAACGCCTCGGGGGCGCTGACCTGCAGCGGCTCCAGCACTACTGGCGCTCCCAGCTCGCTGGCATTGAACCGCTTGAGTTGCCAGGCGATCACCCCAGACCTGCCATGCCGTCCCACCGGGGGGGGAGCGTTCCCGTCCGGATTGGGCCGCCGCTCCTGGGGGCGTTGGAGGAGCTCTGCCGCAGTGAGGGCGCCACGCTGCAGATGGGCTTGCTGGCCTTGGTGGCTGTGCTGCTGCATCGCTACAGCCGGCAGGCTGATGTGGCGATCGGAGTGCCGAGCTGGGGCCGCATCCACCCCGCACTCGAGCCGCTGATCGGCCTGTTCATCAACACGCTGCCGATCCGCACGCGGCTGGAGGCCGAGCAGAGTTTCCGGGAGTTGCTGCGGCAGGTCAGGGCGACTGCGCTGGCGGCCTATGAGCACCAGGAGCTGCCGTTTGAGCAGATGGTGGCGGCGCTGACTGTCGAACGCGACACGAGCCGCAACCCGCTGGTGCAGGTGATGCTGCAGCTGTTTGAACAGCCTCAGGAGCCGCCGCCGAGCCTGGTTGGTGTTGCGTTGGAAACCCTTGATGCTCCCAACGATGCCTGCCGGTTTGACCTGGAGTTTTTTCTGCGCCATGGCCCGGATGGTGGCCTTGAGGGCCAGCTTGTGTATGCGCTGGATCTCTTTGCCGCCGACCGCATGGAGCGGCTGTCATCCCATTTTCTCACCTTGCTGTCCTTGGTCCTGCAGACGCCCGATGCACCTGTCCAGGGGCTCTCCCTGCTGCCGGAATCGGAGCGGCAGCTGATCGAATCCTGGCAGCAGGGTCCCAGTGTCGAGAGGCCTGATTGCACCAGCCCGGTTGTGTGCG
>JBKDDA010000119.1:0-3103 GCA_046313055.1 Synechococcaceae cyanobacterium | reverse complement strand
CAGGCCCAGTCGCTTCTGAACATCACCCAAACCCCCTGATCCAATGGTGCCTCGCCCGATCACCCCAGCAGCAGCCACGCCAGCCGGCACGGCGCCGGCCGGCGGCCCTGGCGGCCTGGCAGTGAATGGCTACGCCCCCCCCCAGACCTGGACCACGCCAGGGGCCTGGCAGGAGGAAGAGGAAGGCGGTCTCAACCTCAAAACAGTGCTGACGGCCCTGGAGCGGCGCCGGCGGGTGGTGGTGGGCGTGGTGGCGGCGTCGCTGCTGGTGGGAGGCCTGGCCACCCTGTATCAGAGGATCACAGCCCCGGTGTACCAGGGCGGCTTCCGCCTGCTGGTTTCGCATCCGCTGGACGAAGGCAACCAGGGTGGCGGCTCCAACGACGGCGCCGCCGCCCTGCAGAGCCTGGCGCTGCGCAAGGGCCGCGGCGACGCCACGCCCGACATGGTGGCCCTGCTACGCAGCAGCCTGCTCCTGCAGGGGGTGGCCGAACGAAACCGGGTGGATCTGGGTGGGCTGCAAGCCAGCCTCAGCATTGGCCCCCCCGACAAAGACATCCGCGGCATGCTCGACGTGGGCCTGCGCTGGCGAGACAGGGCGGAGGGTGAAAAACTGCTCAATGCCATCACCAGGGAGTATCTGAACTACTCGCTGAAATACCGGCAGGAGCGGCTGGAGCAGGGGATTGCCTTTCTCGATCGCCAGTTTCCGGTGCTGCAGCAACGGGTCGCCAACGCGCAAAACGAGCTGGAGGCTTTCCGCAAACGCCACGGGGTGCTGGATCCAACCACCCAGGCCGAAGCCATGGAAGGCAAGCAGCAGGCATCGGCCGATGAGTTGTCGTCACTGCAGGTGGAAGAAGCCAGCCTGCAGGCCAGGCTGGGGGCCATCCGCAGCGGCCGCTTCAGCCCGGCCCAGGCGCTTGGGCCTGGCGAGGCGCCCACCCTCAGCGGCAAGGCAGCTCTGTCGGCCGCGCCACCACCGGCCAGCACGGCCGGCACCAAGCCGGAGCTGCCCGATCTGAGCGCGGTGGAACGGCAGCTGGCGGAGGCCGAAGCCAACTACCTGCCCAGCTCGCCCCAGGTGCAGACCCTGCGCCAGCAACGGGACCTGCTGAAAACCTTCGCCATGCAGCAGGCCCTGAACAGCACCAGCAGCCAGTTGGCCGAGATCCAGGCCAAACGGCAACAAATCGTGCGCCAGCAGCAGGCCACCGGCGCGGCGTTCACCATCAACCCGGCCCTGCTGAAGCAATACGAGCAGCTGCAGCAGCGGCTCTCCATGGCCCAGGAGCAGCTCCTGTCGTATATCCAGGCGCGGGAGGGGTTCCGCCTGCAGGTGGCCCAGCGCACGGTGCCCT
Source organism: Synechococcaceae cyanobacterium (assembly GCA_046313055.1). Taxonomy (GTDB): domain Bacteria; phylum Cyanobacteriota; class Cyanobacteriia; order PCC-6307; family Cyanobiaceae; genus Cyanobium. The sequence continues at coordinate 1,742 of JBKDDA010000119.1, read as the reverse complement.
GGCAGGTGATCACGCCACCGGCATTCGGCACGGTACCCGTGGAGCCCAACCTGCGCGAGGGCCTGCTGCGCTCGCTCGGCCTGGGGCTGGCGGGCGGGGTGGCGCTGGCCTTGCTGCGTGACAGGTTGGATCACGTATATCACAACCCCCGAGACCTGGAGAAAGATCTGGGTCTGCCGCTGCTCGGGGCCGTGCCCAACCTGTCGATCGAAGCCGGGCAAACGGTGGCGGCCAGCGTGGCGGCCATGGAGAGCGACCTGCGGTTTGCGCTCAAGGAAACCCTGCGCAACCTGTTCGCCAACTTCCGCATGCTGCGGGCCGACAAGGCCGTGCGGCTGATCACGATCACATCCAGCACCCAGGGGGAGGGCAAGACCACCACCACGGCCCTGTTCGCCCAGACCCTTTCAGATGTGGGCCAGCGGGTGCTGCTGGTGGATGCCGACATGCGCCGGCCCATGCTGCACCGCTACCTGGGGCAAGACAATCACCAGGGCCTGTCGAGCCTGCTGACCGACTCGCAGCAGTCGCTGGCCGAGCTGGTGCAACCGGTGAACGAAAACCTGGATCTGATCACGGCAGGGCCCATGCCTCCCGATGCCACCAAGCTGCTGAGCTCCGACCGTTGCGGCGAGGTGGTTGAGCAAATCCGTGCCCTGGCCGCCGGTGGCAACGGCAAGTTGGGCTACGACATCGTGATCTTTGACACGCCACCGGCCCTGCAACTGAGTGATCCGGTGCTGCTGAGTGCCCACCTCGATGGCCTGCTGTTTCTGGTGGGCCTTCAGCGGGTGGACCGGTCACTGCCGGCAGAGGCCCTCAAGCGGATCCAGAGAACCAAGGTGGATGTGCTCGGGGTGGTGGCCAACCATGTGGAGGAACCCACCCGTTCCAGCTATGGCTACGGGTACGACTATGGCTACGGCTATGGCTACGGCTATCGCTATCGCTACGGCGCCCGATACGGCTATGCCAAAACCTACGCCTATCTGCCGAGTAACATCAGCGCCGATGGCAGCAGTCAGGGGGGCAGAGGCGACAGCAGCAATTCCAAGGCCGGCTGGCTTCGCAAGGGGAGCGCCCGGCTGATGGGGTGGTTCGACAAGCGCCGTTGAATCACCATCCATGAAACAGCTGCTGGTCACAGGATCATCGGGCCTGATCGGTTCTGAGGTCTGTGTGCATTTCGCCGCCCTGGGCTGGCACGTGCATGGGCTCGACAACAATCAGAGGGCCGTGTTCTTCGGCCCCCAGGGTGACACCCGCTGGAATCAGCGGCGGCTGCAGGAGCAGCTGGGCACCAGCTACAGCCACATGGAGCTCGACATCCGCGACCGCCGGGGCGTGCTGGCGATGATGGCCGAGCTGAAACCCCAGGCGATTGTGCACACGGCGGCCCAGCCCAGCCACGACCGGGCGGCGGCAATCCCGTTCGACGATTTCGACACGAATGCGGTGGGCACGCTCAACCTGCTGGAGGCCACGCGCCAGAGCTGCCCGGAGAGCCCCTTCGTGCATCTCTCCACCAACAAGGTGTACGGCGACCGGCCCAATACCCTTGCCCTGCAAGAACTGGAAAGCCGCTGGGACTACGCCGATCCGGTCTATAGCAACGGCATCGCCGAAGACTTTCCGATCGACCAGAGCAAGCACTCCTTGTTCGGCTCCTCGAAGCTGGCAGCCGACGTGATGGTGCAGGAATATGGCCGCTATTTCGGCATGCCGAGCTGCTGCCTGCGGGG
>JBKDDA010000118.1:0-23761 GCA_046313055.1 Synechococcaceae cyanobacterium | reverse complement strand
CACCTGCACCCCCGGCGCCTTCCACCTGGCCCGCATGTTGCAGGCGGCCGAAGGACTGCCGGTGAACCTGGGCTTCTATGGCAAGGGCAATGCCAGCACCCCGGCAGCCCTCGAAGAGCAAATCCGCGCCGGGGCCTGCGGCCTCAAGCTGCACGAAGACTGGGGCACAACGCCGGCCGCCATCGACTGCTGTCTGGGCGTGGCCGATCGCTTCGATGTGCAGGTGTGCATCCACAGCGACACCCTCAACGAGGCGGGATTTGTGGAGGACACGATCCGGGCCATCGGCGGCCGCACCATCCACACCTTCCACACCGAGGGGGCCGGCGGCGGCCACGCCCCCGACATCATCAAGATCTGCGGCGAAGCCAATGTGCTGCCGAGCAGCACCAACCCGACCCGCCCTTACACCCGCAACACGCTCGAGGAACACCTCGACATGCTGATGGTGTGCCACCACCTGGATCCCAGAATTCCAGAAGACGTGGCCTTTGCGGAATCACGCATCCGCCGCGAAACGATCGCCGCCGAAGACATCCTCCACGACCTGGGTGCCTTCAGCATCATCGCCAGCGATTCGCAGGCCATGGGCCGGGTGGGCGAAGTGCAGATCCGCACCTTCCAGACGGCCCACAAGATGAAGGTGCAGCGGGGTCCGCTGCCGGAGGATTGCGATCGCAACGACAACACCCGCATCAAGCGCTACATCGCCAAGACCACGATCAACCCGGCGATCGCCCATGGGCTTGACAGCCAGATCGGCTCGGTGGAAGTGGGCAAGCTGGCCGATCTCGTGCTGTGGAAGCCAGGCTTCTTCGCCGTGAAACCGGAGCTGGTGATCAAGGGCGGCTCAATCGTGTGGGCCCAGATGGGCGATGCCAATGCTTCGATCCCCACACCCGGGCCGGTGCACGGCCGGCCGATGTTCGCCGCCTTCGGCGGCGCCTTGGCGCCCAGCTGCCTCACCTTCGTAAGCCAGGCCGCCCTCGACGACGACCTGCCCCAGCGGCTGGGGCTGCGCCGTCCATGCGTGCCGGTGGTGCACACCCGCGGCATCGGCAAAGCCGACCTGCGCAACAACACAGCCCTGCCGCGGGTGGAGGTGGACCCGCAGACCTACGAGGTGTTCGCCGACGGCGAGCTGCTCACCTGCGAACCGGCCAACGAATTGCCGATGACCCAGCGCTATTTTCTGCTCTGACGACCTGATCTGACCGCTGCCAAAATAAAATCCCTGAATAGCTCCGGCGCCATTCAGGGATTAACTGTCAAAGCATTTGGAAGTATTTGTTAAGAGCAGATTCAGAGTTTGGCGGAACCGCGCAAGGAACGAATCCGCTTGGACTGAACCCTCAGCCTGCGGGTGTAAGCGAAGGCGACAGCTGCCCCAGCCATGACGGAAGGAGCCGGAACATCCTCATATTGGTAAGAAATATAGAGGTTTCCATTGAATGTAGTAGACGCGAAGGACGTTGCTCCTGAATTGGGGGATTGGGTGGAAGAATACACAATTTTATAAACATCGATTGTGGGATTTCCTGTGGTAAAATAGGATCTCAGATTGGAGTCAGTGATAGCGATTGAAGATCCGGCGTAATTTGAGCTTGAATAGCCTCCGGAAACAGTGGCATTTGTGACAGAGCCGATACCAGGAGAAGTTGTATTGGGCGTGAGAATACCAGAAGCCGAAGCACCGCTCAGACTTTGATTATTGCTGAATCTAAATGTAGGAGTTCCTCGAATTGTGAAAGATGTAATATTGGAGCCATCAAGCGATACCAGACTAGCGCTCCCGCCGAATGTGCCAGTCGTCAGAGTGCTGATACTGACAGATACGAGCTTGTCAACAGTCCATCCGGAAGGCGGAACGAAAGGGGCAAAGCTCAGGGAAGGTGGACTTGAGTTATTAGCACTGTCGGTGCCCAGCATAGAATAGGCAACTGGACCGACGTTTTGTGTATAAATATTGACTGCATTTGCAGGAGCCGCAGAGACGAGCAATGCAGTCCCAGCAGCAAGAAGACTTGAGATTTTGCTAGCGATCAGGCTTGATTGTGCCATGCCGATACACGAAGCATATACGTTAGTGTAGCAGATGGCGAGTCTGCCGTGACCACGCACGAGCAAACCTGGGAGCCGTATCACCAAACCCTGACCCAGGCCGGGCGAGGGTTCGGTAACAATCGCCACCCGACCTGGCCCGGTCGGCGCAGCAGGATTGCCCCACGTGCAGGGCGCACATGTTCACCGAGTATCGGCCCAACCGGGGCTACGACGAATATTTCAGCGATCTGGAGCACCCCCGCAGCACCCTCCAGCCCCTGATCTCCTCGCTCGGCCGCATGGGTCTCGACCAGCTGAACCGCAACCATGCAGCAGCCAGCATCCTGCTCAAGCGGCTCGGCGCCACCTTTCGGCTCAACGACTCGGGCAGCCAGGGGGTGGAGCGGATCCTGCCCTTCGACCCCCTGCCCCGACTGATCAGCGCCAGCGAATGGCAACGGCTGGAGCAGGGCCTGATCCAGCGGCTGGAGGCGATCGACCACTTTCTGGCCGACACCTACGGCGAGGGCCGCATCCACGCCGACGGCGTGATCCCCCGCGAAGACGTGCTCTCCTCCCAGGGCTGGCGGCCCCAGATGCAGGGGGTGACCCCGCCGCGGGGCAAGTGGTGCCACATCTCCGGCCTCGACCTGGTGCGCGACGGCCAGGGCACCTGGCGCGTGCTGGAAGACAACCTGCGCTGCCCCTCCGGAGTGGCCTACTTCCTGGAGAACCGGCGGGTGATGAAGCGCATCTTCCCGGGCCTGTTCGCCGGCCGCACCGTGGCGCCGATCGACAACTACGCCTCCCAGCTGCTGCAGACCCTGCGCAGCCTGGCCCCCTGGACCGACACCCCCAAGGTGGTGCTGCTCACCCCCGGGGTGTTCAACAGCGCCTATTTCGAGCACAGCTACCTGGCCCAGCAGATGGGCATCCAGCTGGTGGAGGGTCGCGACCTGGTCTGCGAAGACGACCGGGTGTGGATGCGCAGCACCGGCGGCCTCGAACCGGTGGATGTGATCTACCGCCGCATCGACGACGACTTTCTGGATCCGGCCGAGTTCCGCGGCGATTCGGTGCTGGGGGTGCGGGGCCTGATGGCGGCCTACCGGGCCGGGCGGGTGGCGATCGCCAACGCACCCGGCACCGGCGTGGCCGACGACAAGCTGATCTACGCCTACGTGCCGGACATGATCCGCTACTACCTGGGCGAGGAGCCGATCATCGCCAACGTGCCCACCTGGCTCTGCTCCCGCGACGAGGATCGGGCCTATGTGCTCGAGCACCTGGGCGAGCTGGTGGTGAAGTCGGTGGCGGAAGCCGGCGGCTACGGCATGCTCATCGGCCCCCATGCCAGCCAGGCCCAGATCGCCGAATTCGCCGAGCGGATCCAGGCCGACCCTCGCAACTTCATCGCCCAGCCCACCCTCGATCTCTCCACGGTGCCCTCCCTGAGCGATGGCGAGCTCTACCCCTGCCATGTGGACCTGCGGCCCTACGTGCTGCGGGGCCAGGGCACCTGGGTGACCCCCGGCGGGCTCACCCGGGTGGCCCTGCGCCGCGGCTCCCTGGTCGTGAATTCCTCCCAGGGTGGCGGCTGCAAGGACACCTGGATCGTCGACGATGGTCCCACCGCTGAGCCGTGCCCATGCTGAGCCGGGTTGCCGATTCGCTCTACTGGATCAACCGCTACGTGGAGCGGGCCGAAAACATCTCCCGCTTCGTGGAGGTCAGCGAGGCCATGGCCCTCGACTGCCCCCCCGGCAGCGCCGAACCCTGGCTGCCCCTGATCGATGCCAGCGGCGACCGGGAGCTGTTCGACCAGCTGTGCCCGGCCGGCACCCCCGACGACGTGGTGCAGTTTCTGGTGCGGGAGCCGCGGAACCCCAGCAGCGTGCTCAACTGCCTCGACATCGCCCGCGAAAATGCCCGCCAGATCCGCGAGGTGATCACCACCGAGATGTGGGAGCACCTCAACGGCGTGTACTGGAACCTGCAGGAGGAGAGCCACTGGGAGCTGCCGCCCCAGGAGCAGCTGCGGGAGATCCGGCGGGCCTGCCAGCTCTTCTACGGCATCACCGATGCCACCCTCAGCCGCGACCTCTCCTGGCACTTCAGCCGCCTGGGCCGGCTGCTCGAGCGGGCCGACAAGACCACCCGCATCCTCGATGTCAAATACTTTCTGCTGCTGCCTTCGCCCGATGAGGTCGGTGGCGTGCTCGATGAACTGCAGTGGATCTCGCTGCTGCGTTCCGCCGGCGCCTATCAGATGTTCCGCCAGTCGGAGCAGCGGGCGATCGCGCCCCGGGCCGTGGCCGGGTTTCTGCTGCTGGATCCGATCTTTCCCCGCTCGGTGCGCTACTGCCTCGAACGGCTGAGTGAGACGCTTCGCATCATTCGTGGCAGCGCCGTGCCCGGGCCGCCGGATGATCTGGAATGCCTGATCGGGCTGGTTCTCGCCCGCTGGAGCTACACCCGCATCGACGACCTGATCTCCCGTGGCCTCCATGAGGCCATCGACCACCTGCAGCAGGACCTCAACCAGCTGCACACGCTGATCGAAGAGCGGTACTTCATCTCCGCCGCCAGCCCCAGCCCCGAACCGGCATGCGCGCCCGCATCAACCACACCCTGACCTACCGCTACGACAAGCCGGTGCAGCTGGGTGCCCACCGGTTCTGCCTGCAGCCCCGTGGCCACGGCTTCCAGCGGTTGCAGCATTTCCAGCTGGCGATCACGCCGGAGCCGGCCTGGCTTTACCCCCTGATCGCCGCCAGCGGCGACGAGATCCTGCGGGCCCGCTTCAGCGGCAGCACCGACATCTTCGTGGTCACCGCCGCCAGCGAGGTGGAAACACGCCTGCCGCCCCTGCTGCAGGCCTGCCTCAACGGCGACGAACCGCTGCTGCCCTATCCGGTGGGCCGGCTGAATGCCGATCTGGGGGGGTCGCTGCGGGGCTGGCTGCCCGATGGCCAGCACGACCCGGCCGCCATCGACCTGGCCCAGGAGGCCCTGATGGGCAGCGACCAGCGGGCCCCCATGTTTCTCACCCAGCTGGTGCAGATGATTCAGGACCGGGTGAAATACACCCAGCGGCACGTGGGGCCGGCCTGGCCCGCCGGCCGCACCCTCAAGGAACGGGTGGGCTCCTGCCGGGATCTGGCCATGCTCATGATCGAATGCTGCCGCTGCGTGGGTCTGCCGGCCCGCTTCGCCTCCGGCTACCACCTGGTGGAACCGAAACCCGAGCGCTACGACCTGCACGCATGGGCCGAGGTGTACCTGCCCGGGGCGGGCTGGCGTGGCATCGACCCCAGCGGCGCCGGCATGATCGACGACCGTTACATCACCCTGTCCACCTCATCCAACGCCAGCCTCACCGCCGCCGTGACCGGCAGCTTCAGCGGCCCCCCCGAGGTGACGAGCGAGCTCAGCTGGACGATCAACGCCGAGGTGCTCGACGGGGCCCAGCTCCAGGCCAGCGCCATGGATGTGATCCAGAGCTGATCCCCACACAGGGGCCGATTCGGTAGCGGATCGTGCTGCAGGGCGCCGCCGGTTGCGCAAGGAAGGAGTCAGATCCGCCCCCTGCCCATGGTCGCTCCCGTCTCCACCTCCGACCGCGGCCTGGCCGGCGCGATGCGGCACCACCTGTTCTCCAGCCAGGCCAAATCGCCGTCGCTGGCCACCCGCCACGACCACTACCTCTGCCTGGCCCTGGCGGTGCGCGACCGGCTGCTGCGCCACTGGGTCGCCACGGCCGACACCTACACCCGCGAGCACGTGCGCACCGCCGTGTACCTGTCGGCCGAGTTTCTGCTCGGCCCCCATCTGGAGAACAACCTGGTGAACCTGGGCATGCGGGCCGAGGCCGAGGCCGCCTGCCGGGAGCTGGGCCTGTCGCTGGACGACCTGATCGCCGAGGAGCCCGAACCCGGCCTTGGCAACGGTGGCCTGGGCCGGCTGGCGGCCTGCTTCCAGGAATCGATGGCGACCCTGCAGCTGCCGGCGATCGGTTACGGCATCCGTTATGAGTTCGGCATCTTCCGCCAGACGATCGGCCCCCACGGCCAGATCGAGAGCACCGACCCCTGGCTGGCCCGCGGCAACCCCTGGGAAGTGATCCGGCCTGAGTGGCGATACCCGGTGGAGATCGGCGGCCACACGGTGATCGGCGTGGCCTACGACACGCCGATCACCGGTTATGGCGTGTCCACCGCCAACACCCTGCGGCTGTGGTCGGCCCAGGCCCCCGATGCCTTCGACTTCGCCTCCTTCAACGCCGGCGACTACGCCCGGGCCGTGCTGCAGAAGACCCAGTCGGAAACCCTTTCCAAGGTGCTCTATCCGAATGACGAGATGGAGCAGGGCAAGCGGCTGCGCCTGAGCCAGCAGATCTTCTTCGTGTCGTGCTCCCTGCAGGACATGTTCCGGATCCTGAAGGGGCAGGGCCTGCCGGCCAGCGCCTTCGCCGAGAAGTTCGCCGTGCAGCTCAACGACACCCATCCGGCGATCGCCGTGGCCGAGCTGATGCGGCTGCTGATCGACCAGCACCGGGTGGACTGGGACACGGCCTGGGGGATCACCACCCAGGCGATCAGCTACACCAACCACACCCTGCTGCCGGAGGCCCTGGAGAGCTGGGGGCTGGACCTGTTCCAGCAGCTGCTGCCCCGCCAGCTCGAGATCATCTACGAGATCAATGCCCGCTTTCTGCGGCTGGTGCGGCTGCGCCATCCCGGCAGGCCCGAGCTGCTCGAGAAGCTCTCCCTGATCCAGGAGGGCCCCCAGCGCCGGGTGCGCATGGCCCACCTGGCCGTGGTGGGCAGCCACCATGTCAACGGAGTGGCCGAACTGCACAGCCGCCTGCTGGTGCAGCACCTGTTCCGGGATTTCGCCGAGTTGTGGCCCGACCGTTTCGGCAACGTGACCAACGGCGTCACCCCCCGCCGCTGGCTGGCGGTGGCCAATCCCCCCCTGGCCGCCCTGCTCGACGACACCATCGGCGCCGGCTGGCGCAGCGACCTGGAGCAGCTGCGGGGCCTGGAGAGCCGGGCCACCGATCCGGCGATCCAGGAGCGCTGGCAGCGGGTGCGGATGGCGGCCAAGCAGCGGCTGGCCGCCACGATCCGCGATGACACCGGCGTGCTGGTGGATCCGGCTTCGCTGTTTGATGTGCAGGTGAAGCGGATTCATGAATACAAGCGCCAGCACCTGGCGGCCCTGCAGGTGGTGGAGCGTTACCTGCGCCTGCGGGCCGGCGAGGATCTGCCGCCGCGCACGGTGATCTTCGGCGGCAAGGCTGCCCCCGGTTACGCCATGGCCAAGCTGATCATCCGCCTGATCGTCGGCATCGCCGACATGGTGAACATCGACCCGGCCGTGGACGGACGCCTGCGGGTGGTGTTCCTGCCCAACTTCAGCGTGACCCTGGGCCAGCGGATCTACCCGGCGGTGGATCTCTCCGAGCAGATCTCCACCGCCGGCATGGAGGCCTCCGGCACCGGCAACATGAAGATGGCCCTCAACGGCGCGGTCACCATCGGCACCCTCGACGGCGCCAATGTGGAGATCCGCGAACGGGTGGGCAACGACAACTTCTTCCTCTTCGGCCACACCGCCGAGCAGCTCCAGTCGCTCAATGCCGCCGGCTACCACCCGATGCCATGGCTGGAAAGCGACCCCATGGCCCGTGAGGCGATCGACCTGATCGGCTCCGGCCATTTCAGCGAAGGCGACCGGGAGCTGTTCCACCCCTTGCTGGCCAACCTGTGCAGCCATGACCCCTATCGGGCGATGGCCGACCTGGCCGATTACCGCCGCGCCCAGAACGAGGTGGATCAGGCCTGGCGCGACCCGGGCCGCTGGACGACCATGTCGGTGCTGAACACGGCCCGCTGCGGCTTCTTCAGCAGCGACCGTTCGATCCGCGAGTATGCCGAGCGGATCTGGCAGGTGGCGCCGGTGCCGATCAGCTCAGACGAGGCAGCGCCCTGAGGGGCACATCAAAGGCCACGCCCGTGACACACACGCCCGCCAGGTCTGAACAGCGCATCCAGCGGATCCGGGCCGTGAGCCGCGCCACCCCGAAACCGGGGTGGTCGTCGAGCTGGAGCTCCAGCCGGTCGCCGGGCTGGAAGTCGCAACCATCGGCAATCAGCACACACAGGCCTCCGATGCTGACGTCGAGCACATCGGCCATCACGGTTTCGGGCTACCAGTGGCCATCGGGCCGCAGCCGCTTGAGGCCGATCGATGGACCGTTCTGCACCGGCTGGCGGGCGAACCGGCGGCGGCCGGCCACGCCCGCGGCAGACGGCAGGGGCGGTGGTGGCGGTGGTGGTGGTGGCGGGGCGAAGGTCATGGCCGCAACCCTAAACAGGGTGGTGCGGATTTCAACGATGGAACCGCTGAACTACAGCAACTGATGAAGGACCCCACACCGGCTGCAGCCGCGGCCATCGAGGCCGAGGCCAGGCTCCTGGCCGCCGGCATTGAGCTCACCCTCGGCGGCGAACCCACCTATGTGCCCCTGCACCCCGATGGCGCCGAATGGACTGTGGCGGCCGATGGCCCCACCAAGCTGGCTCTGGCCCAGCGGCTGGCCCGGGAGCTGCAGACCGGGGTGTGGCCCCACAGCACCCTGCTCACCTGCGTGGGCAAGCGCTACGAGGGCGAGGTGAATCCCCGTTGGGCCCTGCGCCTGTTCACCGGCCTCCAGGGGGAACCGGTGGTGCGCTGGCCCCGGCCCGGCCAGCCCGAAGCCGGCGCCAGCCCCCCGGCCCCCGGCCAGGGAGCGGCCTGGTTGGTGGGGCTGGGGGAACGGCTGGGGCTGGAGCTGGAGCCCACGGCCCTGGCCGATCCCCTGGACTCCGAACGGCATGTGTGGGCCGTGCCCCTCAGCCACGGGGAGCCGGATGGGGAGGCCCCGGGCTGGCGGGCGGCCCGCTGGCCCCTGCCGCCGGCGCAGGCCCGGCTCAGCGGCGCCCCCGGCCCGGCCGGGCTGCGGCTGCCCCTGGACCTGCTGGACCCGGCGATCCCCCGCCAGGTGCTCACCCTGGAGATCGACCGCGAGGGCTGGGAGCTGTTCCTGCCGCCCCTCACCCGCGAACCCCTCACCCAGCTGCTGCAGGCGGTGGCCGACAGCCTGGGGCCGCTGCCGGCGCCCCGGCTGAGCGGGCTGCTGCCGCCCGACTGCGACGGCCACTGGCAGGTGCTGGGGCTGACCGCCGATCCGGGGGTGCTGGAGATCAACCTGCCGGTGTGCCGCGGCTGGGCGGACTACGACCGCTGGCTGCGGCAGCTGGAGGAGGCCGCCGGTCGGGTGGGCCTGCGCAGCTGGCGGGCGGGCACCCACGGCCGACCGGAGGTCACCGGTGGCGGCAACCATCTGCTGTGGGGCGGCCCGAGCCTGGAGCGCAATCCCTTCTTCCCGCGGCCGGCCTGGCTGGCGGGCATCCTGCGCTACTGGCAGCATCACCCGTGCCTGGCCTACCTGTTCAGCCACCCGTGCGTGGGACCGGCGGCCCAGTCGCCGCGGCCCGATGAGGCGGCCGGCGACCTGTTTGAGCTGGAGCTGGCCTACACGGCCCTGGAGCGGGCCGAAGCCGGCCCGCCCCCGCCCCCCTGGGGCGACCACCGGGAGCTGATCGGCGAAACGCTGCGCCACCTGCACGCCGACCGCGGCGGCAACAACCACCGCAGCGAGATCAGCGTGGACAAATTCTGGAACCCCGGGGCACCGGCGGGCTGCCTGGGGCTGCTGGAGTTCCGGGCCCTCGAATCCATGCCCCACAGCGCCTGGAGCAGTGCGGTGGCCCTGCTGTGGACAGCCCTGGCCGCCCACCTGCTCAATCCCGGGCATCGGCCCCGGCGGCTGCGCCACTGGGGCCGGGACCTGCACGACCGCATGCTGCTGCCCAGCCAGCTGCTGGCGGATCTGGAGGCGGTGCTGGCCGACCTGGCGAGCGACGGGCTGGCCCTGGACCCCACCCCGTTCCGTGAGATCTGGGAGTGGCGGTTCCCTCCGCTGCTGCGCTGGCAGGAGGCCTTGGGCGAGGGGGAAACGCGGGAGCTGGCGCTGGAGCTGCGGCCAGCCCTGGAACCCTGGCCCCTGATCTGCGACACACCGGCACTGGGGGGCAGCACCAGCCGGTTTGTGGACAGCTCGCTGAGGCGGATGGAGATCGGAGCCAGCGCCGGATTCCGGCACCATTGCCAGCTGCGGATCAACGGCCACACCCTGGAGCTGCCGCCGCCCGGCCAGGGCCCGCTGGCGGTGCGCTATCGCCATCAACGGCTCTACCCGTGCCTGCATCCGGCCCAGGCGCCCCAGCTGCCGCTGGAGCTGGAGCTGGTGAGCCCCTCAGGTCGGCAGCGGTTCGTGCTGGAGGAAGGCGACACCGGCTTCCGGCCCCTGACAAAGGCTGCGGAGCCGCCAGCGGCGACCCAGCCACCGGCGGCCTGCCCCGCAGCCGGCGCAACCACGGGCCGCCGGGCCGCCGATGATCACACCATCGACCTGCGGCTGCTGGAGGGGGCACTCACCAGCTGACGCCGTGCAGCTTGGGCAGGGGCGCGGTCTTGAAGGTGGTGGCGAACAGGCGGGGGATGCGGCGGCTGCAGTACACCCGGAATTCGCGCACAACGGTGGTGTCTTCAGCGCGCTTGGCCTGGTTGAGCACCACCGACCCATCGGGATCGCTCACGGAGCGGTGAAAGGTGCCGGGGGGAATGCGCAGGATGTCGCCGCCCGACTCCAGGCGCACGATGTGATAGGGATAATTCCAGCCGAAATTGACCAGGTAGAAGGTGCGGCCGCCGCTCAGGGCCAGCAGGTTGTCTTCCTGGTGGGGGTGCAGATAGAACTGCCAGGCGCCGGTGCCGGCCTCATCGGGGGGGCTCACGGCCGGGCCGCTGTGCACCACCAGATCGCGGGCATTGGAGCCGGGAACGGTGATATCGAAGAAACGGACTGCAGGGGTATCGCGAAACTTCTCGTAGGGAATCAGCTCGAACATCGGCGCCGGACGGGGCGCCGGACGTTGGCTTTCCTGCAACGGGTCGAGGGGAAGGGCGGCGGCCATGGGGAGAGCGCGACAGACGCGCGGAACGGGAGGGCCCAGTGAACCGAACCGGAATCACCCCGGACCGTGGCCTGGGCTACCGAATAGGCATTTCTTCATAGGTAGTTCTGCTGCACGGCCCGGCGGCCGGCCGCTCAGAGAGGCAGCGGCATCTCCACATCGGCAGGCGGCGGAGCGCAGGCGGGCACCCGCAGGTTCACCACGGCACCGATCACCACGATCGAGGGGGAGGCGAAGCCTTCGGCCTCGGCCCGCTCCGCCAGCCCGGCCAGGTCGGCGACCAGCTGGCGCTGACCCAGCACCGTGCCCTGCTGCACCACCGCCGCCGGCGTGGCCGGGTCCAGGCCGGCCGCCAGCAGCTCCTGGCAGATGCGGGCCAGGTTGTGCAGGCCCATGTAGATCACCAGCGTGTCGCTGCTGCGGGCCAGGCCCTGCCAGTCGACCCCCGGCCGGCGCTTGTCGATCTCCTCATGGCCGGTCACGAAGGTGACGCTGGAGCCGGCGGCCCGGTGGGTCACCGGAATACCGGCATAGGCCGGCGCCGCGATGCCGGCGGTCACGCCCGGCACCACCTCCACCGGCACGCCGGCGGCCGCCAGATGGGCGGCCTCCTCGCCGCCGCGGCCGAACAGAAAGGGGTCACCCCCCTTGAGGCGCACCACGCAGCCGTGGCGGCCCGCCAGCTCCACCAGCACGGCATTGGTGCTGCGCTGGGGCACCGAATGGTGGCCGCGCCGCTTGCCCACGTTGTGGAGCTCGCAGTGGGGCGGCACCAGATCGAGCAGGGCCCGGGGCACCAGGGAATCGTGCACCAGGGCATCGCAGCGGCGCAGCAACCGGTGGGCCCGCTGGGTGAGCAGCTCCGGATCCCCGGGGCCGGCACCCACCAGGTACACGGTTCCGGGGGAGGGAGCGCTCACGGCAGGGACTCCAGCAGCTGCAGCAGGGCAGCCCGCAGGCCCGGCCGCGCCAGCAGGGGCCGGGCCGCCGCCGGATCGGGCCCGGCGGCCAGGGCCTCGGTGAGCCGGCAGGTCGCCAGGGCCAGGGGAATGGGGGTGCCGGGCGGGGCCATGGCCGCAAACGTGCTGCAGGGCGCATCGTATGGAGCGGCCAGGGGAACGGCGCCGGTGCGGTGGGCCAGGTGGGCCAGGTAGCGGGCGGCCAGGGGGCCCTCCAGGGGGTGGTGCAGCAGCCGGGGGGCGGCACCGGCGCCGGCCAGGGCGGCGACCTCCCGGGCCAGCACGGCCTGCCAGGCCGGCCAGGCCCCCAGAAACGGCCAGCGGCGCACCGGTCCGCCGCGGCGCAGCTCCGCCAGCACGGTGGCCACGTCGTGGCGCACGTGGCCACCGGGCAGCAGCAGCAAGGGCACCAATGCCAGGGGCCGGTCCACCAGCCGGGGGGGAGGCACCGGCGCCGGGGCGGTGAGGGCCCGCAGGGCCACGGGGACGCCGCGGCGGGCCTGCAGGTCGGCGGCCAGGGCCTGCAGCTCCGCCGGCACCACACCGCCGCTGCGGCCATGCACCAGCAGCAGCAGGGGGTGGGGCCGCAGGTGGGAGGTGGCGGGCTGCACAGGCGAAACGGCGACGGGCCGGAGATGCCTCCACAATGAAGGCTGCTGACCGGCCAGGGCCCGTTGCACGCGCCAGCCAACTCCTCCCCAGCCATCGCCGACCGGCGTGAACAGCAGCTGCAGGCGCTCGGGACCGAAGCGGCCCGGTTCCGGCAGCTGATCGGCAAGGTGGGCAGCGGCACCCACACCAGCACCGGTCTCAGCCGGGCGGAGGCCGCCGAAGCGATGGCCCTGATGCTCGGCGGCCGCCTGCCGCCGGCCCAGCTGGGGGCCTTTCTGATCGCGCACCGCATCCGCCGGCCGGCACCGCTGGAGCTGGCGGGCATGCTCGACGCGCTGCGGGCCGAGGGCCCGGCTCTGCACACGCCGGGCCGGCGGGCCCTGTGTTTCGGCGTGCCCTACGACGGCCGCAGCCGCACGGCCCCGCTGCTGCCGCTGCTGGCCCTCACCCTGGCGGCCGCCGGCCAACCGGTGGTGCTGCATGGCGGCGGGCCGATGCCGGTCAAATACGGCGTGACCCTGGCGGAGCTGTTCGGGGCCCTGGGGATCGACTGGCCGGCCCTCAGCCTGGAGCAGCTGCAGCGGCAGCTTGATCGCCATCAGCTGGCCCTCAGCCACCAGCCCCGCCACCTGCCGGCCGCCGAGCCACTGGTGCAGATCCGCGACCTGATCGGCAAGCGGCCGCCGCTGGCCACCCTGGAGCTGCTGTGGACTCCCCACCGGGGCGCACACCTGCAGGTGTGCGGCTTTGTGCACCCGCCCACCGAAACCCTGGCCCTCGAGGCGCTGCAGCTGGCGGGCGAGCGCGATGTGCTGCTGCTCAAGGGGCAGGAGGGCTCCACCGACCTGCCGCTCAACCGGGCGGGCATCGCCACCCGCCTCAGTGGCGAGCAGCAACAGCGGCTGGAGCTGCAGCCCCGTGACCATGGATTGGAGGGATCGGAAGTGGCGTGGGGCGGGCTCGAGAGCTGGCGGGAGCAGGCGATGGCGGGCCTGGGGGGCCAGGGCCCCCTGGCCGGGGCGCTGGTCTGGAACCTGGGGGTGCTGCTCTGGCAGAGCGGTGCGGGGGGCGACCTGCCGGCGGCCATCGGGCAGGCGCGGGCCCTGCTGGCAGCCGGCGCCGGCGAGGGGCTGCGCCGCCAGCTGGCCGGCTGAGCAGGTCGGCTGAGCGCAGCCCTCAGGCCACGATCTGGAAATCGGCGGCGGTCACCAGGGCAGCCATCGCCTCCGGCAGCTTGGCGAAGGCGGTGGGAGAGCCCTTCTTGCCCGTGCCGTCACTGTCGAAGGAGAGCACCCCGGTGGTGGTGTTGAGCAGAATCCGCTGGGCTGCGGTGGTGGCGGCAGTCACCCCGGCGCCGGACCGGAAGGCCCCGGCGGCCAGAGTGGTACCGGCGGCGCCGCTGCCGCTGAAGATCGAGGCCTTGAGCTGAATGCGGTCCACCCCCGGCTCGAAGTCGGTGAGCACATCGCGGTTGCTGGTGGCATTCAGGGCGGTGTCGAACACGAACGTGTCGGCGCCGGCGCCACCGGTGAGGTTGTCATTGCCGAGGCGGGCCTGGAAGCGGTCGGCGAAGCCGGTGCCCACAATGGCGTTGTTGCCGTCGTTGCCGACGAACACCAGGGCATTGGCCACGGCGGCGGCATTCACGTTGGCGCTGGTCTTGCCGGTGGTCACGGCGGCGGTGCCGGTGCCGGTGCCGATCACCACCTGCTCGATGCCCGTGTCATCGGCATGGAGCATGAGGGTGCCGGAGCCGGCGGCGAAGCGCACCTCGTCGACTCCGGTGAGGCCGGTGTCGGTGAATTCGGCGGCGGCATGGTCAGCCGCCGCGGCCACCAGATACACATCGCCGGTGGCGCCGCCGAGGAGCCGGTCCAGGCCGCCGCCCCCATCAAGCACGTTGCGGGCGCCGTTGCCGGTCAGGGTGTTGGCGAGGGCGTTGCCGGTGCCGTTGGTGGCGGCGGCGCCGGTGAGCACCAGGTCTTCCACGTTGGCGGGCAGGCTGAAGCTCACCGAGCTCTGCACCAGATCGGTGCCCTGGTCGGGCAGCTCGGTGATCCCATCACCCACGTTGTCGACCACATAGGTGTCGCTGCCGCCGCGGCCCTGGAGATCGTCGGCGGCGAAACCGCCGTTGATGGAGTCGTCGAAGGCGGTGCCCAGCAGCTGGTTGCGACCGGCGTTGCCCAGCAGGGTGAGGGCATTGGGGGCCGCGCTGGCATCGATGTTCAAGGCGATGGTGCCGCTGATCTCGGCGGCCGCGCCGGTGCCGGTGCCGATCACCACCCGCTCCAGGCCCACATCTCCAGCAAACACAAGCAGCGTGCCGGTCTTGCCATCGGCGAAACGCAGCTCGTCGATGCCGCCGGTGCCCAGATCCAGCACTTCGGCGACCGGGTGATCCTTGAGCAGCTCGATCAGGTAGATGTCACCGCCCTCGCCGCCCAGCAGCTGGTCGATGCCATCGCCACCCACCAGCAGATCAGCGCCGCTGTAGCCGATCAGGGTGTCGTTGCCGAGGCCACCGCGGAGGGTGTCGTTGAGGGCATTGCCGGGGATCAGGTTGTTGCCGGCCGTGCCGGTGGCGTTGACCACCACGGGCTGGGCCACCGGTGCGCTGGCGCCGCTCACCACCGTTTCCCACTGGCCGTGGCCATCGGTGTAGCTCACCGCCACCGACATGGCCTTGCCCAGCTCGGCGGTGCTGATGCCGTAGGTGGCCCCGGTGGCGCCGCTGATGTCCACACCATCGGCCCGCCATTGATAGGAGAAGGCCCCGAGGCCATCGGCATCGGTGATGGCGGGCGCCGCCAGCAGGTCGATGCCCACACTGGCCGGCCCCACGATCGCCACGCTGCCCACCGGCGCGTCGTTGATGTTGAGGATCGGGTCGGCGGGGGCGCTGGACACTGATTCCAGCGTGCCGAACCCATCGGTGAAGCTGGCCACGGCGCGGATGCGCTTGCCCACGTGCGACTGGTTGAGCAGCAGGGTGGCGCCGTTGCCGCCGTTGCCGCCGTTGCCGCCGCCGCCCGACAGCAGCACATCGTCGGCGTACCAGTCGTAGCTGGCCTCGTTGAGGCCATCGGGGTCCACCAGGGCATGGCTGGCGCTGAGCAGCTGGCCCTGGCTGGCGGTGCCGTTGGTGAGGCCGTGGACCGTCACCGTGCCGGTGGCGGGGTCGTTGATGTTGGCCACCGGGGCGGTGGGCAGGCTCTCCGTGGCTTCGGCGTAGCCCAGACCATCGCTGTAGCTGATGCGGGCACGGATCAGACGGCCCACCTGGGCCTGGCCGGGGGTGAAGGAGAAGCCGCTGGCACCGGCGATCGGCACGCCATCGGCGGTCCAGCTCACCACCAGGGAGCCGAGGCCATCGGCATCGGCCAGGGTGTGGCTGAGGCTGAGGGCCGTGCCCTGCACCGCCGCCGCCGGCAGCAGCGCCGTGCCATCGCCGATCACCACCTCACCGCTGCCGGGACTGTTGGGTGGCTTCACCACAAACATCTGCTGGCCGGTGATCGCGAGACCCATGCCGTCGTTCACCGTGTAGCTCAGCTCCACGGAGCCCACGAAGCCGGCATCGGGGATGAACTGCCAGCTGCCGTCGGCCTGGGCCACGATCTGGCCGCCGCCGCTGGCGGTGAGGCCGCTGATGCTGAGCGGGTCGAAGTCGTCGTCGCTGAAGCCCTGCAGCAACTGGGCGGGGGTGAGGCTGTAGGCCTGGTCGCGCACAGCGGCGGGCAGGGCGGCGGTGGCGAAACCGATCGGCGCCACGTTCTGGTCGATCGTGAGCACCTCGATGGTGGGCGCCACCACGCCCTGGTGCACGTTGAGAAAATCGAGCCAGATGGCATTCATGCCCTGCCAGGTGCCGCCATCGGCGGCCTCCGAAGCCATCGATGCGGTGCTGTAGATGATCTCGGCCACCAGGGCGGGCACCCCGAGATCGGGCATCGGGATGTCGAGCAGAAAGGCCACATCGGCCGCCAGCCCCAGGTTGAGCGTTTTGCCCTGGCCGGAGGCCTTGAGAATCCCCAGGGCCATCTTGCCGCCGCTGTCGTCGTTGGCGGCGGAGCCGATGATCGCCAGCTGCAGGGTGATCGCCTCCAGCTTGAGGGCCACCGGGTCGGTGGCGGTGGCGGGGTTCTGGAGCACCTGCAGGGCGTTGTAGGTGTGCAGCTTCACGCCGGCGGGCAGGCCCAGCACGGTGGTGAGCGTGAGGCCGGCCTGGGCGGGGGTGAGACCCAGGTCGATCAGCCGCCTGAGCACGGT
Source organism: Synechococcaceae cyanobacterium (assembly GCA_046313055.1). GTDB lineage: Bacteria > Cyanobacteriota > Cyanobacteriia > PCC-6307 > Cyanobiaceae > Cyanobium. Next base: position 6,789 of record JBKDDA010000118.1, on the reverse strand, counting down.
GGTGAGCGGTGTGATCACGCCGGCACCGGCGGGCGCCTCGAGCTGCATCAGGTCGATCACGGCGTCGCCGGTCTCGAATTCCTGGATCGACTTGGCGGCACTCACCGGCTGGCTGGGGGCCCCCTTGCCATCGGTGTACTGGGCCCGGGCGCGCACCTCGCCACCGGCCTCATTGGCGGTGACCGTGAAACTGGCGGAGGTGGCACCGCTGATCAGCTGCCAGGTGCCCGAGCCGGGGGCCTGGAATTCCCAGCTCCAGGTGATCGGATCGGCGATGCCGTCGGCATCACTGAGCTCAGCGGAGAGGATCTGGCCGTAGGCGCCGATGCCGCTCACCACCAGCACACCGGGGGTGTTGAGCACGGGTGGCGGCGGTGGCGGCAGGGCGGGGCCGGCGGTGTTGCCGCCCAGGCTGATCAGCCCGTCGTCAAAGCTGAGGGATTCGATGCCCAGCAGCTGGTCCACGCTGCCATCCACCAGGGAGGTGACACTGCAGGCACCACTCAGCGAATCCACACTGATCTGGTAGGCGCTGCTGGCGCCGAGGTACACGGCCGTGTCGCTGCCGCTGCCACCCACCAGGCTGTCGCTGCCGCCGCCGCCCTTGAGAACGTCGTCGCCGCTGCCGCCGTCGATGGTGTCATCACCGGAGCCGCCATCCACGATGTCGCTGCCGCCACCGGCGAAGCAGCTGTCGTCGCCACCGAGCAGGTCGATCGATTCACCGCCGAAGCCGCCGGTCACGTAGTCGCTGGCGTCGCTGCAGGGGGTGGTGGGGCGGGTGACCAGGCCCTGGCCGGGCGTGGTGCCGGCCTTGAGGCCGGAGATGAACAGGCCGCTGTCATAGATGTGGTCGCCGCAGTCGGCGATGGCGATCTTGATCGTGTTGAGGGCGCCGCCGCCGATGATCGGCGCCACGATGCGCAGCACCCGGCTGACGCCGTCGTACTCCACCGGCAGGGCCTTGCTGGCGTTGTTCTGGAAGCAACCCGCCGCCAGGTTGGGGGTGATCACACTGAGGGGACGCGCCGGGTTGCGCTCAAACAGGGCGTGGTTCACCCCGTTGACGATCACCACCGCCGCATCCACGAACAGGTCAACCCATTCGGGATATTCATCGGAGCCGAAGAGCAGGTCGAAGCTGACCGACACGGCCGTTGGATCGGTGACCCTGAAGCCAAACGAGAGCGATGTGGCGTCGTACGACTTGGTGTGAAAGACCGTGTTGATGATCGCGTCGATGTCGGCATCGCCATTGGCAAAGCCGCTCACATTGGCGTTGCTCTGGCCGAACCAGCCCACGCTGTTGCTGGTGCCGGGCACGGTGCCGGAGGTGAGCAGCAGGCCGGCACCGATGCCCAGCGGCGCCAGGCTGCCGTCGTAAAGGCTGATGGCCGAAGCGGCTGAGGCGCGCACCTGCACAGTGCCGGCCTCCACAGCCACGCCACCGGCCGGATCCACCAGGGCCGCCACCAGCTGGTCGGGGGTGAGGCCGGCAGACGGGGAAAAGGGAGCAACCATGGCGACAGGGCCGAGCGGGAGCGAGGAAGACGGCCCCAGGGCCAGAGGTCCATCTTCTGTAAATGAATTTATCTCGCGCCCGGGCCGCCGACCGCAAAAGCGGGGCAACCACCATCAAGGGACACGGATTCACAAGAATTGCCGAAGGATTGAGCCGGCGAAGGATTGGCCAACAAGGCTGCAGAGCGCCGAGCGCCTAAGCTCCCCCAAGCCGCACGACGGCGTGGATAACGTCATCGTCTCCAGCGCCAATCCCCTCAATCCCTTCACAGCCGTGGGCCTGCTGATCTGGATTGCCATCGGCTATTCGCTGTTGCAGTCTTTTTTCACCGTGCGCCAGCAAACGGTGTCGATCGTGCAGCGCTTTGGCAAGCACCAGCGGATCGCCCGACCGGGCCTGAATCTCAAGATTCCCTATGTCGACAGGGTGGCAGGGCAGCTGAGTCTGCGGGTGCAGCAGCTGAACGTGAGGGTGGAAACCAAAACGGAAGATAATGTTTTTGTGCACCTTGATGTTTCCGTGCAGTACACGGTGCTGCCGCACAAGACCTACGAAGCCTTTTACCGGCTGAACGACCCGGCAGCCCAGATCACATCGTTTGTGTTTGATGTGGTGCGGGCCCGGGTGCCGCGCATGAAGCTCGATGACGTGTTTGAGAAAAAAGATGAGGTGGCCAATGCCGTGAAACTGGAACTGGCAGAAGTGATGGATGACTTTGGCTACGGCATCGTTAAGGCCCTGGTGACGGATGTGGACCCCGACGCCAAGGTGAAGGCCGCCATGAATGAAATCAATGCCGCCCAGCGGCTGCGGGTGGCGGCCACGGAAAAGGGTGAAGCCGATCGAATCCTCAAGGTGAAGGCCGCCGAAGCCGAAGCCCAGAGCAAGGCCCTGCAGGGCAAGGGCATCGCCGACCAGCGCAAGGCAATCGTGGATGGCCTGCGCGAATCGGTGGAGGAATTCCGGCAGAGCGTGCCCGGCACCCTGCCCCAGGATGTGATGAATCTGGTGCTGATGACCCAGTATTTCGACACCCTCAAGGAGCTGGGTGCCAGCTCACGCACCAACACGATCATGCTGCCCCACTCGCCCGGCAACCTGGCCGATCTGATGGCCCAGATCCGCAACACGATCATCGCCGCCGATGCCGTGACCCATGCCGAAGGCGGCGAACCCACCAGCGGCGGCGGCTGATCCCGTCAGCGGATCAGCTCCAGGGTGGCTTCCTGAATCAGCAGGTCGGCGTGGGGGGGGGGAGAACAGCCGCACAAGCCGCAAACCAACAGCCAGGGTTGAGAAACAGCCAGTGTTGAGGGATTGAGGGTTTAAGGATTAAGGGAAGGGCCCTGGGGGAGGCACACCACACGGAATCCGACGAAGCCGAGGGCGTCGTCGGGCTGGAGGTGGTCGCGGTAGGCCGAGCGGCAGCCCCCGGGGAAGTCGAACCAGGAGCCGCCGCGCAGCAGCCTGCTCTGCTCCTCAACCGACGTGTCGCGGCCTTCCTTCCGGTTCACCATCGAACTCTCCCCAGTCGTGTTCACCCAGGCGCTGCCATCGCTTGGTGCTCCCTCATAGCTCCCGTGCCACTGATCCAGGCACCATTCCCGTACATTCCCGTGCATGTCCTGCAGGCCCCACGGGTTTGCCGGAAACATCCCCACCGGGGTGGTCTGCTGCCGGTAGGCCCCCTTGGGGCCATCTCCATAGGTGTGATTCCCGTCGTAGTTGGCCAGCTCCGGCGTGATCGTGGCCCCAAAATGAAACGGCGTGCTGCTGCCCGCTCGGCAGGCGTATTCCCACTGGGCTTCGCTCGGCAGCGTATAAGTCCGGCCCGTGCGCCGGCTCAGCCGCTCGCAGAACTCCATCGCATCCAGCCAGCTCACCTGCTCCACCGGCCGCTGGTCGCTGTCGGGTTGATCCCTGAAACGGGAGGGGTTCGGCTCGAGGTCACGGCCCCGGCGTTCTCCAGGCTGCTCCCCCGCCGGTGGCGCCCACTCCGCCACCTCACGCCACTGGGCCTGGGTGATCGGCGTCTGGCCCATGAAAAAGCCCGGCAGTTGCACCAGGCGCTGAGGGCCCTCTGATGCGCTGCGCTCCGGTTCCTTCTCTGGAGAGCCCATCCAGAAGCGGCCGGGGGGAATCCAGAGCAGGGTGAGCGCATCCCCCGTAGCCGAACCCGGCAGCACCTCCCGAAACCCCTGCACCTGCCGCGGCTGGCGCAGCAGAAAGGTGGCGGTGCGGGCGGGGGTGGCAGTCATGGCTGGGGCGAAAAGAAGGGCACGGATCCGGCGCCGATGGCAGAGCCGTGGGCGGGCGGGGCGCCCTTCGGCGCTGTGCGGATCAACAGGCGGCGCCGATCGATCACGGGAGCGGGTCTGGACCCTTCCTGATCTCCCGCTGGAATCCCTTCCAACGGTTCTGCCTGCGAAGGGTGCTGGGGGAGGCAGACCACACGGAAACCGACGTTGTTGTTGGCGTTGTCGGGCTGGTTGTGGTTGCGGTAGGCCGAGCGGCAGTTCCTGGGGTTGTTGTTCCAGGAGCCGCCGCGCAGCAGCTGCGCGACCCGCCCGGCTTCAGGGTAGATCGGCCGCGTAGGGCAGCGGCGCACACAGCCGCCGCCGCAGCCGCCAGGTGTGGCCGTGGGCCAGGTGGGCGTTCCAGCTGAGCAGGCTGGTGCGGGCGGCAGTGGCGCTCAGCGTTCCCGCCAGCACAGCGCTGTGCTGCACCTTCAGGCGTTGGCGGCCGCGGCGCAGGTTGTGGTTGCGCACCCGCAGCCGGCCGGGCCGCACCACGAAGCCCACGAAGCTGGCGCCATCGCGGCAGCGACGGATCTGGGTTTTCACCGGATGGGCGCGCAGCCGCAGGGCGGCAAGCTCCTGCTCCATCAGGGCCCGGGCCCGGTGCAGGGGATCCGGATGATCCGCGAACAGAGCTAGATCATCCACGTAACGCAGATAGGCCCGCACCCCCGGCAGGGCGCTGAGGCAGTGATCGAGAGCGTTGAGGTGGAGGTTGGCCAGGAACTGGCTGGTGAGGTTGCCGATCGGCAGGCCGCGCGGCCGCTGCAGGGGCGTGAGCAGAGTGTCGCCGGGGAAGACATCCAGCGCCGGGCCGATCGTGGCGCCGTTGGCCAGGATCTGATCGAGCAGCCAGAGGGTGCCATGGCAGGCGATGGCGGCCGAGAGCTGGGCCCGCAGGATGGTGAGATCGATGCTGGGGAAATAGAGGCGGATGTCGGCCTGCAGCACCCAACGATGGCGCGCCGCCGCGGCGGTGAAGCGGCGCTCCAGCGGCGGCACGATCGCGGCGCAGAGGGCGTGGTGCACCACCCTGTCGCGGTAGGGGGCGGCGCTGATCAGGCGCGGCTTGGGATCGCGGATGCGGAACTGGCGGTAGGGCCCGGGGCGGTAGGTGAAGGAGCGCAGCTCCTCCTGGAGCTGCAGCAACTCAGCTTCCAGGTTGGCGTTGAAGGCCAGCACCGCTGGGCGGTAGCGCTTGCCCCGCTGGGCGCGGCGGGCGGCGGCGTGGAGGCTGGCGAAGCTGGTGAGCCGGGGGTAGAGGGGGCGCAGGGGCGGCGCGCTCATCGGCTCATGCCGGCTGGCGCTGCTGGGAGAGCCAGGCGCTGTGCTGGCGGCCGATGGCGATGATCAGCCGGCTGGCGTGCTCGTAGCGGCGCAGGTCGATCAGCTGGAAATCATGGAGCAGGCGGGTCTGGAGCTGGATCAGCTGGATGCGGCCGCGCAGGGGTTCGAGGATCGCCAGCCGCTCACGCTGGAAGCGGGCCAGGGCCAGCTGCTCCAGCAGCTCGTAGAGATTGGCCACCAGCCGGTCGCCCAGCCCGTGGCGGTGCAGCCGCGGCAGCCGGTGCAGGATCGGGATGAACCAGCGGATCAGCTCCAGGGTGACCTCCTGGATGGGCAGGTCGGCGGTGGCGGGAGCGGAGGAGCTGGAGCCAGGTGCATCAGAGGGCATGGGGCGTGGCTCACATCGGGGGGCACAGCCAGCCAACTGCCACCCCTGCCATCTCGACCGTATTCTAATAAAAAATCATGATGCAAGTTACAAGATCAGGCGCCATCCTTAGCCATGCGCACCACCCTCACCCTGGATGATGATCTGGCCGAAGCGCTCAACCGGGCGGCACGGCTCACCGGCCGGAGCGTCAAGGCGGTGGTGAACGACACGCTGCGCCGCGGCCTGGCCCAATCCGGCATCGGCACTGCTGGCCTGGAGCCGTTTGTGGTGGAGCCCCAATCCTGCGGCTGGATGCCGGGAATTGACCCGCTGCGACTCAACCAGGCGGTGGTGCACTCCAACGACAGTGATTTCAGCCGCTTCCCGGGGCTGCGTTGGAACAACCCGTTGCGGTGAGGCGGGTCGTGCTGGGATCGGCGCTGATCACCAGCGTGAGCGGGGCCGAGGTGCTGCAGGCCTGGCGATGGAGCCGTTCTCAGCCGGGGATGCCGACACGGCCGCCCTGCGCTGGCCCCAGACGCGAAATCTCGGCTTGTCGAAGGCAGATTGTGCCTGCCTGAGCCTGCCGCTGCGGATTCAGCTGCTGCGCTGAAAGGGGCTGATGCGCCCCCTGGCCAGGCCGCGAACGAGGGTTGAGAAACGGGACTGGGGTCACTATTAGGATGACTGGCAAGTTCTCTGTTAGTCCCTTGGCGAATCGTTCGATCAGCATTTCGCTGGAGGAGGGCCTCCTCGCCCAGTTGGATGCCCAGGGATCCAACCGGTCGGCCCTGGTGAGCGAAGCCCTTGTGCAGTGGTTGGGCCGCCGCCGCATCGACGCTCTGAACGCGGCCTACGCCCACCTGGCCTCCTTGGACAGTGGCGATCTGGCCGACGCTGGCGATGCCGCCGTGGCCATGGGCCTGGCGGCACTCACGAGCGAAGGCGATGGCTGAACGGGGCCGGCTCTACCTCTGGCCACGCAACCGCAGCTTCGGCGACAGCAAAGCGCGGCCGGTGGTGGTGATCTCGCCGGATGCCGCCACCCGCCACGGTCGGCGCTGGGTGGTGCTTCCCCTCAGCACAGTGAGCGACCTGGCCAGCAACCCTCTCGCCTATCGCCTGGCACCAACGGCGACCAACGGGCTGCGCCAGGCCAGCTTTGTGATGACCTGGCTGCCCACCACGGTCCACGCCGATCAGCTGCAGGGCCCGCTCGGCCGGCTCACCTCTGCCGAGCTGACGGCGATCGCCGCCAGCGTGATCCAGGCCCTTGATCTGCAAGGCCTCGAGCCGTGGCAGCTTGACCCTGA
>JBKDDA010000117.1:0-10361 GCA_046313055.1 Synechococcaceae cyanobacterium | reverse complement strand
GAAACCCTGATTCAGGTGGGCCGTTTTGTGGTGATCTTCTTCGCAGCCCGGGCCATCGCTGAAGTGATGGTGCGTCTGCAGCTGCCCACCATCCTGGGGGAGCTGGTGGCCGGAGTGCTGATTGGTGTCTCAGGCCTGCACCTGATCGTGCCTCCGGCCGTGCAGGCACAGCTCAGCGCCGGAGTGACGGGGCTGGTGGGTTCCCTGGCCCAGATCACCCCGGACGCGGTGCAGGAGGTCTACAACGAGACCTTTCCCAGCCTGCAGGCCGTGTCCCAGCTCGGCCTGTTTGCCCTGCTGTTCCTCACCGGTCTGGAGAGCGAGCTTGATGAGCTGGTGGCCGTGGGGGTGCAAGCCGGCACGGTGGCAGTGGCTGGCGTGGTGCTGCCCTTCGCCCTGGGCACCGCCGGCCTCTATGTCCTCTTTCATGTGCCGCTGATCCCTGCCGTGTTTGCCGGTGCGGCGATGACGGCCACCTCCATCGGCATCACCGCCAGCGTGTTCGGTGAGCTCAAGTGGCTCAAGCGCAAGGAAGGCCAGATCGTGATCGGTGCGGCCGTGCTCGACGACATCATCGGCATCGTGATCCTGGCCGTGGTGGTGGCCATCGTGGGCGGCGGCGCCTTCAGCCTCGGCCCCGTGCTGAAGCTGTGTTTGGCGGCGGTGGCCTTCGTTGCGGTGGCCCTGGTGCTGAGCCGCAAGGCCGCCCCTGCCTTCGATTGGGTGGTGGACCGGCTCAAGGCCCCCGGCGATGTGGCCGTGGCCAGTTTTCTGGTGCTCACCGTCTGCTGTTTTGCCGCCCAGGCCATTGGCCTGGAGGCGGCCCTGGGGGCCTTCGCCGCCGGGCTGATCCTCAGCGCCTCCAAGCACACCCACGACATCGATGCAGCGGTGAAGCCCCTGGTAGCCCTGTTTGCCACCGTGTTTTTCGTGCTGATCGGCACGGGCCTGGATCTCTCGGTGCTCAATCCCCTCGATCCTGCCAACCGGGAGGGATTGGTCGTGGCCGCTTTCCTGCTGATCGTGGCGATCGCCGGCAAGGTGGCCGCCGGTTGGAGTTACCTCAGCAAGGAACCCACCAACCGCCTGGTGGTAGGCCTGGGGATGATGCCGCGCGGCGAGGTGGGTCTGATCTTCCTGGGGCTGGGCAGCCAGTCCGGCATCCTCACACCGGCTCTCGAGGCCGCCATCCTGCTGATGGTGATTGGCACCACCTTCCTGGCCCCGATCCTGCTGCGATTGGTGATCCCCAGTGAACCCGGTGAGGGCACAACCGTGACCGCCGAACAGCCCGCCTGATCAAGCTGAAATTGACATACTTTGCATCACTCCCTACGGCCTGGTGGCGCCCAGGCGGACGGGCAGGCGTCTGTGGAGGCGGGAGGCGGAGGTGGTGGGCGATTCGCTCCTAGCCTCCGTGCACCGTGATCACTCAGGCCTGGTCGCCGTTGGGCAGCCGAGCTCCTCTCCACCATGGCCAGCCCGACACCGCAACACGCCAGAAGGCCGACCATCCGCGCCGTAAGCGACAACACGGCCCTGATCAGCGGGCCCATTCCCAACCGCAGGCCCACCAACGACCGCACACCCACCATCACCGGCCGGCTCGCGGCACCCCTCGGGCGGGGTGAAACCCTGCGCCTCTACAACGGCAAACGCCTGCTGGGGAACGCCAAGATCAACAACCGCAGGCGCACCTGGTCGTTCACAGCCATCCTGCCCTCGAGCAGCGGCAACAGCTTCACGATCCGGGCCCGCGTGCGCAACGCCGCCGGCAAGCTCGGGATCCCATCTGCCCCGCGCTCCTTCGTTCTGGATACCGCTGCAGCGAGCCTCACCATCAGTGACAGCGTCAGCGGCATTGCCGCCAGTGGTGTGCCATTCACGTTTGCCTTCTCAGAACCCGTCAGTGGCTTCACGGCAGATGACATCGTTGTGAGCGGCGGCACCAGAGGCCCTTTCTCCGGCTCCGGTGCCAGCTACACCCTCCTGGTGATGCCCAACCCCAACAGCAAGGGCTCGATCACGGTCAATGTGGCCGCCGCTGCCGCCGCTGATGCCGCCGGCAACCCAAGCGCCGCAGCGGCCCAGGCCTCTCAGGCCTTTGATACCCGCATCGGCATCGATCTCTCCGCTGTGGCCCTGGGTGACGGCGGCTTCGTGATCAACGGCCAGGCCGCTGGCGACTTCAGCGGCAGCAGTGTCGCCAGTGCCGGCGACGTCAACGGCGATGGCCTTATCGACCTGCTCGTTGGCGCTGCCAGCAGCGATTCGCCAGCGGGCGGCGACGCCGGGCGCTCGTATGTGGTCTTCGGCAGAACCTCCACCACCGCCATCAACCTCTCCGCCATCGCCAACGGCAACGGCGGCTTCGTGATCAACGGTCAGGCCAACGGCGACCGAAGCGGCGACAGCGTGGCCAGCGCCGGCGATATCAACGGCGACGGCCTCGCCGATCTCCTGATCGGAGCCCACGCCAGCGATCCGACCGCCGGCATCAGCGCCGGTCGCAGCTACGTGGTCTTCGGCAGAACCTCCTCCTCCACCGTCAATCTCTCCGCCATCGCCAACGGCAACGGTGGCTTCGTGATCAACGGCCAGGCTGCCATCGACACCAGCGGCGACCCCGTGGCCAGTGCTGGCGATGTCAACGGCGATGGCCTCGCCGATCTCCTGATCGGAGCCCCCAGCAGCAGCCCGGCAGGCGTGGACGCGGCCGGCCGCAGCTACGTGATCTTCGGAAAAACCAACAACGCCGCCATCGACCTCTCCGCCATCGCCAACGGCGGCGGTGGCTTCGTGATCAACGGCCAGGCCGCTGGCGACAACAGCGGCTTCAGCGTGGCCAGCGCCGGCGATGTCAACGGTGACGGCCTTGCAGATCTCCTCATCGGTGCCCGAGGCAGCGATCTGGCCGGGGCCAGCGCAGCCGGCCGCAGCTATGTGGTCTTCGGCAAGGCCTCCGCCACGGCCGTGCACCTCTCCGCCATCACCAATGGCAACGGTGGCTTCGTGATCAACGGCCAGGCCGCCAACGACCTCAGCGGCAGAAGCGTGGCCGGTGCCGGCGATGTCAATGGTGATGGCCTGGCCGATCTGCTCATCGGGGCCTACGGCAGCGATCCAGTGGCCGGCAACCAGGCCGGCCGCAGCTACGTGATCTTCGGCAAAGCCACCACCGCTGCCGTTGACCTCTCCGCCATCGCCAACGGCAGCGGCGGCTTTGTGATCAACGGCCAGGGCGCCGGCGACTACAGCGGCGTGAGCGTGGCCAGCGCCGGCGATGTCAACGGCGATGGCCTCGCCGATCTCCTCATCGGAGCCAACCAAAGTGATCCGGCAGCCGGCTCCAATGCCGGCCGCAGCTACCTGATCTTCGGCAAAGCCACCACCGCCGCCGTTGACCTCTCTGCCATCGCCAATGGCAGCGGTGGCTTCGCCATCAATGGGCAAGCCGCTGATGACGCCAGCGGCGCCAGCGTGGCCAGAGCCGGCGATGTGAACGGCGACGGCCTCGCCGATCTCCTGATCGGCGCCCCGGGGGCCGACCCGGCAGACAGCACCAATGCCGGACGCTCCTATGTGCTCTTTGGCTCCACCGCAGGCCCCTTCTCAACCAGCAGCAAGGGCACCGGTATGGCCTACGGCGGCAGCGGCAACGATCGCTTCAACCTCGCTGCCTCCATGGTCACCGCCCTCCAGGCCCCCCTGGGCGCCGGCGGCAACACCACCCGGCTCGCCCGCGTCGACGGGGGCAGCGGCATCGACACCCTGGCCATCAACGGCTCCGGCCTCAGCCTCAACCTCACCCAGGTCGCCAGCCAATCCGCCTCCAACACGAGCAACTCCTCCCGCCTCACCTCCATCGAGGCGATCGATCTCAGCGGCACCGGCAACAATGCGCTCACCCTCACTGACATCCGCGATCTCTCGCCCTTCAACTGGCTCAACAGCTCCTCTGCCCCAGGGCTCGGTTTCGCCAGCGGCTCCTTTGCCCTGCCGGCCAGCCAGCAACGCCACCAGCTCCTGATCACCGGCAATGCCGGCGATAGCCTCAGGCTTCTCCAGTTCAGCGTTGATGGCGGCTGGTTGAGTGCCGGCACCATCAGCGGCACGGGACCCTTCCCCGGCATCTTCAACGTCTTCAACAGCAGCAGCGGCTTCTCCCAGCTGATCGTGTCCCAGCTCATCGCCACCTCCTTCATTCCGATCAGCAGCGGCGGCGGCAGCGATCAGATCACCTTCGGCGCCGTTAGCTCCCTGATCAGCTGATCAGGCCAAAGCTCTACCAGATCATGCAGATTCCGCGACTGATTCATCAAACACTACCCGATAAATCAGACATCCCTGAAGCAATATTAAACAACATCGAAAGGCTGAAGACGAACAACCCCGGCTGGCGGCACAATCTTTATGACGACAAAGATATCCATTCATTCATACGGACACATTACGGAAAAAGCATTCACCGAATCTACGCCAAGATCAATCCAATCTACGGCGCGGCACGAGCCGATCTGTTTCGCTACTTGCTGATCGCCAAGTTTGGAGGCGTTTATCTTGATATCAAGTCAGGCTGCAGTCAGTCATTTGACCACTGGCTTGGCAGTGAAGACACATTGCTTCTGTCCAACTGGCGCAATGGCAAGGGCGAAGCATTTGAAGGATGGGGAATCCACCCTGAATATGGCGTCGACAATGAGTTTGAGAACTGGCACATCATATCGACTCCCAATCACCCATTGATCCTCGCCGTGATTGATCGCGTGCTTTGGAATCTACGTCATTACTCCGTGGATCGATATGGAGTTGGACGGCTCGGCGTGCTGCGCACAACCGGACCGATCGCCTACACCAAGGCGATCCTTGCCTCACTCGATCAGCACTCATACCGAATTTTCGATAGCCACGCCTGCGGCCTTCTCTACTCTGCATTGGATTCACCAGACAAGACAGACCATGAAAACTTGTTCGGTAGGCATTACACACAAATCGAGGAGCCAATTGTTTTGAGTCTCAGGGATAGACTGATCAATATCCTCCCATTCAAGATTCAGCCATCGCCCACCTTTCAGAGTGACGCCATCAGTTAGACGCCATGAAGCATGGTAGAGCCCGCGACTGCCAGGGCCTTCAGCCCTGAGGGGCAGATCAGCTATCTGGAGCTGGGCAAGCGCGCCGATCCGACGATGCTGAAGGTCGGCAATACAATGGGGTGATCACCGTGCGATTGCACACAAACATTTTGCACTGAAACAGATGGTCGCCAACGATCCCAGGAGCCTCCGACAGAGGCTGATGCGCACAGTGGAGGCAACCTGGAAAGGCCAGACACCGGGTCTGGTGGTGAAAGTGGATCTGCCCGGCCGCCGCCGTGACTGGACATACGCCACCGGTCACCGTGGCCCCGGCAGCGACCGACCGGTGACCGAACGCATGCAGTTCGCCATCGGCTCGATCACCAAAACCATGACCACCACAGCGGCCCTCCAGTTGGTGCAGGAAGGCCGGCTCAGCCTTGAAGCCACCATCGATCGCTGGCTCCCCGCGGTGCCCAGGGCCGGAGCGATCACGGTGGCCCAGCTGATGAACATGTCGAGCGGTGTCGGCAACTGGGCCGACCTGGGGGCGATCTTCCGCCGGGTGGCCGCCCAGCCAGCGCGGCTGTGGACACCCCGGACCGCGATCAACCGCAGCAACGCCACCGCCCGGACCTTCGACACGCCCGGTTCAGCCTTTGACTACAACAATGCCAACACCACCATGCTGGGGGTGATCATGGAACGGATCACCGGCCATTCCCTGGCCCGAGAGTTGCAACGGCGCCTGTTCGAGCCCCTGGGGCTCAGGCGCACCCGCCTTGTGCAGAAGCCCGGCTTCGACACCCCCCACAGCCGGGGATTCTCCACCATCACCGGCAAGCCGGCTGACACCACCGACTGGACCCTCTCCTATGCATGGGCGGCGGGAGGCGTGGCCTCCACCATCGACGATCTCACCCGCTGGGGCCGGGCCCTGGGCCGGGGGGAACTGATCGACAGCAGCCTGCAGCAACGCCGGCTCGACGACCGCAGCCTGGCGGCCACGGCCGGGGGTGATCGGCCCTACGACGTGAGCTACGGCCTGGGGATGGAACTGGAAACCCATCCCGGCACGGGTCAGACCATGGCACTCGGCCACAACGGCAAGGTGTTCGGCTTCAGCTCCAGGGTCCAGTACTTCCCTGCCACGGACACCGTGGTGGCGGTTCTGGCCAATGGCGACAACGGCTCGGTGGCCGATGAAGTGGCGGGGATGCTGCGGCTGCGGTTTCCCGCCCTGCTGGAGGGACCCCAGAGCCTGCTGCTGGCCAACGCCGACACCTGAGGGCGCCTACGGTTGCCCCTCAACCCCGACCGGCCGCGCCGATGCCCGCCACCGCCCCCACCGCTGCGGAGCAGGCCATGGCCGCCATGCGCGCCGCCGTGTTCGGGGCCGATCCGATGGCGGCGGCACCGCCGGTCGAACCCACCATTCAGGCGCCCCGTGATCCGGCCGCCCCGGTCAACGCCGCCCCCGGCGGCGCCGGCGAGCTGGGCGACTTTCTGGAGGCTGCGGGCCTGATGGCCTACGACCCGGCCGCCATCACCCGCATCTACACCGGCCACCCCCAGCGGCTGCTGCGGCGCCTGTGGCAGACCCTGGTGCCGATCGCCCTCTACCTGCTGGGCGTGAGTTTCGACAGGCTGAGCGGTGCCCTGGCCAACCGCGAACGGGCCCGCGCCCGCGCCCGGGAATGCGCGGAGCTGCTGGCGGCCCTGGGGCCGGCCTTCATCAAGGCCGGCCAGGCCCTGTCAACCCGCCCCGACATCGTGCCGCCGCTGCTGCTCGATGAACTGGCCCAGCTGCAGGACCAGCTGCCCGGCTTCGACCCGGCCCTGGCCATGGCCTGCATCGAAGAGGACCTGGGCCAGCCGATCGAGGCGATCTACGACCAGCTGGAGCGCGAACCCTTCTCCGCCGCCTCCCTCGGCCAGGTGCACCGCGGCGTGCTCAAGGGCGGCGAGAAGGTGGCGGTGAAGGTGCAACGGCCGGGCCTGCGGGAGCAGATCACGCTCGATCTCTACATCGTGCGCAACATCGCCAGCTGGCTCAATCGCAACGTGCGCCTGATCCGCAGCGACCTGGTGGCCCTGATCGACGAGCTGGGCAAACGGGTGTTCGAAGAGATGGATTACCTCAATGAAGCGGCCAACGCCGAGATGTTCGGCAGGCTTCACAGCCACAACCCGCGCATCAAGGTGCCGGCGATCCACCGCCAGGCCACCAGCCGCCGGGTGCTCACCATGGAATGGATCGAGGGGGTGAAGCTCACCAACCTCGAAGCCGTGCGCGGCCTGGGCATCGACCCCGATGACATGGTGACAGTGGGCGTGAACTGCAGCCTGCAGCAGCTGCTGGAGCACGGTTTCTTCCACGCCGATCCCCACCCCGGCAACCTGCTGGCCCTGGCCGACGGCCGCCTGGCCTATCTGGATTTCGGCATGATGAGCGAGGTGAGCCGCGAAGCGCGCACCGGCCTGATCCAGGCGGTGGTGCACCTGGTCAACCGCAACTTCGCCGCCCTCTCCAAGGACTTCGTGGCCCTCGGCTTCCTGGGGGAAGAGGTGGACCTCTCACCGATCGTGCCGGCCTTCGAGACCGTGTTCGGCCAGGCCCTGGAGATGGGCGTCAGCCGCATGGACTTCAAGGCCGTGACCGACGACCTCAGCGGCGTGATGTACCGCTTTCCCTTCCGGGTGCCGCCGTACTACGCCCTGATCATTCGCTCACTGGTGACCCTGGAGGGCATCGCCCTGAGTGTGGACCCCGACTTCAAGATCCTGGGCGCCGCCTACCCCTACTTCGCCCGCCGGCTGATGGAGGACAGCGACCCTGCCCTGCGCCGCAGCCTGCGGGAGATGCTCTACGACGGCGACCAGTTCCGCTGGCAGCGGCTGGAAAACCTGATCGGCAGCGCCTCGCTGCAGGAGCAGCTGGATCTGGAGGGCCTGCTGGACCAGGTGCTCGATTTCCTCTTCTCGCCCAACGGCGGTCTGCTGCGCCGCCAGCTGGTGGACGCAGCGGTGGAACGGATGGACCGGCTGGCCTGGCGCACCACCGTGCGCCTGGGTCAGCGGCTGCCCAGACGACTCCAGCCCCCCGGCCTGCGGGGGCCCGTGCCGGAGGCCAGCAGCGGCCCCCTGCTGGACCTTGAACCCCTGCGCCAGCTGAACGCCATCCTGCTGAACCTGCCGGGCTTCGAACCGCGGCTGCTGCTGGAGCGCCTGCCCCGCCTGTTCGGCGAACCGGAACTGCGCCAGATGGGGCTCGACATGGCCCGGGGCCTGGCCGAGCGTGGGGTGGTGCGGCTGCTGCGCGACGTGCTGGTGGCCCCGGGCGTGAGGGCCATCGACGCTGGCGTGCCCTGGCGCAGCGCCTAGAGTCAGAGACAGGACAGGGTGCCACCCGTGGGGGAATTGCAGCAGGGTCGTTCGCAACAGGGCCGAACCCGACCGGCACGGGTCGCACGCCACAACGGCAGAGCGGCACGCCGCGGCCGCAGGCTGACCCTGCTGGCGGCGGTGCTGGCATCCGGCCTCTGGGGCGGAGTGGCTCCGGCTGCAGCCGCCGAAAATCTGGTGTTCGTCACCGGTGCATTCCGCCGGTCAGTGCCGATCGTCGACCTGCAGCACCTGGCCGCCACCGGCGAAGCCCGCGGCCTGCTGGGCGATGCCCTGCGCCTGGGCCGCCAGGAACCCGAGGCGGTGGCCCGCCTGCTCAAGGAATCGGTGGAACTGCCGGTGGTGCTGGTGAGCCGTCTGCTCCACACCCGCATCGGTGAAGCGATCCTGGCCCGGATCGCCCGGATCGTGTATCCGCTCAAGGCGCCGGGCACCGGCGTGCCGGCCCTGCGCTCCGCGGTGGTGATCGGCCTGGCCGACAACAGCAACCGGCTCAATGCCGTGAACCTGCTGGCGGCCTATCCGACCCAGGAGATCGAGGTGAACCTGCCGGCGCTGATGGCCCTGATGGGCCAGGCCCAGTCGATCAGCGAGCTGGTGCGCTTCTTCTCCGAATCACCGCTCGATGGCCTGGCGGGCGATGGCGGCAAGCCGGCGGCCGGCGAAGGGGCCACGCCCAAGCCGTAGATTCCGGCAAGAACATCCCCCCGCCTTGGCCCTGCTCCAAACCCTGCGGCGCCTGGCACCGTGGCCCACCAGCCAGGCCACCATGCAGGACTGGCCCGGTCTGATCGAGGCCTACCGCAGCTGGCTGCCGGTGTCTGCCAAGACACCGGTGATCACCCTGCGCGAAGGGGCCACACCGCTGATCCCGGCACCCTCGATCGCTGAGCGGATCGGCCGGGGCGTGCAGGTGCACCTCAAATACGACGGTCTCAACCCGACCGGTTCCTTCAAGGACCGGGGGATGACCATGGCAATCAGCAAGGCCCGCGAGGCCGGTTCGGAAGCGGTGATCTGCGCCAGCACCGGCAACACCTCGGCCGCAGCAGCCGCCTACGCCCGCCGCGGCGGCATGCGCGCATTTGTGCTGATTCCCGATGGCTACGTGGCCCAGGGCAAGCTGGCCCAGGCCCTCCTCTACGGCGCCGAGGTGCTGGCCGTGAAGGGCAACTTCGACCGGGCCCTGGCGATCGTGCGCGAAGTGGCCGACCGGTACCCGATCACCCTGGTCAATTCGCTCAACCCCTACCGGCTGCAGGGGCAGAAAACCGCCGCCTTCGAGGTGGTCGACGCCCTCGGCGATGCCCCCGACTGGCTGTGCATCCCCATGGGCAACGCCGGCAACATCAGCGCCTACTGGATGGGCTTCCGCGAATACCACCAGGCCGGCCACAGCCGCCGCCTGCCGCGGATGATGGGCTTTCAGGCGGCAGGTTCAGCGCCGTTGGTGCTGGGCCAGACCGTGGAACAGCCCGACACCATCGCCACCGCCATCCGCATCGGCAATCCGGTGAACCGCGACAACGCCCTGCGGGCCCGCGACGAAAGCAACGGGGCCTTCGCCGCCGTGACCGACGCCGAGATCCTGGAGGCCTACAAGCTGCTGGGCCGGGATGAAGGCGTGTTCTGCGAACCGGCGAGCGCCGCATCGGTGGCAGGCCTGCTGCAGCGGCGCCACGAGGTGCCTGATGGGGCCCGGGTGGTGTGCGTGCTGACCGGCAACGGCCTCAAGGATCCCACCACAGCCATCGACAACAACGATGCCCCCTTCCACACCGGCATCGAACCCGACACCGCGACGGTGGCGCGGGTGATGGGGTTCTGAGTCCAGCAACCAGCTGCAGGACCGGCCCAGGAAAACCCGGGGAGAACCCC
>JBKDDA010000116.1:0-6894 GCA_046313055.1 Synechococcaceae cyanobacterium | reverse complement strand
CCGTTCTGGCAGGGACTGGAGGCTCCCCGCCATCTCTCGATTCCAGCCCCGAATCAGGTGGTGCGGCTGTTGCAACGCCAGCGGCTGCGGCTGCGGCGGCGGTTCACCTACGGCTCTGCCGCGCTGTTCCAACGCACCCTGCAGCAGGCGGCCCGGAGTCCATGCCCCTGGCACCGCCGTGCCCTGATTCAGGCGGGCCGGGCAGTCTGCGGAGACGGACTGCTCAACCGCTGCTGCGGTCGCCTCGGGCTGGCCACCGCCTTCCGGCTGATCGCCAGCAAGCCGGCCGCTGCACGATGAAACAGGTCGATCACCCGCGGGTGAGCGTCGTGATCCCCGCCTACCAGGGGGGGCACGCGCTGCTGGAGGCCGTGGGCTCTGTTCAGGCCAGCCACTGGCAGCCCGAGGCGGTGATCGTGGTCGACAACGCCTCCGACGACGGGGCAATCGATGCCCTGGGCCAGCGTTTCCCCGATGTGAGGGTGCTGCGCAACAGCCGCAACTGCTGCTCAACCAGGATGCCTGCCTCGATCCGGACACCCTGGGCTCGCTGCTGGATCTGGCCGCCCGCCAGCCCTGCCTCCTCTACAAGCGACGTCGCTCGGGGCAGGGCGGCTGACGGGGGCCGGCCATGGACGGCCCCCGGCAGCCGCTGCAATCAGGCCTCGTCCAGCGCGGCGACGCCGGGGAGCACCTTGCCCTCCAGCAGCTCCAGGCTGGCGCCACCACCGGTGGAGATGTGGCTCATGCGCTCGGCCAGGCCGGCCTTCTCCACCGCCGCCACCGAATCACCGCCGCCGATGATCGTGCAGCAACCCTTGCCGCTGAGGTTCGCGAGGGTGGTGGCGATGGCGTTGGTGCCGGCAGCGAAGGCGTCGAACTCGAACACGCCCATGGGTCCGTTCCAGATCACGGTCTGGCAGTCAGCCAGGGCGTCCTGGAAGACCTTCACCGAATCGGGGCCGATGTCCAGACCCATCCAGCCATCGGGAATGGCCTCCACCTTGGCGATCTGGCTGTTGGCATCGGGGGCGAAGTTATCGGCCAGCACCACATCGGTGGGCAGCAGGAACTGCACTCCCTTAGCGGCCGCCTTGGCCTCCAGCTCCCTGGCCAGCTCCAGCTTGTCTTCCTCCACCAGGCTCTTGCCCACCGCCAGGCCACGGGCCTTGTAGAAGGTGAAGATCATGCCGCCGCCCACCAGGATCTTGTCGCACTTGTCGAGCAGGGCCTCGAGCACGCCGATCTTGGAGCTCACCTTGGAGCCGCCCACGATCGCCGCCAGGGGGCGCTTGGGCTCATCGATGGCACCCTGCAGGTACTGCAGCTCCTTCTCCATCAGGTAGCCGGCCACGCTCGGGGAGAGGGCCTTGGTGACCCCTTCGGTGGAGGCGTGGGCACGGTGGGCGGCGCCGAAGGCGTCGTTCACATACACGTCGGCCAGCTTGGCCAGCTCGGCGGCGAAACCGGGCTCGTTCTTCTCCTCCTCAGCGAAGAAGCGCACGTTCTCGAGCAGCACCACATCACCGTCGGCCATGGCGGCCACCTTGGCTTCGGCGTCAGGACCGATGCAGCTGTCGGTCTTCACCACCGGCTTGCCCAGGAGCTCCGCCAGGCGGGCGGCCACCGGCGTGAGGCGCATCGCCTCGTTCACCTGGCCCTTGGGCCGGCCGAAGTGGGCGGCGAGGATCACCCGGGCACCCTTGCCGGTGAGGTCATGGATGGTGGGCAGGGCAGCGCGGATGCGGGTGTCATCGGTGATGGCGCCGGCCTCATCGAGGGGCACGTTGAAGTCGACCCGCACCAGCACGCGCTTGCCGCGCAGCTCATCAGCGCTCAGACTGGCCAGGGATCGCTTCGCCATGGGGTGGGGCAGGGGAAAAACGGGGGGAGGTTAACCCCTGCGGCCCCTGTTTCTCCGCCAATCCCTCCGGCCCGCCAACCGCACGCCCCGGCGCCGGGGCCGGCAAGGCGGTTCTCCCCCCTGCACCGCGCTTGCGGCAGGCTCCGCTGCGGCCTAGATGTTGGATGTCGGCCCGTTGCCCATGTTCGCCACCGTTCTGTTCCCGATCGATCAGAGCCGCCAGACCCTCGACACCGCCGAGGTGGCCCTGCAGCTGGCCCAGCGGCACGGCAGCCGGGTGGTGATGCTGTCGGTGATCGAAGAGGAGGGGGTGATGCACGACCCCGCCACCGTGACCCAGCTGCTGGAGCAGGCCCGCACCAGCTTCGAGCAGGCTGGCGTGGCCTGCGAGGTGCTGGAACGCAGCGGCAAACCGGCCTTCGTGATCGGCGACGTGGCCGATGAGATCAACGCGGATGTGATCGTGATGGGCACCCGGGGGATCAGCCTGGAGAGCGACCAGCACAGCACCGCCGCCCGGGTGATCCAGCTGGCTCCCTGCCCCGTGCTGGTGGTGCCGTGACGGCACCACTGATTCAGTGGTACCCAGGCCACATCGCCAAGGCGGAGAAGGCCCTCAGCGCGAGCCTGGCGAAGGTGGATCTGGTGATCGAGGTGCGCGATGCCCGCATTCCTGCGGCCACCGGCCACCCCCACCTGCAGCGCTGGATCCATGGCAAACAGCACCTGCTGGTGCTCAACCGGGTCGACATGATTCCGCCGGCGGCCCGCCTGGCCTGGGGCGAGCGGTTGCGGGCCGACGGCCAGACCGTGTGGTGGTGCGATGCCCGCGCCGGCACCGGCGTGAAGCAGCTGCAGCAGGCGGCGATCCGCGCCGGCGAGGCCCTCAATGCCCGCCGGGCGGGCCGGGGCATGAAGCCCAGGCCGGTGCGGGCCCTGATGCTGGGCTTCCCCAATGTGGGCAAGTCGGCCCTGATCAACCGCCTGGTGCGCCAGAAGGTGGTGGAGAGCGCCCGCCGGGCCGGTGTCACCCGCAGCCTGCGCTGGGTGCGGCTGGGCCAGGAGCTGGATCTGCTCGATGCCCCCGGCGTGCTGCCGGCCCGCCTCGACGACCAGCGGGCGGCCGTGCGGCTGGCCATCTGCGACGACATCGGCCAGGCGGCCTACGACGGTGAGGCGGTGGCCCTGGCCCTGCTGGAGCAGCTGGCGGCCCTGGCGGCCCGGCCGGAGGCGGGCGTGGCGGCGGGCATGCTGGAGCGCCGCTACGGCGTGGCGGCGGCCCCGGGCGAGCCCTGGCTGGCGGCCACGGCCGACCGCCACACCAGCGGCGACACGGGCCGCATGGCCCAGCGCCTGCTCGACGACTATCGCCGCGGGGCCCTGGGGGCCATTGCCCTGGAGCTGCCGGCAGCGGTCAGCCCATGACCCAGCTCAGGCCATGGCCTGCGCCAGGTCGAGGGGAGCGGAACCGCGCACCTGCACAAGGGCGATCAGATCACCGTCAGCGGCGAAAAGACCGGTGCCGCTGTATCGGTCCAGGGTGAGGTTGGCCTGCAGGCGGTACGACGACGCCTCACCCGCCAGCAGCAGGCGATCGCGACCGGGGGCGAACTGGCGGATCAGGGCAAAATCATCGCGGCCGCTGAGGGTGTAGAAGTCCTGATCGTCAACGCCGAGCACGATCCGGTCGATGCCGGTACCGCTACGGATCCGGTCGATGCCGAAGCGGCTGGCGCCGACGCGGCCACCGATGATGCGGTCATTGCCGGTGCCGCCACTGAGCCGCTCGCTGCGGGGTGTGCCCACGATCAGCTGGCCGGGCTCGGGGGAGAGGGGAGGGCGCGGACCGTCCGGGCGCCGGACCGACAACGGTCCGTCCTGGCCCCGCAACACCCCGTCGGCCCCGACAGCGGTGAAGTAGCCACGCCGGGAGGCCAGCAGTTCAGCCGGGGGCCGCTCCGGGGCCGGGGCGATCAGGCCATCGCCGTCGAGATCCTGGGCGAAGGTGGATTCCCAGATGGTGATGTCCTCCAGGCCGTAGAAGGAGGACGCGCCGTCGGCCGCACCCTGGCGATCAATGGCGAACACGGTCCAGCTGGCCGCCGGCTCGGAACCGCCCTGATCATCACGGCAGGCGAGCCAGAAGCCGCCGTTGCCATCGGCGGCGGCGGCCCGGCCGGCGGGGGCCAGGCCCTGGCGGGACTGGGTGCGGTTGAGCGACCAGAAGGAATCGAGCCCCGTGAGTTCCCGCACCCCGGCCGGGGTGGTGATCTGCAGCACCCCCTCGCCGCTGAGGCGCAGACCTACCCCATCGGGCTGATCGCCGCCGTCGATCACCTGGGCCGGGGGCACCGGCGCGATGGTGCCATCCCCATTGAGATCCTCCGCGAAGAACCGCTCCCAGCGGGTCAGATCCACGTCGTAGGCGGCGGTGCCCCAGTCGATGGCGCCATCGGCGCCGACCCGCTGGATCGACCACTGCACCTGGGGGCTGGCCCCATCGGCCCCGTCGGACCAGCGATCCCGCCGCGCCAGCCAGTAGCCGGCAGCGGGGGAGCCGGCGGCGGCCCGCACCTCACTGCCATCGGCACCGGGGAGCAGGGGCTGCTGCAACCCCAGCCCGTAGAGCGGCAGATCACCCAGGGGGGTGGTGAGTGTGAGCACCCCTTCGCCGCTGCGCCCCAGGCCCACCCGATCGGGCTGGGAGCCGTCGTCCACCACCACAGCGGGCCGGCGAGGGGTGATCTGGCCGTCGCCGTCGAGATCCCGGGCGAAGAACCCCTCCCAGTCCCTGATCTCCACCGAGGCGAAGAAGGCGTCGAGGGGAGGGGGCGAATCGGGCAGCCACACGTTCCACCAGCCACTGGCCGGATCCGGGCCGCTGGTGTCCTGCCAGTGCTCCGCAAGCCAGCGGCGACCCTGGGCATCGCTGAGCTCGGCGGTGGTCACCACCTGATAGGGATCCACCCAGGGGTCGGGAGCCGGACCATCCGGATCCACCGGCGGGAGCAACAACTTCACAACCGTGATGCAATGGATCCAACCCTAGACAAGAACCCCCCTGGCGCAGCGGGCCGGGCCGGCACGGCCGACGCGTCGTGGACTGGCCCAGCCTGGTACCTTCCGAGCCAGCCTGAGAGGTATCAAGTCCTCCATAGGACCTGTCCAACCACCCCCCAGTCATCGGCCCCATGCCCCGCCCGGCTTCGCAGCGCGCCGCTGTCCGCACCCGCCCCGCGAAACCGAGCATCACCACCGTCAGCGACAACGTGGCGGCCATGGTTGGTGTGGTGCCCAACCGCGGCCTCAGCAACGACCGCTCACCCGCCATCTCCGGCCGCCTCTCCGCCCCCCTCGCCCGCGGTGAGCGCCTGCAGATCTTCGACGGAAACCGGCTGCTCGGCACAGCCAGGGTCAACGCGCGTGCCGGCACCTGGTCCTTTGCCCCCAGCTTCACCGCCGCCACACCCACCACCGTGAGCCTCCGCGCCCGGGTGCGTGATGCCGCCGGCACGCTCGGCCCCCCCTCGCCCGCCCGCTCCTTCCGCCTCGATCCCCAGGCGCCCTCCCTCAGCTTCAGCGACAACATCCCCGGCATCGCCGCCGGACCCGTCACCGTCTTTCTGACCTTCTCCGAAACGATCTCCGGGTTCTCCGCAGACGACATCGTGGTGACCGGCGGCAGCAAGGGCAGCTTCACCGGTGCCGGCAAGACCTTCACCCTGATCGTCAACCCCACCCCCAACAGCAGCGGCACCCTCACCGTGGCCGTGCCCGGCGGGGCCGCCCTCGATGGCGCCGGCAACCCCAGCACCGCTGCCCAGACCAGCCAGGTCTTCGACATCCAGGCACCCACCCTCGCCATCAGCGACAACGCCCCCGGTGTTGCCACCGGGCCCGTCACCTTCTCCTTTGTCTTCTCGGAACCGGTCACCGGCTTCACCGCCGCCGACATCCTGGTGACCGGCGGTATCAAGGGCAGCTTCGCCGGCGCCGGCACCACCTACACCCTGGTCGTCACCCCCAACTCCAACGCCACCGGCACCATCACGGTTCAGGTCGGCGCCGGCGCCGGTGCCGATGCCAACGGCAACCCCAGCCTGGCGCCGACCCAGACAGCCCAGGGCTTTGACACCCGCACGGCCATCAACCTCCTGCAGATCAGCGGGGGCGACGGCGGCTTCGTGATCAACGGCCAGGCCGCCTACGACAACAGCGGCATCAGCGTCGCCAGCGCCGGCGATGTCAACGGCGATGGCCTCGACGATCTGCTCGTCGGAGCGTTCAACAGCGATCCGGCCGCCGGTGCCAGTGCCGGCCGCAGCTATGTGGTCTTCGGCAAAGCCACCACCAGCGCCATCCACCTCTCCGCCATCGCCAACGGCAGCGGCGGCTTCGTGATCAACGGCCAGGCCACCAACGACCGCAGCGGCAGAAGCGTGGCCGGTGCCGGCGATATCAACGGTGACGGCTTCGCCGACCTGCTCATCGGCGCTTACAACAGCGATCCGGCAGCCGGCGCCAACGCCGGCCGCAGCTCCGTGATCTTCGGCAAAGCCAGCACCACCGCCGTCGACCTCTCCGCCATCGCCGCCGGCAGCGGCGGCTTCGTGATCAACGGCCAGGGCGCCAGCGACCGCAGCGGATTCAGAGTGGCCAGCGCCGGTGATGTCAACGGCGATGGTCTCGCCGATCTGCTCATCGGGGCCTACCGCAGTGATCCGGAGCCCGGCAGCGATGCCGGCCGCACCTACGTGGTGTTCGGCCAGACCTCGGCCACCGCCGTGGACCTCTCCGCCATCGCCGGCGGCAGCGGCGGCTTCGTGATCAACGGCCAGTGCACCACCGACCAGAGCGGCTTCAGCGTGGCCAGCGCCGGTGATGTCAACGGCGATGGCCTCGCTGATCTGCTGGTGGGCGCCTTCCGCGGCGATCCGGCCGCCGGCGGCGATGCCGGCCGCTCCTATGTGGTCTTCGGCAAGGCCCGGTCGCGTGTACACCTCTCCGACGCCACGGGAGAGTCCGTCATC
>JBKDDA010000115.1:0-19354 GCA_046313055.1 Synechococcaceae cyanobacterium | reverse complement strand
CACGATCGATCCCTTGTCCCAACGCTGGGCCTCGGCATTCCATTGGCAATGCCACAGGTTCCCGTTGTCGGCCAGGAAGGCGTGGGCGGTGCCGTTGGCATCGTTGACGATCTGGATGCTGCTGGAATACGGCATGGTGGGTCCCCGGGCGTGCTTAACAGAACCTGTGGGCATGGTGAACCCGTTGCCCATCTGAACGCCACCTACATTTGTCGTGGTTTCACGGGCCGAGCCTCGACGTTGCCGGCACGGCTGCTGCTCTCGGCAGGGTGCCCGCATGGACATGGGGCTCTCCTCGCCTGACCAGACCAACCAGACCAGACCAGACCATGGCTGCTTCTCACGGCGCCCCCGTGCCCTCCCCATCGGGCTCCGCCGCCCCACGCTGCGTCAATGTTCAGGAGGCCAAGACCCACTTTTCGGACCTGCTGGCCCGGGTCGCGGCCGGTGAAAGCATCGTGCTGGCTCGCCATGGCAAGCCGATCGCCCAGCTGGTGCCGCTTGATCCCCGCCCCTGAGGCGTTCTTCGAGCCCCTGCCCGATGAGCAACTGGAGCGCTGGGGCTGATGAACCTGCTGCTCGACACCCATGTGCTACCGCAGCACGCCAGCGCCGTTCTTGAGAACTACCCCATGGCCCTGCACCATCTGGCGCCGGTGGATCTGCCGATCAGCGCCGCCGTGGCACGACAGGCCGGCCTCTGGGATGTGCCGCACCGCGATCCCTTTGATCGCCTGCTGGCGGCCCAGGCCCGGTCTGACCACCTTCTGCTCGCCAGCACGGATCCTGCATTCGCCTAATTCGAGGGGGTGATGACGCTGGGATAAACGGTGCCGTCAGCCCCGGTGCTCCACCAGGCCCAGGGCGATCGCCTGGGTCACCACCTGGGTGCGGTTGGCGGCATTCAACCTGCGGCAGAGACGGCTCACGTAATCGCGCACCGTGGTGGCGGCGATTTCAGCCTCCTGGGCGATCTGCTTGTTGGACAGGCCCCGCACCAGGCCCTGCATCACCTGCCGCTCCCGCCCGCTGAGCTGCACCGCCACCGTGGCATCCAGCCGCTCGCGGATGCGGGGATCCTGGTACGTCTGCCCCCGCCGCAGCTGCTGCAGGGCACGGATCACCACACCGGTGCCGAAGCTCTCGGCATGCACAATCGCCTGGGCCTGGCACTCGGTCAGGCTGGCGGCCGTGATCCACTGGTCGTTCTGGACCAGCACAATCACCTGCAGCGACGGGCTCAGGCCCCGCAGCCTCCGTGTCAACGCCCGGCCCTGATCCGCGGCCAGCGAATCGCAGAGCACCACCAGCGGTGCGCTGGCGTTGTCCCGCTCCAGCTCCTGCTGCACCAGATCCCAGACCTCCTGCTCCGTGATGCCGCAGCCGCGCAGGTTCGGCTGGCGCGAGGCCATGGCCAGGCGTGCAACCAGATGGGCCTCCAGCCACGAGCCGCTGCCGAACACGATCGGCCAGCCCCCCAGCAGGCTGTTCACCAGCTGCGTGCGACGCAGAAAGGCCCGGCTGCCGGGCACGAACCGGTGGGCTTCGCCGGGCTTGGCAAAGAGCAGCCGCTGGCGATCAGACGCCCCATCCGTGCTGAGCGTCATCCGCTGATTGAACCCGAAGTGACGCCATTCTCATCAATGGATCGCCTTCTGGTGCCTGCGATCCCGCGTCAACCAACAGAATGACCCTTGAGGAGACAGCCATGCCACCTGGGTTAAGGCCATTGATGCTGCCGGTGCGCGGGGGGGCCTGTCAGCTCTGGGCTTGCCGGCACCTGCCAGCCGCGTCAGCGCAGGCGCTGCCGCTGCTCGTGTGCCATGGCGGCCCCGGTGTGCCCAGCGATTACCTGTTTCCCCTGGTGGAGATCCTGCAGCGGCCGGTGATCTTCTTTGACCAACTGGGCTGTGGGCGCAGCGACCGGCCTGAACCCGCTGAGCAGGAGTATTCGATCGCCGCCGCCGTGCGCGACCTCGTTGCCGTGATCGCTGCCCTTGTGGCCCAGGGCTGGATTCCGATCCGCGATGGCCGCCCGGCCTATCACCTCTACGGCCAGTCGTATGGCGGCATCCTGGCCTTTGAGACCCTCACCGCGGCCGCTGCGCCGCCGCCGCCTCGCTCATTGACCCTCTCCAACGTGCCGAGCTCCGTGCCCGTGTTGCTGGAGGACGTGGCGGCCCTCCTGGCAGACCTCGGTGGTGACGGTTCCCGCTTTGATGCGACCCACGTCTGCAGAACGACGCCCCGGCCAGCAGCCCTGCTGGCGGCCTATGCGCCAGGGCACCCAGGCAGCCACTGGCGTGGTGTGGATGTGATCGCCGATTGGTGCGCGCCTCAGGGCCGCCTGGCTTCCTTCGCCACACCCGTGCTGCTGCTCGCCGGCGAACACGACTTCGTCACCCCCCGCTCGCTGGAGGGATGGCACCCCCTCCCCGATCAGCACCTGGTGGTTCTTGCGGGAGCGGCGCACCATGCCCTGCTTGAACAACCTGAGATCTACGGCGCACAGCTGGAGGCTTTTCTCCAGACCCATGAGCACCGCCCGCCATCGTTGGGGCAGGCCTGATATCCAGGATCAACCAGGCTTCCGCTGTTTTCCGGCCAGCATGGCCAGGGCGTTCGCCAGGGTGTCGGCTTCGGCGGCGGGTTTGTCGCGTCGCCAGCGGCGGATGCGGGGAAAGCGCACGGCGATGCCGCTTTTGTGGCGACCCGAGGGCTGCAGACCTTCGAACGCCAGCTCGAACACCTGCCGTGGCTCCACGGCCCGCACCGGCCCGAAGCGCTCGCTGGTATGGCTGCGGATCCAGCGGTCGAGTTCGCGGATCTCGGCATCGTCGAGGCCGGAGTAGGCCTTGGCGAAGGTGACCAGCCGGGGCGGGTCGCCATCCCACAGCCCGAAGGTGTAGTCGGTGAACAGATTGGCGCGCCGGCCGCTGCCGGCCTGGGCGTAGAGCAGCACCGCATCAAGGCTGTAGGGCTCCCGCTTGTGCTTCCACCAGTGCCCCCGCCTGCGACCGGCCAGGTACGGCGACTCCAGGGCCTTGAGCATCAGCCCCTCCGCGCCGGCATCGTCGGCCTGCCGGCGCAGCGCCTCCAGCTGCTCCCAGCCGGCCAGGGGCAGGGCGGGCGAGAGGCGCAGGCGCCCGGCTCCGGACGCCTCAGCCGCCGCCGGCAGCCCCTGGAGCAGATCCGTGAGGGCCGCCCGGCGCTGGCCCAGGGGCTGCTGGCGCCAGTCGTTGCCCCCCCACTCCAGCAGGTCGTAGGCCAAGAATGCCGCCGGGCAGTCCACCAGCAGCCGCGCTCCCGGCGCCTTGCGGCCCAGCCGGCGCTGCAGCTGGTGAAACGGTGCCGGCCGGGCCTCGCCCGGCGGCCACACCAGCACCTCGCCATCGAGCACGGTGCCGGCCGGCAGCGCTGCGGCGGCGGCCACCAGCTCGGGAAAGGCCGGGTTGATCAGCTCCTCGCCCCGGCTCCACAGAAAGGCCTCGCCGGCGCGCTGGATCAGCTGGCCGCGGATGCCGTCCCACTTCCACTCCGCCAGCCAGTCGGCCGGCGCTCCCGGTAACGGTGGGCCGCTGGCGGCGACCTCCAGGGCTGAAGCCAGGAAAAAGGGGTAGGGGCGGCTGGGGGCCTGGTCGCCGGCGACGGTGGCCGCCAGCAGGGTTGCCCAGGCCTCCGCGCCCGGCGTGAAGCCGCCCATCAGTCGGTGCTGAAGCTCCGCCTCCTCCAGGCCGCTGTGGCGGGCCAGGGCCTTCACCACCAGCCCCGGCCCCACCCCCACCCGGAAGCCGCCGGTCAGCAGCTTGTTCATCACCAGCAGTTCGCCGGGTTCCAGCCGGTGCCAGAGGCGGCGCACGGCTTCTGCCTGCTGGGCTCCCTCCAGGGCAGCCAGCTCGGGCAGGATCCGCTCCATCCAGGCCTGCAGGGGGGCCACACGGGGGGCAGGCTCGCTCAGCCGACCCGGCTCTGGGGCCACCTGGGCCCACAGCAGGGCCACGGTCTCGGCGGAATCGCCCACCTGGGCGTGGCAGTCATCGAACAGCCAGGCGGGCAGCCCGCTGGCCTCCAGGCAGATCTGCCGCAGCCGGCGGCCGGTGATCAGGCGCCGCCGCTGGCGGCCCAGCAGGCAGTGCAGCGCCCAGGCCGCATCGGCCGGTGCGGCGGCGCCGAAATGCTCCGCCAGGACCTGCACCCGGCCGCAGCTGGCGCTGGTGCGGTCGAGCTGCTCGAACAGACGGCAGAAGGCACGCATCGGGCCATGATGCAGGGGCCGGCGCTGAACCGCTGTCGCCCGGGAGGGGCTGCGGCCCTGAGCCGCCCCTCAGGACCCCTTGGGCACGAACAGCTGCGAGAGGAAGATCAGCAGCCCGGCGCCGGCCAGGGCGGGCAGGATCACGGTGGCGCCACCGGGGGCCGTGGTCGAAGCGAAGACGAGAACGTCCATGGCGGGATGTTCATCAGGAACGCAATGGACTTAACACCGCTGCGCCGCTGCTGTCTTCTGCTGCAACGGTTTGACACTCGGCACTGTCGGCACCGCTGTCGGCACCGCTGTCGGTACAGCTGTCAGCATCGCTGTGCGGCTCGTCGCCCCGTTCGCTGCTGAAGTCGCCCGCCAGCGCTTCGGCGGCCAGCCCTTCCACCTCCCGCAGATAGCGGGCCAGGCCGTGGCTGTTGCCGTGGGTCACATACACCTGGCCGGCACCGCAGTCCCGCACGCTGCGAATCAGGCCCGGCCAGTCGGCGTGGTCAGAGAGCACGAAGCCGCGCTCGTAGCCGCGGCGGCGGCGGGCGCCACGCACGGCCATCCAGCCGCTCACGAACGCTGTCTGCGGCAGCCTGAAGCGCTTCATCCACACCGAACGGTGGGCCGACGGCGGAGCGATCACCAGCCGGCCCGCCAGGGATTCGGCCCGGCCCAGGGCGCTCACCGCCCGGGTGGGCGGCAGGGCCACGCCGGCCTCGCGGTAAGGCGCCATCAGCGCCTCCACCGCCCCGTGCAGCAGGATCTCTTCCTCCACCCCTAGGGCCGCCAGCTCCGCCAGCAGCCGCTGGGCCTTGCCGAAGGCGTAGGCGAACAGCAGCGAGGGCCGCTGCGGCGCCGCCCGCCACCACTGCAGAATCTCGCCCGCCACAGCGGCGCCGGGCTGCCAGCGGTAGATCGGCAGGCCGAAGGTGGCTTCGGTGATGAACACATCGGCCGCCACCGGCTCGAAGGGAGCGCAGCTGGGGTCGGCGCAGCGCTTGTAGTCGCCGCTCACCAGCCAGCTTTCGCCACCGGCCTCCAGCCGGATCTGGGCGCTGCCAAGCACATGGCCGGCGCTGTGGAACGACACGCGGGCATCGCCGATGCGGTGCAGCTGGCCATAGTCCACCGGCAGCAGGTTGATGTGCTCCCCCAACCGGCGCCGCAAGATGCCCTCGCTGGCGCCGATCGCCCAGTATTCGCCGCAGCCCGGTCGCGCGTGGTCGGCATGGGCGTGGGTGATCAGGGCCCGGGGCACCGGCCGCCAGGGGTCGATCCAGGCCCCGGCCGCCGGGCAGTGGAGCCCCTGGGGCGTGAGCTGCAGCAGGGCGCCGGCGGGCAGGGGCATCGGCCTGGTGGTTCAGCTGGGTCCATTCCAGAGGTTCTGCAGCGTCCACGGGCCGCCGTCGAACAGCCAGAACGAACCATCCACCAGCCGGATGCCCTGGTCGAGGTCGGCGATCCGCTCGAGGTCGGCCGATGGGAGGTTGATCGCCGCCGCCGCCAGGTTTTCGCGCAGCCGGGCCGGGCTCACCGACTTGGGGATGGTCGAGATGCCCCGCTGCAGGTGCCAGGCGAGCAGCACCTGGGCGGGGGTGCAGCCGTGCTCCGCGGCGATCGCGCCGATCACCGGGTTCTGCAGCAGCACCGGTTCATCGGCGGCCTTGAGCGCTGCCGGCCGGTCCTGGGAGCCGAGCGGTGAATAGGCGGTGATGTGGATGCCCGCGGCGGCGCAGTCGGCCACCAGGGCCGGTTGCTGCAGCAGGGGATGCAGTTCCACCTGGTTCACCTCGGGTCGGATCCGGCCATGGGCCAGCAGGTCGTGGAGTCTGGGGCTGGAGAAATTGCTGACGCCGATGTGGCGGGTGAGCCCTGCCTCCAGGGCGGCTTCCATGCCCTCCCAGGTGGAGCGGATCGGCACCTCAGCCGGTGGCAGCAGATCCTGGGCGGAGCTGGGAAAGGCCACACCGGGTTTGATTGGTACCGGCCAGTGGATCAGGTACAGATCCAGCCACTCCAGGCCCAGATCCTGGAGGGTGCGGCGCAGGGCCGGCTCCACATGGTCGCGACCGTGGGCGTTGCTCCAGAGCTTGGAGGTGATCCACAGCTCCTCGCGGCTCACCTCGCCGGCCTCGATGGCCCCGCGGATCGCCTGGCCCACCTCCGGCTCGTTGGCGTAGACGCTGGCGCAATCGATGTGGCGGTAGCCCAGCCGGATCGCCTCGCGCACCGCCGCCTGCACCTCGCCGGGGGCCGATTTCCAGGTTCCCAGTCCCAGCAGGGGCATGCGGTCGCCATTGGCGAAGGCAACGGTTTGCATGGGCGGCAGAAGGGCAGCAGATGGCGGCACCCTAGGCAGGGCCGACCTGGGCAGCCAGCAGCTGCCGCGTGCTGCCCGCAATCCCCTGCGCTCCCAGCTCCGGCAGCGTTTCCAGCCGGCCGCCGGCCTGGCGTGCCAGCTCCGCCGCCAGGCCGGTGGCCTGATGGCGGCGGCTGGTGTCGATCACCAGCAGCTCCATGTCCAGCCGGCGGATCGCCGCGGCGATCGCCAGCACCTCCCGGCGGATCGCCGCCAGATCCGGCCCCGGATCCCCGTTGTGCCCATCTGGCGCCAGCGACTGACCCAGCGACTGACCCAGCGACACATTGGCGTTGCCGTCGCTGATCAGCACCAGCACGATCGTGCCCACCTCCCGGGAGCGGCGCGCGTTTTCGCCCACCCGCACCGCCAGCGCCAGCCCGTGGGCCAGCGGCGAGCCGCCGCCGCAGGGCAGCCGTGCCAGACGGCGGCTGGCGGCGGTGATCGAGCGGCTGGGGGGCAGCAGAACCTCGGCCCGGCGGCCACCGAAGCGGATCAGCGCCACCTGGTCGCGGCTGCGGTAGGCCTCGGCCAGCAGCTGCAGCGCCGCCCCCTTGGCCGCCTGCATGCGGTTCTGGGCCATCGAGCCCGACCCATCCACCACGAAGATCACCAGCGCCCCGGCTCGGCGCAGCAGCTGCTTGACCCGCAGGTCGTCGCTGCGCAGCAGCAGCCTGGGGCCCTGGCGCCTTCCCAGGCCGCGCCGGCGGGCCCGCTGATGCGGCGCCGCCGCCCGCAGGGTGGCATCGATGGCGATGTGGTGCACCGGCCCATGGGGCAGCAGCGGCCGCACGTAGCGGCCCCGATCGGGCGATGGCACCAGGCCGCCACCGCCCGCCCGGCCGTGGCGCCGCTGACTGCGGCTGGCCCGGGCCAGCAGCATCGGCTCCAGGGACACCCCTTCGGGAGAACAGAGAAACGTGTCCGGCACCTCCGCCCTGGCGGCCTGCAGTCTGGTCGGCTCCGGCCTGGTGGCCTCGGGCGCGGCGGCCTCGGGCCCGTTGGCCTCTGGCGCGGCGGCGGCCGGCGGTTCCGGTGGCGTTGCCGGTGCCCGGGCCGCCGCCCGGGGCAGGATCACCAGTGCCACCGCCTCCTGCAGATCCTGCGCCTCCACCCGGTGCCGGCCCGCCAGGGCCGCCAGCGCCCGGGCCGCCCGCGCGGCGAACAGGTCGGCCCGCTGGCCCTCCACACCCGCCCGGAGGGCCTCCTCCACCAGGTAGCGCACCTGGGCCGGCGTCAGCCGCACCCGCCCCAGCAACCGCCGTCCCCGCGCCACCTGCCGCTGCAGCTCCGCCAGACCGGGCCCGTGCCGCCGCCAGAACGCCTGCGGATCGGCCGCCTGCTGCAGCACCCGCTCCACCGCCTCCACCCGCTGCTCCAGGCTCAGGGGCCGGTCGGCCGAGAGCACCAGCGCCAGCCTGTCGAGCAGATGGGCCCGCAGCTCGCCTTCGGCGGGGTTGTAGGTGGCGATCAGCAACGGCCGGCACGGATGGCAGAAGCTGATCCCTTCCCGTTCCACCCGGTTGAGCCCCCCATCCACCACCGTGAACAGCCGATCGGCCAGGCCGTGCTCCAGCAGGTTGAGTTCATCGATGTAGAGCACGCCGCGGTGCGCCTCCGCCAGCAGCCCCGGCCGAAACACCGCTCGCCCCCGCCGGATCGACGCCGCACAATCCACCGCCCCCAGCAGCCGGTCTTCGCTGACGCCCAGCGGCACCTGCACGAACGGCGCCGGCCGCAGCCGGCTCACCGGCGTGCGGCTGATCGTGGCCCGGTGGGCGCGGGTGGCGTCGTCCCAGTCGGCTGGATCGGCGGGGTCGGCATTGCAGCAGGAACGGCGGATCACCCGGATCGGTGGCAGCAGGGCATGCAGCGCCCGTGCCAGCACGGATTTGGCCGTGCCCCGCCGCCCGCTGATCACGATCCCCCCCAGGCCCGGATCCACCGCCAGCAGCAGCAGCGCCCGCCGGATCGGTTCCTGCCCCACCACCGCATTCAGCGGAAAGCCCGCCGCCGGTTCCACTACGGCGCCGCCGCCATCGGTGCTGCCAGCGTCACCCCCTCCAGTTCGGCATCGGTGCGCTCGTAGAGGTCGCGCAGGCGATCCACCTTGTCGGCCGGGGCGCGCCAGAGCTCGCGGCTGTGGGCCTCCAGCAGTCGGCCCACCACGTTGCGGAAGGCCTCCGGATTGGCCTGCCGCAGCCGCTCCGCCATGGCCGGATCCAGGGCATAGGTGTCGGCCGCCTGGTCATACACCCAGCCGTCGCGGAAGCCGGTGGTGCCGCCCCAGCCGATCAGGGCCGTGAGCCGCTGGGAGATCTCATAGGCCCCGCCCGACCCCATCGCCGCCATCGCCTCGGCCCAGCGTGGGTTGAGCAGTTTGGTGCGGTATTCGAGCCGCAGCAGCTCCTCCAGCTCCCGCGGCGTGGTGTCGCGCGAAAACGACTCCACGAAGCTGGCCGCCACCGTTGCCCCCGGCCGGCGCTGCTGCTGGGCCACCTCCGCTGCCCGTTTGAGGCCGCCGGTGTTGGCGTAGTACTCCTGAATGTCGGTGAGGCCGTATTCCACCGAATCGATCTGCTGCACCACCCGCTCGGTGCTACCCAGCAGTGCCGCCAGCAGCCGGGGGCGGGCTGCGCCCCTGTCGGCCCGGCCATAGCTGTAGCTGTTGCGCCCCTGCCAGGTGGCGGCGAGTTCCTCGCCGTTCTCCCAGCTGGCTTCGCCCACCCGCTCGTTCACCAGCGAGCCGAAGTCGCCCGCCGGGTTGGAGAACAGGCGGGCGCTGGCGTTCTCCACCCTCTCGGCCGCCAGCTGCAGCGTGTGGCGGCGAATGGCATTGCGCTCCGGGGGTTCGTCGACCTCGGCGGCGCGGCGGAACAGGTCATCGAGCAGCTCCACGATGGTCACGAAGCTGTCGCGGAAGATGCCCGACAGGTTCACCAGCACATCGATGCGCGGATGGTCCAGGCTCTCCAGCGGCAGCAGGGCATAGCGCACGATCCGGCCGGTGCCCTCGTGCACCGGCTCAGCCCCCACCAGCTCCAGCAGGATCGCCAGCGACTCGCCCCGGGTCTTGATCGCATCGAGCCCCCAGAGCATCAGCGCCACGGTTTCCGGCCAGGCGCCGTTGTTGGCCGCCCGGTGCTGCTCCAGGATCCGCCGGGCGATCTGCCGGCCCCGCGCCAGGGCGCCCGGGGAGGGCATGCGATAGGGGTCGAGGGCATGGATGTTGCGGCCGGTGGGCAGCACGCCCGGGCCGTCGCGCAGCAGGTCGCCCCCCGGCGCCGGGGGGATGTATTGCCCGCCGAGGCCCGCCAGCAGGTGGCCGATCTCCTCGCGGTTGCGCTCCAGCAGCTGGCACACCCGCAGGGCATCGAGCAGTCGTGCACCATCGGCGCCGGGGTGCTGCGGCCCCAGCGCCGCCGCCTGGGCCTGCAGCTGGTCCTCCGTTGCCGCCGGTTGCAGCCGGCTGATCGCCTCCAGCAGCGCCTCCGGCAGATCCGGCCCCACGTAGGCCTTCAGGTATCCGAGCCGCTGCTCCTGGTCGGGCGGCTGGCCGAGGGTGTGCAGGCCGCTGGAGAACAGCCGGCTTTCCAGCACCTGCAGGTAGGCCGCCAGCTGCACCAGCCAGGCCGCGAATGCCGCCGGTTGCGCTGCCGCCTCCGCCGGCGGCGGGCAGTCGGCCTCCAGGCCCGTGTCGCTCACCTGTTTGCGGATGCCTTCGGCCAGGGGGGCATTGCGCTCGGGATCCTCCCGGTATTCGGCGATCAGATCCCGCAGGGCGATCAGCTCCCGGTAGAGGCCCGCCCGGCCGTAGGGCGGCACGTTGTGCGACACGATCACCCCGTAGCCGCGCCGCTTGGCCAGCATCGATTCCGATGGATTGTTGGCCGCATAGACATAAAGATGGGGCATGCTGCCCATGAGCAGATCGGGCCAGGAGTCGGCGGTGTTGCCCAGCGGTGAGCCCGGCAGCCACTCCAACGTGCCGTGCATGCCGAAGTGCAGCACCACATCGGCGGCAAAGCCGTGCTGCAGCCAGCCGTAGAAGGCGGCGTACTGGGGGTGGGGGGTGAGGTCCTTGTCGTACATCAGCCGCATGGGATCGCCCGCCACCCCCAGCGGCGGTTGCACGCCGATCCAGACATGGCCGAGCCGCACCCCGCCCAGCAGGCACCGCCCCGCCAGGATCCGCAGCCCGCTCTCCCCCAGGGGGCCCCACTGCCGCTCGATCCGGTGGCAGTGGCGGGGCCCCAGCCAGCGGCGCAGGGTCTCCACCGGCACGCTGTCGCCCTGCCAGTCGGCCAGGCTCTGTTCTTCGGGCAGCTGGCCCACCCAGGCGTCGTTGGCCTGCTTCACCCGGCGGATCAGCAGCTCGCCGCTGGCCGGCAGCGGCCCCAGCTGGTAGCCCGCGGCCGCCATCGCCCGCAGCAGCGCCATCAGCGAGTCGGGCACCTGCAGCAGTGCCGCCGTGCCCGTGGCGCCATAGCCGGGCGGAAAGCCATAGAGCACGATCGCCACCCGCCGCTCACCCGCGGGCTTGCGGCGCAGGGCGATCCAGCTGTTGAGCCGGCCGGTGAGTCGCCGCAGCCGCTCCGGGATCAGGTGGATCCGGTCGCCCACCAGGCCCCCCAGGGGCACTGGCTCGATGGCGCCGTCGAGTTCGGGCAGGGCGAACAGCACCACCCCCTGCAGCCCGCCGATGCCGTGGTCCAGCCAGGAGTGCAGGTCCTGGATCAGCAGCGGCGCCGCCACCACATAGGGCACGTTCTTGGCCCGCAGGATCCGCTGGGCCACCTCCTCCCGCCGGCCGGCCTCCATGGAGCCGGCCGGGCCGCCCACCAGCGGAAAGCCGATCGTGGACACGATCGCCTCCACCGCCACGGCCCGCCGCCGCAGGTCGCCGGCGGCCAGTTCGCTGGCGCTGGTCATCCAGTCGCGCACCGCCAGGTGGGCCTCCACCCCGTTGATGAACACCGGCAGCGGCAGCAGCCGCGCCGCCTCGAACGCCCGGATCAGCTGGCCGATGTAGGGCTGACCGCAGATCACGTGCTTGCGGTAGAGCAGCAGCCCCACCACCGGCCAGTGCTCCTGCTCCGGCCGGCTGCGGGGGCAGTGGCGCCCGTACCAGGCCATGTAGGTGTGCGGATCGCTGAAGAAGCCGTTGTGGTCGGGGTGGCAGAGGCCCAGATCGGGTGTGCTGCGCGCCGCCGGGATCGGGCCCGGCCGCAGGCCCAGGCCGTGGCGGGCCAGGTAGAGAAACAGGGCGCCGATGTTGGCGCCGCCGCCGGCGTTCCAGTAGCGGTAGAGCACCAGCCAATGGCGCAGATCCTGGGCCCGGTGGCTGGGCACAAAGCGCAGCAGCTTCGGCCCCACCCTGAGGAAGCCGATGTAGGCCGCCAGCCTGTCTTCCTCCCGGCCGCTGCCGAAGCGGGCCAGCAGCGCCTGCACGGGCCGTGGCAGGCCGCCGGCCGCTGTGCCGCTGGCCGCCAGTGTGAAGCGGCCGAAGCGGGTGAGGGCCATCAGTTCCAGCGCCGACTCGAACACCAGCCGGATCGGGATCACCGCCGCCCGCTCACGCAGCCACTCCACCTGGTCGGCATCGAAGATCAGGCTGGCGAACAGGGCATCAGCCCCGGCCAGGGCCGCCGCCACCAGCTCGGGCGCAGCCGCCAGGTCGCGGTCGCTGAACACGCTGATCGCCAGCTCCGGGCAGCGCGCCATCGCCTCGGCGGCGGCCTGGCGGTACAGGCCGGCATGGAAGGCCTCAAAACCGGCCAGCAGCACGAGTCGTTTCACGCCGACCGCCCGTTGCGCCTGGATTCATGCTGATCGGCCCGGCGCCGGTTGGTGCGCGGCGGTTCCGCCGCTTGGTGCCCCCTATGGCGCCCAGTTCCGCTGGTGCAGGCGCTCCGCCGCCGCCCGGTCGCCGGCCTGGAGCTGCACCAGCTGATCGGCCCGGCGGATCAGCTCCGGGTCGTGGGTGCTCACCAGCACCAGCCGCTGGCGGCTGCGCTCCAGCAGGATCGCCCGCACCCGTTCGGCCGAGGTGGCATCCAGAAAGGCTGTGGGTTCATCGAGCACTTCCACCGGTCGATCCCGCAACCAGGCCCGCAGCAAGCCCAGCCGGTGGATCTCGCCGCCGGAGCACTGGTCCAGAGCCAGGGCAAGGGGTTCGTCGAGGCCAGCGCCGCGCTGCAGCAGGTGGACCAGGCCCAGCCGCTCCAGCCACGCCTCGATCACCTCGGTGGGCTGCTGTTGATCCAGCAGCAGGTTGTGGCGCAGGCTGGCTTCAAACAGCACCGCCTGCTGGGGTGCACAGGCCAGCAGGCGGCGCAGCTGGCGGGCGCCGGCGGCACCGCTGAGGCGGGCTTCACCCGCGCCGGTGTGGATGTGCCAGTCGCTGTGCGGCGCCGCCAGCAGACCGCAGAAGCGATCCAGCAGAGTGGTCTTGCCGCTGCCGGATGGCCCCACCACGGCCACCAGGACCCCGCGCTGGAGGCGGAGCCGCGGCGGTGGATCGGCCGTGTCGGCTGGTGCCGGGGCCTGCCAGTTGAGGGCCTGCCAGGCTTCTGGCCGCTCCAGGGCCGCCAGGCGGGCAGCTGGGAGGGTGGCGCCGCCTTCCGCCTGGGGCGGGGTGAGCAGGTCGCGCCGCCGGCAGAGCTCCTGATAGCCAGGCAATGCCCCCAGGCAGCTGCGCTGGGCACCGATCACGCCACTGAGCGCCGTGCCGCTGCGGTAGGCCAGCAGCAGGGTGGTGGCGATGGTGGCCGGCGGCAGGCCCGCGCGGCCCCACACCAGCCAGCCGCCCACCACTGCCACCACCAGGGTGTCGCGCAGGGCATTGAACAGGGCCTGGCGTTGCACCGTCTGCCGCAGCACCTGCCGTACGCGGTGGCTGTCGGCCGCGAAGCGTCGCAACAGCCAGGGTTCGGCGGCGGCGGCACGCACCGCCTTGAGGCCATGGAGCCCATCGCCCACCGTGCGTTGCAGACCGCCATTGAGCCGGCTCTGCAGGCGGCCCAGCTGCCAGCTGCCGGACCGCTGCAGCAGGGCCGCACCGCCAGTGGCCAGCAGGGCAAGCACCAGGGGCAGGGCCGCATCGCGGCCCACCAGCAGCACCCCGGCGGCATACAGCGCCAGTGCCAGCAGGGCCTGCAGGCAGCGCAGGCCCTGGTCGAGGGCAAACACGCTGCGGCTGATGTCGCCCATCAGCAGGCCCAGCAGGGCACCGCGGCCCAGCTGGTTCAGCTGTTCGGCCGGGGCCTGCAGCACCTGGCTGAGCAGCTGCTGCCGCAGCCGATCGGTGAAGCCGGAGCGGAGGCGCTCCTGGCCGATGGCGATCCAGGCCTGGAGCAGGCCTCGCACCAGCATCAGCCCCACCAGCAGGGCCAGCCCTGCACTGCCGCCCGGCCCCGCCTTGCCACCTGGCCCCGCGCCCAGCAGCAGCGAAACGCCCACGCCGAGACCGGCGATGTCGAGCAGGCTGCTGAGGCCGGTGAACAGGGCCAGGGCGGCCAGGTGGCGCCTGCCCGCCTCCCGTGCCAGGCGGCCCACCAGTGCCAGCCGCCTCAGGCGGGTGAAGATGGGCGCCAGGGCGGCGAACAACGGCATGGGGCAAGCGGAGCGGCCGGAACGCCGGGTTCGGCCCAGCATGCGATGGCTAGGGTCAGCGCTGGTGGCGTTGACCCTGCTGGCCTGCGCCGAGGCCGGTCGGCGGTGGTGGCCCCGGCTGGAGCCGGCCCACAGCCGGCCCCTGCTGCCCCCCTGGCCCTGGCAGCGGCTCCAGGCCAGGGGGATTGGCGGCCCAGCCCCGCTGGCGCGCCTCACCCCAGGCTGGCGGGCCCAGGCACTGGGCACCCCAGCAGCCCTGCGCTATCGGGCCTGTTGGCAAAGCCTGCCGCGCACCCCCTGGGATCTGGTGGTGTTCGACGGGCGGCTCGTGGTGGGGCTGGGCAATGCCGCCAACGAGGGCGCCACGGCCAATGCGGGCCCGGTGCCCGTGCTGGCCTATGACCTGCAGCGGGGCCACTGGCAGCAGGAGGCCACCCTGCCGGAAGAGGAGATCAGCCGCTTCGTGGTGCAGGGCGACACGCTCTGGATCGCCGGTGCCGATGCCCGCGGCAGCTGGCGCTGGGGCAACCTCTACCGCAAGGGCAGCGGTGCGGGCTGGTGGTGGCAGGAGCGGAGGCTGCCGGGAGTGATCCATGCCCACGACCTGGCCTGGCACCGGGGGCGGAGGGTGGTGGCGGGCAACGTGGTGGACGCGGTGGCCACGGGGCCACGGGAGCAGCGCCACGGCTCGGCGCTGGCCGTATCGGCCGATGGGGGGCGCCGCTGGCAGGTGGAGCGGCTCAGGGGCTGGCGGGCCACGGCCCTGCTGCCCGTGGAGGGCGGGCTGTATGCGGTGGAGGCCCTGCCAGGCCCGGCGCTGCGGCGCTGGCTGGAGGCCGGTGGGCGCTGGCAGGGCTTCACGGCAGTGCGGCAGTGGCAGGGCGGCAAGCAGGGGGAGGCGATGGGCCATTGGCGGCCCCGAGCCGACCTCACTCCAGCGGTCCTCCTGCCCGGCGTGGCGGGGGCGGGGGAGCGCTACGGATGGATCGGCGAGGCCACCCCGTCCGGGTCGGCGGTGGCCTGGATCACCAGCCTCGGCCCCTGGCGCCAGGATCGGGCAAGCCGCTCGGCGTTCGTGGCCCAACGGCTCCACCCGGGAGCCATCGATGTGCGGCCCATCTCCCTGGAGCCCGGCAGCCAGGCCATGGACCTCGTGGCCGCCACCAGCACCGCTGGGCGGAAGCAGGGCCCCCAGTGGTGGCTGCTCAGCAGCCGCCAGCTGGCATCGGGGCGCTGGCGCAGCCAGATCAGCCGGGTGACAACCCTGGGGCCATCCCTGCGGCAGGAACCCGGGCCCAGCTTCGAGGCGCCCCTGCCCGCCTGGTCGCTGGCGGGGGATGGCCGCCGCTGGTTTCTGGGGCTGGGCCATCCCCCCTTCCAGAGCGAACCAGCACGAGGCCGCTGCGCTGCCGCCGCAGCGCTCAGTGGCACGGTGGTGGAGCTGCAGCGCGGGTCTTGAGGTTTGCCAACCCCTCTTCTTGCCAGAGAAGCTGCCCTTGCCCTCACCCCTCCAGCGCCCGCCACCAGCTGCTGAGGGTGGCCAGGGTGGCCAGGGCCCGGCTGGTGCCCATCACGTCCTTCATGGTGGGCTGCGGGCGGGCCAGGATGGCTTGCGTTTCGCGGTGGATCGCCCCCAGATCCCACCACTGGGCCAGGGCCGGATGCCAGGCCGTGGAGGTCTCCAGCGCACCGGCCAACGCCTGCCGCCGCTGGCCCACCAGCTCCGCCCGCCACGCCTCCAGGCCCCCTTCGGGCTCCCGGTCCTTGGTGGGGTTGTCGCGCAGGAAGGGCGGCAGGAAGGGGGCGAACGAACGGCGGTGCAGCAGCCGGCCCTGGCCGGCCCGCTCCCCGAAGAGCAGCGGATCCTGCTGCAGCAGGGCGCCGATCAGGCGCTCATCGAGCAGGGGGAAGGCCTTGGCCAGGCCATGGGCGGCGGCCAGGCGGGTTTCCTCCTCCGCCCGCACGGCCACCCAGGGGGCCAGCACCCGCCGGCGGATCGAGGCGTGCTGAGCGATGTAGCCATCGATCTCCCAGGGATAGCTCTCCCCCAGGTGGGGGCTGAGCCAGGCCTGGCCAGCGGGGGTAAGGGCCCGCTCCAGCAGGTCGCTGCGCACGAACTCCCGGGTGCGGCGCCACACCTTGCCCTCGGCCCAGGGCCGGTGGGCCAGGGCCAGCATCCGGCCGCCGCCGGTTTTCAGCGCCGCCCGGCGCCCCCCCACCCACTGGATCAGCTCCGGCCAGCGGCCCTGGGCCACCAGGTCTGTGGGCACGTTGGCGGCGTTGTGGCTGAGAGCCTGATCCCCTCCAAAACCGCTGAACAGCAGGGTGCAACCCTGGGCTGCCAGCAATTCCACAGCCTGGGGGTTGCCGCCGATCTGGGGCGGCGCGCCGAACACCTCCAGCTGGCGCTGCAGCAGGGCCTCCCTGCTCCCCGCAACTCCCTCCCCCGGCACGAGGCGGTGGCACTGGGAAGGCACCAGCCCGAAGAACGGCCGGAACTGCTCCAGCGGCTTCCCCTCCCCGCCCCCTTCCTGACTCCAGGTTTGGAGGCGCTCGGGCGGCAGGCCGGCGCCATGCACCAGGGCGCCGAGCACGGCATTGGAATCCAGCCCGCTGCTGTGCTCGCAGCCGATGGGGCCAATGTGCCCCTCCAGGCTGCAGCGCACGTGATTCAGCAGGCCCTGGCGCAGAAAGCGGTGCAGGTCGGGGGCGTCCATCGCCCCGGCTCCGCCGGCCAGGGGGTCGTAGGGGCTGGCCTTTACAACGCCATCGGCCTCGATGATCACGTGGTGGGACCGGGGCAGGCGGCGGATGCGGCGGTAGGGGGAGGCCTCAGCTGAGTGGTGGCCGCTGATCAGGGCCGCCACATAGGCGGGATTCACATCAGCGGGGCAGGCCGGGCCATGCAGGGCATGGGCCTCGTTCCAGCTGCGCACCACCTGGGGCGGTTCTCGGCTGCCGGGGGCAGGATCCACCACAAACAGGGGCTGCCGGTGGAAGGCATCGGTGCGATGGATGCCGGGGGCCAGGGGGCGGGGATCCTGACTCGGCAGGGGGAGCGGCATGCGGGAACGGCGGCTGGCGCTCAGAAGTGGGTGAGGGGGGATCCAGCGCCTGGGGTGAGCCCCGGGGTGAGCAGCAGACCCGTGGCGGGATCGCGCAGCCAGGCATGGGGCACCTTGCGGCCATCGCTGAATTTGCTCATGCCCAGGTGCAGCTCA
Organism: Synechococcaceae cyanobacterium; assembly: GCA_046313055.1. Classification (GTDB taxonomy): domain Bacteria; phylum Cyanobacteriota; class Cyanobacteriia; order PCC-6307; family Cyanobiaceae; genus Cyanobium. Next base: position 1,911 of record JBKDDA010000115.1, on the reverse strand, counting down.
TTGGCCACGCCGATCAGATCCAGCAGCAGGCGGCCCGAGAGGGAGCGGCTCAGGCAGGTGCTGGCCCAGCGGGCCCGGCGGCAACGGGTGCGCAGCAGCCAGCGGATCCGCCCTTGCCAGTGCCGACGGGCCGTGGGCGCGAGGGGCAGCTGCCAGCGCCGCCAGGGCCGCTCACGGGCCAGGCCCATCAGCCGGGGACCGCTCAGCAGCTGAATCAACACCCAGCAGCCATGATCCAGCAGGCAGAAGAGGCCATAGGCCAGCAGGCGCGTGAACCAACGCAGCGGGGGTGGCATTCAGGCGGTGGCTTCAAGCAGCACGCCCCGTTTCAGCGCTTCGGACAGGAAATCGTCGGTCTCCTCGCCGCAGAGGGCTTCCCCCACGGCAAAACGATCCTGCAACTGGGCCACCAGCCAGTCCCGATCCTGGGGGGCGTCAAGCAGGGTCCAGATGGCGGAACCGGTGGCGTTGAGGTTGATGTATTGGGCGGATTCGGGATGGAACAGGCAGATCTCGCCATCGAGCTCAGCGGCGCAGATGGCCGGGTTACGTTGAATTATCACAATTGCATGAGTTAAATTTGTAAATATGATAGCAGAAAAATGCCATGAGCTGGGGCACCAGCAAGCCAAAACCCCCATTGCCCTCCAGGAGCAGGGGCTGGGGGCTGGCGGGAATCCAGTCCCAGGCCACCCGATCGATGGGGGGGATCCGAGCGTGCAGGGCCAGGGCGGCCTCCAGGCAGGCGCCGATGGGCGCTGGCAGCCCCTCTGCCAGCAGAGCCTGCCAGGTGTGGAGAGCATGCTGCTGGGCGTCGCTGTACCCCGGGCCCACGCAGGGCAACGCCCGGCCGGCCCGATCCACAAAGGCCACCGCTCCTTCCCCGAGCGGGATCTCCAGCCAGGCCTCCTCCACGGCGATCGGGGCCTGGGGGGCAGGGCGGGCCGTGATCACCCGCACCACCACGGCGGGATCGGTGGGGGGCAGGGCCGGGGAGGCGGTGAGATAGGGAGCGGCGAGCAGGGGCTCGCTGCGGCAGGTGAGGGCCTGCCAATGGTTTGCCAGCTCCTGGGGCTGGGGGGGGGCCGGGCCAGACCATGGGGGGCAATCCCCGGGCAGGCGGCGAAAGAGGGGCAGCTGCTCCAGCTGGCCCTGCTGCCAGCGAAAGCGCCACACCCCACGGCCTCCATGGCCCCGCAGAGGTTTGAGCACCAGGCCACTGCTGGTCAGGGCTCCCTCCCACCAGGGAGGGGTGGGGCTGGGGTCGGGGCCAAGCCGCAGAAACGGCGCGCGCCAGGGGGCAGGGGTGAGAGCCAGCAGGGCCGCCTTATCGCCCAGCAGCGCCAGGGCGGGCCGGCACTGATCGGGCCAGGCCTGCCGGCGGCAGGCATGGATGGCGTGCACATGGCTGTCGGGGCTGTGGCGTTGCAGATCGCGCCAGGTGGTGACACCCACGGCCTGCCACCAGCGCACCTCATGGGGCCGGTAGGCATTGAGCCAGCAGGCCAGAAGTGCCAGGTGCGCCGGCAGAGGCTGCGGCTGGCGGGCCCCGGAGCGGCGGGGACGGGCCAGGGGTATGACGCACCACCAGTGCAGCTGCTGCATCAGCTCCAGCGGCAGGCGCCGAGGGGCAGCCGGCCCCACCCGCTGCCACAGCCTGCCGCCGGCGAGACACCGCCACGGGGGTGGCTGCTGCACGGTGGCAAGCACTCGGTGGATCACGCGGGCAGAGCTGAACCATGGGCACGCCCTGCTTGCAGGGCGGCGTTGCGATCAGCCATGCCTGCGAACGCCAGCAGGAGCGGGCCCAGCAGCGACCATCGGCCAGGGGGGTGGTCGGAGGCGGCGTTCGAGGCGTTGGCCGACAGCCAGGCGTTGAGATCGGCCATGCCCTCGAAATCCAGCAGGGCC
>JBKDDA010000114.1:0-7776 GCA_046313055.1 Synechococcaceae cyanobacterium | reverse complement strand
CCTTCGTCGACCTGGAGCCATCCCTGGGCACTGCCTGGCGTGAGTGGCTGGCAAAGATGCAGCTGGAGGCGGGTGTAGCCGACACGATCCAGCAGCGCCTGGAGCAGCTCAACAGCACCATTGCCGGCGACAGCCGCCTCGGCAAAGCCTTCCGCATCGGCCACAGCTACGTCACCCCCAGCCAGAGCCTGGAAGGCCGCTCCAGCCGCGACTGGTTCGCCGAGGTCGTGGCCACCGAACTGCGGCCTCTCCTGCATGAGTACTGGTTCGATGCGCCTGGCGTAGCCGAGCGGGAGGCAGATCGCTTGCTGGAGGGGTGGTGAGCCCGGCCGACTGCACCAGAATGACGGCATGACCCTGGCCCCTGTTGCACCGATTGAAGAGCGCCTCTTTGGCATGGCGGCCGCAATCCGCCGGCTGATCCCAGCTGCTGAGGTGCGCCTGTTCGGCTCCAGGGCCCGCGGTCAGGCCGGTCCTGATTCCGACGTAGACCTGCTGATCACCGCTCCCGACGACTGGTTGGCCAGCCGCGACCGCTTTGCCCTGCTCGCCGATCTCTGGGGCGCGGTGGCCCAGCCCGATCTCTCCGTTGACCTGGTGCTCCACTCCAGCAGTGAGGCCGCCCGCAGGGCCGCGCAGCCCGGATCCCTGGTGCAGGAAGCTCTTCGCGATGGGGTGCTGCTCGATGGCCACCTCTGAGGCTGAACGTCTGCTGCGAATTGCCCGGCGCGATCTGCGCATGGCCCGCCGGCTCCTGGATCCCGATGTGGAGGAGGCGAGCTGGGGATGGGCTGTGCAGCAGGCCTTCGAGAAAACCCTCAAGGCCTGGCTGCAACATCTGGGTGTCAAACCACCCCACAGCCACGACATCGCCCGTCTGCTTCTCCTGCTGGAGCAGGCCGGTGTTGATGCGAGTGAGCTTCAGTCGCTGCGCGCCTTCACAACCTTTGCCGTGCAGGGCCGCTACGACGATGAGCCAGAGGAGCTCGGCCTGGATCGTGTGGCCTGGAGTCAGCGGGCCGAGACCCTGATCGAGCACGTGCAGAACCTGCTCGGTTGATGGCGCTTTGAGCATCCCCATCCGCAACATCTGGTGGCTGATGCTCTATGCCTCAGACCTCGGCAGGAGCACCGATCCAGCTCAGCTTGCAGCAGAAGAGCTGCCGGAGGAGATTCCTGATCTGGCCGCGGAGATCCTGGCTCGCGCTGTCGAGCAGCGCCAGCGCCGCCAGCTCTCCACCGCCTTTCGCCAGCGGGAAGCGGTGCTCACGCGCGTGCGTGGCCGTATCGACCACCTCACCACCAGCCGCCGCCAGCTGCTCGCCAAAGGGCAGGTGGCCTGCCGGTTTGAGGAGCTCACGATCGACAGCCCCCGCAACCGCTACGTGCGGGCCGCACTCGAAACCGTGGCCCGCCTGGTGAGCCAGCCGGCGTTGGCCCATCGCTGCCGAGGCCTGGCCCATGGGCTCCGCCTCCAGGGCGTTGTGGGTGAACCGCCCAGCCGGCAACAGATCACCCAGGAACGGTTCGGCCGCCACGACGCGATCGACCAGCTGATGCTGGCGGCAGCGCGGCTGGCCATGGACCTGGCGCTCCCCACGGAAGACGCCGGCTCCCATGCCCTGCTGGATCCACAGCGCTGTGTCCACTGGCTGCGGCGCCTCTATGAGAAAGCGATCGGCGGCTTCTACCGCTTGCATCTCAACGACGCGGAGTGGCGGGTCAGCACTGGCAGGCCGCTGAGCTGGCCCCTGACTGATTCCACCAGCGGCATCGCCCAGGTGTTCCCCTCAATGCGCACCGACATCGTGATCGATCGCCGCGATCGCCCCCAGCGCTTGGTGATCGACACCAAGTTCACAGGCATCTTCTCTCGGGGCTGGTACCGCGAGCAATCGCTGCGCGCCGGCACCATCTACCAGCTCTACGCCTACCTCCGCTCCCAGGAAGGGCGCGATGATCCAGCGGCTCCCTGGGCTGATTCGGCCGCCGGTTTGCTACTCCATCCAGCCATCGACACCGAGGTGGATGAATCGGTGTCAATCCAGGGCCATCGTCTCCGCTTTGCCACCGTGGATATCACCGCCAGCCACGCCGAGCTCCGGGCCCGGTTGCTGGAGCTGGTGCAACAGAGGTGAGCCCCTTGCCCGCAGCCAACCCAACCCCAGCAGCACCGGAACCCAACGGGGGCGAACCAGCCGCCGCCGCCGCCGCCCGCCGCATCGCCCTGCAGATGCTGGAGGAACGGGGCCGCGGTGCCGTGCTGGTGGGCGTGGCGCGGGTGGATGCGGCCCTGGAGCGCCTGCTGCAGGCCGCCCTGCTGCCCGCCCCCGGCACCCTTCGCCGCCTGCGCAATACCTTCGCCCACTCCAGCGATTCGGCGTCGCTCACCGACCCCAGCCATGCCGACCGGCTGGCCCAGGCCTACAACGCCGCCCGCACCAACCCCCTCTGGCACCCCCTGGAGGCGGTGCTCAGCCAGGCCGCCGCCCCGGGCTCGCCGCCCCTCGACCCGGCCCTGCGGAACTACATCCTGCTGGTCACCATCCTGGTGGCCTTCCTGGAGGCCGCCGCCCAGCAGCTCCGGCCGATCGCGCCGGCAGTGGTGATGGGGTTTACAGGCCTCATGGTGGGCTGAGCCACTCCGCCAGCTTCGTGTAGCGCCTGCGCCCCAGATGGTTCTTCACGGCCATGGCCAGGGCTTTCTTCTGGCCCACCAGCACCACCAGCTGCTTGCCGCGAGTGAGACCGGTGTACACGAGATTGCGCTGCAGCATCGCGTAGTGCTGGGTGAGCAGCGGGATCACCACGGCAGGGTATTCGCTGCCCTGGCTCTTGTGGATCGTGCAGGCGTAGGCGGGCACCAGGTGATCGAGCTCGCCCCAGCCGTAGGCCACCGCCCTGCTGCCAGTGGCGCCAGCCTCGCTGGCGGGGAACATCACGCTCAGCTCGCTGTTGTCTGAATCAATGCTGTCGATGGTGCCCATATCGCCGTTGAACACCTCCTTGTCGTAGTCGTTGGCGATCTGCATCACCTTGTCGCCCGGTGCAAACCGCCAGCCAAAACGCTCCACCTGCTCAGTGGGGTCGGGGTTGAGCAGCTTCTGCAGCTCGATGTTCAATGACCGCGACCCGCAGCCACCGCGGGCCATCGGACAGAGCACCTGCACGTCGCCGACCGGATCAAAGCCAAAGCGAGCTGGGATGCGCTCACCCACTACCTTGAGGATCAGGCGCACCGCCTGCTCTGGGGTGTCGGCCGGTAGGAAGTAGAAGTCGCTGCTCTCGCCCTTCGGTGGAGAGCGCAGATCGGGGATGGTACCGGCGTTGATCGCATGGGCGGTGGTGATGATGCGGCTGCTGGCCGCCTGGCGGAACACCTCCGTGAGCCGCGCCACCGCCAGGGCGCCGCTGGCGATGGCATCGGCCAGCACCTGGCCGGGTCCCACCGACGGGAGTTGATCCACATCGCCCACCAGCAGCAGGGCCGCCTCCGGTGGAATGGCGGCCAGCAGCGAGGCCATCAACGGCACATCCACCATTGAGGTTTCATCCACCACCAGCAGGTCGCACTCCAGCGGCAGCTCGGCGTTGCGGCGGAAGCCATAGGCCGCTGGGTCGAACTCCAGCAGCCGGTGGATGGTCCTGGCCTCCAGGCCGGTGGCCTCGGCCATGCGTTTGGCAGCCCGGCCGGTGGGGGCGCAGAGCTGGATGCGCAATTTCTTTGCCGCAAGGATTCGCAGGATCGAATGGATCAGCGTTGTTTTGCCGACGCCCGGTCCACCGGTGATCACCAGCAGCTTGCTGGCCAGGGCCAGCTCCACCGCGGCCTTCTGGCTGGCGGCGAGCTCGAGGCCCAAACGCTGCTCCACCCAGCTGATCGCCTTGCCCGCGTCAACAGCGCCCCAGGGCGGGCCCCCTTCCGCCAGCTCCTGCAGCGATTCGGCGATGCACCGCTCATCGCGGTGCAGGTGGGCCAGGAAGATCGCCGGCGCATTGGCCAGGGTGTCGGACACCACCGAGCCCTCGCTGAGCTCCAGATCCAGGGCGGTCTGGATCAGGGCGGGTTCGAGGGGCTCGCGGCGGTTGGCCCCCGGCTCATCCGGCCGCTCCACCGCCAGCAGCTCGCCGGCCAGCTTGAGTAGCTCGGCGGTGGGCAGGCCGCAGTGGCCCTCGCCGCTGGCCTCCAGCAGCGCATAGTTCATCCCCGCGCGCAGGCGGATCATCGCCGTGGGTTCGATCCCCAGCCGGGCGGCGATCGCATCGGCGGTGCGGAAGCCGATGCCGCGGATGTCGCGCGCCAGGCGATAGGGATTCTCCGCCATCACCTGTACGGCGTCGTTGCCGTACGTCTTGAAGATCCGCACCGCCCGCGCCGTGCCGACGCCATGGCTGTGCAGGAACACCATGATCTCGCGCACCACCTTCTGATCGGCCCAGGCCTGGGCGATGCGGCTGGCCCGCACGTTGCCGATGCCGGGCACCTCGCGCAGGCGCTCGGGGTCCTGCTCGATCACCTCGAACACCTCGGCGCCAAAGGCGGCCACGAGCTTGCTGGCGTAGATCGGGCCGATTCCGCGGATCATCCCCGAGCCGAGGTACTTCTCGATCCCCTCAGCGGTGGTGGGCGGCGAGGAGCGCAGGAACGCCGCCTTGAACTGCTGTCCGTGCTCCCTGCTGTTCACCCAGGTGCCACTGACGGTGACCCATTCACCGGCACTGATTTCGGCGGCGTGGCCCACCACTGTGACCAGGTCGCGGTGGCCGCGCGCCTTGATGCGCAGGACGCAGAAGCCGTTTTCGGCGTTGTGAAAGGTGACGCGCTCGATCGAGCCGGCAAGCACCTCGGTGGGCTGGCCCGCGCTCGGCGCTCCGCCGCTGCTGCCGCTCGGCTCCCTGCGCTCAGCCGCTCTGGCCATCGGCCAGGTCCTCCGTGCCGCGCTCTGATGTGTGGCTGTCCTCCTCGATGCTGTAGAACTCCCGCTCATCGGAGCAGCACAGGTCGCCGTAGTACCGCTCCAGCACGGCGTAGGCCGCGTCGTACGACGCAAACGACTGGCCGGCGATGGTGTCCAGCAGGCCGTCATCGCGAACAATGCGGTAACGGGTCATCACTGCGGTCGGGCTGTGCAGGCCCAGTGTCTCAGCGGCTGAGCAGGGCCTGCTGCATCGGGGCCAGGCCGGGGGAGCAAGGTTCCCCTGAACCTGCGCACACCCACCGGATCACGGCGCTGCTGCCGGCCCTTGGGGTTGTTCCCTCCATTGCTGCTCGCCGGCATGTCGTCCTACAGGTCTTGCCCCATCTCACCCCAGCCCCGATGGCCAAGCGCCTGATCATCTCCGACAACCGCGATGTCCCCGGCAACCCGCTGGTGCTCGACGGTGAGGCGATCGATGCCGCTGCCAAAGATCCGCAGGCGATCGGCAAGATGATGGTGGACCAGGTGTGGGCCGAGGGCACCGACCCCACTGGTGGCTGCGGGCCTACGAGACGGGCCACGAGGCCTTCAACTCCCCGGCCAGTGGCGGGTCTCCTCCAGCCGCCGGAGCAGGTCATCCAGCACCTCGCGGTTGGCGGTGAGGCTCATCGGAGGGGTGCAGGGGGACAGGAACAGGGGTGTAGCCCCGCTGGTGGCGGCCGGGGCCACGGGGGGGTGATGGTGGTGAAGGTCAGTGGCCCAGGGCCTCCAGCTGTTGCAGGGCCTCCACCAGCTCGGCGCGGCGCAGTTTCTCAATTGGTGCCGGCAGGGAGCGCCGATCCACCGGCAGACCCCGCAGCAGGGCGCGCAGCTCCACCACCGAGCGCTCCTGCCAGGCCGCCATCGGCCCGTCGCCGCCCAGCCATGGGGCCGCCGACCAGGGGCTGCTGCCCAGGCCGGTGGGGCCGGGGGTTCGGTTGCTCTGGCTGTCGGCCAGCGTTCGCACCGCCGCCGCCAGGGAAGTGATTGCGGCCGCCAGTTCCACGCCGCCGCTCTGGGGTGCACAGGCCTCCCACTCCCCCACCAGCGGGTAAGGGCGGCTGGTGCTGGTGTCCTGCAGGTCCACCTTCACGCCATCAATGGCGGTCGGGGTCACGATGTGCACGTTCTGGGCTGCCTTGCTGCAGAAATTCAGGCCCGATTCCGAGTAGGCGTTGCTGCCCACCAGCGATGCATTGCGGGCGTGGAAGTCGCCGATGGCGGTGGCATGCAGGTGGCCAAAGAGCGTGTAGTCCACCGTGATTCCCTGGGCCGCATACCGCCCGGCGATCTCCTGCACGCTCTTCTGCACATTGGCGCCGATCTGGTGGCCGTGCAGGCAGAGGAAGGTGCGACCGAGCACCTCGAACAGCAGCTCATGGGCCCGGAAACCGCAGAAGCCGATCCCATCCACTCCCGCCAGCGACCGCTGCAGGATGCCGTAGATCATCAGGTCATAGCTGTCGGTTGCGAGCGGATCACTCCAGCCCAGCTCCTGCGTCACCCGGCTTTCGTTACCGGTGATGCCGTACACCTCCAGCGGGAAGGCGCTGCGCAGATCCAGCAGAAACGCCCGCAGGATGTCGGCCGCCAGCAGGGTTGCACGGGAGCGGTTGGTGGCATTGCTGAGCAGCTCATCGAGGCGCCGGTCGGAATTGAGGAAATCGCCCAGGCAGGCCACCACAACCTTCTGGGCCTGCATGCAGGCCCCCAGCTGCTTGACACGGCCCGCCAGCTTGGCCAGCCGGGCCGAGGCCACGCTGAAGTCGTAGCGGTTGGAGGGCAGCTCCACCCGTTCGTTGAAGTGCAGATCGCTCAGCTGCACCACCAGCACCGCCTCCGCCAGCTGGGCAGGCAGCAGGGGCCTGGGCCGAAAGCGCGAGAAGCCCCGTTGCCGCAGCAGCGCCGCCAGCTCCCTTGTGTAGGCCGCCACAGCGTTCTCCACCCGGGCGTGTTCGCGGAAGGCCTTGCGCTCAATCCGCTGGGCATCCACCAGCCCCTGGCGCTGCTTGGCCAGGCGCACGTTGAAGCTGAGCAATTCGCGGTCAGTGTCCAGCGCCGCTTCCTTTGCCGCTGCGGCTGCGGTTGCCGCCTTGGGCGGCCTGGTGCCACGGCCGCCCACGGCGCTGATGGGTTGGGGCCATGCTCCCTCGCAGGGGCGGGAGGCTACCCGTGGGGGCAGGGGCTTTTCGGGGGGGCCGCCTCTCCTCAGGTCACAGAGAAGCGGGTGTTGGTGATCGCCAGGCCGGTGCTGAGGGTGGCCAGGGGAAGGGCGGCCAGCGGGTTGCTGCCGTCCGGGTCGTAGAGCAGGGCTCCGGAGGCGGGGTTGTAGAGGATGCGGTGGGCGGTGGTGGTGGCGCTGGCCCCCAGGGCAAAGGCAGACGCTGCCAGGGTGCCGATGGTGGGGAGGGCTGTGAACACGGTGCTCTCCAGCTGGATGCGATCACCTGCAGCCACAGAAAAGTCGGTGATCTGGTCGCCACTGCTGCCGGCATCGGGGGTGGTGCTGAAGCGAAACACATCCGCACCGCTGCCGCCGGTGAGTACGTCGTCGCCGCCGCCGCCGTTGAGGGTGTCGTTGCCGCCGTTGCCGCTGAGGGTGTCGGCAAAGGCGGTGCCGGTGAGACGGTTGGCGCCGTTGTTGCCGCTGATCGCCAGGGCGTTGGGTGCAGCGGCGGCGGAGACGTTGAGGGCGGTGGTGGCGCTGATCACCGGCGTGGCGGCGGAGCCGGTGCCGATGGTGATGGTCTCCAGCCCGGTGGCATTGGCGGAGATGGTGAGGGTCTGGTTGGCGGTGGTGGAGGAGAAGCGCAGCTCA
>JBKDDA010000113.1:0-3727 GCA_046313055.1 Synechococcaceae cyanobacterium | reverse complement strand
CTCGTTCCTGAACGGTGTCAGCGGTTACGACACCAGCAAGTACAGCTATTTCCTGATTGCCGATCAGATCCACAAGGCCGTGGCCTCCCCCACCAGCCAGGTGGAAATCGGCGAACTCAGCGTGATGGCCACCGCCAAGGCCGGCAGCACGGGCCAGGCCAGCTGGAGCGATGCCCTCGGCGTGGCGGTCCCCGAGCTGCTGAGCAACACCCGCACCCTGGTGGACCACGACAGCAACCCGGCGACAGCGCTGATCTACACCACTTCCACTGCCGATCGTCTGGCGGCAGTCGGCATTCGGCTGGCCCACAAGCAGGAGTTGTTCAACCTGCCCTCGATCGGTGGCACCACCGCCTTCGACAAGCCCGAGGGACTCACCCTGCGTAGCGATGGTGCTTTGGTGGTGGCCTACGACAACGACTTCGGCACTGAAGGCGCTGAGGGGAATGCCTTCACAGTGGTGAGTTTCGATGGCGCCGGCCTCGACAGCTCTGACCGGGATGTGAACGGCACAGGGGGAGGCGGCAATCAGTACCGGCCGCTGGCCGGTCTGCCCGTGCAGGGCCTGACCATGCCCGATGGCCTCGCCACCTACACCGATCCCCTTGGCCGGCGCTTCCTGCTGGCCGCCGGCGAGGGCGATTCGCGCGAGTACCGCCCCGAAGTGGGCGATGTGTTCGTTGACCTCACCCGCGGTGTGGACAGCACGGTCATCAATGGCACGCCTTTCCTGAACCATCCGGGTGTGGCGGCCCTCAACACGGCCTTCAATGCCGCCACCGGAATCACACGGACTCGCCTCAATCTGCTCAATGACACCGGCGATATCAACGGTGATGGACTGATCGACAAGGCTTACAGCATCGGCTCCCGCTCCCTGCGCATCTACGACGATAAGGGCAACGTGGTGTTTGATTCCGGCTCCGCCCTGGAGGATCTCGCCAACAGCCTCGGTTACTTCACCACTGGCTACAACCGCGACGACGACAAGGGCACCGAGCCCGAGATGGTGGAAATCGCCACCATCGACGACCGCACCTATGCCTTTGTGGCCCTGGAGCGCACCCCCACCAGCGTGGCGGCCATCTTCGACATCACCGATCCTTACCAGGTGACAACCGCCGATCCGCTGGTGTTCAGCGGTGCCCAGCGGGTGGAAGGTCTCACCTTCCTGCGCAACACCGCCGGTGAGGTGGGTGGCGTGGTGGCCTCCAGCGAGGGCAACGACCGCGTGTCGGTCACCACCGCCCTGCCTGGCCGCTACACCCTGCAGCTGCTGCACCTGGCCGATGGGGAGGCGGGCCTGCTGGCGCCCGAAACGGCCCCCAACCTGGCGGCCCTGGTGGATGCGTTTGACAACAGCGTGCCCAACACCCTGATCCTGGCGGGTGGGGACAACTACATTCCCGGCCCCTTCCTCAACGGCGGCACTGACCTCAGCGTGCGCGATGAGCTCAACCTGGTGAGTGGCTCCACGATCACCGGCAACCAGCCGATCGCCGCGGTGGACATCGCCATCCACAACGCCATCGGCGTGGAGGCCTCCACCATCGGCAACCACGAATTCGACCTGGGCCCGCGGGTGTTCCGTGATGCCATCAACCCGGCCAGCGGCTGGGTGGGCGCCCAGTTCCCCTACCTCTCGGCCAACCTTGATTTCAGCGGCGATGCCGACCTGAGCGGCCGCTTCACCGACACGGTGGGCGCCGGCCTGGAGGAGGCCAGCAGCCTCAAGGGTCGGCTGGTGCCCTCAGCGGTGGTGACCAAGGGCGGCGAGAAGATCGGCCTGGTGGGTGCCACCACCCAGATTCTTGAGCAGATCAGCTCCACCGGCGGTGTGGAGGTGAAGGGCTTTGCCGGCGACGGCGCCGAGACCAACGACATGGTCCTGCTGGCTGCTCAGCTGCAGCCGGTGATCGATGACCTCACCGCCCAGGGGGTCAACAAGATCGTGCTGATGGCGCACCTGCAGCAGATTCAGTACGAGCAGCAGCTGGCGCCGTTGCTGAAGGGGGTCGACATCATTCTCGCGGGCGGCTCCAACACCCGCCTCGGTGATGACAACGATGGACCCGCTGTCTTCGATGGCCACGCAGCCAGCTTCGCCGGCCCATATCCGATCGTGACCAGTGGGGCCGATGGTGGCACCACCCTGATCGTGAACACCGACAACGAATACACCTACCTGGGCCGCCTGGTGGTGGATTTCAACGATGCCGGTGAGATCGTGCCAGGCAGCCTCGATACGCTGATCAACGGGGCCTATGCCGCCACAGATGCCAACGTGGCGGCCGCCTGGAATGTGGCCGAAGCCGACCTGGCCACCACCGCCTTCGCCGCCGGTACCAAGGGGGCCAGCGTGGCCCTGCTCACCGGCGCCGTGCAGGACGTGATCTCGGTCAAGGATGGCCAGGTCTGGGGCCACACCAGTGTGTATCTCGAAGGTGAGCGGGCCTTTGTGCGCAACCAGGAAACCAACCTGGGCAACCTCAGCGCCGATGCCAACCTGGCCTATGCCCGAGCCATCGATCCGTCGGTGGTGGTGTCGCTCAAGAATGGCGGCGGCATCCGCGCCCAGATCGGTTCGGCCGACGTGGCGACCGGTGACAAGCTGCCCCCGGCCGCCAATCCGGCAGCCGCCAAGCCGGAAGGGGGCGTGTCGACCCTCGACATCGAGAACTCGCTGCGCTTCAACAATGGCCTCTCGCTGGTGACCCTCACCGCCGCCGAGTTTCGTCAGGTGGTCGAGCACAGCCTGGTGGGTGCCGGTACCAGCCAGGGCCGTTTCCCCCAGATCAGTGGCTTTGCCGTCAGCTATGACCTCAGCCGACCCGCCGGCAGCCGGGTGGTGTCCATGGCGCTCGAAAATGAGGCCGGGGTGAGCACTGATGTGATCGTGCGCAATGGTGCACTGGTGGGCGACCCCGCCCGCCCGTTCCGGATGGTGACCCTCAGCTTCCTCGCTGATGGGGGTGACAGCTATCCCTTCGCCAGCTTCAGTGGCCTCAATCGGCAGAATCTGCTGCAGGCCGCCAGCACCGGTGCGGCCACGTTCTCGGCCGACGGCTCCGAGCAGGATGCCCTGGCGGAGTTTCTGCTGGCCACCACCAGCCAGGCCGATCCCTACGACCAGGCCGACACGGCTCCGGCCCTGGACCAGCGCCTGCAGAACCTGGCCCGGCGGGTCGACAGCGTGGTTGATCCGCTGATCACCGCGGTGGGCGGTGTCGACAGCCGGGTCACAGTTGCCCCGGGGGACCGGCAACTGATCGGATCCACAGATCCGGGCCGCAGTGTGGAGATCCTCAGTGGCGGCTCCGTGCTGGGTACGGCCGTGGCCGACGGAGCCGGCGACTTCCGCTATGAATTCACCATCGCCGACATCCAGGCCATCGGCCAGGGGGCCCGGCAGGTGGTGGCCCGACTGGCCGACGCACCGGCCGGCGCCGGAGCATCGGAGGCCTTTGCTTTCCGGGTGAATACGCGCACGGCCAGCCGCAGTCAGGATGAGCTGATCGGATCCGCAGCCAGCAACACCTATGTGTATCCGGACTTCTACAGCGGCGTGCCGCTGGCCGGGCCGGCGTCCTACGACACGATCGTGGATTACGCCGCGGGCGACCTGCTCGACATCCGCCGCTTCGGTGAGCGGGTGATGGGGGCTTCCCCCCGCAGCCGCAGCATCACCCAGGTGCAGGGTGTGGCGGCCAACCTGTCGGCAGCGGCC
>JBKDDA010000112.1:0-2932 GCA_046313055.1 Synechococcaceae cyanobacterium | reverse complement strand
GGCCGGCAACCACAGCTGGCAGGCATCCTCCTGCCGGGGGCGGCGCTGCTCCAGCCAGTGGTCCCGCCGATCGCTGATCCTTCGCTTCAGCTCCTCGGCCCGCTCGGCGATGTCGTCCTCCACCAGCAGGTTCTGGGGCAGGGGCAGCAGCAGACCATCGGCCACCTGACTGAGGCCCGCCTCCAGCAGGGCATCGAGGCGGTCCTCCTCGCCCCAGAGGCTGCGCCGGATCAGGAAGCGTTCGGGGGCTTCGCGGCGCACCCGGGCCAGGATCGCCGGATCACTGGTGCCCACCTCCAGCAGCAGCTGCTCCGGGGTGGCCCACAGCTGGCTTTCGCGCACGATGCGCAGGTAGAGGGGATCGTCTTCGTGGGGGTGGTGCTGCAGCACCCGGGCGGCGGGATTGGAGCTGTGGCAGGTCACCCCCACCGCCTTCTCCGGATAGAGCAGAAAGGGGGCGGCGATGTCCTGGCCGGCCAGGGGCGAGAGGGTGGTGGCATCGGCCCCCAGCACCCGGAACAGGTAATGGGCCAGGGCCGATGAACTGTTGAGATCACCGTGCTTGGCATCGATGATCAGCGGAATGTCGAGCGGCACCAGCTCCCGCACCTCCCGCAGCAGATCCAGGCCCGTGGGCCCCAGGGCCTGGTAGAAGCCGAGGCTGGGTTTGTAGGCACAGACATGGGGCGCGGTGGCTTCGATCACCGCCTTGATCCAGTGCCGGGCCTGGGAGAGAAAGGAGCGGCCAGCCATGCCATGGCGTCGCGCCCAGCTCTGGAGCATCTCGGGGTTGGGATCGAGCCCGGTCACCAGCAGCGACTGGCGCTCGGCGATGGCTTCCGTGAGCTGAATGAAGAAGCCCATCGCATTGGCGGGATTGCCCCGTTGTTAAGGCGCCGCCGGCCGCTGCCGCGAGCCGTTGACACAGCTCTTAGCGAATCGGCCGCAGGCGCCAGCCCAGCAGTTCGCCCGCATGGAACGGCACCAGGTCCACCGCCGTGCCGGCGGCATCGTTGAGGTGGAGCCGTTCGGGCACCTTCACGGCGGTGCGCTCCAGGGTGATCGTCGCGCCGTTGGCGGGGAGTCCGTAGAAGCGGGGGCCGTGGAGCGAGGCGAATCCCTCCAGGCGGTCAAGGGCCCCTTCCTGTTCAAACACCGTGGCGTAGCTCTCGATGGCATGGGCCGCGTTGAAGATGCCGGCGCAGCCACAGGCGGATTCCTTGGCGTGGCGCGGATGGGGTGCCGAATCGGTGCCCAGGAAGAAGCGGGGATGGCCGGACACGGCGGCGGCCCGCAGCGCCAGCCGGTGCCGTTCGCGTTTGGCCACCGGCAGGCAGTAGAAATCAGGCCGCAGGCCGCCCTGGAACAGGGCGTTGCGGTTGATGTGCAGATGGTGGGGGGTGATCGTGGCCGCCAGCCGGGGGCCGGCCGCCTGCACGAAGGCCACGGCCTCGGCGGTGGTGATGTGCTCCAGCACCACCTTCAGGCCCGGGTGGCGGCGCAGCAGGGGCTCCAGCTGGCGCTCGATGAACACGGCCTCACGATCGAAGATATCGATCTCCGGGTCGGTGACCTCACCGTGGATCAGCAGGGGCATGCCGATCCGCTCCAGGGTCTCCAGCACAGGCGTGAGCCGGGCCAGGTCGGTCACACCCGCCGCCGCATTGGTGGTGGCATGGGCCGGGTAGAGCTTGCAGGCGGTGAACACCCCCTCGCGGTGACCCCGGTCGATCTCCGCCGGATCGCTGTCGTCGGTGAGGTAGGCCGTCATCAGCGGCGTGAAGCCACTGCCATCGGGCAGGGCCGCCAGGATCCGCTGCCGGTAGGCCACCGCCGCCGCCACCGTGGTGATCGGCGGGCTGAGGTTGGGCATCACGATCGCCCGGGCGAAGCTGGCGGCCGTGAACGGCGCCACCGCCTGCAGCAGGGCCCCATCGCGCAGGTGCACGTGCCAGTCGTCGGGGCGCAGCAGCTGCAGGCTGTCGGGGGGATGGCTCATCCGCCGTGGCCCTTGCGATGGCCCAGGTCGCCGGTCACCAGGTAACCGCTCAGCGACAGCAGCAGCACACTCAGGCAGAAGAAGGCCAGGGAGGGGCCATCGGTGATCGGCAGGGAGAGCATGGCCTTGAAGGCCGCCACAATCAGGGCCACCACCAGCACCTTCACCAGCTTCTCCTTGAGCTGGTCGAGGTCGCGGATGTCGAGCAGGCCACTGCCACCCTCCCCCTTCTCCCGGGCGGCATCGATCGGGGAGATCAGCAGCTCATAGACGCCGTAGCCGAAGATCAACAGGGCGATGCCGATCAGATAGAGGTCGATGCCGGTCACCACGCCGCCGAGCAGCTTGGCCATGTAGACCTTGTCAGCGTCGGCACTGTGGCTCAGGCCCAGGATCGCTCGCGCCACTTCGATCGTGCCGAGCACGAAGGTGACGCCGGTGCTGGCCAGGCTCATCACCACCGGCAGGATCGCCACCAGCCGGAACTTCCACAGCCACCGTTCCCAGGCGAGATCGAGCCGCTTGGCTCTGCGCCTTTCGGGGGGCCGCTCGGGGTACGGATCGGAGTGCCGATCGGGCTCGCCGGAGTGGGGACTGGCCATGGTGGCGCCTGGGGTTTCCGAACAGTAGGTTCGCGCTGGCGCTGTGCCCCCAGCCACCCCCCGAGCCATGGACCCTGATGCCGTTGCCCTCTGGATCCAGCCGCGCAGCAGCCGCGACCAGGTGGTGGGGGAGCGAGAGGGGGCGATCGCCATCCGGCTGAAGGCACCGCCGGTGGACGGTGCCGCCAATGCCGCCCTGGTGTCGTTTCTGGCGGCGCGCCTGGGCAAGGCGCCCGCCCGGGTGCGGCTGCTGCGGGGGCACACCGGCAGACGCAAATGGGTGAGCGTGGAGGGACTCAGCGCCGGCGAGCTGCGGGCCGCCCTGCTGGCC
>JBKDDA010000111.1:0-4086 GCA_046313055.1 Synechococcaceae cyanobacterium | reverse complement strand
CACCGTGCCGGTCCAGGTGAGCGTGCCTGCTGTTCCGTCGTAGGTGGGGCTGGTCAGCGCCACCAAGGTGGTGCCACTGCCGTAGCTGAGGGTGGCCTTCACGCCGCTCAGGTCGCCTGTCAGACCACTGGCTTCGCTGATATGGGTGACAACACGGATCTGGCCGCCGCTGGGAATCACCAGCGCACCATCGAAACTCACCGTTTGGGTGAATGTGGCGGTGGTAGCAGGGGTAATCGTGATTGGTGAATAGTTGAGCTGGTACTCGAAATCCTTGCCAGACTGGCTAGAGCCGTTCTCGAGGGTATTACCTGTTGGCAAACCTGTCAGGTTGCTGCCTGATCCGGACCAGTAGACCTTGCCAAAGTCGCCAGTACTGGATACCCGAATGAAATACTGGGTCCCAAATGTCAGCGTGGCATTGTTCAGCCGCGTGAGAGTGACTGACGTTCGGTTGTTGAGTGAATCCTTGCTGGAGTTCTGAGGAAATGTTGCACCGGTGCCAGACCACTCAAACAGGACAGTGCCTCCAGAGGCAGCGGTGGCGATTTCAACTTTGATCCGCAGATTGCTGGCACCGGAGTCTGTGGTTTCCCGTGCAATCGCCAGCAGCAGCGCACTGGGCACATACGTGCCACTGCCCGTGATGGTGAAGCTCTGGCCCGCGACCTGGCCACTCTTGATTTCGTAGCTGTAGCCGCTGCCATCGGCATTGGTGGTGGTGACGGCCGTGCCGGTGGTGCTACTCGCCGGCGTGATCGCTGCCGTGGTCGACGTGGTGGTATCGCCTGTTGACACCGGATCGCTCAGATCCAGGCTGCCGCTGCCGTCGTTATCCGTGCCGTCGGTGGAGAGGTAGAGCACGCGGCCTACACCGGACGTGCCTGAGGCTTCCACCTCCAACACCTGGCCATCCACCGTGATCGACGCCCGGTCGTCTTCGCCGGCGATGCGGCTGCGCTCGGCGCTGGAGAGCGTCTCGCCGCTCAGCAGGGCGCTGAACAGTTCCCCCTCATCGCCGTCGGTGTCGTAGCCGACTGTGGGGTTCAGCTGGTGCTCCAGCAGGTGACCGATCTCCTCCAGCAGCACCAGCTGAAGGGCAGCAGGTTCAGCCTCAGGGGCCAGCAGGCTCTCACTGACGAACACCACGGGGCCTTCGCCGGCCACACCGGTGGGGCTGAATCCGCCGGCGGCGCCGCCCATGCCCGCGGCATCAACCACCCGCAGCTGGACCCCGAACCGCTCACCCGCCAGGATCCGCTGTCTCAGGCTTTCGGAGCCAGCCTCCCATTCACCAGGGGACAAGCCTGCTGTGCCAAAGGCGGCTGTCAACAGCGCGCTGAATTCTTCAGGGGTGGCTGCCAGCTGACACACCTGCTCCCAGCTTGATTGCCAGGCCACCGCCGCCGCAGTCGACGGATCGTGCGAACCATGGGCCTGGGCAGAGGCGTTGTCGGGGGTGGCCATGGCGTGTTGCTTTCTGGTAGCAGAGAACAGTCGACAGAGGCGAGCTGGTCGCCAAATCTGATGTCAGATCACACTAGTCGATGCACTTGTGCGGCAATGCAGCCCAGATAACCTTGGAATGTTAAAAAATTAACTGATACCGAAAGAAGGTGTAAACATCTTTATCTCATCGTGGTTTCGGCTGCTGCAATCGGGGCTGGGAGATCGCTCGTTCTCGCATTCTTCCTGCGAAGGGCCAGCAATTCACGGGCGGCTCGGTGGAGCAGGGATTGCAACTCTGTTAAATCAACTATGGCAGGCATGAACCGCCCGCGAAAGAATTGTAAGTGATTTCTTATGTTACTCCGTTTACCTTTGTTGGGATCTGTGCGCCGGCGGGGCGTCACTTTTTGCCCGGTCTGTAGCTAGTTTCGGACGAGCGATGCGCTGACTTGGTCGGTCTTGATGTGATGCACGATCTCTCCCACGATTTCCGCTTCCCGGATGCCCTCCAGCAAACCGGGCTCGTGCCGACGGAGGATGGGATCTGGCACCTGATGCCGTCGCCCGGGGCCATGGCCCCGCTGGTCGATGCCACCAATCAGCCGTCCGGGCAGCCCCCCTCGGCCAGCCCTCCTCAGGCACCAGCCTCCTGGCCCCGCGGACCGGCCGACGACCCGCTCACCGGCCAGCTTGTGGTTCCAGGCGAGGCCGACCCCAGCGCCACCACCTTCCGCTACCAGGGCAGCGCCGGCTCCGATGTGGTGGCTTTCGGCCCGGGCTTGGGCAACGAACGGGTGCTGCTGAGTGCCAGCTCCGGGCCCCAGGGCTTCCGTGACGGCAGCGCCGATACGGTGATGTGGAATTTCTCCGATCCGGCTGGTCTCGATGCCGCCGGCAACGTCAAGGAGATCCTGGGTTTTGAGGCGGGCAGCGGCTCCGATGTGATCGCCTTCGCACCGGGCCTGTTGCGGGATGAAGACGGCAACACCCTGCCCAGCCAGGTGCTCAGCCGTTCCATTCTCCTCAACATCAACGCCGCCAGCACCAACCTGGCCACGGCTGCCACCGAGCGGGTGTTCATCCAGTTCAACGGCACCGGCGAGCTGCGTTCGGCCGCCTTCGCCGGCGCCACCAGCGCCAGCGGTGCCGCCTCGGCCGCCGCCCTGATCGGCAGCCGCTCCCTCAGCGCCAGCCAGCGGCTGTTGTTCGCCTTCGACGACGGCAGCGACTCCTACCTCTGGTACCTGAACAACGGCCTGGGCAGCAACGCCTCCCGTGCCGAAGTGGCGGAACTGGCCCTGGTGGGAGTGGTGCGGGGCGTCACCGGCTTCAGCAACGGTGACCTCGCCATGGCCGACCAGGCTGTTCTGAGCCTCAACCTGCCCGGCACCGCCGGGGTCGACAGCCTGGTGGGCGGCAGCGGCACCGACGTGATCCGCCCCCTGGCCGGTCACGACACGGTGGTGGCCGGCGGCGGCAACGACACGATCCTGCTCGACCCCGGCGCCGGCAGTGACGACCTCTACCTGGGGGTTCTCGCCAGCGACCGCGCCCAGGCCATTGACGGTGCCGCCGACCGGGTGGTGTGGAACTACACCGTGCCCGCCAGCCTGGCCGCCGCAGGCCAGACCGCCAACATTGTCGGCTTCCAGTCGGGCAGCGACGTGCTCGAGTTCGCCCAGGGGCTGCTGGCCGAGAAGGATGGCTTCACCAGCGCCGGCAACATTGGCTCCACCCTGCTCAACCTCAGCACCTCGGCCGATCTGCTGGGCAGTAACAGCATCGTTTTCTTCCAGATGGCCGGCGTGGGTGACCTCTCCGCAGCGGCGGCCGTCAACAGCACCAGCGTGGCCGCCCGGCTCTCCAGCTGGAAGGTGGAATCCAGCACGCGCTTCCTGTTCGCCCTCGACGACGGCTCCGACAGCTACATCTGGTATCACAGCTACAACGGCGACGATCCTCAGAAGAACGTCATCGACGCCAACGAGCTGCGGCTGGTCGCCACCCTGCGGCAGTCCACGACCCTGGCCAGCGGCGACCTGCGCATTGCCGCCGCCACTGTCAGCCCCATCGCCACGGTGCCGCGCACAGCCGATGTGGTGGTGCCAGCGGTTCGGCTCACCGCCGTCGGCGGTACCGACAGCACGGTGAGTTCCCTCAACGGCGATCAGCTGGTGAGCGGCACGGCCACCGGCACCGGGCCGGTGACGCTGCTGCTCAACGGCACTCCGCTCGGCACCGCCACGCCCGAGGCCGGCGGCGCCTTCGCCTACACGCTCACCGCCGCCAACCTGGAGCTGCTGGGCCAGGGCACCGGCCGCAGTCTCACCGCCGTGCAGGACAACGGCAGCGGGGCCCTGATCAGCTCCGAGCCCTTCAGCTTCACGGTCGACACCATCGCTCCGGCCGTGGCGATCAGCGCCATCGGCGCTGCCGACAGCACCGTCAGCGGCCAGGCCGGTGACAACACGGTGGTGGGCAGCGCTGAGGCCGGCCGCAGCGTCACCCTCACGTTCAACGGCGCCACCCTCGGCAGCACCACTGCCAGCGCCACCGGCGCCTTCGCTTACACCCTCACCGCCGCCAACCTGACCACCATCGGCCAGGGCGCCGGCAAGGCGATCAGCGCCAGCCAGA
>JBKDDA010000110.1:0-1916 GCA_046313055.1 Synechococcaceae cyanobacterium | reverse complement strand
CAGGGGGCCGGCGATCACTGCTCCATCGAGATCAACCGGCGGATCTCATCGCTCACGAACCCGATCAATGCGGGATTGCGCACTCCCGGCAGGGTGATCACGTCGTAGAGCTCCTCCACCAGCCCCTCGAAGCGGATCCAGTGCACGGCATCGCCCGTGCGCAGATCCACCACCTGCAGGCCGCAGCGGGCCTCCACATTGCGGCGGGTCAGGGCGTCGTCCAGGGGCAGGCCGGAGAAGGTCTTGTTGTGGCGGGCCTTGGAGGTGCCCAGCAGGGCGTAGTCGCCGTGGAAGGTCCCGCCCCGCAGGTAGCCGGCGCAGAAGGTGAGCGGCTCGAAGCGGCCGCTGGCCAGATCCACCGTGCCGAAGTCACCGGTGCCGGAATTGCACAGCCACAGCCGATCGCGGTACCAGCGGGGCGAGTGCGGCATCGACAGGCCCGTGGCCACGATCGCATTGGCCTGCACATCGATCAGCACGCCGCCGCCGGAGCGGTGTTCGCGCCAGCCATCGGCCGCATCGCTGGCTGCCACGGCCGTTGCATAGGCCGGCCGGCCGTCGCGCATGGCCAGGCCATTGAGGTGGCAGCGGTCTTCCGCCGCCAGCCGGCTGATGAACGGCGGCCGCCACAGGGGCCGGAAGCTGTGGCTGTCGCTGGGGGTGGCCAGGCAGCTGAAGAGCGTGTTGACCATCACCAGCCGCCCATCGCCATCCACGGCCATGTCGTGGATGTCGCAGTCGCCGGTGGTGATCCCCAGCTGGGGCACATAGAGCCGGTCGTGGCCGTTGGCCTCCTCGCCGGGGCCGAGCATGTTCTCGAAGCGCCACACCTGATACAGGCTGCTCATCCAGAAGCCGTTGCCATCGGCGCTGGGGCAGAGGCCCATGCAGCGGTTGAAGGTGCGCTCGAAGACCGCCAGTTCGCCATTGGCCTTGAGCCCCAGGGCGAACAACTTGCCGATCTGATACGTGGTGAAGGCGAGGGAAAGCTTCTGCTCCGCCAGCCAGGCCAGCAGCTGGCGGGAGGTGGTGATCTCGAAGCTGGGCGGGGTGGCGGTCCGGGCGGCGGGGGGGGCGGCGGGGCGGGCCGCGGCGGCCGGGGGTGGGGCTGGTGGAGTCTCCTGCCACTTGCGCTGGTAGTGCTCGCGGCAGCGCTGCCAGGAGCTGCTGCCGGCGGCTCCGCCGCTGGCGTGGATCAGTGGCAGGGGCCACACCCCTGGCCGCAGGCCGGCGGCCACGGCGCTGCGGCAGAGGTCCAGGTCATAGAAGTGAAAGTCGAGATCCGGATCAAAGCGCACGCCCGCCGCCTGCAGCACCCCGGCCCGGGCCGCCAGGGCCACCCCATCCAGCAGGGCGGCCGGCGCTGGGCTCGGTCCGTAGCGGCTGGCGCTGCTGCGGCGATCATCGCCGTGGCGGATCCCCCCCACCAGGTGGGGATGGTCCCAGGCGCCGTCGCCCGGCCGCAGCCACCAGCACACCTGCCCCGGCCGCCGCCGCCGGTTGCCTGCGACGCCCACCAGATCGAAGCGCTCCAGGGCCTCGCCCAGCAGCGGCAGCAGCGGTTGCTCGCCCAACCACACGTCGTCGTGGCAGAAGAGGATCAGCGCCTCCGGATCGGCCCCATCCAGGGCCCTGTTGTAGTGCTCCGCCAGGGGCCGGCCGTTGGCCAGGGCCAGCCGCGGCTGCCACGGCCGATGCACCGGCAGGGCCAGGGAGCGGCCCAGCAGGGTGTGGCCAAAGCCCGTGGCATCGGCCCGGCTGGCGCTCACCACCAGGGGCGCGCTGGTGCTCATGGTGTGGCCGCGCACAGGCTTTCCACCTGGGCCAGCCACTGCCCACGCTGCTGGGGCTGGTGGTGGGCCTTGCTGAGCAGGTCATGCAGCCGGGCGCAGAGCAGGGCGAGCGGTTCGAGCTGG
>JBKDDA010000109.1:0-10231 GCA_046313055.1 Synechococcaceae cyanobacterium | reverse complement strand
CTCCACCCCCCGCCGGGCCATTGCGCGGCCGCTGATGAGGCAGGCGGCCGGGCCGCCCCCGGCCGGGTGCGGCAACCGCAGGTGGGGCACCGCCGGTGCCAGTGGCACCCCCAGGTCGAGCACGGTGACCTCCAGCGCCAGGGCCTGCAGCACCACGTGGCTGATCAGGGCCGGCGAAACCCCCGCCGGCAGGGGCGGCAGGGCATGAACCCGGGGTGCTTCGGGGCCCAGCAGCAGCAGTTCGGCATCGGCGGCGGCGGTGCGGCGCCGGGAGGCGGCGGTGGCCCCGGCGGCGGAAATGCCCTCCACCGCTGCGGTGGCGGTGGCGGCCAGCACCAGCAGCACCTCGGTGGAAGGCCAGTGGGCCGCCAGCTGGCCACACCAGGCCCGGGCGGCGGCCGGCGGACCGGCCATGGGGCGCAGGCTCACAGCGGATCGAGGGCCACCAGCGCCCGCAGGCCGGCCGGCGGCTCCGGCACCGGCACCTGCAGGCGCGGAAAGATCCAGAAGGCCACGGCGTGGAGGGCCAGCACCATGACGGCGTTCTGCAGCAGCACCAGCAGCAGGGCCACCAGTTGCACCTGGGGGAGGGTGATGGCGCCCACCAGGCCCACCAGGTCGGCGAGGCGCTCCAGCAGGCCGGCCGCCGCGGTGGTGATCACCACCCAGAGGTTTTCACCCACCAAGACCGACAGCACGGCCAGCCGCACCAGAAAGCCCGCGGCGCCGATCACCGCACCGACCGGCCAGCTGAGCCACCAGCTGCAGCGGCGCCGCCAGGTCCAGCCCAACCAGAGGGCCAGCAGACCGTAGGGAAAGAGCACCAGGGGGCCGCGGATCGGGCCCATGAGCGCCACCAGCAGCAGACCGGTCACCGCCACCCCCTCGATGGCGCAGCGGCCGCCGTGGCGCAGCTGCAGCAGGGCCAGGGGCAGGGGCAGGGCCAGGCGGAACAGGGGGGCGCCGATGGGCAGGTAGTAGAGGGCCATCCAGAGCAGGCCGGTGGCGGCGGCCAGGTAGGCGGTGTCGAGCATGCGGCGGGCCTGGCGCAGGCTGAGGCGCTGCCCTGCGGAAGGGGGCAGGCTCATCGCAGGGGGGCCGGCGCGGGCACCGGCGCGGAGCTGGCCGCCGGTGCGGCACCACCGGCGGGCACGCTCTCGATCCGTTCCACCGCGAAGGGCACGCCGGCGGCCCTCAGGGCCTGGGTGAGGGCCTCGGCGGGGGCGGCGGGATCGGCCTGGGGCAGCCGCAGGGTGACCCGATAGGGGGCGGCAGCCTGGGGCGGGGCCGTGGCCACCGGTGGCCGGGCAGGGCCGGCCGCAGGGGCCGAGGCGGGGGGCGTGGCGGGGGCTGTGGCGGTGGGGGTCGTGGCCTGGGGGCGGGCAGTGGTGCCGGCCGGAGCCTGGCCGACCGGCGCCCGGGCCGGCGCAGACGGGGCGGCGGCACGGGGCCGGCTGGTGCGAGGAGCAGCAACCGGGGCAGCAGCCGGGGCCGGAGACAGGGCCGGGCTGGAGAAACTGCCCGAGAGGGCATCACCGAAGCGGGTGCCCGCGCAGCCGGCGAGGGCCAGGCTGAGCAGCGCCAGGGCAGGGGCCGCCATCGGTGGGATGCCAGCGACCATCAGCTGTCGGCAGCCTTGATCACCCGCACGGCGCTGGCCCGGAGCCGGCCGGTCTTGGTGGTGGCGGGCGGCTTGCGGCGGGCGGCGGTGGTGGCTTTGGCGGTAGTGGCTTTGGCCGACGTGGTCTTGGCGGCGGTGCCCTTGGCAGTGCTGATCTTGGCAGTGCTGCGGCCGCCGGCCTTGCCGCCCCGGCCGGCCCCCTTGCCGCTGGCGGCCTTGGCGGCCAGCAGCTCCACCGCCTGCTCGAGGGTGATCGTGTCGGCGGTGGTGCCCTCGGGCAGGGAGGCATTCACCTTGCCCTGCTTCACGTAGAGCCCATAGGGTCCATCAAACAGCTGCACGGCCTCATCGCCACCGGCAGGCGTGCCCAGGTCCTTGAGGGCGGTGCGGCCACCGCGGCCGCGCTTGGGCTGGGCCAGCAGGTCCACGGCGCGGCTGAGGCCGATCACCAGCACGTCGTCTTCGGCCTTGAGGGAGCGGTAATCCTTCTCCCCCTTGCCCTTGTGGTGCACCACATAGGGCCCGAAGCGGCCCAGGCCGGCCTCGATGCGGCCGCCATCGGGATGGTCGCCCAGCAGGCGGGGCAGCCGCAGCAGGCCAAGGGCATCCTCCAGGGTCAGGTCTTCGGGCTTCACGCCCTTGGGCAGGGAGGCCCGCTTGGGCTTGGGCACCTCGGCGCTCACCTGGCCCCGCTGCAGGTAGGGCCCGTACTGGCCGAACAGCAGGTAGATGTGCTCACCGGTCTCGGGATCCTCCCCGAGGGATTCGGGGCCATCGGCCTTCTGGCGCAGCAGCAGCTCGGCCTTCTCGGCATCGAGATCGGCGGGGGTGATCTCCTGGGGCAGGGTGGCCTTCAGCAGCTCCTCGCTGCCGTCGTCGGCCACACGGCGGGTTTCGAGGTAGGCGCCGAAGCGGCCGATGCGCACCACGCAGGGCAACCCCTCGAGCTCCACGGTGCGGAACACGCTGGGGTCGATGTCGCCCTCGCGCTTCTGCACCTGGACTTCCAGGCCCTTCTCACCGCGGTAGAAGGTCTGCAGGTAAGGCAGCCAGGCCACCTTGCCGCGCGAGATCTCATCGAGGGTGCCCTCCATGCGGGCGGTGAAACCCGTGTCGACCAGATCGGGGAAGTGCTCCTCCAGCAGGGAGGTGACGGCAAAGGCGGTGAAGCTGGGGGTGAGGGCGTTGTTCTGGAGGGTG
This sequence comes from Synechococcaceae cyanobacterium, assembly GCA_046313055.1. Lineage (GTDB taxonomy): Bacteria > Cyanobacteriota > Cyanobacteriia > PCC-6307 > Cyanobiaceae > Cyanobium. The sequence continues at coordinate 7,410 of JBKDDA010000109.1, read as the reverse complement.
GCGTAGCCCCGGTCCACGATCGTGCCGATGATCGAGGCGTAGGTGGAGGGCCGGCCGATGCCTTCCTTCTCCAGCATCTTCACCAGGGCGGCCTCGCTGTAGCGGGCGGGGGGCTGGGTCTGGTGCCCGAGGGCCTCCACCTCCCGGCAGGCCGGCCGGTCACCGGCGGTGAGGGCCGGCAGCAGCACCTCCTGACCCTCGAGGGCGGCATCGGGATCGTCGGAACCCTCCACATAGGCCCGGAAGAAGCCCGCGAAATCAATGCGCTTGCCGCTGGCCCGGAAGCTGGCCAGCCCCAGGCTGCCGCCCGCCACCTCCAGATCCACCGCCAGCATGGTGAGCCGGGCATCGGCCATCTGGGAGGCCACGGTGCGCTTCCAGATCAGCTCGTAGAGGGCCAGGTCGCGGCCGTCGAGGCCGGTGGACCCGGGGTCGCGGAAGCTCTCGCCCGCCGGCCGGATCGCCTCATGGGCCTCCTGGGCATTGGGCGCCTTGGTGGAGAACTGGCGGGGGCCGGGGCTGAGGTACTCCTTGCCGTATTTGGCCGCCACGCAGCTGCGGGCGGCACTGATCGCCTGGTCGCTGAGGTGCACCGAATCGGTGCGCATGTAGGTGATGAAGCCGCGCTCGTAGAGCCCCTGGGCCGTGCGCATGGTCTCGCGAGCCGAGAGCCGCAGCTTGCGGTTGGCCTCCTGCTGCAGGGTGCTGGTGGTGAAGGGGGCCACCGGCCGGCGCACGGTGGGCTTCTCCTCCACCGCCGCCACGGTCCAGGGGGCCGCCAGCACCGCCTCCCGCAGCGCCCGGGCTTCGGCCTCGGCCAGCAGCCGCACCTTGCTGCCGGCCTTGAGGGCACCGGTGCTCTCATCGAAATCGCCACCGCCGGCGATTCTCACGCCACCCAGCTGGCTGAGCCGGGCCTCAAAGGCGCTGCCGCCCTGCTCCAGCCGGGCCCTGAGGTCCCAGTAGCTGCCGCTGCGGAAGGCCCGGCGGGCCCGCTCGCGCTGCACGAGCAGGCGCACCGCCACCGACTGCACACGGCCGGCGCTCAGCCCCCACGCCACCTTCTTCCAGAGCAGGGGCGAGAGGGTGTAGCCCACCAGCCGGTCAAGAATGCGGCGGGTCTCCTGGGCGTGCACCAGCTCCATGTCGAGATCGCGGGTCTGGTCCAGGGCCCGGCCGATCGCTTCGCGGGTGATCTCGTGGAACACCATGCGCTGCACGGGCACCTTGGGGCCCAGCACCTGCAGCAGGTGCCAGCTGATGCTCTCGCCCTCCCGGTCCTCGTCCGTGGCCAGCAGCAGCCGGTCGGCGCCCTTGAGGGCGTCCTTCAGCTCCTTGACCACTTTTTTCTTGTCCTTCGGCACCACGTAGAGCGGCTCGAAGTCGTTGGCGGTGTTCACGCCCAGGTTCGACCACTTCTCGCCCTTGTGAGCGGCCGGGATCTCGCTGGCGTTGTTCGGCAGGTCGCGCACATGACCCATGGAGGCCTCCACCCGGAAGTCCTTGGGCAGGAAGCCGCGGATGGTGCGGGCCTTGGTGGGGCTTTCGACGATGACCAGGGTGTGACCCACGGGCGGGTGATCAACCGACTCCTTCTTTATCGCATCGGCGGCCGGATCGACGACCGAACTGACCCACCGACCTGGCTACAGTCCCTGCGACTGCGAATGCAAGCCCGTGGCCAGCGCCGCCGAAGCCGCCACCAACGCCATCGCCGCAGGGCTCAGCACCGGCGGCCTGAATCTGCAGCTGAACGCCGGGGCGGTCGCCCCGGAACTGGCTGTGCTGCTGGCCCTGCTGGGCTGCCTGCTGGTGGACCTGGCGGGCGAGCGGGCCGCCAGCCGCTGGGTGCCGCCGATCTGTTACGCCGGCCTGGGCGGGGCCCTGGGGCTGCTGGCCCTGCAGTGGAACGGAACCCTGGAGCCGGCCTTCCTCGGAGCCTTTCTGGCCGACAACCTGGCAATCGCCTTCCGGGCGGTGGTGGCCGCCTCCACCCTGATCTCGCTGCTGCTGAGCTGGCGCTACGTGGAACGCAGCGGCACGCCGGTGGGCGAATACGCGGCGATCCTGCTGGCCGCCACCCTGGGGGCGATGGTGCTCTGCGGCGCCACCGACCTGGTGAGTGTCTTCATCTCGCTGGAAACCCTGTCGGTGGCCAGCTATCTGCTGTCGGGCTACATGAAGCGCGACGCCCGCAGCGCCGAGGCGGCCCTCAAATACCTGCTGGTGGGCTCGGCGGCGGCGGCGGTGTTTCTCTATGGCGCCTCGCTGCTCTACGGCCTCAGCGGCGGCAACACCAGCCTGGAGGCCATCGGCGTGGCCCTGCGCAGCAGCAGCACGCCGGTGGCGGCCCTGTCGCTGGTGTTCGTGCTGGCCACGGTGGCCTTCAAGATCGCCGCGGTGCCCTTCCACCAGTGGACTCCCGACGTGTACGAGGGATCGCCCACCCCGGTGGTGGCCTTTCTCTCGGTGGGATCGAAAGCGGCCGGTTTCGCCCTGGCCCTGCGGATTCTGGTGGGTTGCTTCGAGAGCTTCGATGCCCAGTGGAAGCTGCTGTTCACCGTGTTGGCCGTGCTGAGCATGGTGCTGGGCAACGTGGTAGCCCTGGCCCAGACCTCGATGAAGCGAATGCTGGCCTACAGCTCGATCGGCCAGGCCGGCTTCGTGATGATCGGCATGGTCTGCGGCACCGAAGACGGCTATGCGGCCATGGTGCTCTACATGGCCGCCTATCTGTTCATGAACCTGGGCGCTTTCGCCTGCATCATTCTCTTCTCCCTGCGCACCGGCAGCGACCGCATTGCCGACTACGCCGGCCTTTACCAGAAGGATCCCCTGATCACCCTGGGCCTGAGCCTGTGCCTGCTGTCACTCGGTGGCATTCCGCCGATGCTTGGCTTCTTCGGCAAGATCTACCTGTTCTTCGCCGGCTGGGCCAACCACCAGTACCTGCTGGTGGTGGTGGGTCTGATCACCTCCGTGGTGTCGATCTACTACTACATCTCGGTGATCAAGATGATGGTGGTGAAAGAACCCCAGGAGGCCTCCGATGTGGTGAAGGCCTATCCGGAAATCCGCTGGAACCTGGCGGGCATGCAGCCCCTGCGCGGTGCCCTGGTGGCCTGCGTGCTGGTCACGGCGGTGGGCGGTGTGCTCTCCAGCCCCCTGTTCAACTGGGCCGATGCGGCCGTGAGCGGCACGCCGATCCTGCAGCAGGCGATCGCCAGCAGCACCACGCTGCCCACGGGCTGACCATTGATGGCCCAGAGCGTGGTGGCCGAACTGCTGCATGTGAGCAAGGTCTACGGCAGCGGTGACACCGAAGTGCGTGCCCTGCACGACCTGAGCCTGCGGGTCAACTGGGGCGATTACCTGGCGGTGATGGGTGCCTCCGGCTCCGGCAAGAGCACGGCGATGAACATTCTGGGCTGCCTGGACCGGCCCAGCAGCGGCAGCTACCGGCTGAACGGCATACCGGTGGAGCAGCTCGACGACGACGCCCTGGCGGACCTGCGCAACCGGGAGCTGGGCTTTGTGTTTCAGCAGTTTCACCTGCTGCCCCAGCTCACGGCCCTCGAAAACGTGATGCTGCCCATGACCTATGCCCGGGTGCCGGCGGCGGAACGGCGCCAGCGGGCCAGCGATGCCCTGGCACGGGTGGGGCTGGAACAACGGCTGGGCAACCGGCCCAACCAGCTGTCGGGCGGCCAGCAGCAGCGGGTGGCCATCGCCCGGGCGATCATCAACCGGCCGGCCCTGCTGCTGGCCGATGAACCCACCGGCGCGCTCGATTCGCACACCACCGGCGAGGTGCTGGAGATCTTCGACGAACTGCACCGCCAGGGCATCACCCTGGTGATGGTGACCCACGAAGACGATGTGGCCGCCCGGGCCCAGCAGGTGGTGACCTTCCGCGACGGGCAGATCGCCGGCTTCGGCCTGGGCGGCGGCTAAGGGCGGGCCGGGGCCGGGGCCTGGGGGCGGGGCGCCTGGGCCACGGGCGGCTGGGGGCGCTCGAGGGTCTGCAGCAGCTGGCCCATCAGCAGGGCCACCGCATCGGGCGGCGTGCCGTTGCCGCCCAGAAGGCCGGAGAGGCCGGGAAAGCCGGGCAGACCGGCGAGGGCCGGCGCGCCGCTGCCGGGATCGAAATCACCCGGATCCACCGCCACCCAGCCGCCATCCTGGGGAACCCGCAGCTCGAAATGGAGGTGGGGGCCGGTGCTCAGGCCGGTGCTGCCCACCCGGCCGATCACCTCGCCCTGGCGCACCCGGTCGCCCGGCTTCACATAGAGCTCGGAGAGGTGGCCGTAGAGGGTGCGGCGGCGGGGGCGGTCATGCTCGATCTCGATGGCCAGGCCATAGCCGCCGGCCACACCGCTGCTGAGCACCCGGCCGCTGAGGGCGGCCACCACCGGCGTGCCCTCCGGGGCCGCCAGATCCTTGCCGGAATGCATCAGCCAGCTGCCCAGCACCGGGTGCAGGCGGTAGCCGAAATTGCTGGTGTTGACGGCCGAGCCGAGGATCGGAAACAGCAGGCGGCGGTCGCTGTTGCCGGCGATGGCAGCGGGGCGGGGCGTGACCCGGAACACATCGGTAAGCCGGAAGCTGCCGCCCGGACCGGCCAGCAGGGCCGACACCGGCACGGAGATGGGCGGCAGGGGGGCGGCATCGGTGCTGAAGCCTTCGCCGGCGATGCCGAAGCGCCGCGCCGGCCCGGCCCCATCGCCGCTGAGCAGGCCCGCCGGATCGCCATAGACACCGGCCTGGCCGTCTGCACGGGGCCGGATCACGCCATTGGCACACTCCTGGGCGGAGAGGGCGCCGCTGCGGCAGGCCTCGCCGGCGGGGCTGCCGGCGGTGGTGGGCATGCGCATCAGGTTGCGGATGCGCAGCTCCCGTTCGCGCGGGGTGATCACCTGCTGGCGCTCGAGGTCATCGAGGCTGTCGTCGAAGCGGCGGGCTGGCTGGCTGATGCGCACCTCAGGGGGCGGAGTGAGGGGCGCCCGGGCTGCTGGCACGTCAGCGCGGACCGGAGGCGGGGGTGGGCTGAGGGCCGGTGGCTGGACGAGCTCCGGCGGCGCCACCGGCTCCGGACCGCCGGCATTCTGAGCCCAGGCGACCGGCAGGGCTGCCGCCAGGGCCAGAGGCGCGAGGGCCAGAGGCAGGAGCCGGGTCCGGGAAGCCAAAAGGGAAAGGGGATCCTTACTGGCCAACCATGTTAAGGGCCTGATGCGTTGGCGAGGCGTGGACCCGAAGAGCAACAGGCCTGGCGCCGCACGCATGCGAGCAACAAGAAGTAAATTGATTGACCATCAATAGGGCAGCGTGGTCAGGCCTTCTTAAGCACACCTGAAGAGGAGCGCGACACGGAAACGGGAGATGTATTCCGCAATACCTCGACAAAGGCCAGAGTGCTCTGGCTGTAAGATAATGCCAGATATTTGCCCATGGATGGCCCGAGAAACATCCCCCCTGTTGCCCGAAGATCCTGCAGCATCTCTGTTTTTCGACCCGAACTGGGTCAAGGTGGATCCGGCCGATACGGCACCATCCACATCGACTCCGCAAACCCAGACCGGACCAACACTTAACACCGATAGAAGCGACTACGCCCCGGGCGCAACCGCCACCATCACGGCGAGTGGTTTCGCCCACGGTTCCACCCTGCGCCTGTCTCTGGCTGACGACCCCGAGGATCCCGGCGACGACGGCGAAGCAGACGTTTACGCCCTCGACGCAATCACCGATGGTGGCCCTGGCGATCTCGACGGGTTGATCAATGGCCAGGTGGTCACCAACTGGCGGGTTCCCACAGACAACAACGGGTCAGGCACCGGCACCGCCGATGCTCTGAACGCCACCCTGAAACTGACCGTAGTGGGTTCGGGCAACGATGGTGTTTTCGGTAGCCCCGATGATCAGCTGGCCGCAACGACATTCACCGACTCGGCTGTCCCCACCGCTGCGCCATCCACCACCCTCATTCGGGACTACCTGATCATCGGCATGCGGCCGTCCTCGGCTGGTGAGGCCGTGACCATCGGCAGCAGCCAAGAGATTGGGGCCAACAGGCAGACCCTCAGCGGCGGCAATCCCGGAGATCAGCGGGTCTCGCCCATTGAACCAACCATTTCGCCGGCCTATCCCTCTCCATCGAGCCCAAGCCTGAGGGATGTCTTCTTCAAGGATCCGAGTGCCCCCTCCGATCCAAACAAAAACCGCTGGTTGTGGAACACGACCGCCGGCTCCAATGGGCCAGGCAACAACCACTACCTACCTGGAGCCGCACCTCTGTTCCGGGGAGTGGACTGGTCTGGAAACATTGCTGTCACCAGCGCGACCGGAACATTTTCCCTTCAGGACATCAACGTCTTCGGCACGTTTGGCATTCGCGCCACCAATCAGTCGGCACCAGCCAACGTCAGCAATTCATACTACTTTGGCCAGCCTTCCCTGACGGGTACATCCATGGATTCCCTGGATGACTCCCGTCCGCGGCCCGATTCAGCCAGCCAGGGATGGGACGGAGGCTATGACCACAGTGGGCTGCTGGCAGACCTCCGCAGCTGGCGCAACTATGTCCGCAACCTACCACGGGACACCTTCTTTGCATCGGGAGACAGCTCCAATCCAAGGGACCTTGTCAACCGCAACTCCATCGACAAAGGCGCAGGCGGCAAGTTTGTCTACGATGTCAATCTGCTCGATAGCAACAGCGATGGCGTGGTGGTGGTGGACATTGGGTTTGATGGCACTGATTTTGAAATCAACAATTCAGACTGGATCATTGATGACAGCGATTCCACAAACGGGACGCCCCTAGTCATTTTTCGTGTTCGCGGCGAAGCGAACATGAACATGAGCAATAGCAGCATCATGGTGGGCGAGAATCTGAAATGCCCCAATGGTCATGGAGTTCTCTTCGTCAAAGCGCACCCTGATGAAGAGTTCAAGAGCACCAGTGGCAGCAGCGATGCTGTGTTCAGTGCCAACAACCTGGTAATCAACGGCATTGGATTCTGGGATTTGAACACAGTTGGTGATGCCAACAGTGACACGGATTTCACCGCTCCATCAGACGCTGCAATCTATCTTTCAGGTTCAGGTGGCAAGCCGAGTACAGACTCAGTTAACCGCAATGCCCAGAACTCCTACACAACCTTACGGGTCGAAAACGGTCAGGGTTGTGGCCAGTTCATCAGTCCGGAAGTCCGTTTCAACAATGTTCGATTCATCCGCTGTGCTCCCTGTGAACCAGCTTCAGTCGCCGTTGACCATGGGGATCTGCCCGACACCAGCGCCACAACCGCCAGCGGCGACTACCAGACCCTCAGCGCCAACGGCGGGCCCAGCCACCTGATCACCAGCGCCCTCACCATCGGCAACGCCATCGACGCAGAAGCCGATGGT
>JBKDDA010000108.1:0-414 GCA_046313055.1 Synechococcaceae cyanobacterium | reverse complement strand
CCCCAGGGGCAGGCCGGCGGCGGCAGCCAGGGCGGCCTTCTGGGTTTCGGCCTGCAGATAGGCGCCGGTGATGATCGGCTCCACCGGCCTGAGCTGGTGGGGAACGGTGCAGTAGCGGTGGGTCTGCTGCAGCCGCCCCCGCTCGGCCAGGGCCTCGTTGCCCACCTTCTTGCGCAGCTTCACCACCGCATCGAAGATCGCTTCGGGCCGCGGCGGGCATCCGGGCAGATACAGGTCAACCGGGATCAGCTTGTCCACCCCGCGCACGGCGGTGGTGGAGTCGGCGGAGAACATGCCACCGGTGATCGTGCAGGCCCCCATGGCGATCACATACTTGGGCTCGGGCATCTGTTCGTAGAGCCGCACCAGCGCCGGGGCCATTTTCATCGTCACGGTGCCGGCCACAATCAGCAG
>JBKDDA010000107.1:0-4189 GCA_046313055.1 Synechococcaceae cyanobacterium | reverse complement strand
GACAACGTGTCGCGCCAGGGGCTGCAGACCTTTCTCGAGAGCGCCAGCCGCTCGCCCGACACCGTGGTGCACTACGAGTTCATGCAGGACTTCCGCATCCACTTCCGCCACAGCGACGGCAGCGAGGAAACGGTGCCCTTCTTCGGGCTCGACACCCCCGCCCTCAAGGATGTGTTCGCCCCCAGCTGCCTCAGCTGCTTCGACTACACCAACGCCGGCGCCGACCTGGTGGTGGGCTACATGGGGGCCGGCTTCGGCCGCCAGTGGATCACCGTGCGCAACCCCACCGGTGCCGAGCTGCTGGCCCTGGTGGAGCAGGAGCTCGACACCGCTGCGGTGACCAGTTCCGGCGACCGCCGCGCCGCCGTGCAGCAGGGCATCGACGCCTACGACCGGGGCCTGCGCCTGCCCCGCTGGCTGGCCGAACTGGTGGGTGCGGTGGTGCAGCGGATCGGGCCCAAAGGCCTCGAATACGGCCGCTTCTCCATTGATTCCCACTTCACCCGCAACGCCGTCTGGCTGCGGCGTCACCATCCCCACATGGCTGAGAGGCACATCCCTGCCTTTGCCCGCGCCATCATTGACCGTTACCGCCTGCCGGCGTGATGAGCCAACAGGTCAGCAGCGGTGCCGCCCGCGCCTGCGGGGTGCTGCTCCATCCCACGGCCCTGCCGGGCAGCCCCGCCTGCGGCACCTTCGGGGCCGCCGCCCACGACTGGATCCAGCTGCTGGCCCGCGAGGGGGTGGCGGTGTGGCAGCTGCTGCCCCTGGCCCCCACCGACGGCACCGGTTCCCCCTACAGCTCCCCCAGCGGTTCGGCCCTCAACCCCTGGTTCATCGATGCCGATGATCTGGTGGCCCGGCAGCTGATCACCGCCGCCGACCGCGACAGCCTGCCCGGCGGTGGCCTCGAGCGCCTGGACCCCCGCCAGGCGGGCCGCCGCAGCGAGGCCATCGCCGCCGCCCTGGAGCGGCATTGGTCGTCGCAGCCGCCCACCCGGCAGGCGGCCTTCAGGGGCTGGTGCCGCCAGCAGCGCAGCTGGCTGCCGGACCACGCCCGCTTCATGGTGCTGCGGCGGCTGGAGCAGGGCCGACCCTGGTGGCAGTGGCCCGCGCCCCTGGCCCAGCGCCTCCCCTGGGCCATCGCCCGCTTCGATCGCGACCACGCCGCCGACCTGCGCCGTGAATGCCTGCTCCAGTGGCAGCTCCAGCAGCAATGGGACGGCCTGCGGCGCCAGGCGGCCACCAGCGGCGTGCGGCTGATGGGCGATCTGCCCTTCTATGTGGCCCATGACAGTGCCGATGTCTGGAGCCACCCGGGCCTCTTCTCGCTGGCGCCCGGCGGTGACCTCGTGGCCCAGAGCGGCGTGCCGCCCGATTATTTCGCGGCCACCGGCCAGCTCTGGGGCACGCCGGTCTACCGCTGGTGGCGCCACCGGCTCAGCGGCTTCCGCTGGTGGCTGGCCCGCTTGCGGCGCCAGCTGGAGCTGTTCGACCTGCTGCGCCTCGACCATTTCCGTGCCCTGGAGGCCTACTGGCGGGTGCCCGGCCACGACCGCACGGCCGAACACGGCCGCTGGTGCCCATCGCCCGGCTCAGCGCTGCTGGCGGGCCTGGCCCGGCTCTGCCGCCGCCGCGGCCTGCTGCTCCCCGATGGTCGCCTGCCCCTGATCGCCGAAGACCTCGGGGTGATCACCCCCGCCGTGGAGGCCCTGCGCGACCACTTCCGCCTGCCGGGCATGAAGATCCTGCAGTTCGCCTTCGACGGCAACCCCGACAACCCCTACCTGCCCGCCCGCTACAGCGGCAGTGACTGGGTGGTGTACACCGGCACCCACGACAATCCCACCACCACGGGCTGGTGGCACGACCTCGATGCCGATGGCCGCCGGCGGGTGGAGGCGGCGGTCGGTGCCGCGGTCACGGCGCCGGCGTGGCAGCTGCTCGAGCTGGGGCTGGCCTCCACCGCGGCCCTGGTGGTCACCCCCCTGCAGGACCTGCTGGAGCTGGGCGACGGGGCCCGGTTCAACACCCCCGGCACCTGCGAAGGCAACTGGAGCTGGCGGCTGGACCGGCCGGTCGCCGACCTGGCAGGGCCGCTGCACGGCTACGGCCGCATGGCCGCCACCTACGGCCGCTCTTCGCTGGCCGGCCGCGGCCCGCTGGCGGGCGGGTAGCGGAACAGGCGGCCATCACCATCGCCGGCGGCGAGGGCCTGGCCACGCCAGCGCACGCTCTCCGGCGCCGGTGCCGGCTCCAGCTCCAGCTGGAAGGGCGGCAGCACCGTGAGGTCCAGTTCGCCGCGCACCCCCTCCAGCCGGGTCACCCCCGTGGCGCCGGGCCGCCCGCCCCTGAGCAGCAGCCGGGTCGGCTCCTGCAGCTGCAGCTGCAGCCGCCCCTGGGCCAGGTCGGCCTCCGGCCCGCTGGCCTGGCGCCGCAGGCTGGCCAGCAGCTGGGGCCGGCGGGCCTCGCTCAGGGGCCGCAGGCCCGGATAGGCGCGCAGCAGCCGTTCGCCCTCATCGGCCAGCGGGCTGGGTGCCGCCGCGGGCCGGGCGCTGCTGGCGGGGATCGGCACCAGGCTGTGGCCGTGGCGGGCGGCCAGTTGCCGCTGCTGCAGGTTGAGGGCATGGATCAGCCCCAGGGCCAGCAGGCCGTAGAGCACCGTGCCCTGCCAGGTGGTGAACACATCGATCGACCCCGGCGTGAAGCGCCGTACCCCGCCCGGCTGGGCCCGCTCCCGCTCCGCCCGGTTGCGGGCCGGCAGCAGGATCGCCCCCAGGCTGCCGCTCGGCAGATCCAGGCGCCGCTCCAGCAGCGGCAGCATGCTGCGCAGGTAGGTGCCCTCGGGCAGGCGGTCGCGCCAGCCCCGCTCGATCGCCTCCAGCACGGTGGTGCTGATCCGGGTTTCGTTGGCCAGCTGGCGCAGGTTGAGGCCCTGGGCCTCCCGGGCCTGCCGCACCTGCTCCCCCACCAGCGGCAGGGGATCGGCGGGCTGGCGGTTGCTGCGGCCCGGGATCTGGCCGGCTGCACTCCCAGGGCGGCCGCCCAGCCGCTGCAGCAGCTGCCGCAGCGGCCGGCCCAGGCTGCCGGGCCGGGGCGGGTTCCATCGGGGGGCGGGGGTGGTCATTGCGGGAGGGGAGCCGCCCCGGGTGAGCACCGCAGGGTTTCCCATTCTTGGCGGCTGAGGGCTCGCCAGTGTCCCTCGGGCAGATCCGTGAGCGCCACCGATCCGATGGCGATCCGCAGCAGGTCGAGCACCGGGTGGCCGAGGGCCGCGGCCGTGCGCCGGATCTGCCGATGGCGCCCCTCCCCCATCACCAGTTCCAGCTCGGTGGCATCGGGCCGTTGCCCCAGCACCCGCACCCCCACGGGCTGGCTGGGCCGGCCATCGAGGGGCAGGCCCGCCCGCCAGCGCCGCAGGCAGGCGCCATCGGGCTGGCCCTCCACCCACACCCGGTAGGTCTTGTGGTGGCCGTAGCGGGGGTGGGTGAGCCACAGGGTCAGATCCCCGTCGTTGGTGAGCAGCAGGGCGCCGCGGCTGTCGGCATCGAGGCGGCCCACCGGATGCAGCCCCTGGCCCCGGCGCCAGGCCCGGGGCAGCAGATCCAGCACCGTGGGCCGGCCGTGGGGGTCGTGGCAGCTGCAGAGCACCCCCACCGGCTTGTGCAGCAGCAGGGTGCGGCCCGCCGGCCGCTGGCCCAGCAGCCGGCCGTTGCATTCGACCCGGTCAACGGCCGGATCGGCCCGCTCACCGAGCTGGGCCACGCGGCCGTTGACCCGCACGCGCCCCTGCCGCAGCCAGTCTTCGGCGTGGCGGCGCGAGCCCAGGCCGGCGGCGGCGATCAGTTTCTGCAGGCGCTCCTGAGCCATGGGGCCATTGTGGAAGCCAGGGGCGGATTCGCGGCGTATGCGGAGCGAATCCGGGATCGGTGGTAGGGTTACGAAACAAGACCGTTTCGTAATCGACGCCATGCCTTCGATCACCACAACGGCCGCCACGGCGGGCTTCTCCTCGGGCGATGGGGCCCCCACCGGCGATTCGTTGCGCTCCTACCTGCGTGACATCGGCCGCGTGCCGCTGCTGACCCATGAGCAGGAGATCACGCTGGGGCGCCAGGTGCAGGAGCTGATGGAACTGGAGGAGCTGCGAGAGGAGCTGCGGATGCGGAGTGGTGGAGAGGAGCCGGAG
>JBKDDA010000106.1:0-1026 GCA_046313055.1 Synechococcaceae cyanobacterium | reverse complement strand
GGCTTCACCGCCGAGCTCACCATCACCAACAGCGGCAGTCAGGATCTGCAGGGGTGGAGCCTGAGCTTCACCACCCGCCACCGGATCAGCGGCACCCCCTGGGGCGCCACGGTAAGCAGCGAGGAGCTGGGCAATGGCCTGATCCGCTACACCCTGACCGGCAGCGGCTGGGGGGCCCGGCTGCGGGCCGGCGCCTCGATCACGGTGGGCTTCAACGGCCGCCAGGGCGTGGCCATCGGCGATGCCGGTGCCCTCAGCGCCGACCAGCTGCTGGCGCCCGTGACCCCGGTGCCCGTGACTCCGGCACCTGTGACCCCGGTGCCCGTGACCCCGCCGCTCCCTGAGCCGGCTCCCAGCCTGCGGGTGGAGGTGGGCGGCAGTCGCTGGTGGAACGGCTTCACGGCCGAGCTGCGGATCACCCACACCAGTGGCCGCGACCTCAGCGGCTGGAGCCACAGCTTCACCACGCCCCACCGGATCACGGGTGCCCCCTGGGGCGCCACGCTCGCCAGTGAAGACCTGGGCAATGGCCTGATGCGCTACACGCTCAGTGGCAGCGGCTGGGCGGCGGCCCTCAAGGCGGGTGCCTCGGTGACGGTGGGCTTCAGCGGCAGCCAGGGGGTGGCCATCGGCAGTGCCGGCCCCCTCACCGCCGACCAGCTGTTGAACCCGGTCAGCCCTGCACCGCCCAGCCCTGCACCGCCCAGCCCGCCATCTCCCCCTGCCCCACCCACAGAGCCGCCCGTCACCGATCCGCCCGTCACCGAGCCGCCGGCTGCCGGCAGCTATGGCGAGGTGCTGCGCCGCTCGTTGCTCTTCTATGAGGCCCAGCGCTCCGGCGACCTCGATGAGGCCAGCAACCGCATTGCCTGGCGCGGCGATTCCGGCCTGCGCGACGGCCGCGACGGTGTGTACTTCGGCGACCGCAAGGCCGCCAACCTGCAGTCGGGACTGAGTCTCGACCTCACCGGCGGCTACCACGATGCCGGCGACCACGGCAAATTCGGCATGCCCCTGGCCTACACG
>JBKDDA010000105.1:0-3190 GCA_046313055.1 Synechococcaceae cyanobacterium | reverse complement strand
TTGATCATCCACGTAAACAACCAGCGACTCGCCGTCCCAGGTGTCGAGCCGCAGCAGATCAAAACTGATGGTCGAGGTGGATCCGTCGAGCGTGAACGAGCGGCTCACATCCTGGCCGGGGCCCGCGGCACCGGCCGCCGCGCTGTAGCTGACGAAGTAAAGGGCCCCACCGACAGAGGCCACCTGTCTGGGGGAGTTGTCGTAACGGCTGAGATCGGCCAGGGGAAGGGGCTCGAACGATGGCCCCAGGCGGAACATCTCTCGGCCGATGCCATCCTTATAAGCAGAGAAGTAGAGGATATCGTTGTGACCAGTCAGCCATTGAGGCGACGACGAACCACCACCCGGGTTGACATCAATCAGCTGGGGCTGGGTGGAACCATCGGCGATCCGGAAAAGTTCATAGCCTTCCTGGGCAGACGAGGAATAGGCCGTGAAGAAGAACTGACCAGCAAGATATCTAAAGTTTTCAACATACTGGAGACCAGCAACCTGGCTGATCACACCGGTCTGGGGATCCAGCGTGTAGAGCGGCCGATAGACGCCAGCGTTGTTGTAGTTGTAAGAGCGGAAATAGAGGCGGCCATTGGCATTCACCAGCCCGTCGATGTACGCTTCATTCCCACCGCTGAGCCCCGGCACGGTGAGCCGCTGGGGAGCCCCCGTGGCCGGATCGATGCGGTAGAGCCCGCGCCCCAGGGCACCATCGGTGGCCGTGAAGTAGAGAATGCCGTTGACATCCAGCAAGCTCCCCGGGCTGGCATCAAGGGTGATGTTGTTGATGTCGCGGGCGAGGCGGGTACCGGCCTCGGTGCCATCGGTCTGCCACAGCTCGGTGCCGTGGAAGCCGTCATCGGCCACGAAATACAGGCTGCTGCCAACGGCGAAGAGGGCACGGGGATTGGAGCCGCTGCCACCGGGCCAGATGTCACGCACCGGCACGGGATTGAAGCTGGCATCCAGGCGGAAGAGCTCCCGGCCGAGGCCGGAACGCTCAGCCGAGAAGTACAGCACACCCCCGGCCTCCACCAGCTCCTGCACATTTGCGGAACCGCCACCAGGATTGACGTCAATCAGCTCGGGCTGAACGGAGCCATCAGGAATGCGGAATAATTCATAGCCCCCCTGGAACGAGGTGGTGTAAGCCGCAAAGAGAAGCTGATTATTGATGCAGCGGATGCCACTCACATACTGCACATCAGCCACCTGGCTGATGGCACCCGTGGCCGGATCCAGTGTGAAGAGAGGCTGATACGTGCCGGAATCGCTGTAGCCCGAAGTACGGAAATAGAGGCGGCCATTGGCATTCACCAGCCCATCAATGGCAGCAGTATTACCACCGGAGAGCCCCGGGACCACCAGGCGCTGCAGCTGGCCGGTGGCGGTGTTGAGCTCATAGAGGCCGCGCCCGTTCACGCCGTTGTCGGCGGTGAAATAGAGCTTGCCATTCACATCCGTGAGCTGGCGGGGGGAGGCCGGCAGGCTGCGGCCGTTGTCGTCAGCGGCGAGGCGCGTACCAGCGGCGGTGACGTCGCTCTGCGAGAGCTCACGACCGTGGACGCCGTCGTCGTAGCTGCAATACAGCGTGTCCCCCACGCTGAACAGGTTGCGCACCGACTCCTTGTTGGGGGCTCCAGCCGGCAGCAGGGGCCGCATCGTGCGGTTGAGCTCAATCGGATCCAGGCGCCAGAGATTCCACTCAGGTCCGGCGCCGACAGAGCCAAGAAACGTGCCCAGCGCCGAGCTGCTGGCCACTCGGCCACCACGCCACAGGCTGGGATCATTGCCGGAATCGCTGAGCAACAGCTGGCTCGAATCTGCTGCCGGGCGGATCTCCAGGTTGCGGAGGCCGAAGCTCTCGTCGTCAACGCCCTGGTCGAGCGTGGAGCCCAGGCCAAGGCGGATGCTGGCGCGGCCGGCCGGAATCGAGACGCTGACGCGGAAGATCTGGTCGGGATACGACGCCCACCCCCCCATCTCCTGGATGGGGGTGATGGGGGTGATCGACCAGCTGAAGCTCCCGCTGG
This sequence comes from Synechococcaceae cyanobacterium, assembly GCA_046313055.1. Lineage (GTDB taxonomy): Bacteria > Cyanobacteriota > Cyanobacteriia > PCC-6307 > Cyanobiaceae > Cyanobium. Next base: position 1,163 of record JBKDDA010000105.1, on the reverse strand, counting down.
TGCCGGTGCGGGTGCCAGGGTCGCTGTACCAGAGAAATGGCTGGGCGACGATCAGCTGGTCATCGATCGTGAGCCTCAGCTGCTCGCCATCCCAGGTATCCAGCCGGAGCAGATCAAAGCTGAGGGTCACCGCCTCACTATTCAGGGTGAAGGTGCGGCTCAGGTCCTCCGAGGGCCGGGCGTAGGCCACGGCATAGAGGGCATCGGGGCCCGCCGCCAGCCAGTTGATGCTTGAGGTGCTGGGCCCGGGGAGCAGATCCAGGAGCTTGGGTGTCTGCGTGGTGTCGCCCGGGGCCAGGGCGAACAGCTCATAGCCCACATTTTCCGTGGCGGAATAGGCGCGGAAATAGGCCTGGCCCTGGTAAGCAGTCAGCCCATCGACACTGGAAACACCAGCAACAGGTGCCACCACTGCTGTGGCGGCATCAACGCTGTAAAGAGGCCGGTAGACAGTGAAGTTATCGTTGTAGTAATTGACCCGGAAATACAGGCGCCCAGCGAGGCCGATGAGGGAGTCGATGTTGCCCAGGTTGTTGGCCTGGCCCGGGATGGCCAGGCGGGTGGGCACGCCAGTATCGGGATTGGTGGCGTAAAAGCCCCAGCTGGTGCCGTCGTAGGCCTTGAAGAACAGGCGATCGCCCACCACAGTGAAGGCCTGGGGATCGCTGCCCCCAGTGCCGAGATTGAGGTCGATCAGCTGGGCGCCAACGGTGCCGGGCGCCAGCATGTACAGCTCGCGGCCCTGAACACCATCGGCGCTGTAATACACCCGGCCGCCGGCAGCCAGCACGTTGTTGCGCCCCTCGTAGCCGTTCCACCAGGTCCGACTCCAGCCTTCGCCGGGATTCACATCGGCCACCAGGTGGGGGACGTTGTCGGCGGGATTGAGGGTCCACAGCTCATGGCCCACGCCGGGGACATAGGCGGTGAAATAGAGCTGGCCGCCCACATTGAACAGGCCCCAGGGGTCGGAGCTGCCGGCGCCGGTGTGGATGTCGATCGGCACCGGCTCGCCGGTGGCGTTATCGATGCGCCAGAGCTCCCGGCCCAGGGAAGGGCTGGAATCCCTGCCGAAGCGGCCGAGGAAGGTGCCGAGAGCCGGGAAGCTGGCCGTGGCACCACCGGTCCACAGGGTGGGGTCGCTGCCGGGATCACTCAGGCGG
>JBKDDA010000104.1:0-2773 GCA_046313055.1 Synechococcaceae cyanobacterium | reverse complement strand
GCCTCCCGCCACCTTGATGGCGCGCTCCATCGCCGCTTGTTCCCCCGGGCGTTGTCTGCTCGGCCCTGTTCGCTGCGGCGGAAATGGGTCGCGTGACGTTTCGGATCAGCGGCAACGTTTCAGGGGGGATCGCTGACACCTGGACTCCAGCGGGCTAACCAGTGGGAATTCAACCGGTCCCGTCCTGATGGCCGAATGCGCCGACCTGATCCTCTCTGGAGGGCCGATCCTCACGATGGAGGACTCCCAGCCCCGTGCTGAGGCCATTGCCATCAAAGACGGCCGCATCCTTGCCGTTGGAGCCAAGACTGAGGCGCTGGCCCATGCCGGGCCCGACACCCGCCACATCGATCTGGCAGGTCGCACCCTGCTGCCGGGCTTCATCGATGCCCATGGCCACTTCGCCAACGCCCTGCAAGTGGTGGGCTGGGCCAACATTCAGCGACCACCCGCTGGGCCGGTGACCAGCATCGCCAGCCTGCAGCAGGTGTTGCGCGACCACGTGGCGAGCCATCCGGTGGCGAAGGGCGAGTGGGTGATCGCCTACGGCTACGACGTGGATGGTCTCTCCGACGACCGCCCGCTCGATAAAACCGATCTGGATGTGCTGTTCCCGGACAACCCGGTGATGGTGATCCACAACTCCAACCATGGCGCGGTGCTCAACAGCCGCGCCCTGGCCCTTGCGGGCTACGACGCCAGCACCCCCGACCCTGCCGGCGGGGTGATCGTGCGGCGGCCCGACAGCACCGAGCCAGCGGGCCTGGTGATGGAGACAGCCTTCATCCCGCTGTTCCTGCACATGCCCCAGCCCTCAGACGAGGAGCGGCTGGCTCAGTTTCAGGCGGCCCAGCGGCTCTACACCGCCAAGGGCATCACCACCGTGCAGGACGGCGCCACCGTGGCCGGCGATCTGGGCCTGTTTCAGCGGGCCGCCCGCGAAGGTCACCTCTGCGTGGATCTGGTGCTGCTGCCGCTGGTGCTGGAGGTGCCATCGATGCTGCGCGAGCGTTTCCCCGACTTTCACGGCAAGACCCTGGAGATGCCCCAGCCGGTTCTTGATGCCTTTGGGCAGTACCGCGATCGGCTCAAGCTGCAGGGCATCAAGTTGCTGGTGGACGGTTCACCCCAGGGCAAGACCGCCTTCTGGGGTGAACCGCTGCTCACGCCAGGCCCCAATGGCGAAGCCAACTGGCGCGGTCAGCCGGTGTGCCCGCCCGAGCAGCTCTTTGAGGCCGTGGCGCGGCTCTCGGCCCAGGGCCTGCAGCTGTTTGCCCACTGCAACGGCGATGCCGCCATCGATCTGATGATCGAGGCCTGCCGCAGGGCCGGTCTGAAGCCGGAGCAGGACCACCGCACGGTGATCATCCATTCGCAGTTCATGGCGCCGGGGCAGCTGGAGCAGTACGTGGAACTGGGCCTGCACCCCAGCTTCTTCACGGTGCACGCCTTCTTCTTCGGCGACACGCACCTCGCCAATCTGGGGCCCGAGCGGGCCGGCCGCATGAGCCCGATGGCCAGCGCCATGGCACTGGGATTGCACTGCTCCAATCACAACGACTTCTCAGTGACGCCGATTGAGCCGCTGCGCATGACCGAAACGGCCATGACCCGCCGCACCCGCACGGGGGTGGTGTTGGGCGACTCGGAGCGGGTGAGCGCCGAAGCGGCCCTGCGGGCGCTCACGATCGAGGCTGCCTGGCAGATCCGGGAAGAGGACAGCAAGGGCAGCCTGGCCGTGGGCAAGCGCGCTGATCTGGTGATCCTCGACGCCGATCCCACCGCCACAGATCCCGAGCAGCTCAACGCCATCGCCGTGATGGCCACCCTCAAGGACGGCACGTGTGTCTACGGCGCCTTGGAGGGAGCCCAGCCATGAGCAACATCGAGAGCCTGCGCGAGGTGCCGGCCACCGTCGTCGGTGGCTACCTGGGATCGGGCAAGACCACCCTGATCAACGGCTGGTTGCAGGAGTCTGATCACCAGGGCTGGGCCCTGCTGGTCAATGACATGGGCAGCATCCACATCGATGCCGAGCGCCTGCGCCAGGCCCATGGCCGCGTGCTCGAGCTGGGCGGTGGCTGCGTCTGCTGCAGCCTGCGCGATGGCCTGGGTGCGGCCCTGCTGGAGCTGGCCCGCCGCGAGCAGCCCCCGGCCCATGTGCTGATCGAAACCAGCGGCATGGCGGTGCCTCTGCGGGTGGCCAGCCAACTGCAGCTGCACGGCCTGACCCTGGCGCGGGTGCTCCTGGTGGTCGACCTCGAGCGCATTGAAGCCCTCTGGCACGACCCCTGGGTGGGTGAGCTGGTACAGCAGCAGTTCGACGGTGTCGATGTGCTGCAGTTCAGCAAGGCCGACCTGCTGGCAACCGGCGAGGCGGAGCAGCGCCAGCACTGGTTGCGGCAGCGGCTCGAGGCGCGGCAGCAGCTGCCGGCACCGGCGTTTCACAGCGAGCGGCAGCTGGTGCGCAGCGATCCCTGGTTGCAGCTCGAACCGCTCGAGCGCAACCGCGTGCTGGCCTGGGCAACCCAGCTGGGTCCTGAGGTGCTGCGGACCAAGGGTCAGCTCTGGCTGGCCGATGCCCCCGATGGCCCAGTGTCGTTTGACCGCGTTGGCGATCGGGTGACCCTGGCGGCCGCCCCCAGCCACCCCTGGCGACACCCACTGCAACGGCGCGGTCACATGGTGGCCATCAGCCGCGCCACAGCCTCGGCTCCCCGCTGGCCAGCCTGCAACGCATTGATCCAACCGTGGCCAGCACCGCCCTGGTGAA
>JBKDDA010000103.1:0-19812 GCA_046313055.1 Synechococcaceae cyanobacterium | reverse complement strand
GCCGGCCGGCGTGCGCGGCCACGGTGCTGCGCCGCTCCTGCATGCGCTGCTCGGCGCTGGCCGATGGTTGCCTGACCTCAGGCATCAGGCGAGGCGGCGGCCGGCGGCATGGCGCAGCCGCTGGCTCTGGCTGCGCAGGCGGCGGCAGAAGCCCAGCGCCACCGCGGAACCCAGCACCGGCAGCGGGGCGGGCACGGGGTTGGGATCAGCGGAGAGGGCAGCAACACTGAGGCCACTGTTGCTGGTGGTAACGTAGAGTTTGTTGTCGCTGATGTACACCTTCTGGAGGAAATTGGCACCGAGCCCGTCATCGGTGGTGTAAGTGGTCCAGCTGGCGCCACCGTTGGTGGAAACGCTGAGACCGCCGCCGCTGGTGCCCGCGTAAATGGTGCCACCGCTCACAGCGAGACCACGCACAAAATTGGTGCCGAGGCCGCCTGTGCCGAGGCCGTTGGCTTGAGTGGAGGTGGACCAGTTGGCACCTCCGTCTGTGGAGATACTGAGTCCGCCTTCTGTTGCGGCGTAGATGTTATTGCCACTGGCAAACACATCTTTAATTCTGTTATCAAGCAAACCGACACTGTTAGCAGTCGTTATATTGATAAAGCTAGTGCCACCGTTGCTGGAAATAGCCAGGCCATTTTGGGTGGCGGCATAGATTTTGCCGCCGTCGGCATAGACGACATTCACGCTGCTGCCGCTATTGCTGCCGCTGGTGCCACCCAGGCCGTTCGTGGTATTGGTGAAGGTGTTACCACCGTCGGTGGAGATGCTGACGCCTCCGTTGGTTGCCGCGTAGACGGTGCTGCCAACGGCATAGACGCCGAACACGGCACTGGAACCCAGGCCGTCTGTCGTCGTTTTGTTGATCCAGGTGCTGCCACCGTTGGTGGAGACACCAAGACCGTTCTGGGTTGCGATGTAGACAGTACTGCCTACGGCGTAGGGAATGTAAGCAGTATTAGAGGCCAGGCCGCTGTTTGAAGTGGTGTAATTGCTCCAGGTGGAGCCACTGTCGTTGGAGACAAACGTGCCACCACCGCTCGTACCTAAATAGATGTTGCTGCCATTCGCATAGACACCCCTGGTGAAATTGTTGGTCAGGGTGGGGGTATTGGAGGTTTGAATGGTTGTAAAAGAGAGTCCGTCCGCCAGGGCTTCGGGAGCGGTGGCCAAGGTGAAAGCCGCAGCCGTTGAGGCCAGAAGAGCGGCCTGGAGCCTTTTCATCTCGAAAATTACTTTTTTCCGAACCGTAGCCACCCCCCCCCGGAAGCGTCAAGCAACGGTGTGCGGCTGCCAACAGTGGTGGCGCTGGGGATCTGCAGCGCCGGCCCCAATCCCTGCGCACCCCTCAGGGGTGCTGGACCGAGAGAAACAGCATGGATTCGCTGGTGTCGAAACAGGGCCCGGTCAGCTCCCATGGCCCCCCCCACGCCCGCCGCCCATGCTCAGCGTGGCTGGTTGGGGAGGGGTGGTATCGATGCGGATCGTGATCCGCCGCCGCAGCCGCCGCGACCAGCCGAAGGCAGCGCCCATGCCCAGCACCGGCAGGGCACCAGGCACCTGGGAATCCGGCACGGATTGCGTGATCGGCGTCTGGATCACCTGGGCGAAGCCGGCCCGGTTGAAGGTGAGGCCAGTCACAAAAGCCAGCGGATCCCCAGCACTGCCAGCTGCGCCCAGATCAATCCCCCGAATGCCGAAGCAGGCCAGCGGCTGCTGAAACCTGTGCTGCACACCAGCGTTGATCACCCCCGCAAAGAGGTCGTAACTGGCGCAGCCATTGCTTGAAAGATAGAGATCATAGGCTCGGTTGCCGTCGAGCGCCGGCGTGATCACGGATTGGAACAGCACGCCAAGGGGGCTTGTGATGCTGTAGTCGTATCCGACCGTGATAGAAGGATCAAGATAGAGTGGATCAATATACGTAGGCCGACCAGGATCAAATATCGACAGCATGAACTCGAAACCGGTTGCCGTTGGCGTGCCCGGCAATGGATCATCTGCTGAACTTCCAGGAAAGCTGATGCTGACAGGGCTGAATCGGAATTGCCACAGCCCCGGCTCCTGGGGGTTGCCATTGCTGAGATCCACCAGGTTCAAGGCCTGATCGGTGCCCGAACCCGGCAGCGAAAATGAGCCCCGACCCGCAACGCCGCTGCCATAGCCCGCCTGGGCGGCCTGGCTGCCGCTGGCCGAGCTCCGGCTCCACTGCAGTGCCTGATAGCGGTAATCGGCAATGAAGAAGCCCGACGGCGCAGACAACGGCCGGTGCAACAGCAGTTGAAATGAATTGCGCAGATCCACCTGCTGATCGTGGTAGCCCACCTGATCCCAGGTGATCGCCACCATGTTGGAGTTGATGCTGTACCACACAAGGCCCGAATCGGCGTGGCGTGTATCCACGTTGCCCCACCAGGGGGCAAGAATCGGCTGCGGGGCACTGGCCAATGCCGACGGGATGGGCTCGCTGAATGGGCCTTGAAACGTGATGCTGCCGTTGGTATTAATATAGAATATGTTGTACTTAACGCCGTAAAATTCAACCGGGAATGGCAGGGACAGGGGGCCACTGGAGCCGTTGTCGCTGCGATCAAGGGAGAGCGTGCCAAAGCCCCTCGGCCCTCCAAAATGATTGATCAGATCGATCGACCAGGCCGGTCTGCCGGCCAGCAGCAGCAGCGCAGCCGCCAGCAGGATGATCGCTTGCATGGGTGAAGGCGCAGACCCACAGGATTGCGCGGCCAGGGCCGCTCGGCTAGCTGTGGATGCAGTGATGGGCTGTGCCTTGGCTCCAGTGCCTGCTATGCCCGCTGTGCCCGCCGGGGCGCCCCGGCCCGCCACCGGCCTGGCGCCCCGCCTGCTGGCCTGGCGGGTGCTGCAATCCGTGGCCGCTGGTGCCTACACCGACATCGCCCTGGAGCGGGCTCTGGCCCGCAGCCCCCTGGCCCCCGCCGACCGGGGCCTGGCCACCGAACTGGCCTGCGGCTGCGTGCGCCAGCGGCGGCTGCTGCAGGCCTGGATCGATGCCCTCGGCCGCCGCAGCGCCGCCCAGCAGCCCCCCAAGCTGCTCTGGGTGCTGGAGCTGGGCATCTACCAGCTGCTGTTCTGCCGGCGGGTGCCGGCATCGGCGGCGGTGCACACCAGCGTGGCCCTGGCCCAGGAGCTGGGGCTCACGCGCCTGGCGCCGGTGGTGAACGGCCTGCTGCGCGAACTGCAGCGCCGCCGCGCCGCCGGCGCCGATGGTGCCGATGAGGCGGCCCATGAACCCTGGCGAGGCCTGGAGCTGCCCGCCGAAGCCGCCGCCAGCCTGGGCCTGCGCCACTCGCTGCCCGCCTGGCTGGCGGCCGACCTGCTGCGGTGGCGCACGCCCGACCAGGCCGAGGCCTTTGCCCGCGCCAGCAACGCACCCGCACCGATCGACCTGCGGGTCAACCGCCTGCGCTGCAGCCGCGAAGCCCTGCTGGCCGAGCTGGCGGCCGCCGGTGTGGCCGCCGCCCCCCTGCCCAACCTGGCCGATGGCCTCACCCTGCTGGAGCGCCCCGGTGATCTGCGTCGCCTGCCCGGCTACGCCGAAGGCCACTGGAGCGTGCAGGACCGCACCGCCCAGCGGATCGTGCCCCTGCTGGCCCCAGGCCCCGGCGAACGGGTGCTCGATGCCTGCGCCGCCCCCGGCGGCAAGAGCAGCCACTGCGCCGAAGCCATGGACGACCGGGGGGAGGTGTGGGCCGTGGACCGTTCCGAAGCCCGCCTGAACCGCCTGCTGGCCAACACGCAGCGGCTGGGGCACACCAGCCTGCGGCCCCTGGTGGCCGATGCGGCCGACCTGGCCCGGGAGCGACCCGAGTGGGTGGGCCACTTCGACCGGATCCTGGTGGATGCCCCCTGCTCAGGCCTCGGCACCCTGGCGCGCCATGCCGATGCCCGCTGGCGTGTGACACCCGAAGCGATCGCCGGCCTGGTGGATCTGCAGACCCGGCTGCTGCTGGGCCTGGCGCCGCTGCTCCGGCCCGGTGGCCGGCTGGTGTTCGCGGTCTGCACCATCCACCCCAGCGAGATCAACGAACCGCTGGCAACCCTGCTGGCCGCCCGGCCCGGCTGGCAGCTGCTGCAGCGCTGGCAGCACTGGCCCGGCGATCCCGATGGTGCCGGGGGTGCCTCGGCGGGGGGAGATGGGTTTGCTGCCGCCCTGGTGCAGGCTCAGGGCGGCGGCGGTGCAGCTGGCGGGGGCGGCGGCGGGGGCGGCGGCGGCGGCGCCTGAGCAGCTGGGGCGGGCGCGGGCGCAGCTGCCGGCGCCGGAGCGGGAGCCGGGGCGGGGGCAGCCTCCGGCAGGGGCCGGGGCCGGTAGATGGTGGGTGCCGGCTCGCTCCAGGTGGGCGGCGACTGCCAGCGCCGCGACGGTGCCTCCGACCCGCGCGCCTGGGGAGGCGGGGCCTGGTCGCCGGCATCGTCGGGACTGGATTCGGGCACCGGCGGCGGTTCCCAGCGGCTGTCGGGAGCCATCACATCGGGCGGCTCCCACGGCTTCTCGCGCTTCTCGGTGTCGGCCGGCCTGGCCTTCTTCTTCTTGGGAGGCACGTAGGGCACAAACTCACCCTGCAGGTCCGGCTTGGGCGGAAACTGCTGCACCGGCAGGTCCTTGCTCACGTCGGCCATGAAGGCCCCCCAGGCGGCAGCCGCCTGGGCGCTGCTGCTGCCGGTCTTGGTGTTCTGGTCGTAGCCGAACCAGATGGCCGTGGTGAGCTGCGGAATCGAGCCGATGAACCACAGGTCGCGGGCGCCCTCGGCGGTGCCCGTCTTGCCGGCGGCGGGCCGGTCGGCCAGGCCGGCGCCGGTGCCGGTGCCCTGGCTCACCACCCGTTGCAACATCCAGGTGACCGCATCGGCCACATCGCTGCTCACCGCCCGGCGGGGGGCCTTGCCATCGGTGCGGCGGCTGTAGAGCAACTCACCCTCCGGCCCGTGGATCTCCTCAAACGGCGTGGGCTCCACATACACGCCCCGGTTGTTAACGGCGGCGTAGGCGGCCGTCATCTCCAGCATCGTCTTCTCGTTGGCGCCCAGCACCATGGCCGGGTACTGGCCGATCGTGCCGGTGACCCCCAGGCGGCGGGCCACATCCACCACCCGCGGGTAGGCCACCTTCTCGGCCACGGCAACCGCGGCCGCGTTCTTGGACTGCGACAGGGCATCCATCAGCCGGAAGCTGCCGCCGCCTGGAATGCAGAACCGTTTCGGCGGCCAGCCGTCGGTGTAGCAGCGCTCCTTGTTGGTGATCGTGTCTTCGGGCTTCATGCCCGCCTCGATCGCCGCCGTGTAAGCGAACAGCTTGAAGGTGGAGCCCGGCGAACGCAGCGCCTGCACCGCCCGGTTGAACTGGCTGCGGTTGAAATCCCTGCCGCCCACCAGGGCCCGCACCAGACCGGTGCCCGGCTCCATCGCCACCAGGCCGCCCTCCATGCTGCCGGCCCGGGCGTTGACCACCTTCTGGGCCTGGGCCTGCCACCTGGCATTCATGCCGGTGCGGATCGTGAGCCCCCCCAGCTCCAGCTGCTCCTTGGTGAGCACCCGGGGCAACTCCAGCGCCACCCAGCTGCTGTACCAGGGGGCCGTGCTGTCGAAATACTTGGGATCGGCGGGCCTGAGGGCCAGCGGCGAGTCGGCCGCCTCCAGCTCCTGGGTGGCGCTGATGAAGCCGGCCTCGCGCATGCGCCGCAGCACCGTGCGCCGCCGCTGCAGGGCCAGATCGGGATTCACCAGCGGCGAATACACGGTGGGTGCCGGTGGCAGGCCGGCGATCAGGGCCGCCTGGGGCAGGCTCAGCCGGTCGGGCGTGGTGGAGAAATACACCCAGGCGGCATCGGCGATGCCGTAGGCGCCGGAACCCAGATACACCACATTGAGATATTGCTCAAGGATCTGACCCTTGGTCAGCTGCCGTTCGATCTTGCCCGCCAGCAGCGCCTCCTTGAGCTTGCGCACCAGGGTGCGGTCCTGGCTGAGAAACACGGTGCGGGCCAGCTGCTGGGTGATCGTGCTGGCGCCCTCCTCCACCGATCCGGAGCTGATGTTGCGCACCATCGCCCGGGTGATGCCCGCCGGATCGATGCCGTCGTGGTTGTAGAAGCGGCGATCCTCCGCCGCCACGAAGGCCTGTTCCACCAGCGCCGGCATGCGCCCCGGCGCCAGCTTCTCGCGGGTGGCGGGCCCCTGCTTCTGGATCACCGTGCCGTCGTCGGCCAGAATCGTGAGCGTGCCGGGGCGGTTGTAGCTGGCGATCCGGCGGGCATCGGGCAGCAGGGTGTCGATCCCGGCGAGCAGGGCCGCATAGGCCAGGCACACGCCACCGCCGGCGGCCATGGCGATCAGGCCCTTGCCCCAGGGAAAGCCCGACCGCCGGGCGCCGGTCTGGGCGCGGCTCCGGGTCACAACGGCAGCGATGGCAGGGGCACGAGACCGCTGTGGCCGATGGCCAGAGCCGTGACCAGCATGCCCAGCACCAGAAACGGCTGGGCGCTGGCCTGGTACTTCACATCGAAGGCCACCGGATCCCGCAGCAGCCAGATGTCCTGGAAGGTGATCTGGGGAATGATCAGCAGCACCAGCAGCACGGCGGCGAAATTCTGACCGATGGCGATCAGCACGGCCACCATCGCCAGCTGAAACAGGTCGATCATCAGGGCGCTGATCCAGCTGGCCCGCTCAACCCCGAACACCACCGGCAGCGACTGCAGCCCCAGGGCCCGGTCACCCTCCACGCTCTTGAAGTCATTGACCACGGCAATGCCCAGGCCGGCCAGGCTGTAGGCCAGCGTGAGCAGGGCCGTGGTCCAGGTGAGCTGGCCGAACAGGGCCTGGCCGGCCCACCAGGGCAGGGCGATGTAGCTGGCACCAAGGGCGTAGTTGCCCAGCCAGCCGTTCTGCTTGAGCTTGAGCGGTGGCGCCGAATAGATGTAGCTCACAAACGAGCCGCCCAGGGCCAGCAGCAGCACCACCGGCGTGGCATGGCCGGCCCAGCGGTCCAGGCCCCAGGCCACCGCCAGCCCCGCCAGCAGCAGCACCCAGATCTGCAGCTTCACCTGCCCCAGCGGAATGGCACCCGAGGGGATCGGCCGGTAGGGCTCGTTGATCGCGTCGATCTCGCGGTCGTAGTAGTCGTTGATCGTCTGCGTGTAGCCGGCCAGCAGGGGGCCGCTCATCAGCATGCAGGCGATCGAGGCCGCCACCTCCGCCGGCCGCCAGTGAAAGTTGCCCGAGGCGGCAGCTCCGCAGATCACGCCCCAGATCAGGGGGATCCAGGTCACCGGCTTCATCAGCTGCAGCCGGATCTTCCAGATGGAGGTGGTGCCGGAGGCACCCTTCATGCCCAGCAGCTGGCGGGCGGCCGCACCGGGTGCCGGAGCGGGATCGGGGGGTGCCGGGGCGGGATCGGGGGGAACGGTCACAGGCAGGGGGTACCCCTCAGGCGGGGGTGATCTCGTCGTCAAAGAACCAGGTGGTGCCGCCACCGCTCAGCTCCACCACCACACCGATGCCCTTGCCGTCGGTCACGCGGAAATCGCGCACGGTGCCGGTGGCATCGGTCTTGAGGGCGGCCACCAGATCAGCGGGGATGCGATCGCGCACCCGGGTGATCCGCACCCGCGAACCGATCGTGATGGCAGCCTGGGACATGGCCGGCGCAGTGTCAGAGCCGCGCAACACTAACAGCGAGACCATGGTTGCCAAGCGGATCATCCCCTGCCTCGACGTGGCCGACGGCCGGGTGGTGAAGGGCATCAATTTCGTGGGCCTGCGCGATGCGGGCGATCCGGTGGAGCTGGCCTGCCGCTACAGCGCCGCCGGCGCCGACGAGCTGGTGTTTCTCGACATCGCCGCCAGCCACCAGGGTCGCGGCACCCTGGTGGAGCTGGTGCGCCGCACCGCCGAGGCGGTCACGATCCCATTCACGGTGGGAGGCGGCATCAGCAGCGTGGAGGGCATCACCGAGCTGCTGCGGGCCGGCGCCGACAAGGTGAGCCTCAACTCCTCAGCGGTGCGGGATCCCCAGCTGGTGGCCCGCGGCGCCGCCCGCTTCGGCTGCCAGTGCATGGTGGTGGCGATCGATGCCCGCCGCCGTCCCGCCGGCGACGGCTGGGATGTGCACGTGAAGGGCGGCCGCGAGAACACCGGCCTCGATGCCGTGGCCTGGGCCCGCCGGGTGGTGGAGCTGGGCGCCGGCGAGATTCTGCTCACTTCCATGGATGGCGACGGCACCCAGGCCGGATACGACCTGGCCCTCACCCGGGCCGTGGCCACAGCGGTGGAGGTGCCCGTGATCGCCTCCGGCGGTGCCGGCTGCCTGGACCACATCGCCGCGGCCCTGGGCAGCGGCCCCCAGGAGGGCGGCGCGGCGGCGGCCCTGCTGGCCTCCCTGCTGCACGACGGCGTGCTCACCGTGGCCGAGATCAAGCACGACCTGCTGGCCCGCGGCCTGGAGATCCGCCCCCTCAGCGCGCCGGCGCTTCAACTCCCGTAACATCGGCAACAGCCCGATCGCCCCAGCCCATCGCCGTGCTGCTCGCCGCGCTGCCCCATCTGCTGCCTGCCGCGGTCACCGCAGTGCTGCCCCTGCTGATGGTGGTGGCCGTGGTGGCGCTGGTGGCCTGGGCCCTGCAGCTGATGCAGGCCGCCAACGACCGCCAGGAGTTTTCGCTGATGCTGGCCGGCTGCCTGGTGTGCTCCGCCGCCGTGGGCCTGGCCAGCGTGATGGTGCTCACCCTCACCGGCCCCGTGCGGCTGGAGGCCAGTGGCCTGAGCCTGGCCCCGACGGCCGAACCGCTCGAGGCCAGCGTGAGCCTGGATTCGATCGTGCTCCCCTGGGACGACGCCCTGCTGCCCGTGCGCCGGAGCGGCAACGGTTGAGCGGCTACGACCCCACCGATGCCCAGTCGGTGCGGCGGCTGTTTGACACCATCGCCCCGCGCTACGACCGGCTGAACGATGCCCTCAGCCTGGGCCTGCACCGTCTCTGGAAACGCCAGGCGCTGCTGGCGGTGCGGCCCCAGCCGGGGCAGCGGTTGCTGGACCTCTGCTGCGGCACCGGCGATCTGGCCCTGCTGCTGGCTGAGCGGGTGCGACCCGGTGGCGAGGTGCTGGCCATCGATGCGGCAGCCGCTCCCCTGGAGCTGGCCCGTCAGCGCGCCGCTGCCCGCCCCTGGCTGCCGATCCGCTGGCAGTGCGCCGATGCGCTCCACAGCGGCCTGCCCGCCGGCTGGGCCCACGGCGCCGTGATGGCCTACGGCCTGCGCAACCTGGGCGATCCGGCGGCCGCCCTGGCCGAGCTGCGGCGCCTGCTGATCTCCGGCGGGCGGGCAGCGGTGCTCGATTTCAACCGGCCCGATCCGGCCGATGGCGCCGCCGCCCGGCTGGCGGGCGGCTTCCAGCGCCGTTACCTGCGCAGCGTGGTGGTGCCGGCGGCGGCGGCCCTGGGCCTGGCCGATGCCTACGCCTACCTCGAAGACAGCCTGCGCCGGTTTCCCACCGGCCGCGATCAGCAACAGCTGGCCCTGGCGGCGGGCTTCCGCCGGGCCCGCCACCGCCCCCTGGCCGGCGGCCTGATGGGCTGCCTCGAACTGGTGGCCTGATCAGTGCCGCCTGCCTACCTTCCGCTCAGAGGCTCTCTTCAATCCATGGGCGTTCCCCTCTTTGATTTCGCCGCCAACATCGGCAAGAAAGTGTTCAACCGCGGCGAAGATTCGGCCAAGGCCGCCGAAAAACTCAAGCAGCACGTGGAGAAGAACAATCCCGGCGTGAAGGATCTGCAGGTGACCGTGGCCGATCAGACCGTGTCGATCGCCGGCAGCGCCGCCGACCAGGCCGCCTTCGAGAAGGCGGTGCTGATCACCGGCAATGTGGAAGGCGTGGGGCGGGTGGAGGCCGGCGCCCTGCAGAAGCCCGATGGCAGCGAATCGAGCTTCGTGCTGGTGGAGGAGGGCGACACCCTCTGGGGCATCGCCGAGCGCACCTACGGCAGCGGCGCCCGTTACACCGAGATCTTCGAGGCCAACCGCGAGGTGATCGAAGACCCCGATCTCATCTTTCCGGGCCAGAAGCTGCGGATCCCGGGCGGCTGATCCGGCCCGTCGCGCTCCAGGCGCCGCTGCCATTGCCGCAGGCTGCGGCGCCAGTCGGCCAGGGCCCGCCGGCGCCGGCTGCCGGGTGTGTATTCGTAATAGGCGTCTTCGCAGTGCCAGCGGCTGCGCAGCACCTGCACCTGCTCCAGCTGCTGCAGCCCCGGCGGCGGCTGCGGACCGCACACGAGCAGGGTCACCGGCTGGGCCGGCTGCAGCTGCCGCTCCAGCGCCTGCAGCAGGGCCTGCAGATCGGCCGGGTAGCGGTCAAGGTCGAAGCCGGCCAGGCCATAGGCGCCCGGACTCACCGTGGTGAGCAGCACCAGCCGCTGGCCTGGATCGGCCGCCAGCCCCCGCAGCCGCTCCAGGCGGCGCAGCAGCTTGGTGGCGATCAACCGGCGGGATTCGGCCAGGCTGCTGAAGGGCACATGGGCGTGGTCGTGGGGGGAGCGCACCCGGTGGCGCGGGCTCCAGAAATGGGGCTCCGCCGCCGTGCCCGCCGGTTCGATCGCGGAGATCTCCAGATCAGCCACCAGGGTTTCGATCCCCTCGGTGCTGAGCAGCAGGGGCAGGCTGGCTGCGGAGAAGAACTGCATCCAGTCCCAGGGGGAGGCGGCCTGGTTGCGCAGGTCACGCAGCAACCATCCGGGGTAGCAGTTCCAACCCGCCGCCAGAAACTGGATCCGGGGCCGGGCCGCCGTGCCGGGGCGGCCGCCCGGGGGCAGAAGCAAACGCAGCGAAGGGCAGCGCAACGGCCGGCAGCAGCACAGACAGCGGCGCGAGCCTAAGCGGCTCAGCGCTGGCCACGCGCCGGCCGGTGCGCTGGAACAATGGACACGCCGGCTCCGGCCGTGTTCCACGCGCCGCCACCATGCAGTTCCAGGAGATCATCGCCACCCTCAACCGCTACTGGGCGGAGCAGGGCTGCCTGATCCTGCAGCCCTACGACACCGAGAAGGGCGCCGGCACCATGAGCCCCCACACGGTGTTGCGGGCGATCGGCCCGGAACCGTGGGCGGTGGCCTATCCCGAGCCCTGCCGCCGCCCCACCGATGGCCGCTACGGCGACAACCCCAACCGGGCCCAGCACTACTTCCAGTACCAGGTGCTGGTGAAGCCTTCGCCGGACAGCATTCAGGAAACGTATCTGGCATCGCTGGAGGCCCTGGGCATCCGCCAGGAGGAACACGACATCCGTTTTGTGGAAGACAACTGGGAGTCACCCACCCTGGGGGCCTGGGGCGTGGGCTGGGAGGTCTGGCTCGACGGCATGGAGGTCACTCAGTTTACGTATTTCCAGCAGTGCGGCGGCCTCGACTGCCGGCCGGTGTCGATCGAGATCACCTATGGCCTGGAGCGGCTGGCCATGTACCTGCAGAACGTGGACACCATCTGGGATCTGGCCTGGAACGGCGAGCGCAGCTACGGCGACATCTGGCTGCCCTTCGAGAAAGGCCAGTGCACCTACAACTTCGAGGCCTCCAGCCCGGAACGCCTGCAGCAGCTGTTCAGCCTCCATGAGGCCGAAGCCGGCGAGCTGGTGCAGCGGCGGCTGCCGGCACCGGCCCTGGACCACGTGCTCAAGTGCAGCCACACCTTCAACCTGCTGGAGGCCCGTGGCGTGATCTCCGTGACCGAGCGCACGGCCACGATCGCCCGCATCCGCTACCTGGCCCGCCAGGTGGCCGAAACCTGGCTCGCCGAGCGGGAATCCCTCGGATTTCCTCTGCTGAATCCACAGCAGAAACCAACGCAAAATCCACACCAGAAAGCCGGCTGAGCTGTTCAGCGTGATTTTTGCAAAGCATCCGGTAAATTTTCCTGGAGCTATCAGTTTTTATTTGCACTTTGCCCATGTGATTGCCACGGATCAAATGCAATCTGATTTCTTTTTTGGCGTTCATCCGTAGTTTTGAGTCATGGCCAGGCCGTGCTGCCCCGTTGCAGTGCCGGCTCCGCTGGCGCTTGCTGAATCAGCCACGCCGTTCCCGCTCCCGCTACGTCCATGAAGCTCGTCAAGCACGATCTCGAGTTCATTCTTCAGCAGATCCAACTCGCGGAAGCACACACCGCCGGGGCCGATCCACTCGCCCAGCTCAACGGCAACCCCCTGCTTCCCTACGGCCTCCGCACGGTGGAGGGCATCTACAACAACGTGGTGCCAGGGCAAGAAAACTTCGGGGCCGCCGACCGGCCCATGCCCAATGTGCTGCGCCAGAACTGGCGCCAGGCCCAGGCGGCCGCCTTCGATCCCGACGGCCCCGGCCCTCTCACCGCCGGCAGCCCCAGCAGCTACACCCAGACCTCCGGCATCGTCTTCGACGGCCAGGTGCGCAGCGCCAGCAACCTGATCGCCGACCAGACCAGCCGCAACCCGGCCGCGGTGGCCAGCGGTGGGCCCACGCCCACCGTGTCGTCCGACGGCACGATCTTCATCGCCAACGTGGCACCGGATGTGGGCCTGTCGGCTCCCTACAACTCCTGGTTCACGATCTTCGGCCAGTTCTTCGACCACGGCCTCGACCTGATCGGCAAGGGCGGCCAGGGCAGCGTGATCATTCCCCTGGCCCCCGATGATCCGCTGTTCGTGCCCGGCAGCGCCACCAATTTCATGGTGCTCACCCGGGCCACGATCTCCAACCTCGACCCGGGCGCCGATGGTCTGGTCGGCACCGCCGACGACATCCGGTCGTACAACAACAGCACCACCCCCTGGATCGACCAGAACCAGACCTACACCTCCCACCCCTCCCACCAGGTGTTCGTGCGGGCCTACGCGGTGCAGGCCGGCCGGGTGCGCAGCACCGGTGAACTGCTCGATGGCGCCGTGCCCGGCTCCGTGGCCAACTGGGGTGAGGTGAAGGCCCAGGCCCGCAACCTGCTCGGCATCAACCTGGCGGACAGCGACGTGCACAACGTGCCGCTGCTGCTCACCGACCTCTACGGCAACTTCATTCCGGGCGCCAACGGCCTGCCCCAGCTGGTGCTGCTCGATGGCACCCTGCTGGAGGGCAACCTGGCCGCCCCGGTGAGCACCGCCGATGCCCTGAAGACCGGCCACGCCTTCCTCGACGACATCGCCCACAACGCCAACCCCGGCGCCGGCGAAGTGCCGGATGTGGACACCACGGTGAGCACCGCCGCCACCCCCCAGCCGGCCGGCACCTACGACAACGAACTGCTCGACCTTCACTACATCACCGGTGACGGCCGCGGCAACGAGAACATTGCCCTCACCGCCATCCACAGCGTGTTCCACTCGGAGCACAACCGGCTTGTGGCCCAGATCAAGGAGGTGGTGCTGGCCAGCGGCGACCTGGCCTTCCTGAACCAGTGGCTGCTCACACCCGTGGCCGCCCTGCCCGCCACCCCGCTCGACATTGCCGCCCTGCAGTGGAACGGTGAGCGCCTGTTCCAGGCGGGTCGCTTCCCCAACGAGATGCAGTATCAGCACCTCGTGTTTGAAGAATTCGGCCGCAAGCTGCTGCCCTCCATCGAGATCTTCAGCGGCTACAACAACACGGTGGATCCGGCAGTCATGTCGGAATTCGCCAACGTGGTGTATCGCTTCGGCCACTCGATGCTGAACGACACGGTGGACCGGATCGACCCCGGCACCGGTGTGTCGACCCCGATGCGGCTGATCGACGCCTTCCTCAATCCGGTGGCTTTTGCCCAGAGCGGTGCCGACACCAAGGCATCGGTGGGCACCATCGCCACCGGCATGGTGCAGCAGGTGGGCAACGAGATCGACGAATTCACCACCGAATCGCTGCGCAACAACCTGGTGGGCCTGCCGCTCGACCTGCCTGCGCTCAACCTCGCCCGCGGCCGTGACACCGGTGTGCCCGGCCTCAACGCCGCCCGCCGCCAGTTCTTCGCCGACAGCGGCAACCCGGCCCTCCAGGCCTACACCAGCTGGAACGACTTCGCCCTCAACATCAAGCATGTTGAGTCGCTGCCCAACTTCATCGCCGCCTACGGCACCCACGCCACCATTCAGGCGGCCACCACCGATGCGGCCCGCCGCGCGGCCGCCGATGCCCTGATCGCCGGCGCTGCCGCCGGCAACCTCGACGCCCAGAACTTCCTGGCCGCCACCGGCATCTACGCCGGCGGCAGCCTCGGCGGCCTGGAAAACGTGGACTTCTGGATCGGCGGCCTGGCCGAGAAGCTCCAGCCCTTCGGCGGCATGCTCGGCTCCAGCTTCGCCTACGTGTTCGGCACGCAGATGCTGCAGCTGCAGAACCACGACCGCTTCTATTACCTGGCCCGCACCGCCGGCCTGAACGTGCTCACCCAGCTGGAGGAGCAGACCTTCGGCGACATCGTGATGCGCAACTCCACAGCGCAGCACCTGCCGGGTGATTCGTTCTCGCGGCCGCTGTACTTCTTCGAGGCCGGCCGCGTGGGCACCGCCGGCCCCATCCTCGATGATCCGCTCACGCCCTACAGCGAACCGGCCCTGCTCACCCGCCTGGCCGATGGCACGATCCGCTATGGCGGCATCGAGCACGTGGTGCTCGGCGGCACCCCCGCCAACGACAAGCTGGCCACCGGTGAGGGCGACGACACCGGCTACGGCGATGCCGGCAACGACACCGTGGAAGGTGGTGGCGGCAACGACTTCCTGTTCGGCGGCGCCGGCGACGACATCCTCACCGATGCCTTCGGCGACGACAACATCAAGGGCGGTGATGGTCACGACGTGATCTCCAACGCCGGCGGTCTCGACCTGCTGTTCGGCGGCGACGGCTCCGACGTGAGCTTCGGCGGCGTGGGCGATGCCGAAACCTTCGCCGGCCTCGGCAACGACTTCGTCTACGCGGGCACGGGCCTCAACACCGTGTTCGGCAACGCCGGCGATGACTGGATCGAAGGCGGCTCCGGCGCCGACCTGCTGCAAGGCGACAACGGCGATCCCTTCGGCATCAGCACCGTGATCGGCCACGACGTGCTGGTGGGCGACGGCAACGACGACTACGACGCCGAGTCGGGCAACGACATCATGTTCGGCACCCCCGGCATCAACAAGAGCTGGGGCGCCTGGGGCTTCGACTGGGTCACCTACGCCAACTCCCCCGAGCTGGTGGATGCCGACCTGGAGATCAACGTCTTCCTGCCGCCCAACATCGCCATCGATCTGCTCGATCGCTTCATGGAGGTGGAGGGCCTCTCCGGCTGGAACGGCAACGACTGGCTCAAGGGCCGCCTGCTGCCCGATCCGCTCACCGAAGGCAACCACGTGCTCGATGCGGCCGGCATCGCCATGATCAGCGGCCTGGCGCCCCTGCTGCGCGGCGCCACCAGCTTCACCGGCGGCGACATCATTCTCGGCGGCGGCGGCTCCGATCTGATCGAAGGCCGCGGCGGCAACGACATCATCCACGGCGACGTGTATCTCGATGCCCGCATCCAGCTCACCAACACCAACGGCACCGTTGAATACGCCAGCACGATCAACGCCTTCCAGAGCCGGCTGCTGAGTGGTGCCATCCGCCCCTCCCAGCTGAGCATCGTGCGGGAGATCCGCCCGGGTGGCGCCGGTGTGGACACCGCCGTGTTCAGCGGCAACCAGGCCGATTACACGGTGGTGCGCAACGCCGACAACAGCGTGACCATCACTGACAACCGCACGGCGGTTGGCGGTGTGCTGCTGGCCAACGACGGTGTGGACACCCTCTGGGGCATCGAGCTGCTGCGCTTCGCCAACGGCGAGGTGGCCGCCCCCACCCCCGCCGGCACCGCCACCGGCGCTCCCGTCATCAGCGACACCACCCCCACCGAGGGTGTGGCAGTCACGGTCAACACCGCCGGCATCACCGATCCCAACGGACTGGGAGTGTTCTCCTACACCTGGGAAATGTCGGCCAACAACGGTGCCACCTGGACCGTGGTGGGCGCCAACAGCCCCAGCTTCACCCCCACCCAGACCCAGGTGGGCCGCATCCTGCGGGTTCAGGTGAGCTACACCGATGGCGCCGGCAACAGCGAAAACCTGATCTCGCTGGCCACCAGCACTGTCGGTGACCTGTTCACCGGCACTGCAGCCAACAACCTGTTCACCGGCACCCCCGGCGACGACCGGGCCCAGGGCCTGGGCGGCAACGACAACCTTCTGGGTGGCGCTGGTGCCGACAGCCTCAACGGCGGTGCCGGCAACGACACCATGAACGGCGGCGGCGGCAACGACAGCCTGATCGGCAGCACCGGCGACGACACCTACGTGGTGGATTCCGCCCTCGACGAGGTGATCGAGGTCGCTGCCGGCGGTGTGGACCACATCCGCACCTCGCTGCTCACCTACACCCTGCCCACCGAGGTGGAGACCCTCAGCTTCACGGTTGCGGGCAACGGCAACGGCACCGGCAATGCCAGCGACAACACCCTCAACGGCGCCTCCGGCAACAACCAGCTGTCTGGCCTGGCCGGCAGCGACACCATCAACGGTGCCGGCGGCAACGACACCATGAACGGCGGCGCCGGTGCCGACCGGCTCGTGGGTGGGGCCGGTGGGGACTGGTTCCTGTTCAACAGCGCCCTGGTGCCCAGCAACGCGGACACCATCACCGACTTCTCCGCCGGTGATCGGATCGATCTCGACCGCACGGTGTTCACGGCCCTGAGCGCCGGTGCCACCCTCACCGCCGCTGAGTTCGCCTCCGGTGCCGGCCTCACCGCCGCCACCACCGCTGCCCAGCGGATCCTCTACAACCCCACCACCGGCGCCCTCGCCTACGACAGCGATGGCAGTGGCGCCGCGGCACCCGTGGTGTTCGCCACCCTGGCCAACAGCGCAGCGCTCACCGCCGGCGTGTTCGCCCTCTCCGGCACGCCGGTGGTGCCGCCGCCGCCGCCGCCGGCAGCTGGCGTGGTGGTGACCGGTACCGCCGGGAACGACACGCTCACCGGTGGTGCCGGCAACGACACCCTCAGCGGCCTGCTGGGCAACGACCTGCACATCGGCCTCGGTGGCAACGACACCATGCTCGGCGCCCGCGGCAACGACACCCTCATGGGTGGCGCCGGCAACGACACCCTCACCGGTGGTGTCGACAACGATCTGTTCGTGTTCGACAGCCCCCTGACCGCCGCCAATGCCGACACGATCACCGATTTCGCCCTCGGTGACCTGATCAACCTGAATCGCAGCGTGTTCACCGCCCTCAGCGGCGGGGCCGCCCTCACCGCGCCGGAATTCCTCGCCGGCGCCGGTGTGACCGCCGCCACCGATGCCAACCAGCGGATCCTGCACAACACCACCACCGGCGCCCTCGCCTACGACAGCGACGGCACCGGCGCCACCGCACCGGTGGTGTTCGCCACCCTGACCAATGGCGCGGCCCTCACCGCCGCCTCGTTCAGCCTCAGCGGCCCGGTGGCACCGCCGCCGCCGCCGCCGCCGGCCCCAGGCGTCATCAACGGCACCCCCGGTCCGGACACCCTCACCGGCACCGCTGCCGCGGAGGCTATCAACGGCCTCGCCGGCAACGACATCCTCAACGGTGCCGGCGGCAACGACAGCCTCAACGGCGGCGATGGCAACGACAACCTCACCGGTGGGGTGGGCAACGACAGCTTCCTGTTCGCCACCGCCCCCGGCGCCGGCAACGTGGAGACGATCACCGACTTCGCCCTCGGCGATCGCATGGTGCTCCAGGCCTCGGTGTTCAACGGCCTCCCGGTCGGCACACCGGCAGCCAATCAGTACCTGGTGTTCCGCTCCAGCCGGCCCACGGACAACTACGCCGCCCTGGCCACGCCGACCACCCGGCTGGCCTTCGATCGGGACAGCAATCAGCTGTACTACGACGCAGACGGCAGCGGCGCCACGCCGTTCCAGCAGCTCGCCACGCTGAGCAACGGCTACCGGCCTCTGAACACCGATTTCCAGGTGATCTGATCCCCCGCCATCCGATCCCCCCACCAGGGGATCGTCGGCCCGGCAGCCCCCTGGGGTGGCCGGGCTTTCTGCTGGGGCGACCGGCCCGGGGAAGCCTGGATCAGCCGCCCGGCCGCCATGACCCGATTCGCCCCTTCGCCCCGGCCGTGGCCGGCCGTGCTGGGCCTGCTGGCGCTGGCGGCCCTGCTGCTGGCGCTGCTGCTGCCGGTGCTGCTGGGCCAGCCCCAGCCCGCCGCCGGTGATCCCGCCGCTCGGCTGGCCCCCCACGGCCCGGCGGTGGAGACCAGCCTCACGGGCCGCCTCGCCACCGACCCCCGCCGGTTCGACGATGGCTCCTGCCGGGTGCTGCTGCAGCTGCCGGTGGGGGCCAGCGAACTGCAGCTGCAGCCCTGTCAGGAGCTGCAGGAGGGCTGGCGGGTGCAGGCCCGGGGCCGCCTGCGCCGGCCGGCACCGGCACCGCACCCGTTGCTGAGCGGGGCGGCGGAGCGGCTGGCCCGCCAGGGAGCCTTCAGCCAGCTCAGGGTGGAGCAGCTCAGGGTGCTCGAGCGCCCCGCCACGCCGGTGGCCAGCCTGCGGCGCCGCATCGCCCGGCAGCTGGTCGAACGGGCGGGGCCGGAGCGGGGCGGTCTGCTGGCCGCCCTGGTGCTGGGCAGCGCCGTGGTGCCCCTGCCAGCGGCCCTCACCGAAGCCTTCCGGGCCGCTGGGCTGTCCCATGCCCTGGCCGCCTCCGGCTTCCACCTCACGGTGCTGCTGGGGGCGGTGCTGCTGCCGGGCCGACACCTGTCGGCCGCCGGCCGGCTGGCCCTGGCCGGCGGCGCCATGGTGCTCTTTCTGCTGCTCGCCGGCCCCCAGCCCTCGGTGCTGCGGGCCGTGCTGATGGCCGCCCTGGTGCTGCTGATCAAGGAGAGCGGCCACCAGGGGCGGCCGCTGGCGATCCTGGCGCTCACGGTGGTGCTGATGCTGCTGCTGCGGCCCCGCTGGCTGCTCGATGTGGGCTTCCAGCTGTCGGTGGCGGCCACCGCCGGGCTGCTGCTGAGCGCCGGCCCCCTGGAGCAGGCGCTGGCGGCGCGGTTGCCGCCGGGCCGGGCCGGCCGCTGGCTGGCGGGTGCCATCGCCGTGCCCCTGGCCGCCTCGTTGTGGACCCTGCCCCTGCAGCTGCTGCACTTCGGCGCCCTGCCCCTCTACGCCGTGCCCGCCAACATGGCGGCCGCGCCCCTGCTCACCCCCCTGACCCTGGGGGCCATGGCCGCCGCCGTGGCGGCGGTGGCCCTGCCGCCCCTGCTGCCGGTGCTGCTGCTGCCCCTCGATCACCTGGCCCGGCTGCTGGGGGCGATCGCCAGCGGCTTCGCGGCCCTGCCGATGGCGCAGTGGCAAACGGGGCGGCCCGCGGCGCCGGCCGTGCTGCTGCTGGCGGTGGCGCTGCTGGTCTGGCTGCTGCCGGACCTGGCCCGGTCCTGGCGGCGGCTGGCCTGGCTGCCGTTCGCGCTGGCGGTTGCCCTGCACCTGGGCCAGCTCACGGGTGACCAGCTGCTGCTGGTGCACCAGGGCCAGGGCAGCGGCGGCCGCGACCTGCTGCTCGCCCGCCACCGGGGCCGCGCCGCCCTGGTGGCCAGCCACGCCGACCCGTGGCTCTGCCGCCAGAGCCGCCAGCTGGCGGCAGGCCTGGGGGTGCCCCGCCTCGACTGGGCCCTGCTGCTGGATCCGGTGGCCAGCGCCGATCCCGCCTGCTGGCAGGCCCTGGCGGGTCGGGTGGTGGCCTACGGCAGCAGCAGCGCCCCCCTGCTGGCGGGCCAGCGG
>JBKDDA010000102.1:0-8163 GCA_046313055.1 Synechococcaceae cyanobacterium | reverse complement strand
TGCGCGGCCTCAGCCCCAAGCGCCTGCGCTTCGAGGTGGAATACGGCCTCGAACGGGGCACCACCGCCAACAGTTTTCTGTTTCTCGCCGGCACCGGTCCCGGTGGGCGGCCCGTGCCGCCGGTGCTGGTGCACCCGCCCGGGGCGTCATTTGCCGAACCGTTTCTGGCCTGCCTGGCGGAGCTGGTGGCGGCCGATGCGGCCCTCAAGGTGGTGGTGGGCCACGTGAATCCCAACCGGGTGGCCCTGCTGCGGCAGCTCGCCGATCGCTGGCCCGCCCTCATGCTGGTGGCCTCCAACCCGGCGGCCCGCCTGCTGGAGGACCTCTGGCAGGCACCCCTGCCAGCGATCGACATCGTCAAGCACGAGGTGAGCCGGCCCCTGGCCGATGGCTTCAGCCTGCGCCTGCTGCCGGCCCCCACGCCCCGCTGGCCCGGAGCCCTGATCGCCTTCGAGGAACGCACCGGCCTGCTGATGAGCGGCAAGCTGTTTGCCGCCCACCGCTGTGAGGAGGCCTTTGCCGAGGCCGGCCGCTCCGCCACCGAGGAGGACCGCCGCTATTTCTATGACTGTCTGATGGCCCCCATGGCCCGCCAGGTGGAGGCGATCGTGGACCGGCTCGAAGAGCTGCCGATCCGCACGATCGCCCCGGGGCACGGCCCCGCCATCAGCGACAGCTGGCGCAGCCTGCTGGCCGATTACCGGCGCTGGGGTGAGGCCAGCGGCTCCGCGCCCCTGGCGGTGGCCCTGCTGTTCGCCAGCGCCTACGGCAACACGGCCGCCATCGCCGATGCCCTGGCCCAGGGGGTGTCCCGCAGCGGGGTGCGGGTGGAGAGCGTGAACTGTGAGTTCGCCACGCCCCAGCAGCTGCAGGAGGCGATCCGCCGTTGCGATGGCCTGCTGATCGGCTCCCCCACCCTGGGTGGCCATGCCCCCACGCCGATCGTGTCGGCCCTGGGCACGGTGCTGGCCGAGGCGGACCGGCGCCTGCCGGTGGGGGTGTTCGGCAGCTACGGCTGGAGCGGTGAGGCGATCGACCTGCTGGAGACCAAGCTGCGCGATGGCGGCTTCCAGCAGGCCTTCGCACCGATCCGGGTGCGCTTCAGCCCCGACCTGGCCACCCTGCGCACCATCGAGGAGACCGGCACCGCCCTCGGGCGCCGCCTGCAGGCCGAGCGGCGCCGCAGCCAGCTGCGCCAGCCCGCCGGCGGCCTGCGCGAGAGCCGCACCAATCCGGCGATCCAGGCCCTTGGGCGGGTGGTGGGTTCCCTCTGCGTGCTCACGGCCCGGCGCGGCGAGGGCGCTGAGGCTGCCAGCGGTGCCATGGTGGCCAGCTGGGTCAGCCAGGCCAGTTTCACGCCGCCCGGGTTCACGGTGGCCGTGGCCCGCGACCGGGCGGTGGAGGGTCTGCTGCACGTGGGCGATCGGTTTGCCCTCAACGTGCTGGCCGACGGGCAGGAGAAGGGCCTGATGAAGCACTTCCTGCGGCCCCATCCCCCCGGTGCCGATCGCTTTGCGGGCATCAGCGTGGCCGATGGTCCCCTGGGCCAGCCGCTGCTGCCCGAGGCCCTCGCCTGGATGGAAGCCACGGTCGACCAGCGCATGGACTGCGGCGACCACTGGCTGATCTACGCCCGGGTGGAGACCGGTGCAGTCAACGATCCGGCGGCGGTGACAGCCGTGCACCAGCGCCGCACCGGGGCCGCCTACTGATCCGGGGCCGCCTGCTGATACCGGGAATCAGGGGCAGCGGCAATCAGGCGGCCCAGGGGGGAGGCGGCGTGGGCCGGCCGCCGGCCTGGAAGGGCAGCACCAGGGTGGCCCAGTGCTCGGGCCGCTCGGGCCGGGTGCGCCGGGCCCGCCGGGCGCCGAAGGGAACGCGCACCACGTTGGTGCCCTCCACCCGCAGGGAACGGCTGAGGCTGGCGCTCACGCCGGCCAGGCCCTGGCCCGGATTGTCCTCGCCGTTGCGGTTGTGGTGGTCGTTGCCGTCCATGGTCCCCTTGATCTGAATGGCAGGTGCCCCGACCCCCGTAAGGGGAGGCACGGCAATGATGGTTGATCCCGGCCGTTTCCGCCACGTCCCGGGCCACGAATGGACACCTGTTCAAGCGGCCACCGGTGTGGCGGTGGCCGTGGCGGTGTCGAGCCGTACGGCCAGATCCTCCACCGATGGGCAGGTGCACACCAGGTTGCGGTCGCCGTAGGCGTTGTCGATCCGGGCCACCGCCGGCCAGAACTTGCTGGCCTGCTGCCCTTCGCCGGCCGGGAATGCGGCCTGCTGGCGGCTGTAGGGCCGATCCCAGAGGTCGGCCGTCACCGCTGCCAGGGTGTGGGGCGCCCGCTTGAGGGGGTTGTCGAGCGGATCGGCCAGGCCGGCTTCGATCGCCGCCGCTTCGGCCCGGATGGCGACCATGGCGTCGCAGAAGCGGTTGAGTTCCGCCAGGGATTCGCTTTCCGTGGGTTCCACCATCACCGTGCCGGCCACGGGCCAGCTCACGGTGGGGGCGTGGAAGCCGTAGTCCATCAGCCGTTTGGCCAGGTCATCGACCTCGAGGGCGCAGCTGCGCTTGAGGGGCCGCAGGTCGAGGATGCATTCGTGGGCCACCCGGCCGCCCGCCCCCCGGTACAGGACCGGGAAGTGGGGATCCAGCCGTTCGGCGATCAGGTTGGCGGCCAGCAGGGCCACCTGGCTGGCGGTGCGCAGCCCGGCGCCGCCCATCATGCGGATGTACATCCAGCTGATCGGCAGGATGCCGGCGCTGCCCCAGGGGGCGGCGGACACCGGCCCGATCGCCTGGGCGCCGCTGCCGGCCTCGGCCGCCAGCGGATGGCCGGGCAGGAAGGGCAGCAGGTGGGCGCCCACGCCGATCGGGCCCACGCCCGGCCCGCCGCCGCCGTGGGGAATGCAGAAGGTCTTGTGCAGGTTGAGGTGGCACACATCGGCCCCGTAGAGCCCGGGCTTGCACAGGCCCACCTGGGCGTTGAGGTTGGCGCCGTCGAGGTACACCTGGCCGCCCTGGCCATGCACCAGCTCACAGATGCGGCGGATGCCGGTTTCGAACACGCCGTGGGTGGAGGGGTAGGTGACCATCAGCGCCGCCAGGTCGGCGGCGTGGGCGTCGACCTTGGCCTCCAGGTCGCCCAGGTCGATGTTGCCCTGGTCGTCGCAGGCCACGGCCACCACCCGCATGCCGGCCATCACGGCGCTGGCCGGGTTGGTGCCGTGGGCACTGGTGGGGATCAGGCACACATCGCGGTGGCCCTCACCCCGGCTGCGGTGGAACGCACGGATCACCATCAGGCCGGCGTATTCGCCCTGGGAACCGGCATTGGGCTGCAGCGACACACCGGCGAAGCCGGTGATCGCCGCCAGCCAGCCCTCCAGATCCGCCACGAGCTGCCGGTAGCCGGCGGTCTGGGCGGCGGGGGCAAAGGGGTGGAGCTGGGCGAAGCCGGGCCAGCTCACCGGTGCCAGCTCGGCCGCTGCGTTGAGCTTCATGGTGCAGCTGCCGAGCGGGATCATGCCGTGCACCAGCGACAGATCCCGGCTCACCAGCCGCTGGATGTAGCGCAGCAGTTCGCTCTCGCAGCGGTAGGCGTGAAACACCTCCTGGCGCAGCCAGGGCCGCCGCCGCAGGGGAACATCGGCGGCCGCCAGGTCGGCCAGGGCCCCGCGGCCGTCGGCCCCGGCGGCGGCCAGGCTGGCCGCCACGGCGGCGGTGGCCGCGGCCGCCGCCGCCGGATCGCTGGCGAGGGCAGCCAGCAGTGCCTCCAGCTCTGCGGCAGAACTCAGCTCATCGAGGCTGATGGCCAGGGCTGCGTGCGCCCCCTCCCCCTGCACCCCATGGCGCAGGTTGAAGCCGGCCTGCTCGGCCCGGGCCACCAGGCTCGCCGCCTGGGGGTGGCGCAGCACCAGGGTGTCGAAGCCGGCGGTGGGCTCCGGGCTGAGGTCAAGGGCCGTGAGACCCGCCGCCAGGGCGCGACGCAGGGCCACGATGCGGCAGGCGATCGCCTCCAGCCCCTCGGGGCCGTGGTGCACGGCGTAGAAGCCCGCCATCACCGCCAGCAGCACCTGGGCGGTGCAGATGTTGCTGGTGGCCTTGTCGCGGCGGATGTGCTGCTCCCGGGTCTGCAGGGCCAGGCGCAGGGCCGGGTTGCCCTCGGCATCGCGCGACTGACCCACCAGGCGGCCCGGAATCTGGCGGCGGTAGGCATCGCGGGTGGCGAAGAAGGCGGCGTGGGGGCCCCCGAAGCCCATCGGCACCCCGTAGCGCTGCAGGCTGCCCACGGCGATGTCGGCCCCCAGGGAGCCCACCGGCGCCAGCAGCACCTGGGCCAGGGGATCGATCGCCACCGTGCTGATCAGCTCAGCGGCGGCGGCCGCCGCCAGCAGCGGCTGGGGGTCCCAGAGGCGGCCGTCGCAGCCCGGCAGCTGCAGCAGCAGGCCGAAGGCATCGGCCGGAAACGCGATCGCCGTGGGGTCGGCGGTTGCGGCCAGGCGCTCGGCGTCCACCAGCTCGATGCTGATGTCGAGGGGTTCGGCCCGGGTGCGCAGCACCGCCAGGGTCTGGGGCAGCACGGCCCGGTCCACCAGAAAGCGGCGGGCCTGCTGGCGGCGGCTCACCGCCAGTGCCATGGCCATGGCCTCGGCCGCCGCCGTGCCCTCATCGAGCAGGGAGGCATTGGCGATCGGCAGGCCGGTGAGTTCGCTCACCAGGGTCTGAAAATTGAGCAGGGCCTCCAGGCGCCCCTGGGCGATCTCCGCCTGGTAGGGGGTGTAGGCCGTGTACCAGCAGGGGTTCTCCAGCACGTGCCGCTGGATCAGGGCCGGCGTGGCGGTGCCGTGGTAGCCGAGGCCGATCAGGCTGCGCACCACCTGGTTGGCGCCGGCGATCGCCACCAGTTCGGCCAGGGCCTCGGCCTCGCCGCAGGCGTCGGGCAGACCCGCGGCGGCGGTTTCGGCCGGCAGCAGGATGTCGGCCGGGATCACCTCGGCGGCCAGTGCCTCCAGGGAGGCCACCCCCAGTTCCGCCAGCATGGCCTGGCGTTCCCGGACGCTGGGGCCCAGATGCCGGTCCAGGAAAGGAGCGCTCACGATGGGCCACACAGAAGTGGCTGGATGTTAAGGAAACCTTGGCTGCCGCCGTTCGGGGCGGGTGCCGGTTCAGGTGCCTTCCACCTTGCCCCGGTAGGTGGCGGCATCCATGAGCTTGGCTGCCTCGCCCGGGTCGGAGGGGGTCACCACCAGCAGCCAGCCCTCGCCGTAGGGGTCGTTCTGCAGTTCTTCGGGGCTGGCCAGCACGGCCTCATTGCGGGCCGCCACCACGCCGCTCACCGGTGCATTGAGATCCTCCACCGCCTTGACCGATTCCACGCTGCCGAAGCTGCTGCCGGCCGTGATCGTGGCGCCCACCTCCGGCAGCTCCACGAACACGATGTCGCCCAGCTGGTCCACGGCGAAGGCGGTGATGCCCACCCGCAGCCGCTCGCCCTCCGGACGCACGTATTCATGGCTGTCGGCGTAGCGGCAGTCGTCGGGAAAGGTGAGCGCCATTGCCGGTTCGGCATCGCAGGGGCCTCCCCAGTCTGCCGGCCGGCGCTCAGCAGCGCAGCAGCCCCGCCGCAGCCAGGGCCGCCAGGGCCCCCTCCAGGGCGAGGGCCACGTGGCCGTGGTGGGTGCCGCCCTGCACATAGAGCACCCAGGGTTCCCGCAGGGGGGCGTCGGCCGAGAACTCACTGGTGCTGCCGTCGATGAAGGTGCCGCCGGCCATCACCAGATCGCTGGCGTAGCCGGGCATGGGGGCGGGCACCGGATCCAGGTAGGCCCCCACCGGCGAGCGGGCCTGGAAAGCCCGGCACACGGCGATCAGCCCCTCGGCACTGCCCAGCCGCACCGCCTGGATCAGGTCGCTGCGCGGTTCGCCGGGCAGGGGATCCACCGCGAATCCCAGGTCGCCGAACACGGCGGCCACCAGCTCGGCACCGATCAGGGCCTCCGCCACCATCTGGGGCGCCAGGAACAGCCCCTGGAACAGCAGCCGGTGCAGGTCGAAACCGGTGCCCCCCTCGCTGCCGATGCCCGGCGCCGTGAGCCGGCAGCAGGCCTGTTCCACCAGCTCGGCCCGGCCTGCCACGTAGCCGCCGCTGGGGGCGATGGTGCCGCCCAGGTTCTTGATCAGGGAGCCGGCGATCAGGTCGGCCCCCACCGCCGGCGGCTCCCGCTCCTCCACCAGTTCGCCGTAGCAGTTGTCCACGAAGCAGAGGCAGTCGGGCTGGAGGGCCTTCACCCGGTTGCACAGCCGGCCGATCTCGGCCACCGGCAGGGAGGGCCGCCAGCTGTAGCCGCGGCTGCGCTGGATCAGCACCAGGCGGGTGGGCACGGCCAGGGCCTCGGCCAGGCGGGCCTCGTCCACCCGGCCTGCGGCCGTGAGCGGCAGCTCGTCGTAGGTGATGCCGAATTCCGCCAGGGACCCCTGGCCGCTGCCGCGGATGCCGATCACCTCCTCAAGGGTGTCGTAGGGGCGGCCGGTGAGGGCCAGCAGCCGGTCGCCCGGGCGCAGCACGCCGAACAGGGCGGCGGCGATGGCGTGGGTGCCGCTCACGAACTGCAGCCGCACGGCGGCGGCCTCGGCCTGCAGCACGCGGGCGAACACCCGATCCAGGGTGTCGCGGCCCTGGTCGCCGTGGCCGTAGCCGCTCACCGAGGCGAAGTGCTGCACCCCCACCCGTTCGTCGGCGAAGGCCGCCAGCACCCGCGCCAGCCGGGGCCGCACGCCGGCGGTGTGGGCGGCGGCGTGCGGGGCGATCTGCTCCAGGGCGGCGGCCACCCGATCGGCGGCCCAGGCCTGATGGCTGGCGGGGGGGGAAGCGGCTTGGCTCACGGGCGCGGCTTGGCTGCCTCCACCCTGCTCCGCCGGGGAGCGGGCTGCTGCAGGACTAGATTTCCGCGGCTCAGGCGCCGATCCAGGCCGGCTGCCGTTTTCAGGAGACTGACCTGTTGGCAGCGCGCACCGGGGCGGCGGCCCCTGCTCCACCCTCGCCCCCCGCGGCGACCAATCCGCTCATCCGGCTGGAGGGGCGGCCCAGTGGCCACCAGGAGCGGCGGCTGCGGGTGGGGCTCAGCCTGCCCCGCCCGCCGCTGCCGGCCCGCCAGCGGCGTCTCAAGGCCGGCACCACCAGCTTCATGCTGGCGCTGCACGTGGGTGCCGTGGCGGCCCTGCTGCCCCGCTTCTGGAGCTGGCAGGGGCTGGTGGTGCTGGCGGTGCTCTACTGGGTCACGGTGCTGGGGGTGACCCTGGGCCTGCATCGTCTGGTGGCCCACCGGGGGTTCGATGCGCCCCGCTGGTTGGAGCGCCTGCTGGTGCTGATGGGCACCCTTGCCTGCCAGAGCGGCCCGATCGAGTGGGTGGGGCTCCATCGCCACCACCACCTGTTTTCTGACCAGCCCAACGACCACCACGATGCTGCCCGCGGTCTCTGGTGGGCCCACAGCGAATGGATGCTGCACGAGATCCCGGCGCTGCGGGAGGTGGGGCGCTTCACCAGCGATCTGCGCCGCGATCCCCTCTACCGCTGGCTGGACCGTTGGTTTCTGCTGCTACAGCTGCCCCTGGGGCTGGCGCTCTACGGGCTGGGCGAGTGGGCCGGCGTGCCCGGCGGTGGCCTGGGGCTGGTGCTCTGGGGCATCCCCCTCAGGTTGGTGCTTGTGTACCACGTGACCTGGCTGGTGAATTCGGCCACCCACGCCTTCGGCTACCGCAACTTCGACTGTCCCGACCTGTCGCGCAACTGCTGGTGGGTGGCGCTGCTGAGCTTCGGCGAGGGCTGGCACAACAACCACCACGCCCACCCGGTGAGCGCCCGCCACGGCCTGCGCTGGTTCGAGTTCGACATCACCTGGCAGCACATTCGCCTGCTGCGCACCCTGGGGCTGGCCCGGCGGGTGCGGGTGGCGCGTGCACCGGGGTGATGGACCTCCGGGCGGGCCATGGCGGAGCCCAGGCCGCTGAGCCCTGAGGATTCAGCCCAGCGGCCCCAGCTGCCGCCGGATCGCGGCCGCCAGGTCGGTGGCGCCGCCATCGGCCGGCGCCTCGGCCAGCCGGCGGGCCCGCTGGCGCAGCAGGTCGAGGAAGGCGGTGGGACTGAGATCGCTGTCGCCGGC
>JBKDDA010000101.1:0-19789 GCA_046313055.1 Synechococcaceae cyanobacterium | reverse complement strand
GCTGCTGGAGGCCGATGCTGCGGCCGAAGGCGGTGATGTGGTCATAGGAGGAAAAGAGGGCGATCAGGCCGAGGATCACTCCACCGCCGGCCTGGATGGCACCGAGGTAATCCAGGCCGGGCCAGGGGCGCTGTGGTGCTGTCAATTCTGGCGGAGCTGGGGGCGTCTCGGTGTCAGCGGGGGCGCCAGGGGCGTCTGGAGTGGCAGAGGGCACAGGGGGCAGGGGACACAGTGGGCGGGAGGCACAGGGTGCGTGAGGCAACAGAGAGCCCCGCGCTTCCCCATACCAGTTCCACCCTGTGCAACGCGCAAGCGTGCTCACGGGCGAGCGCCGAGCAGGTGCCCTGCAAGCCTCCTGGGAGAGGAAGAGATACACCTACGGCTGCACTTGCTTCACTCCATTCCCAGCCATCATTCAATCGGCAGAGATAGGGAGCCCACCCCCAAGCGCTCCAATCCCGCAGGCCCACGGCAAAGATGTTGGCCCAGGGCATGGAACTGGCGCCCATCTGCGGACTGGCCTGATGGGGACTACCCTCAGGGCCAGTGGCGGCAGCAACGGTTGGGCAGCGGCAGGCACTCGCTCCAGCCAGTGGCCATATCGGTGGCCACCAGGGTCCAGAGAAACCGGCCCTCCATCCACTTGGGGTTGAGGGCACGATGCACCGAGTTGCGGTGGTAGCCGGTGATCACCACCAGCTCAACCACTAGCGCTGCGGATCAGGGCCGGCCGCTCACACCTTTCTCTTCTCAACAGACCGCCCTGCAGCACGGCCCATTGCGGCAACAGTTCAACTGAGGCAACAGTTCAACTAAGGCAACAGTTCAACTAAGGCAACAGCCTACGCAGTCAACAGTTCTTAAGATGCAATGCGGGTGCTGAAAGATTGTCGGATTTCATTACGACACACGGGGAGGCTCCGTACATAGGCGTAAGCACGCAATTTGGCTCGCCGGGAGAAAACCAATTTAAAATTTTTGTAGAAGCTTATACTTCCGATTGCTACCCTTGATCGAAACAGGTCAAAGCAATGCGCTCCGGCAACATCAACAAGGCTATGAGCGTCTACATTTCGGTAGACGCTCATAGCTTGCTCACGTCAGATCTCAACTAACCCGTCCTTGTAGATAGGTACGCACGTTACGCACCGCCTGGGTAGCATACGGATCATCAGGTCTGGCCTGCAGGGCTGCCTCAAAGTAACGTAGAGCTTCACTGAAGGAATTACGCTCGGTTGCATCGTAGCCCAGTCGCATCATCCTCTGATAATTGGCGGCATTGATGGCTGCGGGGCGACCGGATGCTGCCTGGATCAGGGCGTGCTTCTGGTTCCAGAAGGCGATCGTTGCCATCCGATCGTTAGGGCGGTCATAGAGGGCGCTTCGGAAATAATCGGCCGCCAAGCTGTGATTCCGCTCTTGCGCTGCGGAATAGCCAAGACGCATGTAACGGTCATAGGCAGATTCACCAACATAGCTCTTTCCGGCCACACTCAACTGGGCCTGTTCAATCTGAGGCAAGGCCTCTCCCTTCTGGGCAGCGATGTAGGCGCTCACGTTCCGCACCGCCTGAGTGGCAAAGGTATCGTTGGGACGTGCCTGCAGTGCCCTGTTGAAGTTGATCAGAGCCGACTGATAGTCGCGGGCATGGGTTTCGTCATAGCCCAGCCGCATATGCCTGTCGTAAGCACTCTCCGGCGGGGTGAGGTCAGCAGGGGTGAGCTTGGCATGCAACGCCCGTCGGGCATTCCAATAGGCGATCGTCGCTTCGCGATCCTCCGGAACATAGAGGAGGGCTTCGAGGAAATTGTTGGTCGCCGCTGTGTAATCACCCCGCCTGGTTGCAGCATACCCCAGACTCATGGCCTTGTTGTAAGGCGATCCCACCGGCTGCACAGCCTGGCTGATCATGCTGGAGGTCGGCTTGGAAGGGTTCTGGTCCCAACGCTCCGAAGCCCTTGCCGCGTCGATCCCGATCACAGCCACAGCGAAAAACTGGGCAAAGCAGGCGGTTCGGCTCAACCACTTGGGACAGCACCCCGTGAGCTCGGCCGTGAATGCTTTAACAAGCATAATGAAAATGCCAATCCTTTTAATACTAGAGAGTCGGCTAGGTGCCGGCCAGTCCTGTCAAAGAAATTGATAGAAAATGAAAGAAAATTATGGAGGCATGAAGCCTTGGAGACCCGGGGGCCTCCCTGCATCGATCGATCGATAACAGCACCGCACCACGACTGCTTCATCCCTAACCGACCACAAAAAGCTAAATTTCAGTCACGATGTAGACGCAAGATTTAGAGGAGATGGAGCTGCTGCCTGGCTTGACAAGGACAACCCACACGATGAAACGATTGTGCTTCATGAGTGGGCGGATGCCTTTGGGTATGCCGAAGCGTCAGTATCAAATCTCACCGCAGTAAAAGAGGAACCAAAGGCCTATGGACCTCGGTATCAGCCAGGGCCCATCGCGGTTGGATCGGACGATCAGCAGCTCGGCAGCTCGGCAGACGCCCCAGCGGGGCACGGGGTCATGTATTAGCTCCCCACCCAAACCTTATGCCAAATAGGGCAGAAGCGTAACATCAGTCCACGGGCCGGCGCATAGAGTCTTTCGCGACCCCCCCTAAGCTGATTTTCGAGCCAAGCGCTACACCCCATTGAAACAGCGAAATGCCCTTCTCGGATGCTTTCTGAATACTGTAAATCCTAATAATAGCAAAAACTTTCCATTTCTTTAAGTTTCCTAGATGGCTGAGGGGGTAATAAGATCCTGGAGAAACTCCAACGCCTTTGCTCGCAGATTTCTGGAACGTGACACTAGACATCGGTCTGGACTTTACCGGAGACACCTTCTCAGGGGAGGCTTGAGGAGTTCCTGACCACTTGGCGGTCCGGCATAACCCCGGATGGCTCGCTAGCACCGTTGTCGCTACTGCATCAGCAGAGGAATGATTCTTTAGCACCTGTCAGGCGCTATCAAACCCCCTCCGGCTTTTCAGTTGCCTGCGCCCAAAGAGGCCAGCGAGGACGTCCACAAAAACATCGCCAAGCCAAAAAGACAAAGATGGCCTTGGTTTTGAAAATGGAGCCAAGCGGACTCGAACCGCTGACCCCCTGCATGCCATGCAGGTGCTCTACCAGCTGAGCTATGGCCCCATGTGCGCCGGATCCGAGCCGGCGGTGCGGCCGGTGGGCTGGCGTGAGCACAGCTTACACCGCAACCGGCCCCGCTCCGGCGACGGTCACACCTGGCGCCACACCGCCACCAGGCGGCCCTGCACACTCACCTGCTCCGCCGGCAGCACGATCGGTGCATAGGCGGCATTGGCCGGCTCGAGCCGCACCTGGGCGCCACTGCGGTGAAAGTGCTTGAGGGTGGTGCCGGCACCCGGCACCAGGGCGCTCACGATCGTGCCGTTGCGCAACCGGGCCGGATCCTGCACCGGCTCCATCAGCACCACATCGCCATCGGTGATGTGGGCCTCCACCATCGAATCACCATTGACCGTGAGGGCGAACAGACCCCGGGTCTGCAGCAGCGGGCCCAGATCCAGCCGCTCCTGCACATCGGCGTAGGGCTCCACCAGGCCGCCCGCAGCCACCGCCCCCAGCACAGGGATACCGGCCGCCGCCTCCAGCAACTGCAGGGTGCGGGCCTGCCCCTCCTGCCAGGTGAGCCAGCCCTTCTGCTGGAGATGGCGCAGGCGGCTCTGGATCGGCGCCGGAGACCGCAGGCCCATGGCCTCCATCATCTGGCGGATCGAGGGGCTGTGGCGATGCTCGCCGATGTAGGCCACCAGCCAGTCGTACAGCTCCTGCTGGGCATCGGTGAGGGGAGCGGGCACGGGCGCTGACAGTACGGATGAACCACTCCTTTATGCCAGGTGGCCGCTCGTTTGTCCAGTGCGGCCCCTCACACGCCCCCCAGCAGGGCGGCCAGCAGGGCCTGCTGGGCATGCAGGCGGTTCTCGGCCTGGTCGAACACCCGGCTGGAGGGGCCTTCGATCGCGCCGGCGCTGATCTCCAGCCCCCGGTAGGCCGGCAGGCAGTGCAGCACGATCGCCCGGCTGTCGGCCTCGGCGATCAGGGCCTCATCCAGGCACCAACCGCGAAACGCCGCCTGCCGTTCGGCCTTTTCCTCCTCCTGACCCATCGAGGCCCACACATCGGTGTAGAGGGCATGGGCGCCGCGCACGGTCGCCACCGGATCGTGGAGCACCTCCACCGTGGCGCCGCTGGCGGCCGCCAGCTCGCGGGAGCGCCCCAGCACATCAGCAGCGGGCTCAAAGCCCACCGGGCAGCCGATCCGCACGCTCACCCCCAGCAGGGCACCCGCCAGCATCAGGGAATGGGCCACATTGTTGCCGTCGCCCAGATAGGCGAGGGTGAGGCCCCCCAGTCGGGCCAGGTCCAGCGCGCCATCGGGCCCGGCCGCAAAGGCTTCCGCCAGGGTGAGGTAATCGGCCAGGGCCTGGCACGGGTGTTCCAGATCGGTGAGGGCATTGATCACCGGAATGGACGCCCAGTGGGCGTACTCATCGAGTTCGCTCTGGGCGAAGGTGCGGATGGCCAGGGCATCGCAGTAGCGGCTCAGCACCCGGGCCGTGTCGGCCACCGGTTCGCCGCGGCCCACCTGGCTCACCTGGGGATTGAGGTCGATCGTGTGCCCCCCCAGCCGGGCCATCGCCACCGAAAAGCTCACCCTGGTGCGGGTGGAGGCCTTGGAGAAGATCAGGCCCAGCACCCGACCGCCCAGGTCGATCCGCCGCTGACCGGCCTTGAGCCCGGCCGCCAGCTGCAGCAGCTCGCCGGTCTGGTGGGCGCTGAGATCGGCGCTGGAGAGCAGATCGCTGCCCCGCAGGGCGGCAAGGGCAGATTGGGCCATGGAGCCCTTCTCAAAGATCCCTTATCGGGGATCGACCGGCCCGTCGTCAAGGGGACCGGGCCGGCCCAGCAGGTAACCCTGGCCGTAGGCGCAGCCCAGATCCCTGAGATGGCGGTGCTGGTCTTCGGTTTCGATGCCCTCGGCGATCACCTCGAGCCCCAGTTCGCGGCTCAGGCCGATCACCGCCTCGATCACCGCCGTGCGGGGGCGGCTGCGGCCCAGCTCGGCCGTGAAGCTGCGGTCGATCTTCACCGCATCGATCGGCAGATCGCTCAGCAGCGACAGGCTGGAGAAACCGGTGCCGAAATCATCGAGGTGCAGCTGCACCCCCTCCCGCCGCAGCTGCGCCATGTTGGCCAGGGTCTGCTGCGAGGGGCTCAGCAGGCTGGTTTCGGTGATCTCCAGCCGCAGCCGGGCCGGCGCGATGCCGCTGTGGTCGCAGCAGCGCAGCACCTCAAGGGCGAAATCGGGCACCGCCAGCTGCTGGGGGCTGGTGTTCACCGCCAGGGCGGCGGCCGTGCCGCCACCCTGGGCATCGCTGGCCGCCCGATGCAGCAGGGCCAGGCGCAGCACATGGCTGCCCAGCGACTGGATCAGGCCGCTGCGTTCCGCCAGGGGGATGAAGCGGTCGGGCGCGATCATGCCACCGTGACGGCCCGGCAGCCGCACCAGCGCCTCATGGCCCACCGGCCGGCCGCTCGACAGATGCACGATCGGCTGGAAGGCCAGCACCAGCCCATCGGCCGCCAGGGCGCGCCGCAGCTGGCGCAGCAGGTCGCGGGCCTGCTGCTGCCGCCGGTCGATGCCGCCCTCATAGAGCTGGGCCACCTGGCCTGGATGGGCCTTGGCCTCGTACATCGCCAGATCGGCGCGCCGCAGCAGTTCATCGGCACCCACAGCCGGATCGCTCGACACGGCGATGCCCATGCTCAAGCGCGGATGCACCTGCTCGCGACCGAGCCGCCAGGGGCGGGCCACCGACCGCTGCAGCCGGGCGGCGATCTCCTGGGCCTCATCGGCCCGGCCCAGCTGGCGGCAGACCACCACGAATTCATCGCCCCCCAGTCGTCCGATCACATCGGTGGGCCTGAGCACCTCCGCCATGCGCCGACCGATCGCCACCAGCAGCTCATCGCCCACCTGGTGGCCATGGCCGTCGTTCACCTCCTTGAAACGGTCGAGGTCGCAGAAGATCACGGCCAGGGGCTGCCGGTGCTCCTGCAGCTCCGCCACGGCCCGGTTGAGGGCCTCCAGCAGGCCCCGCCGGTTGGGCAGGCCGGTGACCGGGCACTCCACCAGCTTGCGGGCCAGGTCCGCCTGGGTGGCCTGCAGCTGGGCATTGAGGCCCTCGATCTCCTGCAGCGCCACCAGTGGACTCACATCCCGCAGGCAGAAGATCACCGCGGCAGGCTCCTCAGCCGCCACCGGTGTCCACTGCAGTTCCGTGACATGCAGCGGCATGGTGCCGATCACATTGATGCGCGAGCCGCCCTGCTCCGGGGCGGTGAGGGGCTCGAGAAAGGGCAGCAGCGGCTGGCCGTCGCTGGTGCTGGGCAGCACATCACCGATCCAGCGGCCCAGCAACCCCAGCCGCGTGCAGCCCGTGAGCTCCTGAAACGAGGCGTTGCACCAGATCAGGCAACCCTGGCGATCGGTGATCGCCAGGGCATCCTGAATGCTGGAGAGGGCTGCCTCGAGCCGGGCCAGGGTGCGGCGCAGCTCGGCCACCAGCCCGTCTTCAGGGGGAGCCATCGGACCCGGCCGCCAGCGGCTCCAGGGGGGTGAGGGTGGCGCCGAACCGCCAGCCCTCCGGGCCCTGTTCGGCCACGATGAAGTGCTCCGACACGATCGGCCGGCCATCGCTGCAGAGGGTGGCGAGCCGCAGGGGGTGGCCCAGCACCTCGGAATGCTCGCTGGAGCGGAAGCGGGAGAAGCCGAGCTGGTGGGTCATGCGGTAGGCCTCCGGCAGGATCAGGCTCAGCGACTGGCCCACCAGCTCGTCCACCCCCCAGCCGTAGGTGCGCTCGAAGGCAGCGTTGATCGCCACGATCCGGCCCTCATGATCGGCCAGCACGAAGGGGGCGCTGCCGGCCTGAAGCTCCGCAAGGCTGGGGGTGGGGTGCGCCGGCGCGGTCATGGGTGCGCGGTCATGGGTGCGCGGTCATCGAAACACGGTCAGGCGGCGGCCTCCTGGGGCAGGCTGCTGCGGCCCAGCAGGTCCTTGAGATCCTCGCCCTCGATCACCTCCTTGTCGAGGATCCGCTCGGCGATGCTTTCGAGCAGCTCGCGGTTGTGGTGCAGGATCGCCAGGGCCCGCCCATGGGCCCGGTCCACCAGGCCGCGCACCTCCCGGTCGATCGCCTGGGCCGTGGAGTCGCTCACCACCCGGCGGGGGTTGGTGCCACCGCCGAGAAAGCGGCCGCCACCCTGCTTGTCGTAGGCCAGGGGTCCGAGGGTTTCGCTCATGCCGTAGGTGCCCACCATGCGCTCGGCGATGTCGGTGGCGCGTTGCAGGTCATTGGCGGCACCGGTGGTCACCTCGCCGAACACGATCTCCTCGGCACTGCGGCCCCCCAGCAGGGTGGCGATCTGACCCTCCAGATCGTCCTTGGAGTTGAGGAAGCGCTCCTCGGTGGGCAGCTGCAGGGTGTAGCCCAGGGCACTCATGCCCCGGGGCACGATCGAGATCTTGGCCACCTTGCTGCCGCCGGGCATGAGGTGCCCCACGATCGCGTGGCCCACCTCGTGGTACGCCACCACCTTCTTTTCATCGGGCTGCAGCACCCGGCTCTTCTTCTCCAGACCGGCCACCACCCGCTCGATCGCCTCGCTCAGATCGCCCTGCTCCACCGAGGTGCGGTTGGCCCGGGCCGCCAGCAGGGCGGCCTCGTTCACCAGGTTGGCCAGGTCGGCGCCGGCGAAGCCGGCGGTGGCCTGGGCAATGCGATCCAGATCCACGGCACCGGAGAGTTTCACCTTGCCGGCATAGATGCCCAGGATCGTGCGGCGGCCGGAGAGGTCGGGCCGATCCACCAGCACCTGGCGATCGAAGCGGCCGGGCCGCAGCAGCGCCGGATCCAGCACCTCGGGCTGGTTGGTGGCCGCCAGCACGATCACCGGCTTGTCCTGGGCGGCGAAGCCATCCATCTCCGTGAGCAGCTGGTTCAGGGTCTGCTCGCGCTCGTCGTTGCCACCCACCACACCCATCGAGCCGCCCCGGCTCTTGCCGATGGCATCGAGTTCATCGATGAAGATGATGCAGGGCGCTTTCTTCTTGGCTTCTTCGAAGAGATCCCGCACGCGGGCGGCACCGGCCCCCACGAACAGCTCCACGAATTCGGAGCCGCTGATGATGAAGAAGGGCACCCCCGCCTCACCGGCCACCGCCTTGGACAGCAGGGTCTTGCCGGTGCCGGGGGGGCCCACCAGCAGCACGCCCTTGGGAATGCGGGCCCCGATGGCGGTGTAGCGGTCCGGAGTCTTGAGGAAATCGACGATTTCGGTGAGCTCCTGCTTGGCCTCATCCACCCCGGCCACATCAGCGAAGGTGACGCGCGATGCCTCATCGGGCACGTACACCCTGGCCTTGCTCTTGGTGAAGCTCAGGGCCCCCTGGGCGCCACCCATGCCACTGCGGCGGGCGAAGAACTGCAGCACCAGAATGAAGATCAGGGGCGGCACCACCCAGCTGAGGATCGTGGAGACGATGCTCGGTTTGCGGGGTGGCGCTGCGGCGAATTCCACCCCGTGCTTCTCCAGCCGCTGGGGCAGCTCCATGTCGAAGATCGGCGTGGTGGCCAGCACCGTGGGCGCCCCTTCGGCCGGGGCCTCCCTGAGCTCGTAGCGGATCTGGTCGGAGGTGATGTAGGCCCGCTTCACGTTGTCGGCATCCACCTGGCCGATGAACAGGGAGTAAGGCACCCGCGGCACCTGGCCGCCCGGATTCGGCAGAAAGTTGCTGACCAGCAGCAACACCCCGAAACCGATCAGGATCAGGTTGATCAACCCGAAACGGCGGCTGGGGCGGTTGTCGTCCTGTCGGATCGCCATGCGTGATGCGGGTCGGGCCGCCGGTTGTGTCTCAGCCTCAAGCTAGAGGTCTCCGCCTGCCATCGCCCACCGCTGCGGGCGGGAGAACCGAACGCCCTGCCCCGCCCCCGCCATGTGTGGCCGTTTTTCACTCACCAGCACCATGGACCAGCTGCTGCAGCGCCTGCAGGGCCCGCTGCCGGAGGGGCTGATCGCCCACCACGTGCCGCGGCCCCAGGTGTTTCCAGGAGAACCGGTGCTGCTGCAGCGCCAGCAGCACGGCCGGCCGGAGGTGGCCTTCGGCCTGTGGGGCCTGCTGCCGGGCTGGTGGAAAGGCCCGGCGGCGGCGGGCAGCCTGCGGCGGCCCATCAATGCCCGGGCCGAAACGGTGGCCGTGAAGCCCTTCTTCCGCGGCGCCTGGCGCCATCGCCGCGCCCTGATCCCCGCCGATGGCTTCTACGAATGGCAGCAGCGCAGCGATCCAGCCAGCGGCCGCCGCTGGAAGCAGCCCTGGCTGCTGCGCCGCCGCGACCGGAGCCCCTTCTGGCTCGGCGGGCTCTGGGACCGCTGGATCGGCGCCGATGGCACGGAACTGGACACCTGCGTGATCCTCACCACCACCCCCAATGAGCTGGTGGCCCGGGTGCACGACCGCATGCCGGTGCTGATCCCCGATGGCCTGGAGGAGCCGTGGCTGGCCGACGCCGACGGGCCCGCCCTGCGGGCCCTCGAGCCCCTGCTCAGCCCCTGGGACCCGGCCGCCTGGGAGGCGGTGCGGCTGGACAGCCCACCGGCAGCGGATCCGGGCGCCGCCCGGCAGCGGCGGCAGCGATAGGTTGGTTGGGCGCGGTGCCGGTGATGCAGTGCCCACCCGCCCCCAGGAGCGATGAGCCTTGAGCAGCTGGATGCCTTTCTCGCCCATGCCCGCCGCCAGCCGGACCTGCAGGCCCGCCTCAGCGACCGGGAGCAACCCCTTGATCTCGAGGCCTTTCTCGCCCTGGCCCGCGGCGCCGGCTTCGGCGTGGACCCGGCCGATCTGATCGCCGCGCAGGACCGCCAGGAGCAGACCCTCAGCGATCAGGAGCTGCAGCGACGGGCCGGAGCCGAAGCCCGGCGGTTGCGCCATTTCATCCAGGTGTGAGCCCCATGGCGGACCGGCAGGAGCGGGTGGCCGACTATCCGCGGCCGCCGCGGCTCGAGGCCTTTGAGCAGCCCGTGCAGGTGCGGGCCCTCGGCCGGCTGCTGGCCGCCAGCTCCCACGGGCTGCGGGTGCTGGAAACCTTCCATCCGCCCACCATCTACCTGCCGCCCGATGCCATGGCCCTGGAGCTGCTGCGCCCGGCCGCCGGCCGCAGCTTCTGCGAGTGGAAGGGCGTGGCCCACTACTGCGATGTGGTGGTGCCCGACAGCACCGGCCCCGCCGGTGAACGGCGGCTGCCGCGGGCGGTGTGGCACTACCCGGAGCCCACACCCGCCTTTGCCGCCCTGGCCGGCTGGTACGCCGTGTATCCAGCCCTGATGGACGGTTGCTGGCTGGCCGGTGAACGGGTGACACACCAGCCCGGTGGCTTCTACGGCGGCTGGATCAGCAGCCAGCTGATCGGGCCCTTCAAAGGGGATCCGGCCCATCCGGAGCTGGTCTGAAACCAGCGGCGGCCGGCAGCTCGAACCGCCAGAGCAGGTCGGGGCCGAGCAGCAGCGGGTCGGCGGCGGCGGTGAGGCTGATGGCATCGGCCATCCGCTGCAGGCCCAGCTCAGCCAGGGGGGTGCGGGCCGGCATGCCGCCCAGCAGCCTGGGGGCCACCACGGCCGCCAGTTGCTGCACACAGTGCTGGCGGATCGCCGCCGCCGCCAGCCCGGGGCCGCACTCCCAGAGCACCTGGTTGCAACCCCGCACCGCCAGGGCCTCCAGCAGGGCCCGCGGTTCACAGGCCGGCAGCTCCAGCCGCTCGGGGCCGGGGCCGCACGCCCCGGCAAGCCGGTCGATGGCGCGGCGCCCCGCGGGCGGCGCCTCGGGCCCGTGGGCCACCAGGGTGGGGGCAGCGGCCGTGGCCCACAGGCGGGCGTGGGGGGGCAGGTCGAGGCTGCGGCTCAGCACCACCCGCAGGGGCTCGGGGTGGCGCCGGCCCCGGCTGGTGAGCAGGGGGTCATCGGCACGCACCGTGCCGCCGCCCACGATCACGGCATCACAGCGGGCCCGCAGGCTGTGCACCCAGTCGCGGGCGGCGGGTCCGCTGATCCAGCGGCTGTCACCGTTGGGCAGGGCGGTGCGGCCGTCGAGACTCATGGCCCACTTGAGGATCGCCAGGGGTCGGCCACTGGTGATCCGATGCACGAAGGCCCCATTGAGGGCACGGGCCTCGGCCTCGGCCACCCCCTCCACCACGCTGATGCCCGCCGCCCGCAGGCGGGCGATGCCGCCACCGGCCACCTGCGGGTTGGGATCAGCCATGGCCAGCACCACCCGCGCCACGCCGGCGGCGATCACCGCATCGGTGCAGGGTGGGGTGCGGCCGTAGTGGCAGCAGGGTTCCAGGGTCACCACCAGGGTGCCGCCCCTGGCCCGCTCCCCCGCCATGGCCAGGGCGCCCACCTCGGCGTGGGGTTCACCGGCGCGGGCGTGGTAGCCCTCACCCACCAGCCGGCCATCGGCGGCGAGCACCACCGCTCCCACCATGGGATTGGGGCTGGTGCGGCCCCGGCCCAGGGCAGCCAGCTGCAGGGCCCGCCGCATCCAGGGCAGCCAGGGGTTCACGCCGGTTCGAGCGGCAGGCCGCGCCATTCCGCCACCACGAACGGCGGCACCGGCAGCTCCACGAACACTCCGGGCAGCATCAGCCGCAGGGGACGGTTGAGCTGGAGATCGGCCAGCAGCGGTGTGAGATCGAACTCGGCGGCAGCGGCCCGGCCATCGCCCGCCAGTTTGGAACTCTGGAGGGTGATGTCCGGCAGCTGCCAGTTGCGCCGGCCGCTGCGCACCTGCAGCGGCGTGGGGTGATCGAGCCGCACCCGGCCCGGATAGCCCACGATCCGCAGGGTGATCGCCGCACCGCTCGCCGCAGGACCGCTGCGGTAGGCCACCAGCTGCCAGCTCTGGTAGTCGAGATCCCTCAGGCTCTCCAGGCTGCGCACCACACCGGTGGCGGTGCCGGCCTCATCGGCCACACGGCTGATGGCCGCCCCGGCGGGCGGCGGGGCCGGCAGCAGCAGCAGCAGGATCAGCAGCAGGGGCAGCAGCAGATGGCCCGGGAACGGCCGGAGAACAGGGGGCACGGGCAGCGGGAACAGGGCTGGAGGCAACGGTGTGGCTGGGGGGCAGTGGCTGGGGGGCAGTGGCTGGGGTGGTGTCAGGGGCGGGGAGCGGGGGCCAGGGGCCGGTCGGCGGCGCCGGGGATCGGCTGCCAGTCGGTGTGGGTGGCCCACAGCGCCCAGATCGCCATCGCCCGCAGGTAGTGGCACGCCCGGAAGGTGCGGGCCGCCGTGATCGCCTCCGGCGTGCGGAACTGCAGACCGCCGCCATAGACCTGCTCCACCACCGCGCCCGTGATCGCCAGGGCGGTCTCCGTTTCGCCCATCAGCCGGTAGTAGGCGGCCAGGCCGAAGTTGATGCCCGTCCACACCTCCAGCGGGTGGGTGCTCTTGGGATCAAGCGGGGTGCCATCGCGCCGGAGGCCGTTGGCCACCCCGAGCCGCCCCCCCTCGAAGGCCTCGAAGCAGGCCTCCCGCACCGCCCCCAGGGCCGAACGGGCCCGCTCCTCCGCCACCACCGGCGGCAAGCCCAGCAGGCGCGCATAGAAATCACCGCAGAGCTGGTCGGCCATCACCACCGGCGTGCC
Source organism: Synechococcaceae cyanobacterium (assembly GCA_046313055.1). Classification (GTDB taxonomy): domain Bacteria; phylum Cyanobacteriota; class Cyanobacteriia; order PCC-6307; family Cyanobiaceae; genus Cyanobium. Next base: position 7,039 of record JBKDDA010000101.1, on the reverse strand, counting down.
ACTGCCGGCATCGATCCGGTAGTACTCGCCGTTCCAGAGCAGGGCATCGAAGTGGCTGCGGCTCTGCTCCAGCCAGCGGCCGAAGCGCCGCTGTTCGCCCGCCGTGTCGAGCCCCAGCTCCAGCTGCAGCCGCTGGCCCATGGCCAGGGCCGCCTCCAGGGCCGCGATCCACAGCGCACCGCAATAGGCGCTCACCCCCTGCAGGGGCCAGTCGTCAAAGGTCTGGTCCGGCGCACCGCCATTGTCAGGCAGGCCATCGTCGTTGGCATCAAAGGTCTTGAGGTAATCCAGCGCCTGCACCGCCGCCGGCCAGCAGTCGGCCAGGAAGCGCAGGTCCTCCCCCCCGGGCGCCAGCCGGAAGGTGCGCCACACCTGCAGCACGAAATCGCTGGCCAGGTCCTTCCAGAGGTTGCAGTCCTGGTAGGCGGTGTAGTTGGTCGCATCCCAGGGCCGCTCGTTCGGCGCCCCCAGGTCGTGGGGGGTGGCGCCGGCCAGCTTGCGGGCGGCCTCCACCCGGCCCTTGCCCTGGGTGAAATACCAGCCGATCGGCCTGGGGGTGGGATCCGCGGCGGGAATGGCGCGGGCAAAGCTGCGCAGCACCGCCTTGTCGAGTTCGGGCCAGAGCTGCAGCAGCGCCAGCGATCCGTAGAGCCGCACGTCGAGGCTCTCGTACCAGGCGTAGTCGAGGCACTCCAGCACGCCGAAACGGCCCACCGGATCCTCCGCCGTGGCGGCGGTCCAGAGGGTGCCGCCGCTGGCCAGGTCGTAGAGCTCATTGAACAGGGCCATGCGGATCGGCTCGGGCAGGTCGGTGCGCTCCAGCACCGGCTGCTGCCAGGCCTCGATCGCCTGCCGCCAGCGGCGCCAGTCACGCAGGGCCTCAGCGGCGATGGCGGCGGCGTTGTCGCCCCCCGGGCCGAAGTGATCGGTGTATCGCCGCAGGCTGCGGGTGCCGCTGGCAAACGCCGTCACCGGCAGGTCCCAGCTGATCACCATCGGGATCTCGATGCTCTCGCCCGGTTCCAGCCGCAGCCGCACCGCCAGGGCGGCCGCCGCCTGTTCATCACCATGGCTGCGGCGGTCGTTGGCGCTCTCCGGGATCGTGCCGTTGCTGGCGAAGGGCTGCCAGAGCTCGGCGCCATCGGCCGCCGGGTTCCAGCGGCCGCAGCGCTGGATCGTGAGGCCCCCATGGCGCTGCTCCAGGCCGGCATCGGTGGCGATGCACCACTGGCCCTGGCCTTCGGCCAGCGGCTGGCCCCGCTCCCCCTCCAGCAGCACGCCCCGCAGGCCCTCGCCATCGACCAGCCGGTTGCGTTGCCCCTCGCCGCGGCCGATCGCCGGCACGTAGTTGTGCTCCGGACTGCCGTCGTCGCGGAAATGCACCGAGGCGGAGGGGTCGGTGTTGGTGAACCAGCCGCAGGTGTTGCGCCAGCTCAACAGCAGCGACAGGTCGAGGGGCCTGCGGCCGGGGTTGCGCAGGGTCCACACGAACACCGCCACCGGATAGCTGCTGCGCAGGTAATCGCCGGGCAGGATCGGGCTGAAGGCCTCCACCGCCACCTCGGCCCTGAACACCTCGCTGTAGGTGGTCCAGCTGAGGGGGTAGCGGGCGCTGTAGGTGCCGGTGCTGCGGGCGGGTGTGCTGGCCGGATACCACTCCCAGGCCGCCAGGGGTTCGCCGGCCTCCGGCCGGGATGCATCGGCGGCGGGCTTCACCGCCAGGGCATGGGTGCGGCCGCTGTCGCCGTCGTGCTCGTGCAGGGCGAACTGGCAGTCGGGCAGGCTGCCGAACCAGTGCTCACCGCCGTCGAGGTGCCAGAGGTTGAAGGCACCGTCGGGGGCGCGGCCGATGCAGCCGGCCCCGAAGCCGCCCAGGGGCATGCCGTGGTTGGGACCGTCGTCGAGATTGCTGGCGTAGCGCACCGTGTAGGGCTGCTCCCAGCCCAGGCCCAGGGGCCGGCTCCAGCTGGCCGCCGGCGCTTCGGCGCCGGCACCGCCGCGGCCCAGGCCCACACGGCGGAGCAGGGCATTGAGGGCAGACGGACCGGAGCGCTCCATGGGGCAGCCGACAGTGGGGCCAGCTTGTCAGACCTCGCCGGCTTCAGCGCGGCCGGCCTCCTGCTCCACCAGCGCATCCAGGGTGGCGGCGGTGCGCACCAGCGCCTGGTAGCGCTGCAGCCGGCGCCGGTTGCGCTCCAGCCAGCTGGCGGCCTGACCCTGGGCGGCGGCGGCCCCCAGGCCGTCATCACCGTCGAGCAGTTCCAGGTCCTTCTGCTGGGCCAGCAGGGCCAGGACCAGTTCGTGCAGCCGCTGGCTGCGGGGGGCAGGGGCCATGGGGGCAGGGGGTTGCCCCACCAGAATGGCGCCATGATCGATGTGATCGGCACCGATGCCGGTGCGCCGGCCAGCCTGCCGCTGCCGCTGCAGGAGCTCCTGCGGACCGCCGGCCTGGTGGTGGCGCCCCAGCGCCTGCTGGCCCGGCTGGCCCCCTGGTGGCAGGCCGAAGGCGCAGCGGGGCGGCCGGTGCCCGCCGGCCCCGGCCCGCAACTGCTGGCCAGCGACCAGCCGGCGCTGATCGTGGCTCCGCTGGCGCAGGCCCTGGCCACAGGTCAGCCGGCGGTGGTGCTGGCGAGCGGGGATCCGCTCTGGTTCGGCATCGGCCGCACCCTGCTGGCGGCCCTGCCGGCCGACGGGTTGCGGTTCCACCCGGCCCCCAGCTGCCTGCAGCTGGCCTTCGCCCGCATCGGCCGCCCATGGCAGGACTGCAGCTGGATCAGCCTCCACGGCCGCGATCCCGAGCCGCTGGCGGCGGCCCTGCAGAAACGGCCGTCGGCCCTGGCCGTGCTCACCGACCCGAGCCGCGGCGGCGCGGCGGAGGTGCGGACCGTGCTGCGGGCATCGGGCCTGGAAGCGGCCTACGGCCTGTGGCTGTGCGAACGGCTGGGGCATCCGCAGGAGCGGGTGCAGCGGCTGGCGCCGGCGGCGGCCCTGCCCGCCGACCTGGACCCGCTGCACCTGGTGCTGCTGATCGCCGAGCCGGCCGGCGAACCCATCGATCCGGCATCCCTGCCGCCCTTCGGCCTCGACGACGGCCTCTACCTCCAGCACCAGGACCGGCCCGGCCTGATGACCAAGCGGGAGGTGCGCATCCAGCTGCTCGCCGATCTGGAGCTGCCCGAGGGCGGCGTGCTCTGGGATCTGGGTGCCGGCGTGGGCTCCGTGGGGCTGGAGGCCCTGCGGCTGCGGCCGGGCCTCGCGCTCTGGGCCGTGGAACAACGGGGCGGATCGGCGGCCCTGATCGATGCCAATGCCCGGCGGCTGGGGGTGCGGCCAGCAGGGGTGATCGAAGGCCGGGCCCCCGGGGCCCTGGCCGACCTGCCCGATCCCGACCGGGTGCTGCTGGGCGGCGGCGGCCAGGAGCGGGTGGTGGTGCTGGCGGCGGTGCTCAAGCGCCTGCGGCCGGGGGGCGTGGTGGTGGTGCCACTCGCCACCGTGGAAGCCCTGGCCCAGTTGCGGCCCGCCATGGAAGCCGCCGGCCTGGTGGTGCGGGTGGGGCAGCTGCAGGCCTGGCGGGGTGCCCCCCTGGGCGACGGCACCCGCCTGGCCCCGCTCAATCCCGTGCTGGTGCTGCGGGGGCAACGGCCGGCAGCCGCCGGGGCTGGGCCTCACTGCCGACCCTGATCCCCAGCCGCGCCGCCTCCCCCGCCGCCAGCTCCACCACCCCATCCACCGGTTCGAAGGGCCCGTAGCTGCGGCAGGGGAGGCGCGGGCAGGGCAGGGCGGTCTCGATCGCCACCACCCGGCCGCCCCGCACAAACACCATGTCGAGCGGCTCGGGGGTGAGGTGCATCCAGAAGCGGGCCTGGCTGGGGGGGGAGAAGCGGAACCACATGCCCCGCAGCGGTGGCAGGCGCGGCCGCTTCTGCAGCCCCCAGAAGTACTGCTCCTCGGCCTCGGGCACCTCAAGCTCCAGGCAGGGGCCTCCGCCCGCCAGGCACCACTGGCCCGTGAGCGGCAGAAACTGGGGCGGACCGGCCAGGGAGCGCTGCCCACCGCCTGCAGCCAGCACCAGGCCGGCGGCGGCCAGGGTCAGGCCTCCACCGGCGAGCACGCGCCGGCGCCGGCTCGACCGAGCCGTCATGGCCAGCGCTCCGCCAGGCTGTAGCCCTGGCCCCGCACCGTGTGGATCAGGCGGCAGCCGCCCCCCTCCTCCAGCTTGCGGCGCAGATAGCGCACGTACACCTCGATCACATTGCTGGGCTGGCCCTCAGGCCAGATCTCGGCCTGAATCGTGTCGCGGCTCACCACGGTGCCGGCCCGGCGCAGCAGCAGCAGCAGCAGCTGGGTTTCGCGCTCGGTCAGCTCCAGGTCGCGGCCGGCGCGCCGCACCCGCCGGTGCAGGGGCCACACCTCCAGATCCGCCAGCCGCAGGCATTCGCCACTGCCGGCGGACCGCTCCACCAGGGCCAGATGCAGCCGCAGCCGCATCAGCAGATCACTGGGGCCCGAACACGACAGCCAGAAGTCATCCGCACCGCTGGCCAGGCAACCGCTGCGCTGCTCCACGCTGTCGTGGGCGATTTCCAGCAGCAGCGGCACGCCGGGCAGGCTTCGGCGCAACTCCGGGATCCGCGCCTGCTGGTCGGCATCGAGCACCACCAGCCGGGGGGGGCCGGCGGCCTCGGGCTCCCCGGTGACCAGGGCCCGGTAACCCGAGGCCTCCAGCCGCGAGGCCAGGCCCTCCGCCCGGTGGCCGATCAGCAGCACGGCCACCGGGCTCATGGCAGGCCGACCTCGGCCCCGGGCTTGGCCACGTGGGGCAGACCCCAGCCCAGCTTGTTACGCAGCACCTGGAAGAATTCGTGGTCCGCCAGGCGCACGAAGCGCACCGGCCGGTCGCTGCGGCGGATCAGCACCCGGTCCTCCGGCCACACGTAGCAGCCGGCACTGCCGTCGACCACCATCATCAGCCGCTCCGGCGTGGCCGGAAACACCGTGACCGGCTCGCTGTCGCTGAACACCAGCGCCCGCGAGGCCAGCGAATGGGCGGCGATCGGGGTGAGCTGCAGCACCGGGCAGTCGGGCGTGATCACCGGCCCGCCGGCGCTCAGCGCATAGGCGGTGGAGCCGGTGGGGCTGGAGAGAATCACCCCGTCGGCGGCGATGTCGACCGGAGCATGGCGGCCGATCGCCACCTCGAAGTGGCACATGCTGGTGAGCGGCTCGCGGTGCAGGGCCATTTCGTTGAGGCACAGCACCTCCCAGCGCCGCAGCTCGCCCCGCAGCACGCTCACCACCAGCATGGTGCGCTCCTCCACCGTCCAGTGGCCGGCGATCACCTGGTCGAGGGCCCGATCGAGATCGGGCAGATAGGCCTCGGCCAGAAAACCCAGATGGCCTGTGTTGATCGTGAGAATGGGCACGCCGATGGGGGCCGTCTGGCGGGCGGCCGAGAGCACGGTGCCGTCGCCGCCGAGCACCACCGCCAGGGGCATGTCGGCGTCGAATTCGCGGGGCACGCAGGAGGCATGGCTGCGGGTGCGCAGGTGCTGGTCGGGATTGGCGAAGCCCACCAGGCCGCCGGAACTGCTCACCCGCACCACCTCGTGGCCCGCCTGGCTCAGGCGCTGCTCGATCCGGTCGGCGGTGGCGATCGCCAGATCCTTGCCGTCGTTCACGATCAGTCCAACGCGGGGCACCGATCGCAGCTCACAGGCACAGCCGAGTTTATGGCTTGGGGATCAGAACTGGTCCAGGAAGCGCAGATCGCTGGTGTACAGGCGGCGGATGTCGTCGATGCCGTGGCGCACCATGCAGAAGCGCTCCACCCCCAGACCGGCGGCAAACCCGCTCCAGCGCTCCGGATCCAGGCCCAGCCCCTCCAGCACCGCCGGATCCACCATGCCGCAGCCCATCACCTCCAGCCAACGGCCCCGCCACTGCACATCCACCTCGGCCGAGGGTTCGGTGAAGGGAAAGTAACTGGCCCGGAACCGCACGGGCAGATCGCCGAAGAACCGCTGCAGAAAGGTGGTCACGGTGCCGCGCAGATGGCTGAAGTCGAGACCCTCATCCAGCGCCAGAACTTCCACCTGATGGAACACCGGTGAATGGGTGGCGTCGACGGCGTCGCGCCGGAAGACCCGCCCCGGCGCCACGATCCGCACCGGCGGTGCATGGGCCTCCAGATGGCGGATCTGCACCGGCGAAGTGTGGGTGCGCAGCAGCCGTTCCACACCATCGGCCGAGGCCGGCAGGTAAAAGGTGTCCTGCATGTCCCGCGCCGGATGGTGGGGCGGAATGTTGAGGGCGGTGAAATTGTGGTGGTCGGTCTCGATCTCCGGCCCCTCCGCCACCCGGTAGCCCAGGCCGGCGAACAGGTCCACGATCTCCTCCACGGTGCTGATCAGCGGATGGCGCCGCCCCGGCGGCACGTAGCTGGCGGGGGCGGTGACATCGATCCGTTCTCCCTCCAGCCGGGCCGCCAGGGCGGCGGACCGCACGGCCGCCAGCCGTTGCGCCAGCAGGCCCTGCACCTGCTCCTTGAGCCCATTCGCCCGCTGGCCCACCAGCGGGCGCTCGTCCGCCGGCAGCCGGCCCATGGCACCCAGCACCCCGGAGAGGCGCCCCTTCTTGCCCAGCAGCCCCACCCGCAGCTCCTCCAGGGCCGCCGCATCGGTCGCCGCCGCAATCGCCGCCGCCGCTTCGGCTTCCAGGCTCTCCAGCTGATCGGTGAGCTGCTGCAGGCTGACGGTGGCGCTCACGGGACCGGGGGTGGGGGCGGATCCGACTGTACGGAGCACCCTGCCGGCGCGGCCGGCGCACCGAGGTTGAGGCCCCGCACCCGCTCCACCCCGCGACCCAGCCGATGGCACCGCTCCGGAGCCTGATCAGCAAGGACGACGGGGTGTTCGCCGACGGCATCCGCACCCTGGCCGCCACCGCCGCCGGCCGCGGCCACCGGGTCACGGTGGTCTGCCCCGACCAGGAGCGCTCGGCCACCGGCCATGGCCTCACGCTCCAGTCACCGATCCGGGCG
>JBKDDA010000100.1:0-1941 GCA_046313055.1 Synechococcaceae cyanobacterium | reverse complement strand
GTTTCAGACCCTGCACCCGGGCGTGCGCATCCGGCTGCAGGCGATCCCGGAGCAGCGCCTGGCCGCCAAGCTGAAGCAGCAGCAGGACAGCGGCCTGGCGCCGGACCTGATCAACGTGAACGACAGCACGGCGGTGCAGCTGCACCGCCAGGGCCTGCTGCGGCCGCTGCGTTTTCCCCGGTCGGTGCTGGCCCCCCTCGACCCGGGCATGCTGCGCCAGCTGCGGCTGCCGGGCGGGGATCTGCTGGGATTGCCGCTGGTGCTGCGCCCCCAGCTGGCCTGCTACGACCGCCGCAAGCTGGAGCGCAGCCCGGCCACCCTGGCGGAGCTGCTCAGTGCCGCCAGCGGCGGCCTGCGGGTGGGGCTGTCTCTGGAACCCAGGGGCCTGGCCTGGACCAGCGGCGCCACCGGTGCCCTGCCGGCCCTCACCGCCGTGGCCGGCGGCACCGCCCCCGACGCCGCCGACCGGGGCCGGGTGCGCGACTGGCTCACCTGGCTGCTGGCCGCCGATCTGCAGCAGCGGGTCACCTTTTACTCCAACCAGGAGCAGCTGCTTCGCCAGCTGGCCGACGGGGGGCTGGACTGGATCACCTGTGGCAGCAACAACATCATGCCGCTGCGCCGGCGGCTGGGGGATCGGCTGGGGTTGGCTCCCCTGCCCGGAGGGCCCGGCGGTGCTGCCAGTCCCACGTCACTCCAGCGGGTGCTGGTGTTCGGGCGCAGCTCCAGTCCGCGCCAGGCCCGGGCCGCTGAATCCCTGGTCTCTTTTATGGTCAGCCCCCTGATTCAGCGATCCATCACCCTTTCCAGCCTCGATCTGCTGCCGGCCAATCGCCAGGTCACGCCGGCGGCGGCGGGGTCGTCACCGCTGGCGGTGCTGCAGGCGGCCCAGGCCCAGGCCGATGCCCTGCCGCCCGATCCCTGGATGTCGCGCCTGCAACCGGAGCAGGAGCGGCGGATCAAGGCGGCCCTGGTGGCCCTGCTCTTCGGTGAGCTGGATCCGGCGGCGGCGGCGGATCAGGTGCTCGCCACACTGCGGGGCGGGCGCTGATGGTCGACCTGCTGCTGGAGTTCACCGCCCTGGGGGGCTTTCTGGAGCGGGGGCCGGTGCAGCTGCAGCTCGCCGCCGTGCTGCTGGTGCTGCTGGTCGCTGCATGGATGCGCCGGCGCGGCTGGCCCCGCCGGAGACGCTGGCAGCGCTACCCGCTGCTGCTGGCCCTGCTGGCTGCCTGCCAGATTCCGCTGGCCCTGGCGGGGCTGCCGCGGGGGATCCTGGTGCTGGCCTGGTGGGTCCTGGCGGGCTGGGCGGGGCTGTGGTGCCTGCGGCTGGCCCTGGCCCGTGTGCTCAGTGCCCGCGACCTGCAGCAGCTCGACACCCTGCTGATCCGCCCCACCTACCTGGTGGTGGTGCTGCTGATCGTGCTGGAGTCCAGGGGCCGCGTGGCGGATCTGGCCCTGATCAACCTGGGTCGCTGGTTCGGCGCCACGGTGACCGTGGGCCAGCTGGCGGTGGCGCTCACGGTCACCTATCTGATGGTGGTCGGGTCCCGCCTGCCGGCCGATGGGCTGGCCCTGGTGCTGCAGCGCGGGTTGGCCACCAGTGATGGCACCCGCCGGGCGATGGCGCTCTTGCTCCGCTATCTGGCGGTGGGCCTGGGGGTGGTGTGGGCCCTCGACCATCTCGGTTTCAATCGCACCGCCATCCTGGCGGTGGCCAGCGGGTTGTCGGTGGGTGTGGGCTTCGGCATCAAGGAGGTGTTCTCCAATTTCGTGAGTGGCCTCTGGCTGCTGTTCGAAGGTTCGGTGCGGCCGGGGGAGGTGCTGTTCGTGGAGGGGGATCCCTGTGAGGTGATCCGGCTGGGCCCCCGGGCCGCCACCCTCTGGCGCGACCGCGACAACGCCGAGCTGGTGATCCCCAACCAGCTGTTCTTCACCAGCACC
>JBKDDA010000099.1:0-1025 GCA_046313055.1 Synechococcaceae cyanobacterium | reverse complement strand
GAGCAGGAGCTGGCCTGGGGCGATCCCGCCAGTGCGGCGCTGCTGCAGCCGCCAACGCTGCTGGCCTACCTGCAGACCTTGATCGACCATGCCCGCACCCGATGGGCAAGCCATGGGCTGCTCTGCCTGGCTTCCGATCTGCTGCGGCTGCTCGCGCTGGCCTGGTTGCCCGGGGCCTACGGCGATCTGGGCGATGTGGCCGGCCGGCTGCCGTGTCTGCCCCAGGCCGCCGATGCCGGCCCGGAGGGCTTCTGCGCCCACCACACCGTGGCGATCGAGAACGACCTGATCGTCAGCACCGCTGCGGTGCCGCTCCAGGCGGTGGTGCTGGCCACGGCCCTGTGGAGCTGGCGCCATGTGCACGCCATGGCCGGCCGGCTGGGGATCGATCAGGCTGGCCCTGATCCCGTGCGTGTGCTGCAGGCCGTGCTGCCCCACCTCGACCGCCGCCTGCCCCGGCCGCCGGCGCTGGCGCCCCTGCTCCAACCCCCCTGGACCCGGCTGGCCGATTACATCAATGTGGCCTACGGCGCCAGCGCACTGTTCCATCCGCCGGAGGCGCTGGCCGCCTACACCGCCGGGCGCCAGGGCAAGGAACTGCTGATCAATGCGGTGGGGGGCTTCACGGGGTATCAGAAGGCCGCCCACCACCTGGTGCCGGGCAATGCCAGCGCCTGGGCCCGCTGCGCCAGCCGCCTGGGCCTGGCCGACTACGCCCCCCAGCTGGGCTGGAAAACCGATGGCTTCGGGGTGATCGACCGCCTGATCGACCTGGGCCGGCGGCTGGAGGGCGCCCCGGCGGCGGCCCCGGAGGCGGCGGCAGTGGCGGTGGCGGTGGCGGCGGACCTGGCCCTGCTGGCCGGCCCCCTCGGCCGCCCCGCCGGCCAGCTCGAACCGCTCGCCCTGCTCTGCGCCCGGCTGCATGACCTGCTCAGCAAGGCCCACCACCAGCCCCAGCAGCGTGGGCAGTGGCTGGCCCAGGTGGAAAGCCTGTGCGCGGCCACACCATGAGCACCAGCGCGCCC
>JBKDDA010000098.1:0-41237 GCA_046313055.1 Synechococcaceae cyanobacterium | reverse complement strand
CCCCAGCGCCGCGAGGGTGCGCCGCAGATCCGGCAGCTCGGCCTCCAACTCGATGGCGCTGTAGTCCGCCTGGCCCGCCATCACCGCGGCGAAGCGCTCCCGGCGCTGGCGGCGATCCACCGGGTAGGCCGCCAGCAGCTGGTCGCGACAGAGGCGCCAGGGCCGGCCGGCGGTGAGGAGCAGGGCCAGGGCGGCGCTCAGGGCCGGGGCCTCCTGCTCGGACACGCGCAGATCAAAGGCGGGCGGCGGCGGCCGCAGCCCCACGAACACCTCCAGCAGGTCGCCCGGGCCGCTCACGGCGCCGCCCTCGCCCTGCACCGGCAGGGCCGAGGCCTGCAGGGCCTCGCGCACATCGGCGGCCAGCTCCAGCCCGGCCAGGGTGGCCTCGCCCAGCCGACCGGCCGGGGCGGCCGCCGCCAGCCAGCGGTTCACGCTGCCCAGGGCCAGAAACACCTCCGGGCCGGGGGAGGCCAGCTTGCCGTTGCGCAGCATCGAGATCTGGGAGTTGTGCACCCGGCCCAGGTCGAGGGTGTCGGCCAGGGCCGGCAGCACCCGGTGCGACCAGCCGTTGCGCTCGTGCCACACACGCACCAGGTGGGCGAAGGCCACCCGACCGGCGGCCAGCCGCTGGCGGTAGCCGAGGCCGGCCAGGCCTGAATCGCGATCGCCGATCTGATCGGGCACCTGATACGGATCCGTATTGCTACGATCTTACCGATCTCCCAGAGTTCCGGTCCTTCATGGCCGTTTCCCCTGTTCACGCCGCCCGGCACACCCGGGCCGCCGCCACCATCACCGGTGGGGCCGCCAACCTGCGCCGGGCCCAGGCCCTCCACCAGCCCCGTCGCGGCGAGCCCGTTCCCAGCCACGAGCGCGGCCGCCGCTGGGCCACCATCGGTTTCATGGTGGTCATCCACGTTCTGGCCGTGGTGGCCCTGCTGCCCCGGTTCTGGAGCTGGCAGGCGGCCACCGCCCTGCTGGTCCTCTACTGGGTCACCGCCTGCCTGGGCGTGACCATGGGCTACCACCGGCTGCTCAGTCACCGCGCCTACCGGGTGCCCCGCTGGCTGGAGCGCTTCCTCGCCACCTGCGGCGCCCTCAGCTGCCAGCACGGTCCGATCGATTGGGTGGGCCTGCATCGGCACCACCACAAGTTTTCCGATACGGATGCGGATCATCACGACAGCAACAAGGGCTTCTGGTGGAGCCACATCGGCTGGATGTTCGAGGAGATTCCTGCCATGGCCGCCGTGCCCCGCCTCACCGGCGACCTGGCCGCCGACCCCTACCACCGCTGGCTCAACACGTGGTTCCTGAGCCTGCAGGTGGTGCTCGGCCTGCTGCTCTTCTGGATCGGCAGCGCCACCGGTGCCGGTGGCTGGGCCCTGGTGCTGTGGGGCATTCCCCTGCGCCTGGTGGTCGTTTATCACTGCACCTGGCTGGTGAATTCCGCCACCCACTGCTGGGGTGAGGCCGTGCACGACAGCGGTGACCGGTCCCGCAACAACCTCTGGGTGGCCCTGCTCACCTTCGGTGAGGGCTGGCACAACAACCACCACGCCTTCCCCCACTCCGCCCGCCACGGCTTCGGCCCCGGCCAGCTGGATCTCACCTGGCAGCACATCCGCCTGCTGCAGGCCCTGGGCCTGGCCAGCCAGGTGCGCCTGCCCCGCCAGGCCGACCCCCGGCTCAGCCAGGGCCGTGCCGTAGGGTGATGGGCTGCCGACCACCCGGGAACTCCAGTCTCTGAACCATGGCCAAGCGTGTGCAAGTCGTTCTCAACGAAGACGTTCTCAGCCTCGGCCGGGACGGTGATCTGGTGGAGGTGGCCCCCGGCTACGCCCGCAACTTTCTGGTTCCCAGCGGCAAGGCGGTGCCCGTGACCGCTGCCGTGCTGCGCCAGGTGGAGGCCCGCCGGGCCAAGGAGGCCGAGCGGCAGGCGGCCCTGAAGGCCGAAGCGGAGGCCTTCCGCACCGCCCTGGCCACCATCGGCCGCTTCACGGTCAAGAAGCAGACCGGCGGCGACGATGTGCTCTTCGGCACCGTCACCAACGGTGACGTGGCCGAGGCGATCGAGGCGGCCACCAAGAAGGAGGTGGACCGCCGCGACATCACCGTGCCGGAGATCCACCGCACCGGTTCCTACAAGGTGCAGGTGAAGCTCCACCCTGAGGTGAGCGCCGAGGTGAATCTCGAGGTCGTCAGCTACTGAGTCGTCAGCCACTGAGGGCCCCACGGCGGGCCGCCGGACCGGTCCCCGGTCCACCCATGGGGTCTCGCCTGGCGGCAGACCCCATATTTTGTGTCCGTTGCCCTGGTCGGCCGCCGCCGCCGGGGGCAGGATGGTGACCCGGTCGTTTCGCCGCGCCATGGTGAGTGTTCCTCTCAACGGTCCCCAGGGCGGCCCGGTTCTCGCCGACCAGCGGGCCGGCCCCGGCCGCCGCAGCGATGGCCTGCCCGATTCGGTGCCGCCCCAGAACCTGGAGGCCGAGGAGGCGGTGCTGGGCGGGATCCTGCTCGACCCCGATGCCATCGGCCGGGTGGCCGATCTGCTCCAGCCCGAGGCCTTCTACCTCAGCGCCCACCGGGAGATCTACCGCACGGCCCTGATGCTGCACAGCCAGGGCAAACCCACCGATCTCACCGCCATGGCGGCCTGGCTCGCCGACACCGGCCAGCTGGAGAAGGTGGGCGGCCAGAACCGGCTGGTGGAGCTGGTGGAGCGCACCCTCAGCACCGCGTCGATCGACCAGGTGGCGCGCCTGGTGCACGACAAGTACCTGCGCCGCCGCCTGATCCGCTCAGGCAATGAGGTGATCGCCCTCGGCTTTGATCAGGCCAGGCCCATGGAGCAGGTGCTCGACGAGGCCGAGCAGATGATCTTTGCCATCAGCCAGGAGAAGCCCAGCCAGGGCCTCACCCCCACCGCCGAGATCCTCACCCGCACCTTCGAGGAGATCGAGACCCGCTCCCTGGGCACGGCGGTGGCGGGCATTCCCTGCAACTTCTACGACCTCGATGCCATGACCCAGGGGCTGCAGCGCAGCGACCTGCTGATCGTGGCCGGCCGCCCCGCCATGGGCAAGACCTCGATCGTGCTCAACATCGCCCGCAACGTGGCCCAGCTCCACGACCTGCCGGTGTGTCTGTTCAGCCTGGAGATGAGCAAGGAGCAGCTCACCTACCGGCTGCTGTCGATGGAGGTGGGCATCGAGAGCGGCCGCCTGCGCACCGGCCGGCTGCAGCAGGAGGAATGGCCGCTGCTGGGCCAGGGCATCAGCAGCCTGGGCCGCCTGCCCCTCTACATCGACGACAAGCCCAACACCGGCGTGCTGGAGATGCGCTCCCTCTGCCGGCGGCTGATGGCCGAAACCGGCAAGGAGCTGGGCCTGGTGGTGATCGACTATCTGCAGCTGATGGAGGGCTCCGGTTCCGACAACCGCGTGCAGGAGCTGTCGCGCATCACCCGCGGCCTCAAGGGCATGGCCCGCGAGCTCAACGTGCCGGTGATGGCCCTCTCCCAGCTCAGCCGTGGCGTGGAGGCCCGCACCAACAAACGGCCCATGCTCTCCGACCTGCGGGAATCGGGCTCGATCGAGCAGGATGCCGACATCGTGATGATGATCTACCGCGACGAGTACTACAACCCGGAGACCCCCGACCGGGGCATCACCGAGGTGATCGTGACCAAGCACCGCAACGGCCCCGTGGGCACCGTGAAGCTGCTGTTCGAACCCCAGTTCACCCGCTTCCGCAACCTGGCGGCCTGAGGCGGCAGCGGCCATCACCGCGCCCGGCGCCAGGGTCAGGGAGAATGGCGGTCTGCCTGATCCCGGATGCCCCCCAGCGCCCCCACGCCCGCACCCACCGAGTCGTTCGAGCTGATCGTGGTCGGCGGTGGCCATGCCGGCTGCGAGGCGGCGCTCACCGCGGCCCGGCTCGGCATCCACACCGCCCTGTTCACGCTCAACCTCGACCGCATCGCCTGGCAGCCCTGCAACCCGGCCGTCGGTGGCCCGGCCAAGAGCCAGCTCGTGCACGAGGTGGACGCCATGGGGGGCGTGATCGGCCGCCTGGCCGATGCCACCGCCCTGCAGAAGCGCATTCTCAACGCCAGCCGCGGCCCGGCCGTCTGGGCCCTGCGGGCCCAGACCGACAAGCGCCAATACGCCCGCCAGATGCTGCAGCTGCTGCAGCACACCCCCAACCTGGCCCTGCGCGAGGCCATGGTGACCGGTCTGGAGGTGGAGCTGGATGCCGATCCCGCAGTCGCCCCGCCGGCGGGGGCGATCGGCCGGGTGCTCGGCGTGCGCACCTATTTCGGCAGCGTGTATGCCGCCCCGGCGGTGATCCTCACCACCGGCACCTTTCTGGGGGGCCGCATCTGGGTGGGCGACCGCAGCATGGCGGCCGGCCGCGCCGGGGAGCAGGCCGCCGAGGGGCTCACCGAAGCCCTGCGCGCCCTCGGGTTCCGCACCGACCGGCTCAAGACCGGCACCCCCGCCCGGGTGGACCGGCGCAGCATCGCCCTCGACCAGCTGGAGGAGCAGCCCAGCGACGCCGCCGACCGCTTCTTCTCCTTTGATCCGGCCGCCTGGGTGAGCGGTGAGCAGATGGCCTGCCACATCACCCGCACCACCGCCGCCACCCACCAGCTGATCCGCGACAACCTGCACCTCACGCCCATCTACGGCGGCTTCATCGACAGCCGGGGGCCCCGCTACTGCCCCTCGATCGAAGACAAGATCGTGCGCTTCGCCGACAAGGACAGCCACCAGATCTTTCTGGAGCCCGAAGGGCGTGACACCCCCGAGATCTATGTGCAGGGCTTCTCCACCGGGCTGCCGGAGCGGCTCCAGCTCGATCTGCTGCGCACCCTGCCGGGGCTGGAGCGGTGTGTGATGCTCAGGCCCGCCTACGCCGTGGACTACGACGTGCTGCCCGCCACCCAGCTGCGCGCCAGCCTGGAGACCAAGCGGATCGAGGGGCTGTTCAGTGCCGGCCAGCTCAACGGCACCACCGGCTACGAGGAGGCCGCCGCCCAGGGGCTGGTGGCCGGCCTCAATGCCGCCCGGCGCCTGCGGGGTCAGCCGCCGGTCACCTTTGCCCGCGAAGGCAGCTACATCGGCACCATGGTCGATGACCTGATCACCCGCGACCTGCGGGAGCCCTACCGGGTGCTCACCAGCCGCAGCGAGTACCGCCTGGTGCTGCGGGGCGACAATGCCGACCGGCGCCTCACGCCCCTGGCCAGGGACCTGGGGCTGATCGATGACCGCCGCTGGCAGCTGTTCGAGGCCAAGCAGGCCGCCATCGCGGCAGAAAGCCGGCGGCTGGCCACGGTGCGCCTCAAGGCCAGCGATCCGGTGGCACCCGCCGTGGAAGCCCACACGGGCGCCGCGATCAAGGGCTCGATCACCCTGGCCGACCTGCTCAGGCGCCCTGGCTTCCACAGCGCCGACCTGGTGCGCCATGGCCTGGCCGATGCCGCCCTCCCCGCCGCCGTGCGCGAAGGGGCCGAGATCGATCTCAAGTACAGCGGTTACCTGGCCCGCCAGCAGCAGCAGATCGACCAGGTGCGCCGCCAGCACGGCCGGCCGATCCCCGCCGATGTGGACTACGCCGCCATCGGCACCCTGGCGCGCGAGGCGCGCGAGAAGCTGGCCGCCGTGCAGCCCGGCACCCTCGGCCAGGCCGCCAGGGTGCCGGGTGTCACTCCGGCCGATGTCAATGCCCTGCTGCTGTGGCTGGAGCTGAACCGGCGCCGGGCCTCCGCCCCGGAGGTGATCCGATGACCCGCGGCCAGGGCATGCCCACATCGCGGGCCTACTGGGAGCTGCGGGCCGAACAGATGCTCAATGGTCTGTTCTCCCCCCAGCCCGCGATCGACGTTGAGGTCTGTGATCTGCCGGGGGCCGATCCACCGGCGGCGGCACCGGCGGCCGACCCGCCGCCACCGGCCCCTGCTGCCGCCCCTGCCGCCCCCCCGGCGCCGGTGCCGGCAGTTCCGGGCCCGCTGCTGCTGACCGTTGCTGCCCTGGCCCTGGTGGCCGCCGGCTCGCTGGCCCTGCTGATCGGCCAGTGGCACCAGAGCCAGCGGTCGTTGCGGGAGGAGCGGGATCTGCTGCTGCTGGAGCGCCTGCGGGCCCTGGGTCCCGCCAGTGCGCCGCCGCAGGATCCGGCGGCCCTGGCCCTGGTGCCCCCGCCCCCCGCCCTGGGGCCGGCCCCCCCCGCCGACCAGCCGCCCCCGCCCCCTCCCGACTGGATTCAGCAGCTCGGCACCCTGCCGCCACCGGCGCCGGCTGTCGCGCCGGCGGTCCCCCAGGCTGCCCCCCAGGCCGCTGCCGCCTCCCCGCCGGCCCGGCGGTTGCTGGCGCCCCTGCCCCAGCTGGTGGGGGTGGTGCAGATTCCCGGTCGGCCCGCCGCGGCCATCTTTCAGATGGGTGATGGCTCCACCACCGTGGCCGTGGGGGAACGCATCGGCACCAGCGGCTGGCGGCTGCGCTCCGCCGATGCCGACAGTGCGGTGGTGGAACAGGCCGGTCAGCTGCGGCGCATCAGCCTCAGCGACGGCGGTTGACCATGGGCACTCCGTTGCTCAGTGGCGCCCTGCTCCCTTCCCCCCGGATTCTCTGGCAGGCCCCGCTGGCGGAGGTGCTGGAGGCCTCGGCGGGCCAGACCCTCACCGGCGCCTGGAAGCTGATGCTGCTCGGCGATGGCAGCCCGACCCGCCATCTGCAGCTGCTCACGGGCCAGCCGGTGGAGGTTGAGCTGATCGCCATGGCCGATGACCCCGGCATGGATCCGCTGATCCCCGATGAGGTGACGGAGCTGTGCCCACCCCTGCTGCGCCGTCAGGTGTGGCTCAATTCAGGCGGCGTCAGCCTGGGCTGGGCCGAGAGCTGGTGGAACCGCCAGGAGGCCGACGACCATCTGCGGGACCGGAACCAGCCCATCTGGCGCAGTCTCACCGCCGGCCGTGCCGAGCTTTTCCGGGAGGTGGATGGCCTGGCCCTGGTCCAGGCGGGTTGGCTGGAGGACCGTTTCAGCATTCCCGGACCGTATTGGAGCCGCCACTATCGGTTTTTCCGCCAGGGACGGGAGCTGACCGTGATCCGGGAGGTGTTTTCGCCAGTGCTGGAGCGCTGGCTCGGTCCGGCGGCCCCGACCGGGCTCCAGCACAACAGTTTGTGAAGTCTGTAACGGATGCCTACGGCGAATCGTTGACAGATTGACGCCAGTTGTGCTCTGGCCAGCATGGGCGCATCTGCTCTTATCCCCCCATGGCCGCCGAAATCAACGGTGACTGGTTGAGCCTCACCCACCTGGGACGCCGTTATGGCGTGTCTGCCGTGCACGTGGGTCGCCTGCTCAGTGCCGCCGGCCTGCGCGATCCCGCCGGCCACCCCACCGATGCCGCCGTGGAGCGGGGCCTGGCCCTGCGCCTGCGGCCCTCCCATCACCACCAGGCCCTCTGGCACGCTGACCGCTGTGAACCCCTGCTCCAGCAGCAGGGCCTCGAACCCCTTGGCCGCCAGCGCCTGGTGGGCCTCTGGGCCGACCTGCTCACCGCCCTGCAGCAGGGGCCGGTGGGCGTGGCCACCACCGCTGAGGAAATGGCCGGCGACCTGCCAAACGACCTGATCAGCCCGGTGAACCACGAGCTGCGGCAACGGGGCTCCAGTTTTCAGGTGGGCCGCTCCGTCAGGCCTGCCCCAGGCCCTCGGCCTGCCTGCTCGCCTTCTCCAGCAGCCGACGCAGTTCCGCCTCGTCGGCGTGGCTGAGGTTGGTGCGCAGCAGTCTGGCGTGGGGGGCGTGGGTTCTCAGCCGCTCGATCACCCGGTCGGGGGCCGCCTCCCGGGCCAGCACGCACAGGGCCGCGCTGCCCTGGGGCAGCGTGTCGCCCACCTCCCGCAGGAAGCCATCGTCGATCCCCAGATCTGACAGCGCCCCCGAGGCTGCGCCCACCCCGGCGCCCACCGCCGCCCCCAGCAGCGGGTTGAGGAACAGCAGCCCCACCAGGGTGCCCCAGAACCCACCGCCCAGGGCTCCGGCACCCGTCAGGTTCACGGCCTGATGCAGGTGCACCCGGCCGTTGCTGTCGTGCTCGACCACCACCGCGTCGTCGAGGCTGATCAGCTGCTCCCGCTGGATCGCCGCCAGTTCGCGGCGAACCTGCTCGGCTTCCTCGCACGTGGGAAAACCCACCACCAGCAGGGTGCTCATCGGTTCAACAACCAGTTCGGAGCCACGCTAATCAGCTCTGGCGGCGGCGACTGGAGCGGGGCACGGGTCGGCCGCCCTCCCGCAGCTGCTCGGTGGATCCGGGCACCGGTTCAGGCCCTGCCTCCGGTGGCGCGCTGGACCGCTGCCAGCGGGGGATCGTGAAGTCGTCGTCGGCCGGCCAGTCGCCATCGGCCGGGGCCCGGCCCCGCCGTGAAATCGCCTCCAGCGCACGGCGGCCACCGCCATCGCTGCGCCCCTCGCCGGCCTGTCTGCGCCCGTCGGCCGGCGGCCGGGCCGCCGCCACGGCAGGTTCGCTCCGTTCCTGCCAGGGTTCGCGCCAGTCATCCCCTTCATCAAGCAGCCAGTCGAGCCGTTCGCCCACCCAGCGGCCCACGCCGTCGATGCCGCCCCGGCCGCCGCGGCCACCCGGACGGGTGCCGGCCACCCCATCCACCAGCTGGCGGCCGGCGGTCACCAGCTGGTCAAGCCGCCGTTCGAGTCCGTCGCCCGAGCGGCTGCCGGCCGGGCGACGACCGGCGGCACCGCCGCTTCTGCCGCGCTGGGGCCGTTCGCCCCAGGGGTCGGCCTGGCCGCTGCCCGGCAGGTCGGCGGGTGGCTGGTCGATCAGAGCTGGCGCCGTGGCTGATCCCAGCCTAACGACGGCGGTGCGCCAGCCAGCGCTCCCGTGCCAGCCCCACCAGGGTGATCGTGAGGCCGCCCCACTCCAGGGTCCACAGAAACGTTGCCATGGTGCGGCCGGCTGGCCCCGACCTTACGGGCCCGCGGGCCCGGCGCCGGCCGGTTCGAACACCAGCAGGCAGCTGGCATCCCAGCGGCCACCGTGGTGCCGTTCGCAGCACAGCCGGCAGGCCAGGCCGCGGCGCCGGCGCCGGTAGGCCGCGGTGATGCCGCAGCGGGGGCAGCGGGCCAGCCAGGCCGCGGCGGCGGCCGGCAGGGGGTAGCGGTGGCGGATCGCAACGGTGAACTCCCGCTGGCTGGCGTTGATCGCCGCCATGCGGGCCCGGAACAGGGGCCCATGCACCTCCCGGCCCCCCATCACCCGATCCACCCAGGCGTGGATCATCTCGTGGCACAGCGTGCTGAGGGTGGCCTGGCGCGGCAGCGGCTCGAGCAGCACCCGCGACAGCTGGATCTCGCAGAGCTCGCTGCCGTCGGCCCGCACCCCCCGGCGGTAGAGGCCGGCGGTGCGGGTGAGGCGGCCATCTCCCCAGCGCACGGTGACCAGGGGGGTGCCGGCGGGGCTGAGGCTGCCGTCGAAATGCTCCCGGTCGAGCCGGTGAAACAGCGGCAGCAGCGGCTCCAGGGGCATGGCGCCATTCTGTCGGCCCCGTCTCGCCGCCGGGCCGGCCCGTCCTGCAGAATCAGCCCTCGATCCCTCGCCGCAGCACCGTTCCATGGACATGGGCCTGATCCGGGACATCGGCACCAAGGCCCTCCTGGCCGGCGCCTCCGCCCTGCTCCTCTACTGGACGTTCACGGCGGTGAAGCTGGTGCTCCAGGCCCGCGGCGTGAACCCCCTGCTCAAGCAGTTCTTCACCCAGGTGGCCTCCGGCCAGGTGGACAGCGCCTACCTGCTCACCACCAAGAACTACCGCTCCCACGTGAACCGCCAGCAGTTCATCCGTTTTCTGGCGGGCCTGCAGCTCAACAGGTACCGCAACCTCAAGTCGGGCCGGCCCCGCCTGCAGGACGACAAGCTGATGCTCACGGTGAAGCTCAAATCCGATGCCAAGGAGGAGCTGCCCCTCGATTTCACCTTCGTGCGGGTGGAGGACACCTGGCGGGTGGACCGGATCCAGAAGCTGACCGCCTGAGCCATGGCCGCGGCCGACGACGCCCAGCGGGCCGAGCACCTGCGGCGCCTGCTCAACCGCGCCGCCCAGGCCTATTACGTGCTCGATGCGCCCGAGATGGAAGATGCGGTCTATGACCGCCTCTACCGGGAGCTGGAGCAGCTGGAGCGGCGCTGCCCCGGGCTGCGCACCCCCGACAGCCCCACCCAGCGGGTGGGCGGCCCCCCGGCGGCGGCTTTCGAGAATGTGGCCCACCGCATTCCCCTGCTCAGCCTCGACAACGCCTTCTCGCTGGAGGAGCTTGAGGCCTGGTACGGCCGCCTGCTGAAGGTGCTCGGCCGGCTGCCCGGCGACGGCGAGCCCTTGCCCCGGCTGGCCATGGTGGGCGAGCTGAAGATCGATGGCAATGCCCTGGCCCTGAGCTACGAGCACGGTGTGCTGGTGCGGGCCGCCACCCGCGGTGACGGCGAGCGCGGTGAGGAGATCACGGCCAACGTGCGCACCATCCAGAGCGTGCCGCTGCGGCTGGCGATCGAGTCGCCACCGGAGTGGGTGGAGGTGCGCGGCGAGGCCCTGATCCCCGATCCGGTGTTCGAGGCGATCAACCGCGAGCGGGCGCAACGGGCCGAACCGTTGTTCGCCAACCCGCGCAACGCCTGTGCCGGAACCCTGCGCCAGCTCGACCCGAAGGTGGTGGCCGCCCGTCGGCTTGATTTCTTCGCCTACACCCTGCACCTGCCGGCCGGTGGCGCCGACCCGGGCCCGCCCACCAGCCAGTGGCAATCCCTGCAGTGGCTCAGGGCGGCCGGCTTCAAGGTGAACCCCAACGCCGAGCGCCTGCCCGGCCTGGCGGCGGTGGAGGCCTTCTGCGCCCGCTGGGAGCAGGACCGCCGGGATCTGCCCTATGCCACCGATGGCGTGGTGGTCAAGCTCGACGACCTGGCCCTGCAGGCCGAGGCCGGTTTCACCCAGAAGGCCCCCCGCTGGGCGATCGCCCTCAAGTACGCCGCTGAGGAGGCCCCCAGCCGACTGCTGCGTCTGGAATGCCAGGTGGGTCGCACCGGTGTGGTGACGCCGGTGGCGGTGTTTGAACCGGTGCCCCTGGCCGGGACCAGCGTCAGCCGCGCCACCCTCCACAACGCCGACCGGCTGGCCGGCCTCGACCTGCATGCCGGTGACACGATCGTGGTGCGCAAGGCCGGCGAGATCATTCCGGAGGTGGTGCGGGTGCTGCCGGAGCTGCGGCCACCCCAGGCCCTGCCCCTGACCCTGCCCACCACCTGCCCGGAGTGCGGGTCGCCGCTGGTGCGCGAGCAGGGGGAAGCCGCCACCCGCTGTGTGAACAGCAGCTGTCCGGCGATTCTGCGGGGCTCCCTGCGCCACTGGGTCAGCAAGGGTGCCCTCGATGTGGACGGCCTGGGGGGCAAGCTGATCGAGCAGCTGGTGGACCGGGGCCTGGTGACCTCGATCGCCGATCTGTACCGCCTCGATGCAGCCCTGCTGGCCAGCCTGGAGCGCATGGGCAGCCGGTCGGCCGCCAACCTGGTGGCGGCTCTGGCGGCCAGCCGCAGCCGGCCGTGGCATCGCCAGCTCCATGGCCTCGGGATCCACCATGTGGGCGTGGTGACCGCCAGGGCCCTCAGCCGTGCCTTCGCCTCGATCGCCGAGCTCATGGCGGTGGCCCTGGAGGAGCCGGAGCGGATCACGGCGATCCATGGCATCGGTGCGGAGATCGCCCAGTCGCTGCATCAGTGGTGTGCCACGCCGGCGAACCGGGCCCTGGTGGCGGAGCTGCAGCAGCTCGGCTTCCGCCTGGCCGCCGACCCCGGGGCTCCGCCGGCGACCGAGACCGCTGCCACCGACGCCGCTGCCCCGGCTCCAGCGGCCAACGCCCCGCCGCTGGCGGGCCTCACCTTCGTGCTCACCGGCACGCTGCCCAACCTCAGCCGCGTCGAGGCCCAGGAGCTGATCGAGGCCGCCGGCGGCAGGGTGAGCAGCTCGGTCAGCCGCAGAACCAGCTATCTGGTGGCCGGTGCCGAAGCCGGCAGCAAACTGGCCCGGGCCAGCCAGCTCCAGGTGGCGGTGCTGGATGAGGAGGGGCTGCGGCGGTTGCTGCTCCAGTGATCAGGCCGGCACACATCCGCCCTTTGCGTCCGATGGTGCTCCAAGATGGCGCAGTGTTGCTACTGGACTCGTTGTCGTCCGAAGCTTCGGCGGACCGCGGCGTCCCCAACATCACAGTTTCGGCCCCCGTCAGGCTCACTGGTGAGCTGGCGGCTCGTCTTGCCCGCCATGGCCTGCTGGCCCCCCTGCTGGAGCGCGAGGTGGTGGCCCAGGCGGTGCAGGCCGTCGAGCTCTCTGAGGAGCAGCGCCGCCAGGCCCAGCAGGCCTGGTCCACCCACCACGGCATCACCTCCCGCGAGCAGCTGGAGGCCCACCTGCGCAGCCAGGGCATCGGTGAGGCCGACCTGATCTGGCAGGCGGAGCTGCCGGTCCGCATCGCGATCCACAGTGAGCAGCAGTTCGGCCATCGGGCTGAGAACCGCTTTCTGGCCCGCAAGAACGCCCTCGATGAGGTGATCTACAGCCTGCTGCGGGTGAGCAACGGGGCCCTCGCCCGGGAGCTCTACCTGCGGATTGCTGAGGGGGAGGCTGATTTCGCCCAGCTGGCCGCCCGCTACGCCGAAGGGCCGGAGAAGGCCACCCGTGGCGTGGTGGGCCCCGTGCCCATTCTGCAGGCTCACCCTCAGCTGGCGGAGCTGCTGCGTACCTCCCAGCCTGGCCAGCTGCGCCCACCCCTGCAGATCGAGCAGTGGTGGCTGGTGGTGCGGCTCGAAAATCTCCGGCCCGCCAGCTTCGATGACACCATGCAGCGACGCATGGCGCGCGAACTCTTCGACGACTGGGTGGCCGAAGAGGTCGCCCTCCGCATGGCCCAGATCCGTTCCGCATGACATCTGCCACCCCCAGTCCACTTGATGCGATCTGGAGCCTGCAGCCGTTTGCCGGCTTCACCCCGGAGCAGCGTCTGCGCTTTGCCGGCCGCTGCACCCTTGAGCGCTACGAGGAGGGCCAGCGCCTGAGCGGTGCCGAAGCCGTGGGCCATCGGGTGCTGCTGCTGCTCGAAGGCCAGGCCCGCCTGCTGGCGGAACACGACGGCCTGCCCTTCACCCTCGAACGGCTGGGTCCCGGGTCGCTGGTCGGCATGGTGTCGCTGCTGCGGGCCGAAGGTTGCGAGGAAGTGAGCGCTGCCACGCCGGTGCTGGCAGCCGTGCTCTCCGATGCGGCTGCCCTCGAGATCCTGCTCGATGCCCACGACCCCCTGGGTCGCCATTGCCGCAGCACCCTCTGGAGTGCCGAGCTCAATGTGCTGCTGCAACGGCTCGACAGCGCCCGCATCGGTGCCGGCGGCCTGGGTGCCGAGGCCTGGCGCGACCGGCTCGCCGATCTGCGCCGCCGCTGCCGGCTGGTGGAGCCTGACCGCAATCTCCAGGCCACGCTCGAACCGGGTGAGCAGCTGCTGCTGGCCAGTGCCAACGTGCCCCAGCATCCCGTGGCCTCCCGCCTCGACGCCGCCGCCCCCCTGCCCCAGCCCCAGCCGCCCCTGCCCCTGCGGCTGATTGCCCTGGCCCCCGATCCCACGGCCGACCCCGCCGCCGATCCCTGGGGTTCCCTGCCGGCCGCCACCAGCTCGGCGGCTGCCGGCGCCGCCCCAGCCGCCGGCAGCCAACCGCTGCCCACCAGCCTCGACCTGGGCCAGACCGATGCACCCCGCACCCTGCAGCTGGTGCGGGCCAGTGGTGTGCTCGATGAAACCCTGGCCTGTTTCCAGATGCTGTCCAAGCAGCTGGACCTCCCCTACCGCCGCGATTCGATCGAGAAGGTGCTGCGCGACAAGCTGCGCCGCGGCCAGAATCCCGATCTGCAGCTCTGCGGTCAGATCGCTGCCATGCTCGGCCTGCTTGTGAGCGGCGCCAAGGTGCCCGCGGCCGCCTGCACCCGGCTGATGACCCCGGCCCTGGTGCCCTGGGGCAAGAGCTTTGCCCTGATCACCGCCAGCAATGCCGCCGGCATTCGCCTGGGCTCCCCCGCCGATGGCTGGCTGGTGCTGTCTCCGGCCGAGGTGGAAGAACGGTTTCCCGAGGGCATGGATGTGCTCCTGATGGAGCGCAGCGTCAGCACCCCGGAGAGCCGCTTCGGGGTGAACTGGTTCTGGCCGGCCCTCAAGCGCTATCGCGGCATGCTGCTGCAGGTGCTGCTGGCCTCGTTCGTGGTGCAGCTGTTCAGCCTGGCCAATCCCCTGCTGATTCAGGTGATCATCGACAAGGTGATCACCCAGCGGAGCCTCGACACCCTGCAGGTGCTCGGCATCGCCCTGGTGGTGGTCACGCTGATGGAGGGGGTGATCGGTTCGCTGAGAACCTTCCTGTTCACCGACACCACCAACCGCATTGACCTGCGGCTGGGGGCCGAGGTGATCGACCACCTGCTGCGCCTGCCACTGGGCTACTTCGACCAGCGGCCGGTGGGTGAGCTCGGCACCCGGGTCGCCGAGCTGGAGAAGATCCGCAATTTTCTCACCGGCCAGGCCTTGATCACCGTGCTCGACGCGCTGTTCTCGGTGATCTACATCGCCGTGATGGCGATTTACAGCTGGTTGCTCACCCTGATCGCCCTGGGGGTGCTGCCCATTCAGATCGGTCTCACCCTGCTCGGTGCCCCGCTGTTCCGCCGCCAGTACCGCCAGGCTGCCGAGGAGAATGCCCGCACCCAGAGCCATCTGGTGGAGGTGCTCACCGGCATTCAGACGGTGAAGGCCCAGAACGTGGAGATGGTCAGCCGTTGGAAATGGCAGGAGTACTACGGCCGCTACATCTCCCGCACCTTTGAGAAGACCATCACCGGCACGGCCCTCAATGAAAGCAGTCAGGTGCTCCAGAAGCTCTCCCAGCTGCTGGTGCTCTGGGTGGGTGCCATCCTGGTGCTCAACGGTGAACTGACCCTCGGCCAGCTGATCGCCTTCCGCATCATCAGCGGCTACGTGACCCAGCCGCTGCTGCGGCTGTCATCGATCTGGCAGAGCATTCAGGAGCTGCGGGTCTCGTTTGAACGCCTGGCCGACGTGGTCGACACGCCCGAGGAATCGAGCCCGGCCGACAAGGCCAACATTCCCCTGCCGCCGGTGGAGGGCCAGGTGGTCTTCGAAAACGTGAGCTTCCGCTTCAATCCGGCCGGCCCCGAGGTGCTCAGCAGCGTGAACCTGTTGGTGGAGCCGGGCACCTTCGTGGGCGTGGTGGGTCAGAGCGGCAGCGGCAAGAGCACCCTCATGAAGTTGCTGCCCCGCCTCTATGCCCCCACCAGCGGCCGAATTCTGGTCGATCGATACAACATCCAGAAAGTGGAGCTCTATTCGCTGCGGCGCCAGATCGGTATCGTGCCCCAGGATCCGCTGCTCTTCAGCGGCACCATCTCCGAGAACATCGCCCTCACCAATCCCGATGCTCCCAGTGAGGCGATTGTGCAGGCTGCCAGGGTGGCGGATGCCCACGATTTCATCATGGAGTTGTCATCCGGCTACAGCACCCAACTGGGCGAACGGGGTGCCTCGCTGTCGGGAGGCCAGCGCCAGCGCATCGCCATCGCCCGCACCCTGCTCGCCAACCCCCGCCTGCTGGTGATGGATGAGGCCACCAGCGCCCTCGATTACGACACCGAACGTCGCGTCTGCGACAACCTGCGCGAGGCGATGGTCCACGCCACCGTCTTTTTCATCACCCATCGTCTCTCAACCATCCGCAAGGCCGACATGATCGTGATGCTCCATCAGGGTGCTGTGGTGGAAACCGGCACCCACGATGAACTGATGGCGCTCAGGGGTCGTTACTACGCCCTGTATCGCCAGCAGGAGGCCAGCTGAGATGAATCCCTTCCGATGGGCGCAGAACAGGCTGGAGCAATCGCTCCACAGTGAAACCACGGATGTGGTGCTGCAGCAGGGGCGCTTCTGGGCCCGCAGCATCACCTGGACCCTGATGGCCGTGACCGGTTTCGGCCTGGGCTGGCTGGCCCTGGCCAAAACCGAGGAGATCGTGACCGTGCAGGGCAAGCTCGAACCCCTCGGAGTGGTGAAGGAGGTGCAGATGCCGGTGGGTGGTGTGGTGGAGGAGGTGCTGGTCAAGGAAGGGCAGCTGGTGCAGAAGGGTCAGGTGCTGCTGCGGCTCGACACCGAAGCCACCCGCGACCGCCAGCAGACCATTGCCAAGGCCATTGCCTACAAGGAGCAGCAACTGGTGCTCAAGCGGGAGGAGCTGAACCGCTACCTGGCCACCAATGACACCGAGCAGCAGGTGCTCCGCCAGCAGCTTGAGCTGCAGCAGGAGGTGCTGCGCCGGCTGGAGGTGCTCAACCGCGAGGGAGCGTTCCAGGAGCTGCAGGTGCTGCAGCAGCGCAACGCCGTGCAGGAGGTGCAGGGCAATCTGGAGCGGGCCCAGGTGGATCGCCTGCGCCAGCAGGCGATCCTGCAGCAGGGCGTTCGCGAGCTGCAGAGTGAGCTGGCCGACCTGCGCAGCAAGCTGATCGAACTCAACGTGAACCTGCGCTATCAGGTGATCCGGGCTCCGGAGCGGGGCTTTGTGTTTGAGCTCAAGCCCAGGGTGCGGGGTTTCGTGGCCCAGACCAGCGAACCGGTCATGAAGGTGGTGCCGGTCGACAAGCTGGAGGCCCGGGTGGAGGTCCCCAGCGACAAGCGAGGTTTCGTGTCGGTCGGTCAGATGTCCGACGTGAGCATTGATTCCTTCCCCGCCACCGATTTCGGGGTGCTCCAGGGCAGGGTGCGCCGCATCGGCTCCGATGCCCTGCCGCCCGACCAGATCAAGACCTTCTCCCGTTACCCGGCCGATATTCAGCTGGAGGCCCGCTCGGTGATGGTCTGCCCCGAGGATGTCAACGGCGATGTCTGCTTCCGCACGCCCAGGGGTCAGTCACTGCCCCTGGAAGTGGGCATGTCGCTCACCGCCAACATCAAGCTGCGCAAGGTCACCTATCTGCAGCTGCTGCTCAGCGACTTCAAGGACAAGGCCGATTCGCTGCGGCGGCTCTGATGGCGGACCCCCTTCCGCCTGACGCCGGCCTGCCGACCGCCGTGCGCCGCTGGATCCGCACCCCCTGCGGCCGGTCCCGCTACGTCGAACTGGCGGCCCGGCCGGGGCCCTGGGCCCGCCTGCGGCTGGCCTGGTTCGTGCTGGCGGCCGCCATCAGGGATCTGCCCCTGCCGATTCCGCCAGAGCCCGGCGGGCCACCCGGTTGACCAGCAGAACCACTGCCAGGGTGGCCGCCACACCCAGCAGCCTGAGAATCCAGGTGGCGGCATCGGCTTCGCCGCTGAGCACCTCGCTGAACCGGGCCACATCACCCGCCAGCGCCCCCAGCCCGCAGAACAGCACCGTGCCGGGCAGAATGCCGATCAGTCCCAGGCTGTAGTCGCGCAGGCTCACCTCGCTCAGCCCGTAGGCCAGGTTCAGCAGGCTGAACGGAAAGGCCGGTGAGAGCCGGGTCAGCAGCACCAGCCGCACCCCTTCCCGGCTCACCGCCTGCTCCACCGCCTGCAGCTTCGGGCTGGCGGCCAGCCGCCGGCGGGCCCAACCCCGCAGCTGGCTGCGGCCCAGCAGAAACACCGCTTCGGCCCCCAGGCAGGCGCCCACGAACACCACCACGCTGCCGCTGAAGGTGCCGTACAGGGCGCCGGCCAGCATCGATGCCCATACCCCCGGCAGCAGCAGGGTGACCCAGACCGCATAGAGCGGCACGAACAGCACCATGCCGCCCGGGGTGCGCAGGGCGGTCAGCACCTGCTCGAACACGACGTGGCTGTCCATCGGTGCCGGGCGGTTGCACCGATGATGGCTGCCCGATGGTTTGCCTGTGATGGCCGGTTCTCCCCGTTGGCGGCTGGCGGTTCCCACCAGCGGTGCGCTCCCCCAGCAGCAGGGCTGGCTGGCCTGGGGCACCCTGCCCGGTGCGGCCCCCCTGCTGCAGCCCCCCGGTGCGGCCGAGCCGCTGGTGCTGCTCAGTTCCATGGCCGCCGATGGCCTGCTGGGCGGCTGGAGCAGCCACCAGCCGCTGGTGCCCCTGCCCGTGAATCCGCAGTGGCCCCAGCTCGATGCAACCCGGGGGGTGCGCCTGCAGCTCCAGCTGGCGATCCGCGCCGAACGCCATGCCAGCGCGGACCGGGCCGGTTTCTCCCTCACCCTGCTGGCGACCGATGGTCGGGGCATCGAGCTGGGTTTCTGGACCAGTGGGATCTGGTCCCAGACCGGAGGCACCGGCGCCGCCCTGTTCCGCCGCCACCCCCAGGAGCGGCTGGTGCGTTCCACCGTGCCGCTCACCACCTATGACCTGCTGCTGTTCGGCGGCCGCTACCTGCTGATGGCCGCCAACACGCCGGTGCTGCAGGGTCAGCGGCGCAGCTATGCCGCTTTCGACCCCGGCGCGAGCGGCCTGCCCCTGCCCTGGAACCCTTACCGAACCCCCAGCCTGCTTACCCTCGGCGATGCCACCCGCAGCGCCGGGGTGGAGGCCGCCATCGGCGCCATCCAGCTGATCGAGCCGCTTGACGGAGGCGGTGGCAACGACCGGCTCAGCGGTGGAGACGACGATGACCTGATCCACGGCGCAGGCGGAGATGACACCCTCGCTGGCGGCGGTGGCGCTGACGTGCTGATCGGTGGCCCCGGCGCCGATCGTTTCGTGGTTCTGCCAAGCCAGGGTGCGGACACGGTGCTGGATTTCGATCCGGCGGTGGATCGGCTGGTGCCTGCGGGGGTGGGCCCGGCCCCGGTGGCCTTCAGCCGGGCCGCCACCCGGGCCCTGGCGGCCACCCGGGCGACGCCGCTGGTGGGGGTTCAGGGGGAGCTGTGGTTCAACGCCAATGGGGTGGCTCCGGGCTTTGGCGTGGGTGGCCTGCTGGTGCAGCTGGCGGCGCCCGCCATGGGGCAGCCCGCACCCCTGATCACGGCGCCGATGCTTCAGATCCCTGAGTGAGATCCAGGGCTTCGCAGATCACCCGGTTGCGGCCCGCACGCTTGGCCTGGTAGAGGCAGTGGTCTGCCAGCTGCTGCAATTGGTCGGGATCGCATGGGTGGCCGGGCCGCCACACGGCGATGCCGATGCTGACCGTGAGGGGCTGGGGCCGGCCGCCGGCGGGCTGATGCAGGCCGGCATTCTCCACCGCCGCCCGCAGCCGCTCGCCGCACTGGCGTGCGGCTCTGGCATCGCTGCCGGGAATGATCACCGCAAATTCCTCCCCCCCCAGCCGGGCCACCAGATCCCCCCGGCCGCCCAGGGTTTCGGTGAGCAGAAGCGCCACCCGCCGCAGGCATTCATCGCCGTAGGCGTGCCCCAGGCCGTCGTTCACCGCCTTGAAGCGATCGATGTCGATCAGGGCCAGGGCCAGGGGGGTGCCGGCCTCCTCGGCGGCCATGCCCTGCAGCCGCAAGGTGCGATCAAAGCTGCGGCGATTGGGCAGGGAGGTGAGCGGATCCAGCAGGGCGAGCCGTCGGGCCCGGTCGCTTTCAAAGGCATGGAACAGCAGACTGAACAGGTTGCCCATCCGCTGGATCCGCTGGATCTGTTCGTCGCTGAAGGCGCTTTCGCCGGCCAGGGCGATCGTGAGCACCGGCACCGACACCCCACGGGAGTCGAGCCTCAGGCCCAGATAGTCGTGGCAGCCCTGGGCGCGCAGCTCCCGAAGAAAGCGGAACTCGGGATCGCGGCTGCAGGCCAGTCGCTGGCGGTACAGCGCTGCCCGGGTGGCGATGTGGTGCAGCGGGCTGTTGAGATGCTCGGGCCGTTCCAGAAAACTGGCATCCATGTCGAGGCTCTGCACATCACCGGGCCGGTCCTGGGTCCAGATGAACTGGTTGCAGTGGAGATCATCCTGAGCGGGCAGAAATGCGAGCGAAAGCCGCATCAGCGACAGGCCCCAGGAGCGGAGTTCCTGGGCGTAGAGCAGCACGAACTCCTCGAAGCTGCGCAGCGACGACCAGTGGTGCAGGATGTAACGCTCCAGGGGCATGGGTGCGCTGGCAGGATCGGCATCGGCTGCCGGCAGGGGGCCGGTGAGCGGGTCCATCTGGCGGATCTCCGTCAGCTGGGCCATCAGGGCATCGGCCTGCATCCAGGGGGACTCCCGCACAAAGGTCTGCAGATCCTCAAGGCCCATGGAGCCGGCGATCAGGTAGCCCTGCACGGCGTCGACACCCAGGCGCACCACGGTGGCCAGATCGGCCCGGTTCTCGACCCCCTCGGCCACCACCGTCTTGCCCAGGCTGTGGGCCGTCTGAATGAAGGAGCCGAGGTAGCGCTGCAGGCGAAAGGAGCTGCTGATGCCATTCACCAGCTCACCGTCAATCTTGATCACGTCGTACCAGGCCTGGCAGATGCGCTGGTAGTTGGAGAGGCCCGAACCGAAGTCGTCGATGCAGACCTTGAGATGCAGCTCCTTGATCAGCCGTTCCGAGGCGGTCACCACCTGCAGGCCTCGGCTGATCTCGTGGGTGGCGGCGGTTTCGGTGATCTCAATGCCGAAACGGGTGTTGTCGAGCCCCAGGGCCCGCATCTTCTCGACCAGATGCTGGAGCCGTGCCTCGTTGGCCACCGACTCGCTGCTCAGGTTGACCGTGACATGGTCCAGCCGGTCGTGCAGCCAGTCGCGACGGCCCAGCTCCTGCTCCAGTGCCGGCAACTGGCCCAGCACCAGGTCATCGATCCGGTGGGCCAGGCCCATCTCCTGGGCTGTCTCGAACACGGTCCCGGTGCCCAGATCCGCCAGCGGTGACCGGCGAAAACGGGTCAGGATCTCCACGGCGAGGTGGCCCGGCCGGGCCAGCCACAGGATCGGCTGGAACTGCAGCTCCACGTCGTGGGAGCCCAGCTCCAGCAGGGCCCCGCGGATGGTGATCTGCCGGCGGTCCTGCTCCGCCTGTTCACCGTTCAGGAGCACGAGCGGCTGCTGCTGTCCAGCGGCCCGGCGCGCCGTGTGCCTTGCCCGCTCCACCAGGGCGGCCGCCTCGGCAGGTGGTGCCACCGTTTCACAGGTGATGGTCACGTCGTCGGCATTGAGGTGCATGCCGAGGCACTCCTCCAGGGAGCGGCGCACCCTCCCATGCAGGTGGTTGGCCATGTCCGCATCCACATCCGTGCCGATCAGCATGGCCAGGGTCTCGTCCGATGCCCGGTAGGGGCCGGTTGCGCCCGGGCCGGCGAGCCATGGGGTGAGCTCCTGGCAGACCCCATTCAGGGCCTCCACCAGTGCCTGGGGGGCCAGCAGGGCCTGGCGGCGCTCCAGGGCATGCAGATGGATCATCAGCAGCTGCCGGGGCCGGGATTCCGGCCCCGGCTCCCGGCCCAGGTCCTCCACCAGGGCCTGGAGCGTGGCCAGGGAGGTCTGGGGGTCGATCCGCCGGGCGCTGCGCATGCGGGCCCGCCGCCGCCGCCGCCGCTCATGGCGGCGGCCGATCAGCACAGCGGCGCCGGTGCCGAGCCCGGCCAGCAGCCAGGCCAGCAGCTGCAGGCTGATTGTCGGCGGGGTCTGCGGCGGCCGGGTCCCCAGGGCCAGGTGCACCAGCACCAACCAGCAGGCCGACAGCAGGACGCCGGCCAGAACCATCGCCAGGCTCTGGCGACCGACGGGCAAAAGGCTTGCGACCACAGGGATTGAAGCTATTGCTACCTGCGAACGGCTTGCCGGATCTACTCTAGTGGAACCGCCTGCGGGTTCCGTGCTGCCCGACCCGCCGCCATGAGTGCTGCATCCTGCGCCAGCCACGCTCCCGAGGTGCTCATCGTGGGCGGTGGAGTGGCGGCCATCGGCGCTGCCCTCAGCCTCCAGGGGCGCGGCTGGCGAATCACGATCCTGGAGGCCGACCCGCGTAACCAGCAGCGGGGTCACGGTCTGCTGCTGCCCCCGTCTGCCGCTGATGGGCTGGAGCAGCTCGGGGTGCCGATCGGCAGCTGGGGCCTGCCGATCCAAGGCTTCGATCTGCGCCATCGCGATGGCTCCCGCCATCGCCGCTTCGACCTGGACGGCTGGCGTGGTGTGCTGCGCCGCCAGCTCATGGCCTGCCTGCTGGGGGGCCTCGCCGATGGGGTGGAGCTGCGCCAGGGCCGCTGCCTGGGGCTGGTGCCCCAGGCCGATGGCACCTATCAGGTCCGCATCGACAACGGCCAATGCCTCAGGGCTGACCTGATCGTGGCTGCCGATGGGGTGGCCTCCCCATGTCGGCGCAGCCTGTTTCCCGCTGCCGGTCTCACGCCCGAGCGGGTCACTGAACTGGTGCTGGATCTGCCCGAGCCCAAGGCTGGCCTGTTGCTGCAGGGCCAGTGCCGCAAATACGAAGACCCCGAAGCCGGCCTCGCCCTGGGCCTGCTGCCCTGCGGAGCCGACCGGCTGGTGCTCTATGCCCAGCTGGCCACCGCCCGTTACCCGCTGGTGTCGCCGCTGGATGGGCTTGCGGTGCTGCGGCGTCTGTTCTCCGGCTGGAACCCTGACCTGGACCACTGGTTGGCCAGGCTGGGCGGCAGGGTGGTGCACCGCTGGCGCACCACCGATCTCGATCCCTTGCCCCGCCTGCACCGCGGCAATGTGGTGCTGGTCGGCGATGCGGCCCATCCGCTGCTGCCGTTCACCAGCCAGGGGGTGCCGGCGGCCCTGGCCGATGCCCAGACCCTCGGCCAGGGGCTGGTGGGAGTGGATCTGCGCCGCCCGGCTGAACTGTCCACGGCCCTGGCCTGCTACAGCGATCGCCGCCTGCCGGTGCTCGCCCAGTTGATCGAGCAGGGCCGCCAGCTGCAGCACCGTTTTCTGTCTCCGCCACCGGCCGGCACGGCACCGCTGCTGCCCCTGGCCGGTTGCGGCTCTCTCCGGCCGGCGGTCAGCGTGTGAGCGGCCAGCCAGCCCGGTTCGCCGATGGGCAGGTGCCGCTCACCCTCCTGCGCCAGCGGGCCTTCAACCTGCGCTGGGCCACCCTGCCGCCGGATGTGATCCCCCTCACGGCTGCCGATCCCGATTTCGCCGTGGCCCCGGAGGTGCGGCAGGCGATCGCTGCCCATGGGCTGGAGGGGGTGTTCTGCTACGGCCCCCCCGAGGGGCTGCCGGCGTTCCGCCAGGCCTGCGCCCGCTTCAGCGCCGAGCTGCGGGGCTGCGGCCCGGCCGATCCGCAGCGCATATTGGCGGTGGATGGGGCGGCGGCAGGCCTGCGGCATGTGTGCCGCCTGCTGCTGGAGCCCGGTGATGAGGCGATTGTCTTTGACCCGGTGGACTTTTTGTTTCAGGCGGCGGTGGAGGCTGCCGGTGGCCGTGTGCGCCGGTTGGCCGTGGCGCCTCTCTCCGGAGAACTGGCCCTCGATCAACTGGAGGCCCTGGTGGGTCCGCGCACCCGCCTGCTGGCGGTGTGCAATCCCCTCAATCCGGTGGGTCGGGTGCTGCAGCGTGGGGAGCTGGAGGCTCTGGCCGCCTTTGCCCTGCGCCATGACCTGCAGATTCTCAGCGATGAGGTCTGGTCCGACATCGTGTATCCACCCCACCGGTTTCTGAGCCTGGCGGCGCTGGACCCGGTGGTGGCCGCCCGCTGCTGGACGGTCCATGGCTTCTCCAAGAGCCATGGCCTGGCCGGGCTGCGGGTGGGTTTCGTGCTCTGCCCCGATCGGGCCTGTTGCGGGCGACTGCTGGCGGCCAGCCTGGCCGCCAGCACCATGAGCGGGGTGGCCACCCTCTCCCAGGTGGCCGCAACGGCGGCCATGGAGCAGGGGCAGGCCTGGCTGGCCGACTGGCTGGCCCACCTGGGGCGGCAGCGGGATCGGGCGGTGGCGGCCCTGGCCACCATGCCCGGTGTGGAGATCAGGCCACCGGAGGGCACCTATGTGCTGTTTCCGCGGGTGGCGCACCATGGGCTGGCCCCGGCCCAGCTGGCCGCCTGGCTGCTGGAGCGCCATCGGGTTTCGGTGGTGCCTGGCGATGCCCGCTGGTTCGGGCCTGGAGCGGGCGGCCATCTGCGGTTGGTGTTCTCCACCTCGGAGGGGATCCTGCAGGAAGGGCTGGTGCGCCTGCGTGCCGGCCTGGCCGAACTGGAGGCCACCGGTGCCGGTCAGGCCGGCACGCAGGCCGTGGGCTGATCTCTCCAGCTGATGTAGATCTCACGCAGGCGGCCGTAGAGCTGGGCTGACGGTTCCGGTAAGTCGTGGCTGTCGACGTCGCCCAGATGGTGCCGCAGGGAGTCGTTGAAGAAGCTGTCGTCTGCGGCGGATCGGCTCAGGCCGAGTTCATCGCCGGCACGAATGATGGAGTGTTCATATTCCTCTGCCGGAACGTCAAATGACAGCAAGGGAAAAGGTTGACGCTCCCACAGATCGATCAGCCTGATGTTGTGTTGATACCACAGCTCAATGCCATTCTGGATGGCGATATCGCCGCGGCTCTGCAGGGACCGCGCCACCGACATCGGGTGGCGGAAGGTGCCCACAAACTGGGGGTCAACCAATCCTTCAAGCCAGAAGGGCAAGGTGAGCAGGGTGCGCGGGTCCTTGAAACCCCATGCCTGGGGAGCGGACCGGCGGAGCGAGGTGATCAGCCGGTCCCGGGTTCGCTCCATGCCACGGCTCCAGCTGAGCTGTTCCGGCGGGCGATCCCAGGCGCCACCGCAGGCGGCGAGCACCTCGTCGTTGAGGCCCATCACTTTTCTGTTTTCCCGATTTCCCTTGGCGTTGAACGCATTCTGAGTGAATACTTCGCCAAGCGTGAGGCCACGCTTCTGGAGGGAGCCGGTGAGACAGCTGGTGCCACTTCGATGCATGCCGAGCACCAGAATGCAGCGCTGATTCGGTTGACGCACGCTGCTCAAGTCTGCACGCCCGATCAAGCGTTGCGTCCACGATCTCAGGCCCACATTCATCCCTTGGGTTCCGGCACCCTACACGCCATCCGGCGGCGCTGCAACGGACGGCCGCAAGGGATTGCCGCAACGGTTCGCCGCAACGGTTTGCGGTTGCCGATCACGGGTCTCGGGATCCGCGCAAGTTGACTGCCCGGGTGTTGATCGCCGCCGTTCCCAGGCTGATGATGGGTCCCTATCTGACCGATCTCGCCATGGTCCGTTGTTCGGAACTGCTGCGCACCGTCAACAACCTGAGGCTGTTGGCGGCGATCGGTCGCAGTGGCGGTGACCTGTCGTCGGTGGGTGATCTGGTGGACAACCTGCTGGGTAGCCACCTGATGGCTGAGTGTGTGCGCCGCTTCCGTGCCCAGCCGGGTGGGGCAGCGCTGATCGATCAGCGCTATCCCCCCATGCAGCCCGACATCGAGGTCATGCTGAAGCTGCCGGAGGGCAGCCTCGGTTTCCACTACGCCCAGCTGATCCGTGCCCTCGGCTACGACCCGGAATTCTTCCGTCCACGGCCCACCGACAGCGATGAGCTCTGGCTCACCCAGAGAATCGCCACCACCCACGACATCCATCACGTGGTGGCTGGCTTTGGCACCAGTGCCATTGGGGAGGTGGGCGTGCTGGCGATCACGGCGGTGCAGATCGGCTTTCCTGCCTATGTGCTGCTCACCAGCGCCGCCCAGCTGGGCAGCTTTCGCTTCCGTGGCGACCAGTTTGAGGGTCTGAGCCGGGCCTATGCCCATGGTGCGGCCATCGGCCTCGATGCGGCCTGCCTGGCGGCGGTGCCCTGGGAGGAGGGCTGGGAGCGGCCGCTCAGCGAATGGCGCCAGCAGCTGGGCATCACCCGGCCGGCTGATGACCAGATCTATGGCCTGGGCCTGGGGGCCGAGCTGGCAGGCCGCTAAGGTCGGTGGGGTTGATTGAGCTGGTGGTCAGTTCCATTCCAGTCCAATGCCGTGAGTGTGAGCAGCTCCGACCAGCCTCTGCGACCATGCCTCCTGCATGTTGGCATGCCAAAAACAGGAACTTCTTCGATTCAGGAGTATCTGTTTCACCAGTTGCGTGATCCTGATTTTCTCTATCTCGGGTTTGGCGAGGTGAATGCCGCCCGCGCACTGGCGACCCTCTGCCTGCAGCGGCCTGAGCAGTTCTGGGCCTTCCGCTGGAATGGCGACAGTGGCGACCGCCTGGCCCGGCTTGCCGGTCGTTACCGCCGCAAGCTGCAGCGGGGTCTCAGCCAGGCCCGGCGCCAGCAGCGGCTGCCCATTCTTTCGGCTGAAGTCTGCTGGGCCTTTCATCAAGATGCCCATGAGCGATTGCGGGATCTGCTGGCCGCAGAGGGCTTTCAAGCCCGGGTGCTGGTCTATCTGAGGCCCTATCTATCGCAGCTCGAGAGCTCGTTTCAGCAAAACATCAAGTGGTCGACCAATTGCAGTTCGCTGACTCTGGACCCGGAGTTCATGCATCAAGGTGTGCATCATGAGGCCAAGTATGATTATGTTTCGCGTCTTCAAGTGCTGGAAGCTGTCTATGGTTTTCCCAACCTGACGGTGCGCCTGTTTCGGCGAGATGCTCTCCAGGCTGGTTGCGCTGTGCAGGATTTCTGCGCGCAGACCGGCATCAGGGTGGTCGGCCGGCCCGTGAATCGGGCCAACGACGCGCTCAGCCTGGATGCCCTGCGCATTCTTTATGCCTATCGAAAGTATGCGCATCAGCCGGGTCGTTCATCGATTCGTGAGCACACCGCCCTGCTCCACCATCTGCAGGAGCTGGGCGGCGGCAAGCTGCGCCTGCACCCTGTGGTTGTGGAGTCCATCGCTGACCAGCTGGCTGGTCAAGACAGCGCCATTCTCGAGCGCCACGGCATTGATCTGCGTGCTCAAAGTGGCGATCCGCAGACGGATTCCAGGGGCATTCGCGAGGAGGCCGATCTGTTTCGTTTTTCGCAGCGATCGCTGGATTGGCTGGCTGCCGCCGCGGACTGCCAGCCGCTGCACGGCGAGGGCGAAGCGCTGGCCCGGCAGGTGGCGGCAGCCGTGGATCGCCTGCGGCGCCGGGTGGTCCGCATCCATTGGCGATATTTGCTGCGGCAGCGGATCCGCAGGGAGCGCGGCCGCTGGCGCCACCGCATCTGAACAGTGGCCATGGCAGCCCCATCGTCAGAGGGCCTGAACTGGGGAGTAATCATGATATAATCAACAGAAAGACGGCTGAAGCAATGCGTCAATGCATCCTGCATGTAGGCATGCCAAAGACGGGCACTTCTTCGATCCAAGAGTATCTTTGCCGCCACCTGAGTGATCCCAATTTCTTGTATATTCACTTTGGCGAGGTCAATGGCACCCGTGCTCTGTCAACCATCGGCCTTGAGCAGCCGGAGAGCTACTGGGTCCATCGCCGCAACCGCGTGAGCCCGCGACGGGCAGCCCGCATGCGCGCGCGCTACGTCAAGCATCTGCTGCGATCGCTGCGGCGGGCCCAGGAGCTGAATCGCACTCCCATTCTTTCTGGCGAAGGCTGTTGGCATCTGACCCGGAACCAGCTTCTCAGGCTGAAAGCCCTGATCCACGATGGTGGCTTCGATGTCAGGGTCATCGCCTATCTCAGGCCCTACCGGTCGTGGCTGGAGAGCTCATTTCAGCAAAATGTGAAGTGGGGCACCATGCGCCACAACCCTTTGGTGTCTCCTGAGCAAGGGCTCGTGCTCAGGCAGTCCGACTATCTGCGCAAGCTGGACCACCTGGCCGACGCGTTCGGTGAGTCGAATCTCCTGATCCGGCCCTTCCGGCGGCGGGTGCTTGAGCAGGGCTGTGCGGTGCATGACTTCTGCGCCCAGGTTGGCATTGATGGCCAGGGCACCTCCGTGCCCCGCAGCAACGATGGCATCAGCCTGGATGCCATCCGTTTCTTCTATGCTTATGCCAAGTTTTGCAGGGAAGCGGACCCTCCGACCGTGCGACAGACCAATGCATTGATTCATGCCATGCAGTCTCTGGCCGGTGAAAAACTTCGTTTTCATCCGGCTGTCATGGCGCCTGTGGCTGATTATGTGGAGCAACAGCGCGCCCGGATCCACGAACGCTTTGGTGTTGATCTGGGTGATGATCCGGGTGGCCCCGGCGATGGCGGCGCGGCCGAATACGCCGCCGCCGAAGA
Source organism: Synechococcaceae cyanobacterium (assembly GCA_046313055.1). Lineage (GTDB taxonomy): Bacteria > Cyanobacteriota > Cyanobacteriia > PCC-6307 > Cyanobiaceae > Cyanobium. The sequence goes on along the minus strand of JBKDDA010000098.1, from coordinate 13,105 downwards.
CGGCGCAGGCACTGTGATTCGCACTGAGCAGGACATGTATCGGTTCTCGCCCGAGTCGCTGGCCTGGCTTGCAGCCCAGGCCGGGTGTGCGCCGATCCAGGGTCAGGGTGAATCGGCGGCGCGAGAGGTGGCCTTGGCCGTGAACCGCCTGCGGCGACGAGCCCTCTGGATCCACTGGCGGCCCCTGGTGCGGGAACGTCTGCGCATGGAACTGAACCGTTGGCGGCCCCTGGCCTGATGGGAATCACGGACCTGCTGGGTTATCTGGCCGCCACGCTCACCACCGTGAGTTTCGTGCCCCAGGCGATCAAGACCCTGCGCAGTGGTGACACCGCGGCCATTTCCCTGCGCATGTATCTGCTGTTCACCAGCGGCATCGCCCTGTGGGGGATCTACGGCCTGCTGCGGGGCGACGGTCCGCTGATCGCCGCCAATGCCATCACCCTGGTGAGTGCCGGCCTGATCCTCCAGTGCAAGCTGCGGGCGGTGCTGGCCGGTCGCCGCTGAGCCGGCTGCTGCCCTGCTGCCCCGCTGCTCAGCCCAGATCGGCCAGCCGCTGGCGGGCCAGGGCCGCCTGGGCTTCGGCTTCCGCCAGGTTGGCCCGGCATTCGGCCACCACCTCGGGCGGGGCCTTGCCGGCGAAGCTGGGGTTGGCCAGGCGGCCGCTGAGGCCGGCGGCCTCCTTGACGGCCCGGGCCAGATCCTTCTCCAACCTGGCGCGCAGGGCCTCCAGGCTCTGCTGGGGTACCGCCAGGCCCACCTGGGCATCGCTGTCGACGATGCCGAGCAGCTGGCCGCCACTGGGCTGGGGCTCCCACCGCAGCGATGAGGCCCCCACCAGCCGGCTGATCTTCTCCTGGTTGGCGGCCACGAATGCCTGCCGTTCGGCGCTGGCGGAGTGGATGCCCACCGCCAGTTTCTCGCTGGGCTTCACCCCCGAGAGGGCCCGCAGATTGCGAATGGCCCGCACCGCCTCGATCCCGAACTGGAAGGCCTGCTCATGGGCCGAGTCGCGCCAGGCAGCCGCCGGCCTGGGCCAGGGCTGCAGCGCCAGGAAGCTGTCTGCCGGGGCACCGCTGAGGGCATGCCAGAGCTCTTCGGTGAGGTGGGGCATCAGCGGATGCAGCATCACCAGCAGGGCCTCCAGGCTGCAGGCCAGCACCCGGCGGGCGCTGCGGCGGGCGGCGGGATCCTGGCCCGCGAGCCGCGGTTTGGCCCATTCGATGTACTGGTCGCAGAGCTCATTCCAGGCGAACTCGTAGAGCAGCTTGGCGGCCTCGCCCAGCCGATAGGTGCCGTAGAGCTCGGCGGCCTCGCTGGCGGTGCGGGCCAGGCGCGAGAGGATCCAGCGGTCTTCGCTCTCCAGGTCGGCCGGGGTGGGAGCGCCCAGGCTGGCCGGCGTTTCCCCCTCCAGGTTCAGCAATGCGAACCGGGTGGCGTTCCACAGCTTGGTGGCAAAGTTGCGGGCCGCCTCCACCGTGGCGGAGGTCTCGGTCCTACGGTCGTAGTCGAGGCGGATGTCCTGGCCTGCGCCGGCCACCTCGCGCACCAGGGCGAAGCGCAGGGCATCGGCGCCATAGCGCTCGATCAGCAGCAGCGGGTCGATGCCGTTGCCCGCCGATTTGCTCATCTTGCGGTTGTTCTCATCGCGCACCAGTCCGTGGATGTAGACATCGCGGAAGGGGATCCAGGTGTCGCGGCCGCCGCTGGGCGCTTCCCCCTCCTGCAGAAAGGCGCCGGCCAGCATCGTCATCCGCGCCACCCAGAAGAAGATGATGTCGAAGCCGGTCACCAGCACGCTGGTGGGGTACCAGCGGGCCAGGTCGGCCGGTTCCTCGCCGCCCCGGCCGCCGGCGGCACCGTTCTCGCCCGGCCAGCCGAGGGTGGAGAAGGGCCACAGGCCGCTGGAGAACCAGGTGTCGAGCACATCGGGGTCCTGCTCCAGCTGCAGGGGCCGCCCGGTGGCTGCCTCGCCGTAGGCGGCCTCCGCCTGTGCACGGGCCTCGGCCGCGTCGTGGGCGACCACGTAGGGGGTGGCCTCGGTGATCACACCACCGGTCTCGCTCACCACGAACCAGGCCGGAATGCGGTGGCCCCACCACAGCTGGCGGCTGATGCACCAGTCGCGGATGTCGGTGAGCCAGTCTCGGTACACCTTGGCCCAGCGCTCCGGCACGAAGCGGGGCTCGCAGCGCTCCAGGGCCTGGCGGCAGCGGCCGGCCAGGGGCTCGGTCTTCACGAACCACTGGGTGGAGAGCAGGGGTTCCACCGGCACCTTGCCCCGGTCGGAGAAGGGCACGCTGTGGCGGTGGGGCTCCGTTTTCACCAGCAGGCCTTCGGCCTCCATGGCCGCCACCACCGCCTGGCGGGCCTCAAAGCGGTCGAGCCCGGCGAAGCGGCCCGCCTGCTCGTTCATCGTGCCGTCCTTGGCCATCACCGTGATCTGGGCCAGGCCGTGGCGGGCACCGATGGCGAAGTCGTTGGGGTCGTGGGCCGGTGTCACCTTCACGCAGCCGGTGCCGAAGGCCGGATCCACGTGGGCATCGGCCACGATCGGGATCCGCCGGCCGGTGAGCGGCAGGGCGATCATGCGGCCCACCAGGTGGGCGTAGCGGCCGTCGTGGGGGTTCACGGCCACGCCGGTGTCGCCCAGCAGCGTTTCCGGCCGGGTGGTGGCCACCACCAGATGGTCGCAACCGTCGGCGGCGGGGCCGTCGGCCAGGGGGTAGCGCAGGTGCCAGAGGTGGCCGTCCACCTCCTTCATCTCCACCTCCAGGTCGCTCACGGCCGAACCGGAGGCGGGGCACCAGTTCACCAGATATTCGCCCCGGTAGATCAGCCCCTGCCCATGCAGGCGCACGAAGGCCTCCACCACTGCCCGGTTCAGGCCCGGGTCAAGGGTGAAGCGCTCCCGCCGCCAGTCCACCGAATAGCCCAGGCGGCGCAGCTGGCCCACGATCGTGCCGCCGCTCTCGGCCTTCCAGGCCCAGGCCCGCTCCAGAAAGGCCTCGCGGCCCAGGTCTTCGCGGCTGCCGCCTTCGGCCCTGATCTGCTTCTCCAGGATCGTCTGCACGGCGATCGAGGCGTGGTCGGTGCCGGGCAGGCAGAGCACATTCTTCCCCCGCAGCCGCTGGAAGCGCACGACCGTGTCGATCAGGGCGGTGTTGAAGGCGTGGCCCATGTGCAGGCTGCCGGTCACGTTCGGTGGCGGGATCACCACCGAGAACGGTTCACCCGGTGCCGCCGGATCGGGATGGAAGGCGCCGGCGCTTTCCCAGGCCTGCTGCCAGCGGGCCTCGGTGCCGGCCGGGTCGTAGGTCTTGGGGAGGTTGTCCTCGGGCACGGCGGGCACGGCGGGGGCTGCTGTCCATGGTCTCAAAGGGGCGTGGTGCGGCACCATCCATTGCGACCGTTCCCCCCAGCCGGATGGCCCACGAATGGATTCTCAGCCCGATTGTGCGGGCGATGGAGACCACCAGGCCCAGCCGCAGGGCCCTGCGGGAGTTTCGCTGCTGGCGCAGCCATCGGGATGGCAGCCGACCTCGGGTGCTGTGTGTCGGCTATCAGAAAACCGGCACCACATCATTCGCCAGGGCCATGCGAGCGCTGGGCTACTCCCACTACGGCTACGACCGTGATCTGCATGCGGCCCTGGTGCGCGGTGAGCTGCACCGCTGCCTGGAGGTGGCCGAGCGGTTCGACAGCCTCGATGACCTGCCCTGGTCGCTGCCGAGCTTCGTGGAGGCATTTCAGCAGCGTTTTCCCGGCGCCTACTACGTGTTATTGGAGCGGGATGAGGCGTCGTGGCTCAGGTCCTACCGGGCGTTCTTCGGATCCACTGAGAAGTCTGGGCAACTGCTGGCCAGGCTGCGGCGGCATAACCGCACGATGGAGCAGCTTCTGGCGGCCGAAAAGAATGTTCTTCGTATGAATATCTGTGCTGGTGAAGGCTATGAAAAGCTCTGCCCTTTTCTTGGACTCCCGGATCCTGGAGTGCCCTTCGCCTGGGCCAACAAGGGCCTGTCCTGACGGCACATCCAGCGGTCTGGTCAGGTGATCTGGGATCCGCCTGGTAGGCAGCCATTATGCTGGTACGCCAACCACTGCCTGGGGTTCCAAGCCGCTCCCCGCCCCGCCGGTCACCGCGATGCGCATCCTCCAGGTCAATCACCAGTTTCCGCCTTTCTCCTCCCAGGGCTCCGAGGTGTATTGCCGAAATCTCAGCCTGGAGTTGGCCGCCGGTGGTGATGCGGTCGCGGTTTTTCACATCTCCAACACGCAGCCGGCGCGACCCCGCCGCCTGGAGCAGGGGAACGACCACGGAATCAGCACCTTCCATTGCATTGATGCCGGTGAGTACGGCCGCCAGGCCGACTGGCCGAATCGTTTTCTGGTGGAATCTTTTGCCAGTGTGCTCAGGCAGTTCAGACCTGAGATTGTTCACTTTCACAATTATCTGAGCCTGGGCGATGATCTGGTGGGCCTCGCTGCCAGCGGCGGCGCCGCCGTGGTGTACACCCTGCATGATTACGGCCTGATCTGCCCCAACAATCTGCTGCTTCGCAGCGACGGCAGCCTCTGCGGCAAGAGCGACCCCGATTTCTTCGAGGCCTGCTGTCCCCAGATGCTGCGGGTGGTGGGTGGCGGCCGGCCGCTGGTGGCGGCGCGGGTGCCATCCCTGGCCCGCTGGCGCACCTTCGCCGAGAGTTATCCGCATCCGCGCCGGCGGATGCTGCTGCGGGCGGCGGTCGGTGTGGCCGAGCGGCTGCTGGGCCATCCTCTGGTCACCGATGTGCCGGCCAAGCGGTCGTTCTTCTTCAGCAGCACCCGCCGCATCTTCACCGGCACTGACCTGTTCATCGCCCCCAGCGACTACCTGCGCCAGCGGTTTGTGGGGTGCGGCCTGCCGGCGGAACGCGTGGTGCACATCCGCTACGGCATGGCCCACTTCCAGCGGGCGGAGCACCAGCCGGCGGCCGATGGCCGCCTGCGTTTCGGTTACATCGGTGCCTTCCATGCCCACAAGGGGATCGCCGTGCTGATCGAGGCCTTCCAGGGGCTGGGCGATCGCGCTTCGCTCCATCTGCACGGCTCCAGCTTCGGCAGCCCGGTGTCGGAAGCCCACTTCCGCCGCTTCACGGCCGACCCCGGCAATGGGGTGGTGGTGCACGGGCGCTACGACAATGCCCGGATCGGCGAGTTGCTGGCGGGGCTCGACGCCATCATCGTGCCCAGCATCTGGTACGAGAACTCACCGCTCACCATTCAGGAAGCCCAGATCGCCGGGGTGCCGGTGATCACCGGCGCCGGGGGCGGCATGGCCGAACTGGTGCGTGATGGGGTCGACGGCCGCCTGTTCCGCATCGGCGATGCGGCCGATCTGCGGCGGGTGCTGCTGGATCTGATCGAGCGGCCTGACCAGTTGGCCCAGCTGCGGGCCCAGGCCCCTGCGGTGCCCACGATCGCAGCCCAGTCGCGGCTGGTGCGGGAGCAGTACCTCACCCTGCTGGAGCGGCCCATCGGTTCGCGGCGGCCCAGCACTGGACGATCCGGATCCGCGCCATAAAATTTTCTCGGATTCGTTGGGGATCTTCCGTTGTTTTTGCCTCTCGAGGCGTCCCGCGGCCTGCCGCTGGCCCGCGAGGCCTACCGGCGGCGGCTGGTGCAGATCGCGCGCTCCTTGGGAGTTCCCATGGGCCGGCGTCAGCCGGATCTGAGGCCATTGGCCGGCCAGAAGATCCATCCGGTCACGTTTGTCGTGGTCCATGTGACGGATTGTCTGCTGCACAATCTTCTGCAGTCGGACTGTGTGCGTGATCCCCGCAATGAATTGATCATCATTCAGAACCGGGCTGGTCTTGCCTACGACAGCATCGGTTCGGCGATCAATGAAGGCCTGGATCAGACCGGTGGGGATCTGGTGGTGATTGTGGCCGAAGATGTGATGCTGCCGCCACGATGGCAGGAGCATTTCAGCCTGGCCATTGATGCCCTTGCTGAGCAGGGCATTGCCTGGGGAGTGCTTGGTGTGGCAGGGCAGTGGCGTCTGCATGCTGATGGGCCGTTCCAGACGATCGGCTGCTGGAATGATCCCTATGAAGACCATGATTCGCTGCTGGGCCGCTGTTTCGCCGAAGTCGAGCGCGTCTCGGACCATCTGGTGGTTGTTCGCCGCCGTGATCAGCTGCGCTGTGATCCAGGGTTGGCCACAATTGCCGGTGTCGGCGTCGACCTTGCTGCCGCTGCCCGCCGGCTGGGCTTGTCCAGTCAGGTGATCCGCGCCCCGGTTGTGCGCCTGGCTGCTGATTCCACGGGTAAGCCCATTGTGATTCCCTCTGATTCGCCGGAAGCACGGGAAATCAGAAGCGATGCGGCCCTGGCAGACACCTCTCTGGCCCACGAGTATCTCCTCAGCAAGTGGGCTGGGGCGGCCGGGCAGCGGCCGGCTGCCGTGGTGCCGAGCCAGCCGCTGGACCTGCCGCCCCCGGTGATCCTGCTGGCCAAGGGTGGCGGGGCCTCGCGGTTGCTGGCCGATCTGGCCCTCGATCTGGGCGTCCAGCTGGGCCATGCGCTCAACATCTCGGGCGATGCCATGGACATGGTGCCGGCGCTGTACCGGGCCGTGCTGCGCCGCTATCGGCCGGCTCTGCAGGCCGAGGGCTGGCGCACGGTGGCCGAGATCCATGAAGCGGCCCGGGCGATGTGGCGCTCAGCCGGGTCGCCGCGCCTCTGGGGTTTCAAGCTGCCCGAATCGGTGTTCGTGCTGCCCGAACTGAAGCAGGCCTTTCCCCAGGCCCGGTTCCTGCATCTGCTGCGTGATCCGCTCTCCACCTGTCTGCGGCGAACCCACCTCACCGCCCGGCTCGACAACCAGATCGGCCGGGTCACCCTGCCTGCCGCCTATGCCGCCATGGGCCGGCCCCTGGAGCTCCTGCTCAGCGACTCTGCCGGCGTGCGGATGGCCTGCACAACCCTGCATCAGGTCAACCTCGCGCTCGCTGGACTGGCCGATCTGGATCCCTCGCGGGTGCTCGAACTCCGCTTTGAAGACATCCTGCGGGATCCGGGCACAGCCACCCGTGAGGTGGCGAGCTGGTTGGGTGTGGCGCCGGTGGGTTGCGAGTTGATTCGCAAGATCGACCCCAGACGTGCCGGCACCAATCAGCACCTCTACACCCTGCAGGAGGTGCGCCTGATCCAGGATCTGCTCGCTCCCCTGCGCACACGCCTGGGCTACATCAGCCTGGAGGCCAGCGACAGGCCGGCACCGTCGGCGCCGACGCCATCAGTTGCATGGCCGTTCTGCAATCCGCTGCAGGCGTTGCGCGATCCGCTCGGCTGAGGCCAGCAGCCGCCGGTCGTGCACGATCGCCGAGCCGCTGCTGATCCCAGGGCAGTGCCGGCGGCGGCTGAAGCCCAGGCAGCTGAGGTGGTGGAAACGGACCGGCTGACGGCGCAGCTGCTCGATGAACGTGAGCGTGCGTGGATCACGCATGACGCCATGCACTCCCAGCGTGATGATCGTTTTGGCTGCCATCTGCCTGCCGAAAACCATCAACAGATGAAAGGCACTGCCCACTTCGCCGGCGATCACCCGCGCCCCGGCCAGGGTGCGCAACTGGTCTCCGACTGGCAGCAGTTCTGGATGAATGATCCGCCAGCCCCTGGCCAGCAGCCGCTGCTCCAATCCTTGCTCGCCCTGAAGCCGGCGCAGTTCAGGTGGCAGCCTGCTGCGGCTCAGATACACCTTCTCCGATGATGAGGAATCGAGAGCCATGGCCTGATGGCGCTCCATCTCATCGGCTGGAATCTGAAACCACTCTTCCACAATCCGCCTGGTTGCACTGAAGTGATGTTCGGCGATCCAGCGTCGATTGATCATGCTTGGTACCGGCAGAAACACCCGCCTGCAGACCAGAGGCTGCTCCAGCGAGGTGGTGCAGCGCACCTGGCCGGGGGGCAGGCCGAGCAGCCGGGCAATGGGGCCGGTGGCATCGCTGGCGCCGGACCCTGGCCCCACCAGCACGGTCGTGGACGGATCGGCCCAGTGAAGGGGATTGCTGTCGGCATCGAGGAACGGCCACAGCCAGGCTGCCGTTTCCGTGAGCAGGTGGCCGAAATGGCTGAAATCGGTGGCCGGCAGAAACACGGCCGCAGGCCATGGCCCGGCGGTCGCCTGGCGGTCGGCGGGGGCCACGGGCTCGGGTCGCCCATGGGGGAATTCGCCTGCCGACGGCTGGCCCCGTTGCAGAAATGAATCTTCGATCGGCTGGCCTGCGCAGTTGTGCAGGCCCCCACTGCCGGGCATGATCAGACAGTTGTGCAACACCTGCACGCCAGCGGGTTTCGGTGGCGCACCAGGGGCGAAATGTCGGAGTGTGCGTTGCCGGAGGGGCAGCCAGTTGGTGAGCACCAGCATGGGGTGCAATGAATGGACCTCAGGTGTTCCGGGGATCGAGATGATCGGCCAGCAATGTGGCCCGGAAGGCGGACGCCCAGACCAGCTGGCCGTAGAAGCAGCAGGGCAGCAGCAGCAGGTAGCGCAGCAGGTAGGGGGGTGGGGCGGAGCGCAGGGCCCAGCCGATCCGCGGCAGGATCATCAGGGGCGCCGCAAAGATCAGCAATGGCCAGCGATTCACCAGGTTGATCCTGAAGCCGCCGATGCGACGTTGATCTTTGGCAGCTGACTTCCCCATGGCCAGGCAGTAGCGGCGAAATTCAGACCAGCCACTGCGATTGTGGTGCCGCACCGTGATCGAGGGATCGTAGATCACGTCGTAACCCTGGGCTCTCACCATCTCGCTGAGCAGCAGGTCTTCGCCAAGGGTCTGATCCGGAAACGACAGCTGGGTGAACACCTCGGGCCGCCAACAGCTGTTGGCACCGATTAGAAAGTTGTTGGTTTTGACCTGGTTCCGCCGCCCTGGAAAATGGTTGAGAAACTCCAGAAAGTAGACGCACCAGCCACTCAGATTGTCTGGATTGGCCACCGCCAGCGATCCGCCGGCCGCCCCCACCCCTGGCTGCTGCAGATGCTGCAGCAGCCGCGGAATCCAGTCGTGCGGCACCAGACAGTCCTGGTCGACACAGAAGATCCAGCGGCCCCTTGCATGGTGAATGCCCAGATTGCGGGACTGGCCCGCCGTGAGCCGGCTGGGTGAACAGATCACCCGCACCTCCGGAAAGCGCTCGCGAACCAGCTCGGCGCTGCCATCGCCGGAGCTTTCCACCACCACAATCTCCAGATTCAGATCTGTGGCCATCTGCTGCAGAGAGCCAACGCACTCCAGGATGGTGGCCTTGCCCCTGTAGGCCGGGACGATCACTGAATATTCGGGCGCCGACTGGGATCCGTCGGCGGCAAGGGCTGATTGGGACAGCAGGGCTGGATCCTGGACCGGAGAACGGGGCTCCGGCTGCGGAGTTGTTGCGACGGAAAAGGAAGAGGAATCGTTGTCCATTCGCGGCCTGGTTGACATCTGGCAGATGCGGCTGTCGGGGTGCTGCGCTGAAACGTGCGACTCTTCAAAGAATCGCCCAATTAATCACGAAGGATCGCCTGAGTCAATCCCTGGGGCCCTGCCCAGGCGCTCCAGAAACGCGCCGGCGTCGCCCGCGTTGATCCAGCCGGTGGCGATGGTCTTGGTGTGGCTGCGGCTCACGCGGCCGCGATGAATGTGGGAGAGGCCCGCCGGGAAGATCACCAGCTTGCCCCGTTCGGCGTCCTCGTGATGGTTCTGCCAGTGGAACTCCGTGCCGCCCTCCGGCAGGGTGTTGCAGTACAGGATCCAGGCCAGCACCCGGCGGATCGGCTCGGTGGCCTCCTCGGTGGTGGCCCAGTCGCAGTGCCAGCTGTGGAAGCCCTCCCCCGGGGCGTAGCGCTGCAGGTTGAAGATCGGGTTCACGAACAGGCTCTGTTCCGGGCAGCAGCGGCGCCACAGGGGCCGCTGGGCAAGCCATTGCTCCAGGCCCGCGTTCACGCCCCGCAGGATCACCTCCGCCAGGGCGAAGGCCTCGGGGTCGCTGCGGTCGATGGCCACCAGGCTGATGTCGGTCGACACCTTGGCGGGTTCGCCGCCGCCGGGGCCGAAGGCCACGCCGGGGCGCTGCAGGTCGCTGCGGCGATCGAAGAAGGCCATCACGCCGTCGGCCACGGCCTCGAAGCCGGCGTTGCGGTAGCGGCCGATCAGCTGCATGGCACCCAGGGAATCGCGACCATGTGGGGTTGCAGCTGCCACAGCCCCTGATCCTGGGTCAGCCGTTGCTGCAGCTGGGCGCGTCCCAGGGCGGCGGCCGCCCGCTCCGTCGTGAGGGGCCCATTGCCGCCGGGGTCGCTGAGCACCAGGGCCAGGGTCTCGGCGGGATCGGCCAGCACCTGCACCCCCAGATCGGGAAATTCCCGGCGGAAGAACAGCCGGCGCATGTGGCCGCTGAGGGCAGGTGCCAGGGCTTCGGCGAAGGCCTCAAGCCCTGCCCGATCGCCGCTGCAGCCGCAGTTGAGGGCCAGCCAGATCATCAGTTTGGCCCAGCTCTCCTGGGTCCAGAGCGGCGCGAAGCTGTCCCGGTGGGCACGCACCAGCTCATCGAGGGCGAAGGCGAACAGCCGCTCACTTGTCATGGCATCCCCGTGTTGGCTCCATCCTGACCAGCCGCGGGCAAACTGCAGGAGCAACGTCGCACAAGACGCCGATGGCCCTGGATCTGAACGACCCGGAGCTCGAGTTTGCCGATCTGGTGACCGCCTACCAGAGCTGGGTGATGGCCGTGATCAACGACGAGAAGCTCGGTGGGGAGACGCTGCTCACCGAGGAGATCGCCGACGATGCCCTCAACGCCATGCGCTTTCTGCCGGATGTGGTGACCAGCGCCATCGAGACGACCCTGGCCCGGGTCTACGACGTGGATCCCGACGAACTGGCCGGGCTGCTTTACCCCGACGATTGAGCGCCGATGGCCGCAGTGGCCCGCCTGTGCCCGTGAGACGCCCGCCCCTGCTGGCGCTGACCCCGCTGGTGCTGGCGTTGGCACTCACGGGCTGCGGTGGGCAGCGGGCAGGCCCGTTGCCCACCACCCTGGTGCTGGCCTACGGCGTGAGCAGCGAGGAGACCCTCACCTCCGACCTGCAGGACGTGCTGCGGCAGCGCATGGGCGAGCTGGAGCGGGTGTTTCAGGCCCTGCACCCGGGCGTGCGCATCCGGCTGCAGGCGATTCCGGAGGAGCGCCTGGCCGCCAAGCTGCAGCAGCAGCAGGACAGCGGCCTGGCGCCTGACCTGATCAACGTGAACGACAGCACGGCGGTGCAGCTGCACCGCCGTGGATTGCTGCGGTCCCTGCGTTTTCCCCGGTCGGTGCTGGCCCCCCTCGACCCGGGCATGCTGCGGCAGCTGCAGCTGCCGGGCGGCGATCTGCTGGGATTGCCGCTGGTGCTGCGGCCCCAGCTGGCCTGCTACGACCGCCGCCGGCTGGAGACCAGCCCGGCCACCTTGCCGGCGTTGCTCAGCGCCGCCAGCGGCGGCCTGCGGGTGGGGCTGTCTCTGGAGCCCAGGGGCCTGGCCTGGACCAGCGGCGCCACCGGCGCTCTGCCGGCCCTCACGGCCGCGGCCGCCGGCAGGGCGCCCGATGCCGCCGACCGTGGCCGGGTGCGCGACTGGCTCACCTGGCTGCTGGCCGCCGATCTGCAGCAGCGGGTCACCTTCTACGCCAACCAGGAGCAATTGCTGCGCCAGCTGGCCGACGGCAGCCTGGACTGGATCAGTTGTGGCAGCAGCAATATCATGCCGCTCCGCCGCCGGCTGGGGGATCGGCTGGGGCTGGCGCCCCTGCCCGGAGGGCCCGGCGGTGCCGCCAGCCCCACCTCACTGCAGCGGGTGCTGGTGTTCGGGCGTAGCTCCAGCCCGCGCCAGGCCCAGGCCGCCGAAATCCTGGCCTCCTTTGTGGTCAGCCCCTTGATCCAGCGATCCATCACCCTCTCCAGCCTCGATCTGCTGCCGGCCAATCGCCAGGTCATACCGCCGGCGGCGGAGTCGTCACCGCTGGCGGTGCTGCTGGCGGCCCAGGCCCAGGCCGATGCCCTGCCGCCCGATCCCTGGATGGCGCGGCTGCTGCCGGAGCAGGAGCAGCGGATCAAGGCCTCTCTGGTGGCCCTGCTCTTCGGTGAGCTGGATCCGGCGGCGGCGGCGGATCAGGTGATCGCCACACTGCGGGGCGGGCGCTGATGGCCGACCTGCTGCTGGAGTTCACCGCCCTGGGCGGCTTTCTGGAGCGGGGGCCGGTGCAGCTGCAGCTCGCCGCCGTGCTGCTGGTGCTGCTGGCCGGCGGATGGATGCGCTGGCGCGGCTGGCCCCGGCGGAGCCGCTGGCTGCGCTATCTGCTGATGCTGGTGTTGCTGGCCGCCTGCCGGATCCCCCTGGCCCTGGCGGGGCTGCCCCAGGGGATCCTGGTGCTGGCCTGGTGGCTGCTGGCGGGTTGGGTGGGGCTGTGGTGCCTGCGGGTGGCCCTGGCCCGTGTGCTCAGGGCCCGCGACCTGCAGCAGCTCGACACCCTGCTGATCCGTCCCACCTACCTGGTGGTGGTGCTGCTGATCGTGCTGGAGCATGGGGGCCGGGTGGCGGATCTGGCCCTGATCAGCCTGGGCCGCTGGTTCGGCTCCACGGTGACCCTGGGCCAGCTGGCGGTGGCGTGCATGGTCGTCTATCTGATGGTGGTCGGTTCGCGCCTGCCGGCCGATGGGCTGGCCCTGGTGCTGCAGCGCGGGTTGGCCACCAGCGACGGCACCCGCCGGGCGATGGCACTCATGCTTCGCTACCTGGCGGTGGGCCTGGGGGTGGTGTGGGCCCTCGACCATCTGGGGTTCAACCGCACCGCCATCCTGGCGGTGGCCGGCGGTCTGTCGGTGGGTGTGGGCTTCGGCATCAAGGAGGTGTTCTCCAATTTCGTGAGTGGCCTGTGGCTGCTGTTCGAAGGCTCGGTGCGGCCGGGGGAGGTGCTGTTCGTGGAGGGGGATCCCTGTGAGGTGATCCGGCTGGGCCCCCGGGCCGCCACCCTCTGGCGCGACCGCGACAACGCCGAGCTGGTGATCCCCAACCAGCTGTTCTTCACCAGCACC
>JBKDDA010000097.1:0-1225 GCA_046313055.1 Synechococcaceae cyanobacterium | reverse complement strand
GTCAGCGGTTGAGGCGCTGCATGCGCCAGGTCACGAACGTGCCCACCGGACTCCACAACAGATAAGGCAGCAACAGCAGGGCCGCCGGCGGCGAGTGCCGGGCCGCCCCGATCGCCAGGGCCACACCCACCCCCCAGCCGCAGGCCCCCACCAGGGTGCCGTTGGCCAGGCGGCGCGTGAGGCAGATCACCCAGGTGTAGCCCTGCACCATCACCAGCAGCAGCAGATAGGCCGCCATCAGCCCCCCGCCGGCCCCGGCCCGCCAGGCCAGCAGGGCCGAGGCGTAGAAGCAGCCGTAGATCAGCAGCCAGATCACGGGGATCCAGCGCTCGAAGGTGAGCCAGAGGGGCCGCCGCAGGCGCAAAAACCAGCGGAAATCCTCAGCCCCTGGATTGAGCAGGTAGCTCACCAGCAGCAGCGGCAGCAGAATCGCCAGCCAATCGGGCATGGCCCAGACCTCAGAACCGCCGCTGATGGCGCACGTGCAACCGCTCGTGGATGACCAGGTCGCTCTCGTCACCCAGGTCCAGGCCCTGCACCGCTGCGATTTCGCCCTTGAGCCCCTCCTCGCTCAACTTCTGGCAGAGGGTGCGCACCACCACATCCTCCACCTGGCGCTCATCGAGGGCGTCGGGGGTGAGGCTCTCCAGAAATTTGCCCAGCTTCGAGGCGACAATCTCGGAGGAGTTGCTGATCTTGAGCAGGATCATGCGTCGGGCGGCGGCATGAGTGAAGCTACATCGTCCGGGCGGGTCGGTCGCTCGCCGCGGTGGTGCTGCACCTGCTGGGGGAAGGGAATCTCAATGCCCTGCTCGCGAAAGGCATGCCACACCGCCGCCTGCACGTCGCTGCAGATCGACACGTTGTCCATCGGATTGGCGATCCAGAAGCGCAGGGCGTACTGGATGGCCGAATCGCCGTAGGTGAGCAGCAGCCCCCGGGGCGCCGGCTGGGCCAGCACCCGGGGGGTGGCGGCCGCCGTGGCCTCCAGCAGGGCGATCACCCGGCGGGGGTCATGGCGGTAGGCCGCCCCCACCAGCACCTGGCTGCGCCGCAACCGGTCGCTGCCGGTGTAGGTGGTGGTGGTGCTGGTGAAGAACAGCTGGTTGGGGATCACCAGCTCGGCGTTGTCGCGGTCGCGCCAGAGGGTGGCGGCCCGGGGGCCCAGCCGGATCACCTCACAGGGATCCCCCTCCACGAACAGCACCTCCCCCGGCCGCACCGA
>JBKDDA010000096.1:0-11232 GCA_046313055.1 Synechococcaceae cyanobacterium | reverse complement strand
GCGGCTGCGCCATGCCGCCGGCCGCCGCCTCGCCTGATGCCTGAGGTCAGGCAACCATCGGCCAGCGCCGAGCAGCGCATGCAGGAGCGGCGCAGCACCGTGGCCGCGCACGCCGGCCGGCTGGCCGTGGTGCTGGAGGCGCTGGCGCTGCTGTCTCTGGTCAGCGGTGCCTTTCCACTGGCCCTCACCACCCCCCTGTGGTGGCTGCGGCTGGGTGATGGGGCCGCGAACCTGGCGCCGTTGCTGCTGATGGCGGTGATCCTCCTGCGCTTCTCCAGCCCCTACCTGCGCCACAACAGCGACGAAGCCCGCAGCCTCAAGACAAGCACCCTGCAGCTGGCCACCCGCTGGACCATCGTTTACGGCCTGCTGGTGCCCCTCCAGCTGCTTAGCTTCTGCTGGTTCTGGGTCGGCAGCGGCAACCAGCTCAGCGCCCAGATCAGCCAGGCCACCAACCAGCTGGCGGTGGTGCGCACCCGCCTCAATGGTGCCGCCTCAGAAGCTGAGCTGCAGCGCCTGCTCGCTGGCCTCAACCCCGGCCTGCTGCCGCCCCCCACCCCAGGCCCCCTGCCGCAGCAGAAGGCCCAGCTCACGGAAGCCCTCGACCTCAGCCGCTCGCGCCTCGAGGCCAACCTCTCCGCCCAGCGCACCAGCACGCTGATCAACTCGATTCCCGGCACCGTGCGGGTGGTGCTGGGTGCGGCCATCACCTGGGCTTTTCTGCTCACGATCCGGCGGGCGTTGCTGTAGGGCCAAGGCGATCGGGCGCTGGGGTCGGTCGTTCCGCCAACGTGTGCCCGCCTCGTCTGAAAAGGTGGCAATCTTCTCCCCCACCCACCGGCAACAGTGCCAGCTCGGCCCGAGGCTGGAGGCCGCGGAGATCGCTGCAGCACTGGTGCAGCTGGGCCAGGACCCGGAGGTTGCAGGGCTGGCTTCGGTGGCGGATGCAAGGCTCCGAGTGGCCTGGTCGAGGGAAGCCCGGTAGCGCCCGCATCAGAGCAGCCGCACCTCCGGCCGCAGCCTTCGCTGCGCAGCAGGCCCTCCAGGGCCGCGATCACGGTGATCGGCACAAAGCAGGCGGGGCTCGCCAACGGGAACAGATTTTGAAATCAAGCTATCACGGTCGGAAACTACTCAAGCATTGCAATTCCCCTTGGGGTTCTGTTCTGATTTCACAAGCCGCTGGCTTTTGTCACTGGCCTCATCTCCAATCGGGCGGGCTACGCCCAGCTGATTCAGACGCCGATCACGCAATCCGTGCCGGATTCCCAGCACGACGGCAGTCGGGCGCCAGCAGCAGGCGACGGCTGCCCACGCTGAGCCTGGGCGGCTGGCGTGGGGTGTTCACCGTGACTTCTGTAACGCCAGCCCTTCCTCGTTAGCGCCTTCTTAACCCTGGTGGCTTCAGGATGGTAGGGATCGTTGACAGCAGCTGTGCTGGATCGCCATGAAATCCACCGGAAACCTTGAGCTGAGGACAATCGCAGCCCTTGCCGGCGAGCGTGCTCCCTGTCGCGTCTGTCAAGGAGATGTGATCTTCCGGGAGGGCGAAGTCGGAGACAGGCTTTATGGTGTGATCTCAGGGCAAGTGCAACTCAGTTGGGGGGATGACTGCACCGAAATAGTCGGACCGGGGAGCTGCTTTGGCATCGGGGCATTGGTGGATCCGGAGCACCGTAGGTTCGGCACTGCGGAAGCCATCAGCGATTGTGAGCTGTTGACGATGAACCGTGAGGAATTTCTGTTTGCAATGCAGGAACTTCCCATGTTCGGCCTGGAGATTCTCCATGACCTGGAGCAACGCCTGCAGAGGCTCAAAGAGCTAGGAACTCGAAACTGACCATGGTTTAGGTACATGGCTTCCAGCTGGACTTCTCGAATCCCGGGCTACGGGATTCAGGCCGCGGCAACATTCGCCACAGCCCTGACGACTTTTTCCTTGTCCACCCCGGGGGCTCTTGCCCTTTGGTGCCCATGATCTCCCGTCGCTCGCTGCTTCTTCAGCTGCTTGGCCTGGGCGCTGCCAGCGCTGGCGTGGCTTTGGCCGGGGTGATGCCCCCCCAGCCGGTGCTGTCGCCTGCTTCGGCTCGAAGGCGACCTGGGGGGCTGCCATTTCAACCCCTGCGCGGCCCCATCCCCCTGCCCGGTGATGGCATCAGCGCGGTGGATCAGCAGCGTGTCTACGCCAGCGTGGCCCTGCGGGATCAACTGTTGCTGCCGGAGGGCTACGCCAGTGAGGTGCTGCTGCAGTGGGGTGATCCGCTGGGTCGCGGGCGCTTCGGGTTCAACAACGACTACCTCGCCTTCACGCCCCTCCCGGGCCAGCGGGCGTTGTTGACGGTCAACTTCGAATACATCAGTCCCCGCCCCTGGGTCGCTGGCTACAGGCAGGTGATGGGTCGCGACCTTCCCTTCCTGCCGCTTCGGGAGCTGTTGGCCGCGCGGGGTGGCAGTGTTGATGCTCTCGCTCTGGCAGCCAACGATCCGCTGTGCCGCCCTCTGCTGGAGGTGGCCACCGCCGCCATGGAGGATCTGGGAATCGGCGTGGCTGAGATCGAGCGTCTCCCTGATCAGAGCTGGCGCCGCCGCAGCGGCGGCTACGACCGGCGCATCAGCGGTCTCACCGGACTGAAGCAACCAGACGAGCGACTGCGCAGCAGCGGCCCGGCGGCAGCGGTGTTCCGCCGGAGCCAGCGGCTCGGTCACGACGACGGACTCGGTGATCGCATCATTGGCAGCTTTGCCAACTGTGCCGGGGGCCAGACCCCATGGGGCACGGTGCTTTCCGCTGAGGAGAATTTTCAGAGCCAGGTGGTCGAGGCGGTGTATGCCGATGGCAGCTCGCCATCGCCGGCGGAGCGGCCCTTCCGGTTTGATGGTCAACGGTTGGATGGCCTCGGTAATCCCTTTGGCCTGGTGGGCAACAAATATGGCTGGATGGTGGAGATTGATCCCCGCCGGCCTGAACGCCCGCTGGTGAAACACACAGCTCTGGGCCGCTTCCGCCATGAAGCTGTGGCTGTGTCCGCCCGCGCCAACGAGCCTCTGGTGGTGTATTCCGGCTGCGATCGCCATGGTGGACATCTTTACCGCTATGTGAGTGCTGCAAACGTGCACAACCCGGCCGATCCGGCCAACTCCCGGCTTCTGGAGCGGGGCCGGCTGGAGGTCGCACGGTTCGACGCCGACGGCGGTGGCCGTTGGATTCCGCTGCTGCCGCAGACGCCGCTTGATCCACTGCCGCCATCCCATTTCTCCCGTTTCGATCTACCCGCGGTGCTGTCGCTGCCGCACAGCGACCGGAGCAAGGCTGGTGCCCAGCTGCTGGCGAGTGATACCCAGCTGATCGCCTATCGCGAACGCTTCAGCAGCCTGGGCGATCTCTATCCCGGTCGTGGGGATGAACAGCTCGGGGCGATCCTGATCGATGCTCACCTTGCCGCCAATGCCGTTGGGGCCACTCCCACGCCAAGGCCTGAGGACACGGAACTCGATCCACGCACGGGAGATCTGCTGATCACCTTCACGGCCGGTGCATCCAACGGGGAGGGGCAGGCCGATCCAGCCATCTTCCACGGCCCGGCCGGTGAGACCAGTTGGCTCGATGGCTGGTTGATGCGCCTGCAGGATTCTCCCGCCAGGGGGGATCAACCAGGCGGTGCGTTCCGCTGGCGGCTCGTGGCCACCGGCGGCGTGCCCTGGCAGGGGGGCATGGGTTTTGCCAACCCCGACAATCTGGCGATCGACCGCAGCGGCAACGTCTGGATGGTCACCGACCAGGCCGGTGTGAACGGCAGCGCCGATGTGTTCGGCAACAACGCCTGCTGGATCTTTCCCGCCACGGCCGCAGCAGGCGGAGATCCGTTGCTGTTTGCCACCGGCCCGATGGAATGTGAGCTGACCGGGCCCTGTTTCGACACCAGCGAATCCACCCTGTTTCTCTCGGTCCAGCACCCCGGCGAGGACAACGCCACCCACCACAGCGGCGATGAGGAGGTGCAGGCTTACACCCTGCGGGATCGCAGCGGCGGCAGCTTTGAGCAGATCAGGCATGTGCCCCTCGGCTCCAACTGGCCGTCTACAGCTGCGGGCACCCCTCCGCGGCCGGCCGTGGTGGCCATTCGCCGTCTGCAAGGCGGTGCGCTGCTGGGGACTCAGCACCCCTGAGGGGGTGCGGGGATTGGGACCTGCGTTGCAGGGCTGAGACGATCGGGGGCCTGTGGTGGCACTGGGGCTGAGGAGCCTGCGGGCGCCGTTGCCGCCCGAGAGCCGTGAGCGAACCCCAGGCTGCGCCAGAATTGAGCACACCAACCCCTGCCTGGCTGGGTCTGGATCGGCTGGGTATCACCCAGGCCAGCGGCGGCCTTGCCCTCGGCCTGATCGCTCTTTTTCCCTCCTATGACCACATCAGCATCGCCGGGCGGACCCTCCCCATCCGCCAGCAGTGGGGGATCCCCCTCATCGCTGCCTCGGTGGCGATCGTTGTTGTCGATGCTCAACTGGCGACGGGATCCCGGCTACGAGCAGCGCGAGATGCTGCACGAGCAGCGCGAGATGCTGCACGAGCAGTGCGAGATGCTGCACGAGCAGCGCATGAAACAGCTCGAGAGCGACATCTTGCGGGTGAGGAGCGACAGCGAGCGGATCGAGAGCGAAATCTTGCGGGTGAGGAAAGACAGCGAGCAGATCAAGAAAGAGACCGACCAGCTGAAGCTCGAAAATGCCAGGCTCAGAGTGCTGAACGCCAGAGAGAAAGCCTTGAGCGACTCCATCAGGCGTCTCTGCTTTCCGCCCGAGTCCAGCTCGATCCCACCGCCACCAACTGCGCCCGATTGCAGACCTTTCTCGCCCTGATGGCGGGGGCGAGCCCGCCCGAGACAGCTGGCGATGGGCGAGGGCTCCGGCGGCCTGCCGCTGGCTGAACCGGCTCCGGCTGCGCCAGCCCGCGCCTCAGCCCACCCTGGCCAGCCAGTTGACCAGATCTGCCGGCCCCTGGAAATCGAGCAGTGCTTCCGCCAGGATTTCCAACTGATCCAGAGGCAGGGAGCGAATGCGGCCTTCCTGCTCGGGGGTGAGGGAGCCGCAGCGGCGGCGCAGAAGGCGGAGGGCCATCTCCAGTTCGCCTTCCTGGCGGCCTTCCTGGCGGCCTTCCTGCCGGCCTTCCTGACGGCCTTCCTGGCGGCCCTGCCCAAAGATCTCCTGGTACGCCACGCTCTGGGTGAAATCCTCCAGGGTGATGCCGCCCATGGCGCAGAGCTCCGGTATCGATCGGCCGTTGAACCGTGTGATCACGATAGCGGCGATCACATCGGCCAATGCCGCTGCCTCAGGCGTACCGGCGGTTTGCAGGCGGATGTCGGCGCTGGTTTGCGGCACCCGTTCCTCCGGCTCCACCAGCAGGGCCAAAGCCCGCAGCAGCGGCGGTGCCTCTGGGTCGGTGGCGGCTGCTTCCAGCTCGATCCAGTGCACCCGTTCGCGTACAAATTCCGCCACCGCCTGGGGCCGGCCGAAATGGAGACGCCGGTGGGGGCAGATCACCACCACCCGCCAGTGGTCAATGCTGGGCTCCTGATCGATCAGCATTGCGCTCTCCAGGTGGAGGCGCCGCAGGAAGCGTTCATCGGCCGCCATCTGCGCCTCGAGGATCACCGCCGGCTGCTGGGGTGATTCCTGGGCAGGGCGGAACAGGCCATCCAGCCGCCGCTCCCGCTCCTTGAGGGCCGGGGCCGAAAAGCGATACGCGCCGGGCGATGCCGCCAGATCCGGCTGCAGATCCAGGATCCAGTCGGGGTTGTTCTGGAACACCCAGTAGAACAACTTGTCGCTGATGGTCACGGCGGCGGGCCGGTGGGGCTGGAGATGGGGCCAGGATCCCACCGGCTGGGCCCATGCCCGCCCCGTCTCCGGCGCTGCAGGGCTGTGGAGCCTGCGGGCGCCGTTGCCGCCCGAGACAGCTGGCGATGGGTGAGGGCTCCGGCGGCCTGCCGCTGGCTGAACCGGCTCCGGCTGCGCCAGCCAGGGCCAGGCCCTGAAGCCTGGGGTCTGCGCCCATGCGGCCCCTGCCCGGAGACCACTACGCCGGCGGCCGCCAGCGGTAACGGGCCAGCGGCAGCCGGCCGGCGCCATCGACCGGGATGCCTTCGGTGCGGAGCAGCTCGGCCTGGATCCAGTCGCTGCCTTCGCGGGCGGGGCTGAGGCTGATGCAGCCGCGGGCATTCACCACCCGCTGCCAGGGCACATCGGAGGGCAGGGGCAGGCGGCGCAGGGCCCAGCCCACCTGGCGGGCGCAACCCCAGGCGCCGATCAGCTCGGCGATCTGGCCGTAGGTGGCCAGCTGGCCGGCCGGAATGCGGCGCACCATGGCGTACACCTGCTGATCAAAAGTCACGGCGCCGGGGGGCGGCGGTTGTGGTGCCAGCCTGGCGCCATCTGTCGGTCGATGCCATGCCCCTGCTGCCCCGCCGTTTCGAACGCCTGCGGGCGGTGCTGAACCAGCGCATGGGTGATCTCACGGTGCTGCTGGAGCAGGTCGACAAGCCGCACAACCTGTCGGCGATCCTGCGCAGCTGCGATGCGGTGGGGGTGCTGGAGGCCCATGTGGCGTGCCTGCCGGGGCGGCTGCCCACCTTCAACAGCACGGCCCAGGGCAGCCAGAAGTGGGTGCCGCTGCACCGCCATGGCTCGGCCGCCGAGGCGATCACCAGCCTGCGGGACCGTGGCTTTCGGCTGTATGGCACCCACCTGGGGGTCGATGCGCTGGATTACCGCGACTGTGATTTCACCGGTCCCACGGCCTTTGTGCTGGGGGCGGAGAAGTGGGGGTTGGGTGAGGCGGCGGCGGGGCTGATCGATCAGGCGGTGGTGATCCCCATGCGCGGCATGGTGCAGTCGCTGAATGTGAGCGTGGCCACGGCCACGCTGCTGTTTGAGGCGCTGCGCCAGCGGCGGGCCGCCGGCCTGCTGCCCCAGGCGGGCGAGGGGGTGGAGCCCGAGCGCTATGGGCCCCTGCTGTTCGAGTGGGCCTACCCGCAGGTGGCGGCCTGGTGCCGGCAGCAGGGCCGGCCCTACCCGGCCCTCAGCAGCGATGGGCAGATCCTGGAGGAGCTGCCGCGGGGGGTGCGGCTGCGCTGCTGAGCGGCGGGCTTCAGAAGCCGCCGCTGCGCCGCTCGAGGCGGGCGGCACTGGGCAGCCAGAGGGCAAAGAGCACGGCCAGGGTTTCGAGCACCAGCTGGCGGCCGCCCAGCACCACCACCGCCACCGCCGTGAGGGCCAGCAGCTTCTGGAACAGGCCCCAGGTGTCGTCGACCGCGGTGCAGCCCCGTGACCACAGCAGCACCGCGACCAGCAACAGCACCAGATCGAGCCACCAGGGCATCGGTGTTGGCCAATGGGCTTCCACTGTGGCCTGGGTGCTTGCGGTTCGGCAAGCGATGGGGTCGGCCGGTGTCAGCGATGCCTGTCGATGGCCGGGCCGGAGCCGCTGAGCCACTGCTCAAGCCCTTCACCGAGAAAGGAGAGACCGAGCACGAGCACGAACATGGCCAGGCCGGGGTAGAGGGCGGTCCACCAGATACCGGTGGGCACGGCGGTGAGCGCCTGCTGCAGGTCGCCGCCCCATTCGGGCACGGTTTCGGGCAGGCCCAGGCCGAGAAAGCCGAGGCCGCCGAGCACCAGCACCGCATCGGCGGCGTTGAGGGTGAGCAGCACCGGCACGGAGGTGATCACGTTGCGCAGCAGGTAGCGGCGCAGGATCCAGAGGGGCCCGGCACCGAGGGAGCGGGCGGCTTCGATGAACAGCTCGGCCTTCACCTGGGCGCTCTGGTTGCGCACCACGCGGAAGTACTGGGGGATGTACACCACACAGAGGGCGGCGGCGGCATTGGGCAGGCCGCGACCGAGCAGAAAGGCGAGCACCACCGAGAGCAGCAGCACCGGCAGGGTGTAGAGGGTATCCATGAGCAGCACCAGCACCCGATCCACCCAGCCGCCGAGGTAACCGCTCACCATGCCGAGGGGCACGCCCACCGCCAGGGCGAGCAGCAGGGCGATCAACACCACCTGCAGGGCCACGCCGCTGCCGGCGAGGGTGCGCACGCACACATCGCGGCCGAGGCGGTCGGTGCCGCACCAGTGGGCCAGGGAGGGGGGTGCGTAGATGGGGTTGTCGAGGCCGGCATTGGCATCGGCCAGCACACCCAGGTGCATGAGCAGGGGCGTGAGCAGGGCCACCAGGGCGTAGGTGGCCACGATCACCACGCCCCAGCGGGCCATGCGGCCGGAGAGGGTCATGGGGGTGGGGCGGCTGCCACCAGTTGACCAGATCGGTCAACCTGCTGCAGCGCCCTTAGCCTGGGGGCCATGACCGCCGCCCGGTTGCTGATCGTCGACGACGACCCGGAGCTGCGCCGCTTTCTGGTGGGCGAGCTGGCGGCGGAGGGGCACGACTGCCTGGAGGCGGCCACGGGCCAGGCGGCGCTCACCCAGATCCGGGCGGAGCCGCCGGATCTGGTGCTGCTGGATTGGACGCTGCCGGATTTCAGCGGCGTGGAGGTGTGCCGGCGGATGCGGGCCAGCGCCATGGCCACGCCGGTGCTGATGCTCACCGCCCGCGACGACGTGCGCGAACGGGTGGAGGCGCTGGATGCGGGGGCCGATGACTACCTCACCAAGCCGTTTTCGATCGAGGAGCTGCTGGCGCGGGTGCGGGCGCTGCTGCGTCGTGGGCAGCTGAGCGGCGGCGGCGACCGGCTGGAGGTGGGCGATCTGGTGCTGGATCGCGCCAGCCATGAGGTGAGCCGCGGCGGCCGGCCGATCCACCTGAGTGCGCGGGAGTTTGACCTGCTGGCCTGCCTGCTGCAGGAGCCGGGGCGGGTGCAGCCGCGCCAGCGGATCCTGGAAACGGTGTGGGGCTGCCCGTTTGTGGGCGACCCGAGCCTGCTGGATGTCTACATCCGCTATCTGCGCCGCAAGATCGAGGCCAGCGGCCGGCCCACCCTGATCCAGACGGTGCGCGGCGTGGGCTTTCTGATCAAGGAGGGGGAGGTGCGAGCGGCGGAGGCAGACGCTGGCGATCCAGGCCCTCAGGCTGGCGGCAGCAGCAGCTGAAAGTCGGCGCCGCCGGCGGGGGCATCGGCCACGGCCACGCTGCCGCCCATGGCGCCCATGAGCAGCTGCACCACCGACAGGCCCACGCCGCTGCCGCGGGTGTTCACGGCGGCGGCACCGCGCTGGAACCGCTCGAAGATCCGGCTTTTCTCGCCATCGGCCACGCCGGGGCCGTGGTCGCGCACGTGCAGCACCAGCCAGGGGCCCTGCCGGTCGGCGTAGAGCTCGATCGGGCCGCTGGTGTAGCGCCGGGCGTTGTCGATCAGGGCGGCCAGGCACTGCTGCAGCCGTTCGCGGTCGCCCAGGGCGGCGGGCAGGGGTGGTTCCTGGGGGGCGTGGAGCCGCAGGCGGGGGGCGGCCAGGCGACCGAGCCGTTCCACCACGGCCAGCAGGGCGTCTTCCAGGTCGAGGGGGGCGCGCTGGAGGGTGAGGCGGTCGGCGTCCTGGCGGGCGAGGTCGAGCAGGTCGCTCACCAGCAGGCCCATGCGGCCCGCCTCGGCGGCGATTTCATCGAGGGCGGGGGCCAGGGGGCCGGCACCGGCGTGGCGGCGCAGGCTCTGGGCCCGGCCGGAGATCAGGGTGATCGGCGTGCGTAGCTCATGGGCCACGCCGTCGACAAAGGAGCGCTCCCGCTCCCAGGCGGCGGCCAGGCGGGTCTGCAGGTCGTTGAAGGCGGCGGCGATCGGCTGCAGCTCCTGGGGCTGCTCGGCCACCGGCAGGCGGCTGCGGCCGAGGGAGCGGCTGTTGAGGGCGGCCAGCTGTTCGCCCAGGCCCTCCAGGGGCCGCACCAGGCCGCGGCGCAGCACCAGCCGCAGCAGGCCGCTGGTGAACAGGCTGGTCATGCCGGCGGCGGCGATCAGCAGCAGCTGGCCGATCCATTCGCGCTGCACCGAGGCGGTCACGTTCTGGCGCAGGCGCAGGTTGAGCCGGTGGCCTTCGGTGCTCACATAGGGCGAGGTGCTTTCGAGCCACTGGTTGCCCTGGCCGTCGCTGCGCAGGCTGGCGGGCTGGAGCGGGCCGGGCGGCTGCAGGGTCAACTGCAGGCCGAGGGCGCTGAGTTCGGGCCGGTCGGCCTCCAGGCGGGTCATCTGCAGGCGGCGGCCGGGCAGGGTGCGCTGCAGTTCGCTGATCAGCTGTTCGTGGTCCTGGCGGCGCTGCAGGCTGGCCAGGGTCTGGTTCACCACCAGCAGCACGGCGTAGCCGGCGAGCACGGCCAGCAGCGAGCTCGACTGCAAACGGCTGCGCAGGGAGGCCGGTGGGGAGCTCATGGTGCCCAGCCTGGCAAGGGCTGGGCCGGCGTCAACCGCTGTTCTCAGCAAATTCTCAGGCAGTCTTCCGCCCGCTGCAGCAGACGGGCCCCAACCACCGAGGCCATTCTGAACGGGTAACGGCCCAATTGCCATGACCCCATCCACCCTGGCGCCCATCCGGCGCCCGATGACCAGCACTGGTTTCCGTCAGCGCCTGGCGCTGGCCATGCTTACCCGCAAGAGCAAGCGCACGATCCTGGAGAAGGGCTTCACGCTTGTGGAGCTGATGATCGTGATTGTGATCGTTGGCATTCTGGCTGCTGTGGCGCTGCCCAACTTCCTTGGTGCCCAGGAGAAGGCGAAGGCCGGCTCCCTGATCGGTGCCATGCAGGGTTTCGCCAAGGAATGCGCCGCCAATGCGATCAATGGCGATGTTGGCGCGATTACCGGTCTGCCAGCTACGATTACATTGACGGCTACTGGTGGTGGCACTGTCTGCTCGGCTGGGGCCACACTCAGAAATGCAACGGATTTTGGTGATCCCACGAAGATTGGTGGTCTTCGTTGTGGTGTTGATGCTAGTGGTGTTGAACAGCGGGCAAACGGCACGACTCAGGACAAGTGCACATTATCTATCACCACAGCAGGTGCCATAACGGGTGCATGGGGCACCTGATACCACGGCTGTCTATTGGCTGGATTCTTCGGGCGCCTTTCGGGGCGCCTTTTTTGTTCTTTGTGTGTTATAAGTCTTGCTTGTTGTTGGATCTGGTTCTTGCCGATTAGATCGAGGCCAGATACGAAGGGTTTGGGAAGCCCCAACATCGAAACTCTTGCTGGATTTCGTCAGTTATCCTGATCTTGAGTGATCTAAAGA
>JBKDDA010000095.1:0-2251 GCA_046313055.1 Synechococcaceae cyanobacterium | reverse complement strand
GTCTCCACGCCCAGCGACAGGGGGGTGACATCGAGCAGCAGGATGTCCTTCACCTCACCGGCGAGCACACCGCCCTGAATGGCGGCACCCACGGCCACCACCTCATCGGGGTTGACCGTCTGGTTGGGATCCTTGCCGGTGTGGCGCTTGACCAGTTCGAGGATGGCGGGGATGCGGCTGGAGCCGCCCACCATCACCACCTCATCGAGCTCGCTGGAGCTCAGCTTGGCGTCCTTGAGGGCCTGCTCCACCGGCACGCGGCAGCGGTCGATCAGCCTGCTGGCCAGTTCCTCGAACTTCGCCCGGGTGAGGGTGATGTCGAGGTGCTTGGGCCCCTCGGGCGTGGCCGTGATGAATGGCAGGTTGATCTCGGTCTGGGTGGCGCTGGAGAGCTCGATCTTGGCCTTCTCCGCCGCCTCGGTGAGGCGCTGCAGGGCCTGCTTGTCGACCCGCAGGTCGATGCCCTCATTGGCCTTGAAGCTGTCGGCCAGATGATCCACGATCACCTTGTCGAAGTCGTCGCCACCCAGGTGGGTGTCACCACTGGTGGACAGCACTTCAAACACGCCGTCGCCCACCTCAAGCACCGACACGTCGAAGGTGCCGCCACCGAGGTCGAACACCAGGATGCGCTCGTTGCTCTTCTTGTCGAGCCCGTAGGCGAGGGCCGCCGCCGTGGGTTCGTTGATGATCCGCAGCACCTCAAGGCCGGCGATCTTGCCGGCGTCCTTGGTGGCCTGCCGCTGGGAATCGTTGAAGTAGGCGGGCACGGTGATCACCGCCTGGGTGACCGTTTCACCCAGGTACTTGCCGGCGTCTTCGGCCAGCTTGCGCAGCACCTCGGCCGAGATCTCCTCGGGGGCGAACTGCCTGTTGAGCACCGGGCACTTGATCTTGACGCTGGAGCCGGCCTTCTCGACCGTGTAGCTCACCTCCTTCGACTCCTCGTTCACCTCGTCGACCCGGCGGCCGATGAAGCGCTTGACGGAATAGAAGGTGTTCTCCGGGTTCATGACCGCCTGGCGCTTGGCGATCTGACCCACCAGCTTGTCCTGGTTCTTGGTGTAGGCCACCACGGAGGGGGTGGTGCGGAACCCCTCGGCGTTGGCGATCACCGTGGGCTTGCCGCCCTCCATCACGGCAACGCAGCTGTTCGTGGTGCCGAGGTCAATGCCGACGACCTTTCCCATGGGTTCCCACCTCCTGTAGGAGCTGAATTCGGAATGCCTGCATCCTCATCAGAGGCCCTCACCCCCGGCGAGGTGTGGTTCCCGAACCGGTCCCGTACCGTGCCTGCTGGATCCACCCCGTCCAGACCATGTCCGCTCCCCGATCCTCGCTGCCCGACAGCAGCAGCGGTCTCCCCATCGGCGGCCACACCCGGCTGCTGGGGGTGCTGGGAGACCCGGTGCGCCACTCCCTCTCGCCCGCCATGCACAACGCCGCCCTGCGGCAGCTGGGGCTCGACTGGGTCTACCTGCCCCTGCCGGTGGCCCACGACCACCTGGCCAACCTGCTGCGCAGCCTGGAGGCGATCGATGCGGTGGGCGCCAACGTCACCATTCCCCACAAGCAGGCGGCAGCACGGCTGGCCGACGAACTCACCCCCCTGGCCCGGCAGCTCGGAGCGGTGAACACCCTGGTGCGCCGACCCGGGGGCGGCTGGCTGGGCACCAACACCGATGTGGAGGGATTCCTGGCGCCGCTGGGCACGCGGGACCGCTGGGCCGGCCGGCGGGCCCTGGTGCTCGGCTGCGGCGGCAGCGCCCGGGCGGTGCTGGCGGGGCTGGCCCAGCTGGAGCTGGCGGAGGTGCGGGTGGCAGCCCGCGACTCCCAGCGGCTGGCGGCGTTCTGTGCCGGCTGCCGGCCATGGGCCAGAGCGGTGGCCCTGCCCTGGGCTGCGGTGGCGGAGGCCATCGGCGATGCCGATCTGGTGGTGAACACCACGCCGATCGGCATGGCGAGCGACGCCGATGCCGATGCCGCCCGCCTCTCCCCCCTCGATGGACCGGCCGCCGCAGCCCTGCCGGCCACGGCCACGGTGTATGACCTCATCTACACGCCGCGGCCCACCGCCCTGCTGCGCCAGGCCGGTGAGCGGGGCTGCCAGCTGATCGACGGGCTCGAGATGCTGGTGCAGCAGGGGGCAGCCTCGCTGCGGCTCTGGAGCGGCCGGGCGGAGGTGCCCGTGGCGGCGATGCGCGCGGCGGCCCTGGAGCGGCTCACGGCCGGGCCGGGGCCGGCCCCCTAG